>CAYPWL010000001.1:0-272740 GCA_964414425.1 uncultured Saprospiraceae bacterium
GCCTGCTGCGGAGGAGGAGGGATTCGAACCCCCGATACCCGTAAAGGTATGCTGGTTTTCAAGACCAGTGCATTCAACCGCTCTGCCACTCCTCCATTTTAACACTTAGTAGTCTTTACCTAAGCGAGTGCAAATGTACTGGAGTTTTTAGATTTAAAAAATATCTCTGTGATAATTGATCGACTATAATTAGAATTCTTATTCGCTGGATCTTTTAATCTTTAGGAATGCCTCTTGTACGTATAATATAATCTGATGTGAGCGGAAGCTCTTCGATCTATATCAAGACAAAAAGTGAAAGTCCAACCAGAAAGCCCTATCTCAACGTGCAACCAAAAATATCCCCATATCTGCCAAAAAACGATTCAACAATTCCATTCATCTATATTCAAGTGGTTCAGAAGGCCATAGATGTGTCTTTACACTGAAAGCCGTAAGGAATTAAGGAATAATAAAAAACTACAAAACCCTAAATAACCCAATTAACACCAATATCCGCCCTGCACGAACCCAGAAATCCAACTGAAAACAATCTAACCCCAATATCCGCCCTGCACGAACCCAGAAATCCAATTGAAAACAATCTAACCCCAATATCCACCCTGCATGAACCAGTAAACCAATTGAAACAATCTAACCCAATATCCACCCTGCATAGACCCAGGAAATCAATTGAAACAATCTAACCCAATATCCACCCTGCATAAATCCAGAAACTCAACTAAACAATCTAAACTCTATCTCCGTCCAGCATGAAGCCATGAACTCTTCAAAAGAGTTTTCCTCCTCCTTCTAATATCCAAATGTGCTTACAGCTCTAAAAATCTTATTAAAGACTTCTGAAGAGGATCATTGCTATCCTTCTGTATATGTAGCACAAATGGTTCATAGGGTATGTGATACTCTTTAGTGGTGAGTTTCCAATAAAGGATACCACTCAGTAGATCGTACTTCTTATTGATTTTATAGAGGGCTTCTACAGCAAGCCTCCGTTCGTTTTGATCGGGTTTTTGTTTACTCCAGACGAGCAGATCTTTACGGCCCATAGAATGTGCAATGGAAAAGCCAAATCCCTCCCATGGCATTATCGTGCTATTCTCTCGATAGAGATATCCCAGCTCTGTGAATAGGGCTCGCTGCTTTAGGTTATGTTCTTGGCGGAAGAAATTGAGATCTGCGAAAATGCGACCCCAAGACTTTTCAAATTCTTCTGTGAGGAATGCCTCTGAAACATTTGGTTTGTAATCTCTAAGTTTGAAATAGGCGTTAATACCAATAAAATCGAGCTGATCCCAGAATGCCACGTTTTGATAATTGTCAAAGTTTGCCGCATAGGTTAGCTCTCCTGTGTAGGATTGTCGTACGGTAGTGATGAGTTCGTACCACTTATCGAGCATTAGTGCTCTGCGATTGTTGATAGCGGCTATGGGATTTTCAGCGTCAGCATAGGCTAAAGACTCTGCCCACTTGACTTTAGTTGCTACTTCATCTTGGAGATACTTCAGGAGCGATTCGTAGTTGGAGTCCTTGCCTCGAACCCACAGTTCTTCTGGCGGAATCATATCCCGATATTGCATCCGATCATCGATATATTCCTTCTGCTTATGGGGATTGAGGTAGTATGATTCTAATTCTGGAATTTCTGTAACTGCCTGGGTAGCGGATAGTACTCTCATTTCGCTTCCGATGGCCATCACATCGACACCTTCGGCTTCACATACTTTAGCCCATTTTTCTACAAATACGGTATACCAGTCAAACCAATTAGTCAGTAGAGTATCTGACTTAGGCATGGTCATGCCGTGCCACAGGAAACTATTTTCTTCAAAGTAGTGATCCAAGGTTACCCGTGGTATAAACACCACTTTTAATCCTTGCTCTTTAGCAGCACGGATTTCGTGTACTACGGATTCATCATGTTCATTCCACCAGATATTATCGCTATTCCAGATGCCCTGACGAGCGTATACCGTTACAGAGACGGTATTCATCCCCACGTCTTTGAGTGAGCTGACCCATTCATTAGTATTGGGTTCGTTGACCTGGATGCCACCGAGGTAGAAGGATTTCGCCTGATATGCATTTCTATGACAGCCTGCCCATGTGATGGCAGTCAATATAACAATAGAAATGAGGATCAATGGGTTATAGATATTCGAGTTCTCTCGATCGTATTTCTTCTCCACTATTCGTTACACTTAGGATCGTACGTCATAAATCAGGTGCTAAAATACAATTTTGATAGGGTTGGCCATAGAGGTGAAATTATCACCGTTCTCGGTAACATGAACTAAATAGCTCTATTGAAATATAGCGTATCTGCAGGAAGATCTCGTCTAGCATAATCTGTTCTGAAATTTTGATAAGCGGTATAGACTCTCTTGAACAATGGGTCTTTTTGCGATTCTTCTTGGAGGATCTGATCAAAGGTACTTTCAAGATTACTCAGTACATCAGGAGAGAAAGGAAGAATCTGAACATCGCTTTCGGCCTTGATCTTCTGAAGGTATTCATAGTTTTTAGTGCGAAAGGTGGTGTAAATAAATTTGTTTAATCGTTCTGAGGCATCTCTGACAATCTGCTGTAACTCTGGAGTAAGATTATCCCAATCCCGCTTATTTATCATATTCTCGAGCAGAGAACCTGGCTCGTGCCAACCTGGATAATAGTAGTACTCTGCAATTTGGTGAAAACCCATTAAATAGTCATGATAGGGACCGATCCACTCGGTTGCGTCGATGACCCCTCGTTCAAGATTGGTATATAGCTCGCTACCAGGAGATAGTACCGCTGTGCCTCCGATACGCTCAAGAACTCTACCTCCGAGGCTTGGCATACGCATCTTGAGCCCTTTAAAGTCCTCTATTGTATCAATCTTCTTGTTAAACCAACCGCCCATCTGAGCAGAGGTGTTGCCAGCGGGTCTGGGTACGATGTTATATCGAGAGTATAATTCTGTCCAAAGTTCTAAGCCGCCCCCTTCATACATCCATGCATTGTACTCAGGAGCATCCATTCCAAAAGGTACTCCACCAAAGAATTGGAATGCAGGTTGTATCCCAGCCCAATAGTAGGCACATCCATGACCAATCTCACAAGCACCACTGCTGACGGCTTCAAAGATTTGTAGAGGAGGAACTAATTCGCCACCACCATAGACATCAATGATTAGTTTGCCTTCGGACATCTCTTCTACCCACTCTGCAAAGAGTTGACAACCCTCACCAAGGACTGGGAAGTTAGGCGGCCATGTTGTGACCATTTTCCACTTGATACGCTTCTTGGTATGAATATTTGCCGAATCACCCTTCGTACCACAAGCACCCATAGTAGCCAGAGCTACACCAGCGGCGATTCCTTTTTTCAAAAATTCCTTCCTTTTCATATAAAGACTATTGGAGATATGTATACTTGTGTCTCGATCAATATGGCTCACGAGTCATTCCAAAAATAGTAGAACCATGTCAAAATCATATAAAGAACCTCAAGGCTTAAGTGATGTAGCTGAGTTTCATGAGGTATTCGACTTACCCATCTTAACTGAGCCAACCATACCTGCTAAGGAACGTTGCCAGTTGAGGTTAAATCTCCTGCAAGAAGAACTTGATGAGCTCAAGCAAGCAATTACTGATAAAGATATCGTAGAGATCGCTGATGCGTTAGCGGATATCCAGTATGTGTTATCAGGAGCTGTTATAGAGTTCGGTTTAGCGCCTCGTTTCAAGACATTATTTGACGAGGTCCATCGGTCTAATATGAGCAAGCCTTGTCAGACTATGGCAGAGGCAGAGGAGACTCAAGCTCACTATCTAAATAACAAAGGCACTGAGTCTCATATCGTCGAGCGAGCGAATAAATACTTCGTCTATCGCAATGAGGATAAGAAGGTGTTGAAGTCCGTGATCTATTCTCCTGCGGACTTGGGCAGTATAGTCAAGGGGTAGCGATCACCCTTGAGCCGTCTTAAGGAGGCCAGAATGTAGAGAAAATTTATGATGTCAGTTCACCCCCGAGCCCCCTCAAGGGGGAGAGATCACTTCGGAAACTCTTGAGCAGAGTTGTTTACACCGAACCCCTTCGAGGGGGACATCCGAGTCTGAGTTTCCCCATTAAGGGGTTACGAGGCGGAGTAGTTCAACCGTCGGATGATCGTCTCTTTCTCGATCTTTTTCCTGTTGGTGGGACGGTAGCATTTTCGTGAACCCAAGTCGTAATCATTTCTTGTACATCGCTGATTCTGTTAAGCACCTCCCAACTACTGAATCTTAGAGTGGTGAAACCGATACTACCTAGTTCTTGATCCCGAAGTTTATCTTTCTCTTGTGCTGCGTCAGTATCATGAGTAATACCATCAACTTCAATGATTAGGAGTAATTCCAAACAGACGAAATCTGCGATATAATTTAGTATTGATCGTTCTCGACGAAACTGATAACCGAGCATCTGCTTTTGACCTAAGACGTATTTCCACATGCACGCCGCAGACTTGGTCATATTGGCTCTGTTCAGTTTTGCTAATTGATTAAGACTCCGGTTATAATGAAAGTTGTTGGATTGAGATGCTTGATCCATTCGTTGACGATGAGATCATTAAGATATAGAATTTACTTGCAAAATATCTCAATCACCCCCGAACCCCCATAAGGGGGACAAGTATAAGGAGGACATTATGCCCAATTAAAATTGACATGCGTACGTCAGGATAACATGAAAATACCATTTCCGAATCAAAGTTATTCCCCTTGAGGGGGCAGGGGGTGGCGTTAACTCTCGCCCTTACTCTTCCTCTCCTAATACGATGGCATCATCGATAACTTCATTACCATCGCCGTCAAGGTCAGTGAATCCAGCAGCTTTGGCGGTTTCTCCGCCCGCCTTTAAGACGTTGTCTGTGACGGTAATGCTTCCTTCGGCAGCACCATGGTAGTCACCATCCGCATACTTAGCTGCCTTTGAGAAGAAGTCATCCTTGCCTTCGAGCATTGACCCATCGTTCTCGTCAAGGATCTCGTGAAGATCCTTTTTGGGTTTAGCAGATTCTGCAGCCTCTTCGGCTTTAGCTTTAGCAAGAGTATCATCTATTTTCTCATTGAGGTTCTCCTGGAATTCTTTACCTTTCTCAACGAGCTTATCTTTCGTTTCTAAGACCTTGCTGCCGAGGCCGGCGGTCATCTCCTTGGCTTTCTCGAGATTCTCATTATTCTCCCCGAGTATAGTTTGCCCGAGTTCTTCTACTTTCTGCGAGCCTTTATTGATGAGTTCTTCACCCTTCTCGAGGATGTTGCTTCCGATTTGTTCTGTTTTTTCGGCTACGTTCTTGAGCGTCTCGTTTTTGGCAACCATGTCTAATGTACCTTCAGCTTGATGCAGGATGGCGTCACGTAGGCCACCAGTTTTCTCTGCTAGATCTCCACCTACATTGCTTGCTGTAGACTTAATGGTATCACCAAAATCGCTGGCACGCTCCAGGATATCTTCCGTTGTTTCTTTTGCTAAGTCTTTCCCCTTGCCAGCTGCCGACTTACCTATTGACTCTGTAGCGAAAAATATTTTTTTAAGATCTCCTAAGATTCCCATGAGTAACGATTTATTCTTTGAATGTAACGTAATATAGAGCAGGAAGATCCCAGATCAAAGAAATATATTTGAATTTATATCATACCTAATCATCCAATCGCTTACATGGCTCGAACTGATATTCAGAAATCTATACAGGAAACCATCTCTAAGATTGTTCATCTCGATGTCGTGGCCTCACAACTCAAGACATCACAACAAGATCTTGAGCAGCAATACTCAACATTGGAGAAAATGGATCGTGAGCTCAATAAGGAGTTAATCGATATCACTAAGTTGGAAGGTTTGAGTACTCGAGCAATCTTTCACAAGATATTGGGCAATAAAGAACAGAAGCTTGAGAAAGAACGTCAAGAATACTTAGAGCTGACACTCAAAGTAGAAGAGGTACAAAAGAACATAGACTTGCTTGAATATGAGGTCAACCTGCTCGAAGCAAAAATGGGCGATAAATCTAAACTTGAACAAGAGTTAGTTCAGCTCAAAAGTGATCGTGAGAATGAAATTATCCAAAGCGATCCGGTATTACGACAGAAAATGCTAACCCTGAGCCAAGATCTGGAGCTGCATTATCAACATAAGAAAGAACTCGAAGAGGCCGCGGAAGAGGGTAAAATCTGCATCAATCTACTGAATCAAGTGATCAACCAATTACAAAATGTACGCAGTTGGGGCGGGCCTCCAGGTAATCGCCGTGGGCAGATGCAACGGATGGTTCGTCGAGATGCTATGGATAGAGCACGTAATCTCAGTTACCAGGTCAGGCATCATCTCAACCTATTTCGACAAGAGTTGTCGGATGTAGGGCTGCAGTTATCGGCTGATATAGACGAAAGACAGTTTTCTGATTTTACAGGATTTTTCTTCAATAATATCATCACTGATTGGATTATGCAGCAAAAGCTTACTCAAGCAATGCAATCCATCAATATGACGAAAGGAGAAGTGAGTCGCCTTGTGAATCATATCGAATCTCAGGACTTAGAGATCCAAGCTCAAATCTCTCAGTTAAGAGAGGATCGAGAGCGTATTCTTACCTCCTAAGCCTCCTGACCGTTAGGCTGCCAAATATTTTAGCTTGGTCAAGCCTATGAGCCGCAGAACTTAGAGTACTTTGAGTAGATAATAATCAACTTATTAATTAGAGATATGAATTTTGATTACAGTGATAAAGTAAAGGAATTACAGGCTAAACTTGGTCAATTTATGGATGAGCACATCTATCCAGTTGAACATGAATATGCTGAGTGGGTTGGTGATCAAAATAACTTGTGGCAAGTCTGGCCAGGGCTTGATGCCCTCAAGAATAAAGCTAAGAAAGCAGGTCTTTGGAATCTATTTTTACCAGAGGACTATGGTGATTTTAGCCCGGGTCTGAGCAATCTGGAGTATGCGCCATTAGCAGAGATGATGGGAAGGGTACTGTGGAGTTCAGAAGTGTTTAACTGCTCCGCTCCTGATACGGGCAATATGGAAGTGCTCGCTAAATATGGAACGAAGGCTCAACAGGACAAATATCTCACACCTCTCATGAATGGGGAGATAAGATCGGCGTTCCTCATGACAGAGCCCGAAGTGGCGTCAAGTGATGCAACTAATATCGAGACGTCTATCGTTGCTGATGGCGATGAGTATGTGATAAATGGTCGTAAGTGGTGGTCATCGGGCGCTATGGATCCGAGATGTAAGGTCATGATCGTAATGGGCAAAACTGATAAAGAAGCAGATCGTCATCGCCAGCAGAGCATGATCTTAGTCGATAGAGATACTCCAGGTGTAGAGATCGTCAGAGGATTATATGCTATGGGTAATCAGGATAGTCCAGGTGGGCATGCTGAAATCAAATTGAATAATGTACGAGTCCCTAAAGAAAATATACTTGTAGGGGAGGGGCGAGGATTTGAGATCGCTCAAGGAAGATTAGGTCCTGGAAGGATACACCACTGTATGCGCCTTATCGGCATGTCACAGCGGGCTATGGAACTGATGTGTAAGCGCTCTCAAGAGAGAGTCGCATTTGGAAGACCTATTAAGAATTTTAGCAGTGTAAGACAGGATGTAGCTAAGAGCATCTGTGATATACAGCAGGCGAGATTACTGACACTCGAGGCGGCTGACAAAATGGATAAATATGGGAACAAAGGTGCTACTGATCTGATTGCCATGATCAAGATCGTTGCACCTAATATGGCGCAAAGTGTGATCGATAGGGCCATACAAGTACACGGCGGCATGGGTGTAAGCAATGACTTGCCGCTCTACCATATGTTTTCATGGGCACGGATCATCCGTATAGCAGACGGACCGGATGAAGTACATATGTATCAGTTAGGAAGGAATACAATTAATAGGTTAGGGTAGAGCTGATAAGTCGGGTTTACTTATATCTGTTTGGATTGGAGTTCTTTCAATTCTGCATGGATGATATCATAAAGTTCTTCATCCCAACTTATGTGATCAATCTGTGGATACTGTGGATTAAGGATGAAGTTCCTTGGGCTGATTATAATCTTTATAGAATTGGATATGGCTTTATGTGTTAGTAGGAACACTTCTTCGATAGCTTGATCTCCGATAGGGATACATCCTACAGTTGATGACTTGCCATGAATGAAGATGTCGCCTCCCATCTCCTCTATATTGGAGAACTCAGATTTTGCTTTATCATATTCATTTGGATAGCCCACTTTAATGGATAGATGATAAGCGCTATTGGGATTTAGAAACTTTACTTCATACACTCCCTCAGGAATCTGCAAGTCCCCCTCTCTCAGCTTAGGCCCAAGTTTGCCGCTGAATGCTGTAAAAGGATATTCTTTAATCAACCTAACTCGATCACCGTTATTAGCATACAGTTGTAGAAGCCGTTCTTCTTTGTAGGCTACCATGATAATCTTTTTTGGATAGTGTTCTGAGTATCCAGCCTCATCGAGAGGTTGTTGTAGTCTCTTGCTTACATCCGATTCTATTTCCGTGACGACACCTTCAACAGTGCGCTTCCCGCTGATCTTATGTATAAGAGCCTGTGAAGTATAATCACTATATAGGTAGAGCACCACACCAATAAGAGCTATGACGAATATGAGTAGTAATATCTTATTCATATGCTTATCAAGGTTAGAAATCTATTCTTAGCTGTGGATCTGAATTAGGTTTGTCACTTGACGTGAAATTGCTGATAGATAAGCCTATTAATCGAACCTCTCCGAATGTATCAAAATTGTCTTCGATTAGTTTTAAGGTTTCACCTCGTATGATATGCTCACTATCATAGCGTGTTTTAATCGACTTACTCCTGTTTATAATTGTGAAATCCGCTCGCTTAATCTTTAAGGTTAATGTACGTCCATAAGACTTGTGTTTGTCAAGACGAGCTACCAGTTTATCAATAATCACATCGCAAGTCTGAATGATGTCGTCTTTAGCACTTAGATTTTCTTCTAAGGTTCTCTCAACAGCGAGCGACTTGCGCTCTCTAAAAGATACGACTGGTCGATTATCAATCCCCCGCACTATATCATAGAAGTACTGCCCGGACTTACCAAAATGAGTAATGAGAAAATGTTGATCCTTATCCTTGAGGTCCAGTCCAGTATGGATGCCAAGCTTATTCATCTTTTCGGCTGTTACTTTTCCTACGCCGTAGAACTTTTTCACGGGTAGTTGCTCAATGAACTTTATAGCCTGATGCGGTTTGATAACTGTGATGCCATATGGCTTTTTGAGGTCCGAGGCGATTTTAGCTAAAAACTTACAATAGGACACACCTATGGAGCAAGTTAGATTGAGAGATTCCAAAATCTCCTTTTGTATCATATCTGCAACCTCCGTAGCTAATAAGATGTCTTTTTTATTTGTGGTGATATCCAAGTAGGCCTCATCGAGTGAGAGCGGTTCTATGAGATCTGTATAGGATCTGAAGATATCTCTGATCTGATGCGACACCTCTCGATACACTTCAAATCGGGGTTTGACGAATATCAGTTCGGGGCATTTCTGCTTAGCCATATATCCTGGCATGGCGGAACCTACGCCATACTTTCTGGCAGCATAACTGGCTGTTGTGATCACTCCTCTTTTTTCACTGCCACCTACTGCGATTGGTTTGCCTTTTAAGGCTGGATTATCCCGTTGCTCCACTGAAGCATAGTATGCATCCATGTCGACATGTAGGATTTTACGGCTGTGCTCAGCAGGATTCATGCTGGAGTTCATATTATACCTTTCAATGTATGGTATAAATTCAAATTGATGGGTATACTGAAATTCTGATCATATGAATTGTCTTGATAGGCAGTATGTTCTGATGAAAATTTCGAATTGAGATACAACTCAACTGGCGCTTAATTGATGTATCAATATTATTTATTACTCAGATCTTCATACCTGTGACAGGTGACGATGTGATCATTAACCATACCTACGGCTTGCATGAAGGCATATACTATGGTCGAACCAACGAACTTAAACCCATCCTTCTTAAGTTGTTTGCTGATCTTGTCACTTAGTGGTGTATTAGCAGGTGTAGATTGCCATGCCTCCCAGCTATTTATGATCGGTGTGCCATCTACATAATCCCACAAGTAATCATTGAATGTTATCCCTTTATCAGCGAGGTCGAGATAGGCTTTAGCATTAGTAATGGCAGCATTGACTTTAAGCTTATTTCTGACGATCCCAGGATTAGCGAGTAGCTCGTCAATTTTCTTCTGATCATAACGAGCCATCTTCTCTGGATCAAAGTTGTCGAATGCTTTGCGGTATCCTTCTCGCTTATTGAGTATCGTCCACCAACTCAGACCAGCTTGTGCACCATCAAGAATTAGCTTTGCCAATAGCACTTGGCTATCATGCACGGGGACACCCCATTCTTTATCGTGATAATCCAGATATAGTTGATGTCCATTTTCGCACCAGGAGCAACGTGTCATTTACTTTTTGTACTAAGATACGATAAGGCGAGATCACCTCATTCCGTATAATCTTACCTTACCTTTCTTGGACTTAGCCTCATAGGTAATCCAGACTTTCTTGATGACGTGCTGACCTCCACCAGTCAGATCGATCTCTGGTGCAGCATCTTCAGCTTCTAACTTCTCACGCATGTTAACGATCTGCTTAGTGTTGTCCATAAACTGAATGGTGCACTGCTTGAGGATTATGGGCTTATTCTCAGCGATGAGTATTATCTTCTTATAATTTCCATCTGCGATCGTTACGGGAATTTCTGCACGATCCACTTTTTTGTTGATTTTACGAGTGCCGATATGCTCCCAACCTTCGCCTATAATATCAAAGGTGCCCTGACCAGTGGCATTAGTAGAATAAGAGAGACTTACGGCTGCAATAGCAAGAATCAATAGATAGCGCATAGTATTATGTTTTTTTATAATGACGAGCAAAGGCGCAAATGGTTATGTTCTTTAACCAATAATTAAAGTCATTAATTGAGCACTTTGAATCTTATTCCTACACCTACATACTGTCTGAGTACATTGAAGCCAGCGATTTCTTCAAACTCATTGTCAAATGCATTTTGGAGAAAGCCATATAATTCAAATGCTTCATTCAACTGATATTGAGCATTAATATTTACGGTGTTGTAGGATTCTAAAGTGACGGGATTGACCTCAAACGTGGTAAAATCAAATAGCAGATCCTGACGATCCCCTGTATAATTTAAGTTAACACCTAAGTTTAGTCGATCGATACCTGTGTAGTTGATACTGAAGTCTATCTGAGATTGTGGTCGACGAAGTAAATCCTCGCTGATAATGTCACCACCGGTATCTGTAGACATTCCGGTGAGATATATATAAGCAAGACTGATATGCCAGTCATTCGAGTTAACGCCAGCAGAGAATTCAAAACCAGAGTCTTGTTGATTCTCGAGATTATTAAATCCAAACTCACCTGTATCCGGGTTTAATCCAAAAGTAATGCGCTGTTCGACGTCTCTATCAAAGTAGTTCGCGCCAAAACTAAACGGAGAATCATCTGAATAATAATTCAGCCCAATCGTCCAGTAAGTACTTTCCTCCGGAAGTAAGTTAGGATTAGCTCCAAATGTTCCAAAAAGCTGAGGCAAGAGAGGTGCTTTGAATCCTGTAGAATAACTGGCAAACCCCTTGATTCTATCGGTGATAAAGTATGATCCTGATAGCTCATAGGTTGTGTTATTGCCAAATTGACTATGCGAGTTATATCTAAGACCACCACTTAGGTTTAATTGATCTAACTGAATACTATAGAGCGCATATGGACTCCATACAGTCTCTAGTGGCATTATCTCTACTGCTGTGCTATCTGTCATTCCAAACTCTTGAAAGTTGAAACCTACAGTAAGGCTCGACTGATTACCAAGTTCTATACGGTCAAAAACGTCAATATTATAATGTCCTCCTGAAAACTGGCTATTGCCAAATGAAGTCAGAAACGTACGATCGGTATCTGTAAAAGAGCCCAAAATGCGTAACTCGTGAGATTGAGCTTTCCAAGTACCTTCTCCGCCGACTGTAAAATAATCTGATTCAAAACGATCTTGAGAATCTGTGAATGAGCCTGCATCAAATGAGCCATTAAATCTATTGTTTCGATAAAAAGGTCTTATCGATATAGCATCGCTAAATTCATGATTCAAATAGATATTGAGGTTGCGTCGGCTGATACCATCTCGATCAAAGCGCACATCATCAGGATTAAGATTAGTAGCCTCAGATAATCCATCCGAGGTTCTATTAGAACCACTTAGATTAAACGAAGTCCTGCCAGTCCCATAAGACACATTGATTTGCTGACTTTGGGTGTTAAGTGATGCATATTCTGCTTGACCAGAGATTTTGAGTCCTTGAGACTTGTCATTGTTAGTGATAATATTGATTACACCACTTACGGCATTGGATCCATATAGAGTAGACTGTGCACCCTTGAGTATTTCTATACGTTGGATACCTGCAAGAGATAGATTACGGATGTCAAATGCTCCACCTATAGCGGATGGATCGTTTAATGGTATGCCGTCTATTAGGAATAAAACGTCCTCAGCGCTTCCACCTTGAATAAAAATTGATTTATTGAGACCTGGATTGCTGAGCGCACCATTTACTCTGATTCCAGCTTGACGATCAAGTAGTTGTGATAGATCAGACATCCCTGACTGTGCAATTGCAATAGAATCAATCACCAAGATCGATTTGCTATTCTGCTTGACAGGAGTGGGGATTTTGGTGCCCGTAATAATGAGTTCCTGATCTAACGAATCAGTTAATGACTGCGCACTGAGAGATATACTCAATGCACTACATAATAAGAGATATAGTGTACTACTATATTTTAGCATAAGACGACATATGATATTGAGGATCATCGGATACTTCACACCGAGTATATGATGATTATGGGATATAGACATGGCAGGTCTTCTGACTCGCTTCATTTCAATAGTCTTCCCATGATATACACAGTGACATGATATATTGAAACCTTATCTGAAGCTTACAGCAGCGGGGACTGTTCAGGAGTTTCACCTGA
The DNA here is from genome assembly GCA_964414425.1 of uncultured Saprospiraceae bacterium. Taxonomy (GTDB): domain Bacteria; phylum Bacteroidota; class Bacteroidia; order Chitinophagales; family Saprospiraceae; genus GYS-P2D. The sequence goes on from CAYPWL010000001.1 coordinate 13,108, forward strand.
TTCCCTTATTAAGTACATGCACCTTTGTGCCAACACCGCATCTAATTAAGTGCAAAAGTATGAAAGCTAGGGAGAATAATTCTTATTATGTGTTTTTAATGAGGGCTTGTCATATTAAACACTCGTATAGTCATAAAAATCGGTCTGCAGATCATGGTGAAAGGGACTAAAAAACATACTAAACATACCGCGCTAATTAAGCCATTAGGTGGTGCATACCACACTAATGAATGGGCGTTGATTGGTGCTCCTTGTGGTATCATCAATCAGTTTGCAGCAGATCTTGCCAGCGAGCTATCAGCACGTCTGAAAGTAGGCTATATAGACTCTTCTCATCAAGAGATTACCGTCGATCATCCGTATGAGGTCTATTATCATGATAAACAGGCATATGCTCAAGTAGATACCCATACTGCTTTTGCTCAAAAACAGAACAAGAAGCATTTTGCTGGATTAGACGTCCTTTTAATCAATGGCAATCATTTTACTGGAGATAAGCAAATTGTCTTTATCAACGACAAGAAGAAAGATTCTCTACATCGGAAGTTGGAGAGACTGACTGATGTGCGCATGATTATAGTAGGATCGGCTGATCAAGAAGTCTACGACTTTATCACACCATATATTTCTGATCAGGTCAAAATCTTCACTCTTGCTGATGTTCAGCAAGTGACTCAGACGATCATAACAGATCAAAAAGACTCCATAGCTCCATTATTAGGATTGGTATTAGCAGGTGGTAAAAGCTTGCGTATGGGAAGGGATAAAGGGGCAATAGATTATCACGGAAAACCTCAACGAGAGTATGAGGCAGATTTGCTCTCGGGCATATGCGACGAAGTCTACTTATCATTTAATGAAAAACAAGAAGATGCTAACTCAAGTCAGTATTCTTCGATCAAAGATACTTTCACGGGCTTAGGACCCTATGGTGCGATCTTATCAGCATTTAGAGAGCGACCTAACAATGCGTGGTTGACGATAGCATGTGATCTTCCTCTCTTAAATCAAACGTCACTCGAGATGCTGGTTCAGCAGAGGAATCCCTCTAAGCTGGCAACATGTTATTATAATCCTGATACTCAGTTTCCTGAGCCACTCATTACCATATGGGAACCACGAGCTTATCCTGTTCTATTAGAGTTTTTAAGTCAAGGATACTCCTGTCCTCGTAAGGTCTTAATCAATACAGATATTGAAGAAATCCATGTGGAGGAAGTAGCCTTTATGGAAAATGTTAATGATCGTCAAGCTTTTGATATGGTCAAAAATAAGTTGAGTACTTCGTAGGGTGATAACAACTTGAAAAGCGTTGTTAGCTTATGTTTTAGGTAGTAGATTCTTTGACCGTATTTACTGCCAACCCTGAAAGTGTGTTATGAATATAGTAGCGTATGACAATACGCTACGGTTGTTATTATCTGAATTATTTTGGCGGAATTTTTGACTAAAAAAATGTGATAAAACCTTTAGCTCCTCCACATAATCTCTCGATTAAATCAAATCGAATTTGAAACCTTAACGATAAAAGAAAATCGGGTAGACTTCTCCCTTTTTGTAGAGGTTACGTCCTTTAGGCAATTCAATGATAGCATCTGCCTCTACGAGATTAGTGAGGTCTCCTGAGCCATTTCCTTTTTGCGGAGTAGCTAACAATCTTCCTGCTTGATCAGATGTAACTTTTACTTCTAAGAAGTAGGTCAGATTAGGCTTAAAGTGCACATCGTCTGTTAAGATTGCATACATTGGTTTCTTTAGTGGGGCACCAAGTGATTTACTCAGCCACTCTATGAAGTATCGGTGCATACACACAAAAGAAGAAACTGGATTGCCTGGAAAGGCAAATATAGTGCATGCCCCTCTGCGACCAAACCAGAAAGGTTTACCCGGTCGCTGGGCTACTTTGTGAAACAGTTTTTCTGCGCCTAATTCATCTAATACCTGCGGAAGGAAGTCGAACTTACCTTTGGATACACCACCACTTAACAATACTACGTCATAGTCATTGAGATAGGATGCCATCTTGGTCTTGATCTCTTCCTTATCATCATCAAGATGTGCAGCATCACATGCGACTCCCAAGCTGTTGAGGACGGTACTAATCCTATAGATATTAGACTTTCGTATCTGGTGTGCTAGTGGTATATGATCTATCGGGACTAACTCATTACCTGTAGAGATGACTATGGCTTTTGGGAGCTTAGCTACTGTAACCCTACTCTTGCCAATACTGGCACCCAGTCCGACTTCTGCAGATGATATAAGCGTGTTCTCTGTAGCTACAAGCTCTCCCTTTTGTCGATCAGAGCCGAGGAAGTGTACATTTTGAGCTTTTTTGACGCCCTTAACATTAATGGTGACCTGACCATCGTTTATGGTGAGATCTTCATACCTGATCACCGTGTCGCAAGCCAATGGCATAATGGCTCCAGTCATGACCTCAAGACAGGTTCCAGCCTTTTTCTTTTCTTTCTGAGGATCACCCGCTGCGGCGATATTCTCTATCAGATAGGTTCGCTTACCACCCTCATAGTCCAGATAGTCGATAGCTATACCATCCATAGTGACTCGGTCATATGGTGGGAGAGGGCGATCGGTATACCACTCTTCCTTCAGGATTCTTCTGATAGATGCTGACAAGGGAATGGATTCGGTGCCAAACACTCCGAGATTGCTATTGAGAAGGGCTAAAGCTTCTGTTACGTCTATCATTAATGGCTGATGTTGCTAGTATGATTCACGTTCGTGAATCGGTCCTGTTTTATGCTTTAAAGGAAGGCCACCTTTTGCTCTGAATACGGCAAGGATCTCAGAAGCAATGGATAGTGATATTTCCTCTGGAGATTCTGCGCCTACTTCTAAGCCTGTCGGGCTATGTAAAAAGTCTATCGTTTTCAAATCTACATTTGCCAATTCAGCATTCATTTTATCTGTTCTTTTTTTAGGCCCAAGGATGCCAAGGTAGGCAGGTTTATGGTTTAAGAAGTGTTGTAAAATTGTCAAATCCCATTTGTAGTCGTGCGACATTAATAGGACTGCAGTGTAATCATGAGGTTTCACCTTTATATGCTCTTCAAATGGGATTACTCGTTTGACTTTTCTAACTAATTCTTTGGTGAGCTTTTTCATCCTTCCGATTACCCATATTTCCCAACCGAGCGTTTTGGCCAGATTAGCCATGGCATTCACATCATAATTATCTCCTACGATGATCAATCTCGTTTCTGGCCGTATAAACTCTAACAGGACCTTAATCGGCTTTTCTCCAGCTTTAAGATCAAATATTCGTGGCGCCTTTTTAGCCATAACAGTGGCAATTGCCTCCTTTAAATCTTTGGACTTGATATCTAAAAACTGCAGTTTCGGATCATTACGATCTATGAGTTTACTCGTAGCCAAGCGTTCATCTTCATCTGCGATCACTTTGGCGATAATGGATGGTTCTTCGGCGTGAGAAATCGATCGCAACAACTCTATTTCATTATTAGGATCATCTGGATCAATTGGAGTTAACAGGACTTCGATACGACCATTACACCCCAAACCCACACCTATCTGATTTTGGTCATCATCCATGGTGTCATATACCACTATCGATGACTTGTTTTTATAGATCGCATTGAGGGATTGCTTTAATGCATCACCTTCGAGACAGCCACCGCTGATGCCTCCCGTCCATATACCATTACTTCTTACGAGCATTCTGGCCCCAATTCTCCTATAGGATGAGGCTTCAACACTCACCACAGAAGCCAGTGCGACCTTTTCTTGGGTATGATCTATTCTGTCATATTCAGATATAATCCTCCTTATTTCTAACATGACATTATTTGTTGTTAAAAACTGCTTGAATTTAGGAATTGTTTTCTACAATAGACGCCAGATGATGACACACATAGCGTGTTCTTATTTGCCGATTGAAGAATTATTTTTTGCGGACAAAGCATTGAATAGAATCCTGTGATTAGAGGAATTGAAGATATAGGATGATGAGTAGTATCTAATAATTATCATATTTACGTATTAATAATTTTTTGAAGGCTTTATGACCATTATTGACGGGAAATCACTTGCGGCTACCATACGAGAGGAGATCAGTGCTGAAGTGGAAAAGATAAAGGAACAAGGTGGTAAAGTTCCGCATTTGGCAGCTGTCTTAGTTGGTGATAACCCTGCCAGTCAATCATATGTGAAGAGCAAGGTCAAGTATTGTGATGAAGTTGGATTTGAATCAACGCTGATTAAGAAAGACGAATCGATGACTCAAGAAGAGTTAATCGAATTAGTCAAGGATCTCAATGAAGATGAATCGGTGGATGGCTATATCGTACAACTGCCATTGCCAAGACATATTGATCCGGAGGTGGTCAACCTTGCTATAGATCCCAAGAAGGATGTGGATGGATTTCATCCTATGAATTTTGGCCGGATGGCCCTCGGATTACCTGCATACTTGCCCGCTACACCTCAAGGCATATTAGTTATGCTGGAGCGATATAATATCGAAACGAGTGGTAAGAAGTGCGTAGTTATTGGACGGAGTAATATCGTTGGAATGCCAATGTCTATATTACTCAGTCAGAAGCGTGATGTGGGAAATTGTACAGTAACCATTGTTCATAGTCGAACCCAGGATACAGAAGCGGAAATAAGAGCGGCTGATATAGTAGTGGCTGCCATAGGTCGCGCAAACTATGTTACGGCAGAAATGATCAAAGAGGGAGCCGTAGTCATTGATGTAGGAATCAATAGAGTAGAGGATCCAACCCGCAAAAGAGGATATCGACTCGTCGGGGATGTCGATTATGCCAATGTAAGCAAGAAAGCATCATTCATCACACCAGTACCGGGAGGTGTAGGACCTATGACGGTAACGTCATTAATCATGAATACTTTGAAGTCAGCACGAAATGAGATATATCAATAATCGTATCATTACACTATGAACTGTAAGAAAGGAGCCATAAAGCTGATTGATTCGATTGTAGATACGATCTCTGCGATTGACGTTGATCAGTATCATCAGCCACTGAAAACCTACAATGGTTCCACCTTTGGGAAGCACTTCCGGCACATTCATGATTTCTTTCATTGTCTGGTGCATCAATGTCCAGATCATGAGATAGATTATTGTCACCGATGTCGAGAGGAGCGTATCGAAAACGAAAAGAATTACAGTATTGAGGCATTCAGAACATTACAGCAGGAGCTCGAAGGTTTGGATGAAGACCAAATGATTACGGTTAAGGCCGACTTTGAAGTTTCAGCAGGAGTACGCCCTACAGTGAGGACATCTATAGGCCGTGAAATCATGTATGCTTATGATCATGCCGTACACCACCTCGCCATTGTAAAAATTGGATTAAATGCTCACTGTCCAGATCTCGAATTAGATCAGGACATCGGCGTTGCTGCTTCAACCATCAGACATCAGACTTCACATTAAGAGATGGACATTATCAAGAAGCTTGAGATACAATGCTCAGCTGAAGAACATCAAGATATACTCATAGCCTATGCTGATCGAGCTGGATTGGATGGTATAGAGCAGACTTCTGAGGGATTAGTCATTCATAGTGATCGAGCATCTTCAATCCATGCTTATGTCGAGGAAATATCTATGCTACCTTTTGTGTCGCCTGCAGATATTATGCTCTCGGAAGTGCCAAAGGAGAACTGGAACAAACAATGGGAGTCTTCTTTTCAGCCGATCAGAGTCGGACAGTTTTGTGGAGTCAGAGCAGGCTTTCATGAAGTCTTAACGGATGTGGAACATGAGATCATCATCAATCCAGAATTAGCGTTCGGGACTGGGCATCATGAGACAACATATATGATGATCGATCAGATGCAGGAGATGGACTTTAAGGATAAGAGCGTATTCGATTATGGATGCGGTACTGCGATCTTAGCCATATTGGCAGAGCGCATAGGAGCGAAGCCCATATATGGTATAGATATCGACGAGCAAGCTATTAAGTGTGCGCACGATTGCTTAAGGCTCAATGATGCTAATTATATCAGGCTTGATGCAGGAACGATCGAAGATGTCCAAGATACTTATGATATCATCTTGGCTAATATCAATAGAAATGTGTTGATCAGTACCGCTGAGGCTATTAAAGCCTTAGTTGCACAGGATGGTCTAATACTGCTTTCTGGCATCCTGAGAGAAGATCTTGAGTTGGTATTGGGCAAGTATCAAGAAACCGGATTCTCTCTCAAGAAGACGGTTAAGAAAGGGGAGTGGTGTTCAGTGTTGATGTCAGTGTCCAGCTAGCCATTACTTCAACCCCTCCAACATCACATACAACTTATGCATCGGCAATCCCATGATGTTATAGTAGGATCCTGAGATATTGCTGATTTTGCAGGAACCGATCCAGTCCTGGATACCGTAAGCACCAGCTTTATCCATAGGATTGAAGTTGTCGATATACCAGTAGATTTCTTCATCTGATACTGACAAGAATGTCACTTCTGATAGATCTGATGCAGAGATTTTTTCATCAGCAGTTCTGATGGTTATTCCTGTTACTACTTGATGAGTTCGTCCGCTCATCTTTTTAATCATGCCATAACCATCTTCTCGATCAACTGGTTTGCCCAAAATCTCATCATCTACGATAACAATGGTATCAGCTGTGATAATTAACTCGTCATCACCCATTGCCTTTGCGAGATGATTAGATTTTAACTCTGATAGATAGACAGGGACATCTTGTGGATTCATACCCACAGGGATAATCTCATCGACATCCGATACTCTGATGCTATAGGGAACCTTAAGATGCTCAATGAGCTCTCTACGTCGTGGGCTGCCTGAGCCGAGTACAATCTTATATTGTGTAAGATCAATCATAGTTTAGTTGTCAGTAGAAAGATGAATAATAGGCCCATGAGCATCCATACTTTAAAGCCATTGCTGAGTAGAGCCATGTCCATTGGGTGTTTATTATCGATGAGCCTGTATATAATGAGAAGGATTGGGGCGATCACTAAAAACAAACAGGATGTAATTAAGCTGATCGAAGGATTCATAGCGTTGAGCCACCAGATTACAAATACCAAAAGCCCTATTAAGGACATATGGATTATATTGATACTCCATTGTATTCCGGCGACAAGTGGTAAAGTCCGAGCCCCAATAGCTTGATCACCCTCCATATCTTGTATGTCCTTGATGATCTCACGAGCAAGATTACTGCAAAACGCAAAGACATAATAAAACAAGGCTATCTGAGTAATGCGAAGGTATGCATTCATGTCAATGGCCTTAAGTGTGAGGAGAGATTCTCGCTCAGCTAAAAACATGACCCATACAACGCCCGCACACAACACAGCAACACAGAAGTTGCCCAACAAAGGAGTTTTCTTAAGCAATAGATTGTAAACTATGAGTGTGCCTACAACGATGAAATAAAGCGGCATGTACTCTGTATGATTGATTTCACTGGCCAGCGAGTACGCAAATGGTATTGGAGCTACTGCGAGTATGGCATAGGCTATCCAAGCTAATCTTCGTTCTGTTCCATCATTGATGAATGCTCTCTTGTTGTTGACCTGATCAGTTTGGATGTCAACGATGTCATTAAGTAGGTATCCGCCAGCTGCTATTAAACCCACTATAAGCAGGAGTAGATAGAAGTCTTTAGAAGACATTACTGGTATGATCTGATGTTGTACCAGTTCGGGATACACCAGTTGGGATGCGAATACCCAAACGGTCAATATTATAATGAGAAGATTAGGTATCCTAAGGATGAGTATTGGAGCGACCAGCAGCCGCTGAAACCATTTATTGATTGTCCCGCCACTCATAGACCCACTTAGCTTGTATCTGCTCTAAGTGGCCTTCGCTACAATCCTCTCTTTTGCCTACGAAGTTTGGTATTTCTAAGACCCACTCTATTAGCTCAGTAAACCGTATGCGATAGATCTTGCTTTCGGTAAAGTCATCACCAAATTTATCATATAGGCCCATAGCTACATCCTCGTGGTCAGGCCAATCTATTGGTAAGTCGTCTAATTCTTCAAATCCCATTTATGTGGTACTATGTGATGTTATTAATGTTCGTGTCCTATGATGCCTGATTGATCTGGTATGACCACTTCGATAACTGCCTCATCATCAAGTATCACACATTGACATCCGAGTCGTGATTCTATCCTTGGATTGATCGCACGATCTATAAAATCCTCTTCTCGGTCAGTAATTTCTGCTAAGTATTCTTCTCCTTTCTCTATATACACATGGCAGGTGCTACAGGCACAGACAGCGCCACAATTGTGATTGAGATGTATGTCATTGTCCTCGGCAATGTCGAGAAGCGAGCTATGAGTTCCGGCCTCTACCTCAATCTTCTTACTCTCATCCTTCTCAAATAAAAAGGTCACCTTAGCCATTTCGTTATTTTTCTTAGCAAGACACAAATTTATAAAGTCAACAGTACAAAGCGCTTTAATCTATAAAAGTTTTACATGGTAAACATTAATGCGTAAATTATGATTGTATATCTCCATCTAACGAAATCACATAGAGTATGCCAGAGGTCAGTGCGCTCAATGAATTTAAGGCCTATAGTTTCAAAGATTTAAAGATTTATTCTTCAACAGAATGGCTTGCGGATAACAAAAAGAAATACCGCCAAGTCTTTGAAGAGGTAAGAGTCAAATACATCTATGTTGATCTGATCTTAGTCAACAAGTTATTTGATAGACAGCCATGGGACCTCGAAGCAGAAATTAGATGTTACAAATACCATAAAGGGAAGACGCTTGTAACTACTCTAAATATCAAGAAGCAGATAAAGAAACAGGATCATGTATTCCATATTAGAGAAGGATGGGGCCATAAGAAGGCCGGCTCGTTTTGGAAAAAGGGCAAGTATAGCTGGGAAGTGTACATTAATGGGGAGAAGGTTACAACTAAATACTTCTATGTTGAAAATATCAGTACCTACCCCAAGTTAAGGCATCCAGAGTTGGCTCTTAAGGTTGATGAACTTTACTACTACGAAGGCAGCTTTGATCAGACAGATCAGAACAATCCTAAGATCATCTCCAAACAGTTTGATGTCAAGACTACGAGATATGTTTTTGTAGAGTTGTCTATTGCCAATCGCTTGTTGGATCGTACTTGGTTTGGCGAGGTGTTTATCAGATTTTACAATGACAGCCGAGAACTTAAGGGAGAGGTCATTAGGCTGGAGAAGATCAAACGAGGTGAGCACTTAGTTGTGATTAATGCAGGTTGGGGCTCGAATGTCAAGGGGTCATGGAGGCCAGGGCGATATGATGTAGAAGTTATCTTTCAAGATCGTCTCATCGCCCAGAGTCATTTCGATATATCCTATAAGACCGTTGAAGGGTCCAATCCCATCGTCTTTCCTGAGCGTCTGCAAGAGCTTGAATCCAACTTTAACGCAAGTGAAGTCAAGGAGAAAACGGCAATGAAAGATCTCTATAGTCTTATCGGACTAAAGGATGTAAAAAGACAGATTCAAAATCATACGAAGTATATTCAATTTTTACAGCTTCGTAAGGAGCGAGGTTTTAATGAAGAGAAGCGTCTTAACCTACATAGCATATTCTATGGTAACCCTGGTACAGGCAAGACGACTGTTGCCAGAAAATTAGGTGCAATATATAGCCAGATAGGGCTGCTCGAGACTGGGCATGTTCATGAGGTTAGTAGGGTAGATCTCGTAGGTGAATATATCGGTCAGACCGCTCCCAAGGTTATGGCGGCGATAGATCGAGCTCGGGGAGGAGTACTTTTTATTGATGAGGCTTACTCTCTATCACGTAATAATGATGATACCAAGGATTTTGGAAAGGAAGTCATTGAGCTACTGATCAAGGAGATGACTCATCCAGATTGTGATTTTATGGTAGTAGCTGCTGGCTATCCAGATCAGATGAATACACTCATAGAGTCAAATCCTGGTCTTGCTTCGAGATTTGCGTACACCTACGAGTTCACTGATTATAGCTATGAGGAGTTGATTGAGATATTGAACTATTTCTGTGAGCGCAAAGAAATTCAGCTTTCTCTCAGAGCCAAAGAGGTGATGCACAAGATTATATTGGACTCTTATCGAGATAAAGGCCAGAACTTTGGTAATGCTCGGTTCGTCGATAATCTTCTTGATCGTGCTAAGGTCAATATGGGTATACGTGTAATAGGATATCGAAATACAGATATTTCCGAGGAGGATCTTAAAAAGATCAAACTTGAGGATGTCCTACAATTATCTAAAGTCCCGACTAAGGGTCTCCGTACAGTGAGCGAAATCAGTATCGATCAAGCAGACCTAAAGAGTGCGCTCGATGAACTCAATAGGTTGATAGGATTAGAGAAGATTAAAGAAACAATCTATGAACTCGTAGAAGTCGTTCAGCATAAGATAGCAACAGGAGCGCCTGTCACGAATACTTTTAATTTCCATACGATCCTTACGGGTAATCCGGGTACTGGCAAAACTACGGTTACAAGAGTATGTGCACGCATATTTAGAGCACTTGGATTAATTGAGCGAGGCCACATTGTGGAAACTGATCGTCAAGGACTGGTCGCTGGTTATGTGGGTCAAACTGCTCTTAAGACTAAATCTGTGATAGATGATGCTATAGGGGGAGTGTTGTTTATAGATGAAGCCTATGCACTGACTAAAAAGAATAGCTCCAATGACTTTGGAGATGAAGCGATACAGACACTCTTAAAGAGAATGGAGTATGATCGTGGCGCCTTCTACCTGTTTGCTGCGGGATACCCACAGCTTATGGATAGTTTTCTGTCAATGAATCCAGGATTGAAGTCTCGCTTTGATTTATTCCTACATTTTGAAGACTATGATTCCGATCAGCTTCTTGAGATTGCAGAGTCATTCATCAATGATGATGGGCTTAGGATGTCTTCTGAAGGTCAGAAGTTGCTATTCGATCACATTCAGGATGCAGTGTCCAAAAAAGAAAAAGACTTTGGTAACGCTCGATGGATCAGAGGTATAATTAAGGAGATTATCCACAATCAAAACTTGAGAATCTCTAAGGAATTAGGTAATCATAGTGATCACTACTATCGCCTTGTTAAAGCAATAGATGTCTCTAAAACAATTGCTAACCAAAGTAAACAATATCGTTTTCAGAGGGATACTATCGGATTTTAAAATTTGAGCAATACAGAGGCAGAGAAGTTCCTTGAAAAAGTATCGTAACCTCTCAATACTTCAAATTCATTATTCAACAGATTCGTACCGTTCAGCTGAACGGTGAGTAAATCTATGGGCCTATAGGTAACACTGAATCCTAAATCGTATCGATAATCAGAGTTTACTTCAAGACCTGTAGCTAATACATCAGTGATCTGTTGATCATTTAGATTACCTGATAGTGTGGCTTCGAACTTTCGATCTACAGTATGAAAAGTAGCCTGTAAGTCTAGCTTATGTTCGGGTCTATATAGGAGTACAGATTCAGCGTTGTAGATACTCTTAGTAAATGAAGTACTAGCAGTGACCAACTTGTGCGCTTCAACTGAAAACCTAAGATTCGCTAACCATGCGTCATAATCTATTGTTTCAATACCGAAGAATCGTCTGTTGACATCAGATAAATCCCAATTGATACCGTTAAAATAGAAATTTCGTGAGAGTTGGGCGGAGACTTTAATACGATCATTTACTTTATTTCTAAGTGCTAAAGAATGTTCTCTAACACGAGTTGCAAATGGTCGATTAAAAGTATCGTTCAGAAAAGGATTGACAGCAGTAGTGTTACCTAGTCCTTGAAAGTCTATTATTTCTTTTGCACTGATGCTCAGTGTATTGTCCTTACTGAGATAGACGTTGGCTTTTAAGGATGGATAGAGCGTATTGTTGTTGTTAGATCTGTTGTAAGTGCCACCGATATTAAGTGTGAACTGTTGTTTATTCCAGACAAATCCCAGTGTATTGTTAGAAACTAAGTCATCAACAGTACCAAAGCTTGATGGAAAGTAGTTTTTACTCGCGGCTCTTATCTTTAGTTCTTGACTTAGACCCTTGGACAAATTCGGAGTAATGATCCATAGACTTTCGTTGTCTGATATTAAATTACTGGAAGTAGTATTGTAAGACACATTTAAACCATAATCTAAACTGAGATTGTCTTCATGGAAGGTTCGATAGTCCATCGTAACATTGAATGTCTTAATAATGGCTGTATCTTGAATCTCTGAGGTATTAAGATTGCTAAAAGCACCTAAGTTACTTGAGCTTCCGCCTAATGAGATATTAAACTCACTATGATCAGTGACATAATAGGAAGCATTGAGTGCGCCAGTAAATACTTTAGAATGTTTATTCTGCACTCTTTCATCATTCCAATTATCGTAAGACGCAAGTGCTTGTACACTAAAGTAGTTGTCTACTTTATGATATAGCGCCCCTTGGAGAGCTAATGGATTAAGTGTTCCAGCAGTAGCCATGATGTGACCGTAGCTGCCTTCATCTATTTTAGCTTGCTGATAGGCAAGTGGTTCGATGTCTGCAGAGATCTCAACAGTAGGAGCAGCAAAGCTCAACAAGCTATCTTGACTAACTGATAAGTTGCCTAATAGAGGTCTAACGTTAGAAGAAAAAAGCCCTGTTAAGGGATTTGCATTTATTTCGTCTGAGACAAAATTCTTTTGCACAGCTATTTTCTCGTCAGTAATATCTTGACTGTAAGTTGCAGAGAGTATAATAGTGCTTAATAGAAGTGTATTGATCGTTTTTACTATAGTCATGAGATTATAAGTTTATTTCGTTGAGGCGTTCTTTTGCTTGAGCGATGAGATTGGCTGGTATTGACATACCTGAGTCTAACATAGCTTCTAATGCTGCTGAGGCGTTTATCTTTTCTCCACGTATGTAGTAGTTGTCTGACAGCAGTATCGTAGCCTTAGCAAACCAAGAAGGTTCGGAGATCAGAGTCGCATAGTTCTCCGTAATCATATCAATTGAGCCTTTTAAGTCATCTTGATTGAATTGACTGAGTGCAACTATATATATAGCTTTAGGATTGTCAGACCAAATACTATGAGTAGCTGTAGCTGATTTAAAATCGCTAATGGCTACCCAATCATTATCTTGGGCCGCTGATGAAACGATCTTCAGGAGGATTTCTTCAGGAAGCTGATCAGCGCCTGTTTTTGAAGCAGTAATAAGTGCGGTAGCGTCCTCGTAACGGTTCAATGCAATAAGAGACTTTAATCTATTGTGTGCAGAGTCGGCTTGATCGTTAAACCATCCTAAGTCTGACAATTCGATATAAGTTTTGAAGTCTTCCTTCGCCAGTAATCTTGTTGAAACCTCAGAGGTTAGCTCTTCATGATTGATTGGACTATACTTTTTAACAAATGATATGGTTTCTGGCAGAGCATCACTGTGATCAGTTTTAATCATGCACTGTACGATGTAGTGATCAAGTTCCTGATGTTTTGAGGGGCTATTCTGATTCTTTAATCTTTTAAACTCTTCAAGAGCTACTGTATAATTTCCATTTAGAAATTGCTCTACTGCAAACTGTCGCTTGATAGTCTTAGTATCGCTAAGTCTATCAGATCGCTGTATGACCTCGGCATACGAATCAGCATCTACCTTATAGGTAGCATATAGTTCTTTGAGTGCTCTTTCTGCAGTAGCCTTATACTCAGGTTGGTGACCTTGTTCCAGTATTCTACTGTAGTATTGTTCAGCATTGTCATAGTCTCCCGCATTCACGTAGATCAGTCCTAATTGTAGTAAAGATTGAGATCTTAAGGCAGGATCCTCTGCAGAAGTTAAGCCTTGGTAAAACTTCTTGGCATTATCGTATTGACCTAACTCGAAGTAGCTGTTACCTATCTCAAATCTGCTATCGGCAGCATAAGGGCTATTAGGGAATCGTTCGATCAACTCCTCATATGTGATGATTTGTTCATAAGGTTTAGCATTGAGTTTGTGTACAGCTCCTATACGATATAGTGCATGATCGCTTTGCGTATTACCTTTCGATAAGGCTTTCAGGTAAACCTGTTTAGCATTGCTATAATCTTCTATGGCAAAATAACAATCGCCCATTCTATTCAAGATGTCTTCTTGTAGTTTAGGGTCTATGGCAACACTAGCAGCCGTTTCTTGTGCTTTTGATAGATGGCCCAGTGCTTGTCGATAACGGTCTTCTTCGATGTAGATATAGGATAGAGCGTAATCCGCTTTTAAGCGTGATTGCTCGGTAATCTTGTTGAAGGCGCTGGACTGTGATAATTCTTTAAATCTACTCTTCGCTATGCTGTAATCACCTTTAGTAAAGTAACTCCAGGCAATATCGCCGCTTAACTCCATACTTTGGGGGGCATAAGCGTCTACCTTGTTGCTCATAGATAGATATCTGAAGGCCCCTTCAACATCCTTATTGAGTAATGCCTCTTGCCCCTTATTGTGACATTTATTCAATAGGTGAGCTTTTTGCGCTGTGGTGAGATTAGCTATCAGTGTTGGATTAAATGCTTTGATAGATACATCATCTGAGTTGATAATCAGGGAACTAATAGCCTGCTCGGCAGAATTCCTGATCGTTGCATTTTGTATCGTACTCAATGATTCAAGGGCTGCATTGTAATCTGACTGAGCGATATGATTATGAGCGATATTATATCTGGCTTCATCTGCATGAGGAGTATTAATGAGTTGAGCATATACTTCAGATGACTCTTGATATTTGCCTGTATGGTGCAGGGCTTGGGCATATACGCTCTTTGTATAGATTGATGGCTCAGAGTTCTTATTTCGTTTGACATGCTTGATAACCTCGTCATATCTTTCTTGCTGCAGTAATGCACTGAGGAGCAACTCTTCTTGTTCCGTTTCCTTAAGTAGTTCGATACTTTCATTAGTCTCGTTGAGCTTATAATAAGAGATCGCCACATACTCTTTGATAGCTGATAGCTGAAACAGCTGAGTTTCTTTGATGCGAGGAGCGTACCACTTAACTACAGATTGATAATCCTTCAAAGCAAAGTGCGACAAGGCGAGATAGTAAGGGAGGTGATTTTTTAATTCATAGCTTGTTCCGATCTTTTTAAGATTAAGAATAGAAGCCTGATAATCACCTTGCAATATGTTAATCAGTCCGGCATAGTACCTGGCATGATAAAAATAAGGGGAGGACATATCATCACATTTGTTGAATGCTCGTAGGGCACCGGATAGCTCTTTTTCTTTGATGAGATCATAACCCTCTATGAATGCGTATTCAGAAGATACAGTTTGTCCTTTACCAGTTTTTGGATTGTAGTCCTCTATGCTGGAGCCTTCGGGTGTGATGCCGTTGATACTTTTAAAGTTGAGATATCTTGCCAAGAGTGGTTGGACATCAGGATGACTTAACAAGTACTTGTCAAAATCTTTGAGCTGAGCTATTGTTGTTAATTCAGCAATATGTAGAATGTTCTCTAAGCTTTTCTGGTCTGAATCTATGGCATGCAGCAAGTCTCCTCTAGCCTCTGATTGACGCTCTGCCTTGGGGTAGTAAATTGATTCACTGTACAAGTCCTCATCATCCATGATCTTAGAATCCTGGAGCAATGTAATGGATTGGGCTGAAGCAGTTTTTGCAAAGTTGAGGCCAATGATCAATAAAACGCTGTATTGTAATAATTTACACATTCTAAATAATTGTAATATGTAAATTTAGGATAATAAATACATACCGCCAAATGTGACTAAGTTTATACCTTGTGCGTTATAAATAAATGATGCTGTATCATTATATATTTTAATAGATTAGCAGTTATGAAAAAAGTACTACTTCTCCTCTCAATTATTAGTGTTGTTAACTTACTCAGTGCAAATCCAGATCGCTGGCAGCAGAAGGTTAACTATGAGATGAAAATTGATTTTGATGTCAATACGCATCGCTTTACAGGTGAGCAGACGATTACGTATTATAACAACTCTCCTGATGTGTTGCACAACGTGTATTATCATTTATACTTCAATGCTTTTCAGCCCAATAGTATGATGGACGTGCGCTCTCGCACCATAGCCGATCCTGATCGTAGAGTAAACGATCGGATATCTAAGCTTACGCTTGATGAGATCGGATATCATCGTATTGATGAATTAAAGCAAGATGGTCAAGCACTGTCTTATCATGTCGAGGGAACCATACTCGAAGTCAAGTTAGCCAAGCCGCTAAAGCCAGGAGACAAGACTAAATTGACCATGAAGTTTAACTCACAAGTACCGCTTCAGATCCGTAGGTCAGGTCGAAACAGTGCGGAGGGCATAGATTATAGTATGGCTCAATGGTATCCTAAGTTGTGTGAGTATGACTATCAAGGATGGCATGCGAACCCCTATGTGGGTAGAGAGTTCCATGGTGTTTGGGGAGATTTTAATGTTGAGATCAAGATTGATGATTCCTATATCCTCGGAGCAAGTGGAATCCTTACGAATGCCAATAAGATAGGTAGAGGGTACAGTGACAAGGATGTCAAGATCAAAGGAAAGAAGACGACTTGGAAGTTTAAAGCCGAGAATGTACATGACTTCGTATGGGCGGCTGACCCAGATTATACCGTGCAGATGGAGTATACAGATGCAGGCACCAAGATTTACTATATCTACCAGCCAGGAGTACGAACTACTGATAACTGGCAGAACCTCCACAGAGCTATGAATGTAGCAGAGCAATATATGAACAATAGATTTGGAGAGTATCCGTATCCAGTCTATTCATTTATACAAGGTGGTGATGGCGGTATGGAGTATCCGATGGCAACCTTGATTACTGGAGAGCGAAGTTATAGCAGTCTGGTGGGTGTAGCAGTACACGAGTGGATGCACAGTTGGTTTCAGATGATCCTCGGTACTAACGAAGCACTGTATCCTTGGATGGATGAAGGGTTTACGACATTTGGATCAAGCGAAGTCATGAATCTTTTGAAAACAGAATTGCTGATTCCTGGTGATGTGGCCGTGCATCATCCTAATGAAGGTAATGTCAGAGGCTATGTAAACTTTGCCCAAACGGGGCTCGAGGAACCACTCAGTACGCATGCTGATCACTTTGTAACGAACTCGGCCTATGGACGAGGTAGTTATACGAAAGGAGCTGTATTTCTGACTCAACTACAATACATCATGGGAGAGCAAGCCTTCAGTCAAGGAATGCTTAATTATTACAATACATGGAAGTATAAGCATCCTAATGTCAATGACTTCATCCGCATTATGGAGAAGTCAAGTAAACTGGAGTTGGACTGGTTTAAAGAATACTTTGTGAATACTACACATACTATAGATTATAGTGTTGATGCTGTGGATGCACAAGCAGACAATGTCTCGTCAATCAGTTTGTCTAAAGTCGGCGTGATGCCTATGCCAGTGGATATAGCAGTAACACTGACAAGTGGAGAAGTAGTTAACTATACGATTCCACTTCGAATGATGAGAGGGGCAAAGCATGCTGATGGTTATACTAATTATGAGGTCGCAGCAGATTGGCCATGGACTCACGGGAGTTATGTGCTACAGGTGCCCTATGATAGAAGTGCCATCCAATCAGTAGTACTGGATGCCAGCTACAAGTTGGCAGATACTAATCTCGATAATAACCGCATCGGAGAGACTCAACCATAATAGACGAGATAAAAAAGCCTGACAGAACTGTTGGGCTTTTTTTTGCCCTCTAAAAAACGGTAAGCTACCAGAAGAATAATTATTGGGTATAATCAATAGGTGCGCATAATTATGGATATTGAGTTGCTCAGATCATAATTTCATCTATCCACATCACCACACATGATAAGACTGAAGCCCACCGTAACATGTTATGATGGCTACTGCAGTCCCCAGCGTCTCTATGTTAAGGGACGTGTCATAAAGACTCCTCTTGTCAGGAGAAGTTCCAGAAAATCCAGAGGCGGCAACTTTATTGAAACTGCATTAGGGTTTGTGACCATAGACTATAGAAACACTAAGGTTACCTTACAGATCGGCGATGAGCTTATTCATGCCCAGACTAATCATGAAGGATACTATGTATTTGATCATGAGTTTAACAGCAACCTTAAGAATACTCGGATAGAATGGATCGAAATGGCTGTCAGAGTTGATCATCCAGATTTTGATGGATTGAGCTATAAGACTAAGGTCCTATATGTACCAGATCAAACCGACCTCATCGTAATCTGCGATATAGATGATACGATTATGTGGTCTTATGTGACGTCTTATCTCAAGATCAAGATGATGTATTTCACCTTCACGCTGTCGCCGTTCCAGCGTACTCCTGTAGCAGGGATGAGTGATTTGATTAAGTCTATCCTTATGTCGAGGAGGCCCATTTTTTATATTTCGAATAGTCCTTGGAATATCTACTACTTTCTCAAGAGATTCATCAAGCACTATGACTATATAGATGGCCCCACATTCTTGAGAGATTATGGTCGGCAGTTCATTTTTAGGAATAGGTCAAAGATCACTCACAAACTAAATATGCTGCATAAGGTCATAGGAACCTTCACCACCCAAAAGGTAGTTTTGATCGGTGACTCCGCAGAAAGTGATATCGATTATTACTTAGAGATGCATCGTGTCTATGGCGAGAGAATTAGTCAGATCTTCATTCATGATGTAGGGCATGCTCATAAAAGAAGACGCATTGAAAGACTCATAGTCTTATACCCTGACGTGGATATACAATTGAGCTTCAATATAGGTGAGATGTCTATCTCAGATTAAGATTGAGCTAAATAATGAAAACGTAGCATTGTTATATTCAGCAAGTCCTAATCTAAACTTTGATTTTCAGCCGAAGCTTTAACCACAAGCTCTTGATATTCTTGAGGAGTTAATCCGTCCATCACGTAGTTGATAGGATTAACCGGATGACCGTTGACTCTTACTTCATAGTGACAGTGTGGTGCAGTAGATGTACCACTACTTCCGACTGTACCTATTGGCTGACCTTTCGTAACGATATCACCTTTCTTTACATACACAGCATCCATGTGCCCATAGAGAGTGGTATATCCAAAACCATGATCTATGGTGACATTATTCCCATAGCCTGTTCTGATTTTTTGAACCTTCACAACCTTGCCATTACCAGTGCTTTGTATCGGAGTACCTCGAGGTGCAGTGAAGTCTATTCCCTCATGCATCTTCTTGACTTTGTGTACTGGATGTAAGCGCATCCCATATCCTGACATATGTCGCACCTTGCGCTTGAGTTTATCTTCTTGTATAGGTTTGATACTTGGTATAGAAGCCAATTTATCTGCATGTAATTCAGCCAATGCACCGATGCTATCCATAGACTCTGTTTGTAAGTCTACTTTTCTCTTGAGTTTATCAAGTTTGCTGAGAGCTACATTTAAGAGCTCGTTAGCTTCTAAGTTGTTTCCGAGGTGTATAAGTTGCTCTCTACCGCCGATACCACCATTCCAAACACCATCATCTATAGGGTCCATGCCAAAGACTGCTCTGTGTACATCAGCATCTTTCTTTTGTAATTGATCAATATCATCTGTGAGTCTGTCCAGTTGTGATGATAAGTTTTGGTAGTGGAATTCCATCTGGTCGATTTCTCTTTCCAGAGCTTTCTCCTTAGGAGTCGGTAAAAACTTATATCCAAGACTAAATATGATCAAAGCAGTAAATACTACGGCAGATAGGTATTTTGTAGAAACGTATAGGGTATCCTTGAGTGTGGACTCTTGCTTTTCGTACTGAAGAGTCTTAGGATTAAAAATGTACTTTTCTTTATTCATCAGATTTAATTTCACATCTATATGTTACTTTTGAGACGCCTCAAAAAATACGTGAAAAGTTCATGGAAGGCTGGCGAAGTTAATGGTTGTACTTGATTCAGCAAAACTTTGAGAACATATTCGCAAATTTTTCATATATGAATTATCTGCATTGATAATATGTTGATTGTAAGGAGAGTATTTCAGGGGGATTATTTAATACCGGTTCAAAATGACATCTACAGAGATAAGATCTAAGTTCTTTGAGTTTTTTCAAGGTAAAGGACATAAAATAGTCGCATCAGCCCCTATCGTAAATAAGAATGATCCAACATTGATGTTTACCAACGCAGGTATGAATCAGTTCAAGGATTTCTTCTTGGGAAATCAGACTCCTGACAATCCTCGTATTGCAGATTCTCAGAAGTGTCTACGGGTATCGGGCAAGCACAATGACCTCGAAGAAGTCGGTGTGGACTCGTACCACCACACCATGTTTGAGATGTTGGGTAACTGGTCTATCGGAGATTATTTTAAGACTGAGGCCATCGCATGGGCTTGGGAGTTATTGACAGAGGTCTACGGATTACCAAAGGAAAGATTATATGTGTCCGTATTCGAAGGTGATAAGTCTGATGGCTTAGAGGCTGACGAAGAAGCGGCTGATATCTGGAAAAAGTACGTGCCGGCAGATCGAGTATTATACTTTGACCGCAAGGATAATTTCTGGGAGATGGGCGAGACCGGCCCTTGTGGACCATGCTCAGAGATTCATATAGATATAAGACCTGACGCTGATCGAAAGAAGGCTGATGGACGTGAACTGGTCAATGCGGATCACCCATTGGTTATAGAGATCTGGAACTTGGTATTTATCCAGTTCAATAGATTAGCTGATGGTTCGCTTCAGAGCCTTCCTGCAAAGCATATCGATACGGGTATGGGATTTGAGCGCTTATGTATGGCGATTCAAGGCAAACAGTCTAACTATGACACTGATGTGTTCTCACCGTTCGTAGCAAAGTTAGAAAAACTCACGGGCAAGAAGTATGAAGGATCTTATGACTTGGATGCTCGTAAGGATATCGCGTTTAGAGTCATTGTAGATCATGTGCGAGCTGTGTCATTTTGTATCGCTGATGGACAACTTCCCTCTAATACGGGTGCAGGCTATGTCATCCGAAGAATCTTGCGTAGAGCGGTGCGTTACTATTATTCCTTCTTGGATACTTCAGAACCTCTGTTGTATAAGCTGATCCCTGCATTGGGTGGATATTTTGCAGAAGTATTTCCAGAGTTAGCGCAGCAGCAACACTTCGTGGCTAAGATTGTCATGGAGGAGGAGAAGTCTTTCCTTAGAACTTTGGAGCAAGGGTTGAGACGATTGAATCAAGTAAAGATTACGGATGGCCAGATTGCTGGAGATGTTGCCTTTGAGTTATATGACACCTACGGCTTTCCGATTGACTTGACGAGATTGATCTCCCAAGAAAAAGGATGGACAATTGACGAGGAAGGTTTTAATTCAAGTTTAGCTGATCAGAAGAAACGTGGCCGAAAAGATGCAGAATCACAGACTGGAGATTGGGTTCAAGTTCATGATATAGATAATGCGGAGTTCTTGGGCTACGATCATGACAAGCTCGATGCTGTAAAGATTATTAAGTATCGCACGAAAACCAACAAAGGAAAAGAAACAGTACAATTAGTGCTTGATAAGACGCCATTCTATGCAGAGAGTGGGGGACAAGTCGGTGATGCGGGTATACTCAAGACTGCCGATGGTACGATTGTCAAAGTACTAGATACACAAAAAGAAAACGACTTGGTGATTCATCAGGTTAATGAGATTCCAGCAGATCCATCTGTAGCTTTCATTGCAAAAATCAGTGTGGCTCGTCGACGTAAGATTGAGAGCAATCACTCTGCTACACACTTGCTACATGCCGCTTTACGAAGTGTGCTAGGAGATCATGTAGCGCAAAAAGGATCACTCGTAAATGACAAATACTTACGTTTTGACTTTAGTCATTTTGAAAAGATGACGGATGAGCAAGTTGCCGAAGTGGAGCGCATAGTCAATGAAAAGGTACGTGAGAATATCCCTCTTTGCGAGGCTCGCAATATTCCGATTTCGGAAGCTAAAGAGAATGGGGCAATGATGCTCTTTGGAGAGAAGTATGGTGATCATGTCAGGATGATCACATTTGACAAGTCCTATAGCGTAGAGCTCTGTGGAGGGTGCCATGTCAATCACACGGGGCAATTAGGCTTATTTAAGATCAAGAGCGAGGGAGCTGTTGCTTCTGGCGTGCGTCGTATCGAGGCGTTGACTGGACAAGTGGCCTATGATTATGTTAACAACATCATTAACGAACACAAGGCCATTAAGTTGATGCTTAAGAGCCCTAAGAATGTGAGTCAGTCGGTGCAACAACTACTTGATGAGCAGAAAGACCTCAATAAGAAGTTATCAACGCTCAAAGCAGAGAAAGCAAATTCTCTCAAGTCTGGATTAGTACAGCAAGCAGAAAAGATCAAAGATCTCGATGTCGTAATCGCAGAACTGCATGATATGGAGGTGGCAGATGCCAAAGGTCTCGCCTATGCGATCGATCAGAGCCTTGATAAGACTGTAATACTATTCTTGATCATCAATGGTGAGAAGATCAATCTCCTATGCATGATCAACAAGGATATCGTATCAGATCATCTCAATGCAGGTGCGATCATCAAGCAATTGTCTCAATACATCAAAGGTGGTGGCGGTGGTCAAGCATTCTTCGCTACAGCAGGTGGTAAGGATAACTCGCAAACTGAGAAGGTTGTAGCAGAGTTTAAGGTGTACTTAGGAAGATAAGCTCACTGACATGCCATTTAGAGTTAGCGCATTCAATTGTTGATCAACTCAGCTTCATATTCTTTTAGCTTGTTGTAGATCGCTCTGAAGGTGTCTATATTCTTTTTGTTGACCTCTGTATTGACTTGTAGATATCTACCAACTCGATTCTCTGTATCAAAGTACATGAGCGTAGTCACGCCTGGATCAGAACCGCTATGCCCGATTTGATGGTTGTCCGTAATTTCGAAGAATACTCCTTTGTCATCATAGCCGCGAGAGGCAACTTGCTCAGGTGTTAAAGTACCTGTAAATGCTTCTGCATAAGACTCTGGAGATAGCAGTTTGCCTTTGCCTGCGTAACCTTTGATCAATTCAGATGCATATAAAGCCATATCATGTGCAGCTGTTCTAAGTCCTCCATCAGGGTAAGTGATCAAGGAATAGGGAGTTATGGGTTTAAGTGATACCGTATAAATCTTGCTGTGTTGATCGAAGTTAATATCATCCCACGTCCAGCCTGTATCATTCATTCCCAGTGGGTCAAAAACATGTTGCTTAGTAAAGCTTTTAAAATCTTCTCCCGTTGCGATCTCAATGATATAGGCTCCTATTGCGGAGGCAATATTGGAGTATTCGTAGTGCTCACCGGGCTTATACTTTAGAAAATTTTTCTTCTTGTAACTCCTACCGTTTTCGTTAAGATAGTTATGGTATAACTCTGCGAGTGAACGCATTTTATCTGGCTTGCTGAAGTATATTTTCTTCTTCTCCCCAGCTTGCTTATTGTCTTTCATCACATAGCAATTGAAGCCATACCACCAGCCTCTATCCTGTATGCTCGATGTATGTGAGGCGATCTGCCTGATCGTAATCGGGACATTCGGATAATAGGGGTTGACTACAGTGAAAGGAAGGTACTTGTTAATAGGATCATCTAAGTCCAACTTGCCCAGTTCCTGTGCCTTGAGCAGGGCGATTCCACTGACAGTTTTAGATATTGAGGCAATATTTTGGACCGTATGTTCTGTATAGCTTTTCTGAGTTGATTTGTCAGCATATCCAAAACCTCGCTCATATAGCGTACCCTCCTCATTGTATAAGGCTACTGAGAATCCAACTATGAGACTTTTAGAAGCTAATGCTTCTAAGTCCCGAGTTAATGCGTGAGATATCGAGTCATTGATCTGGGCTAAGCAGGGTGCTGTCGCAAGTATGAAAAGGAAGCCAGCAGAAATCTTGTGCATTATTTTCTGATTTGCTTCTGAAGATATGCTATTCTTAACGCTGAGTTACGGAAAATCGACAGAGAGAATGAATAACAAGACTAACGATATAAGACATTAAAATTGGCTATTCCAATGCGTACGTGCGCTGTACAGGCCATTCATCTGCATAACCCTTCTCCCACTTTAGAGTTGACAGATCGTAATCTGTAGCGAGGCAATCATCTAATTCCTTCCTAATGGCCGCCTCGTCCATGTCTTGACCGATGAATACTATTTCACTCTTTCGATCACCAAAAGTCGCATCCCAATCAGATTCAATCATTTCTTTATTCTCGACAAATGAATGGTATTGAATTCGTTTTTGATATGGCATGCTACACCACCAAACTCCAGCGCTATCTGCTCGTAATGAACCGCCTGCCTGACCCCAGATGAGTGCCTGTGCAGGTCGAGATGTTATCCAAAACATGCCCTTGCTTCTGATCACATTGTGTGGGAATTTATGTTGCACATAATCCCAAAACCTCACGGCGTCAAATGGTTTTTTGGTTCGATATACGAATGAGCTGATACCGTATTCTTCAGTTTCAGGAGTATGCTCTTCTTTGTTAAGTTCCTCGATCCAGCCAGCGCTTTGTTCGGCTTCTTCGAAATTAAACAGTCCTGTGTTTAGTATTTCCTTTGGACTGACCTTACTATAACTCGACTCAATTATACGAGCAGAAGGGTTTAGTTTATGAATAGTGGATTTAAGAATGCCGAGATGATCTTTGGATACAAGGTCAGTCTTATTCAAAATGATGACATTAGCGAACTCAACTTGATCTGTCAACAGGTTTACAATTGTGCGGAAGTCTCCATCGATGTCAGTTAACTCTCGATCTATCAGCGTCTCTGGACTTCCAAAATCTTTGAAGAAGTTAAATGCATCTACTACAGTTACCATCGTATCTACATAGCTGAACTTCGAGAGATCTATTCCATTTTCTTCATCTATGAAGGAGAAAGTCTGAGCCACTGGGACTGGCTCACTGATGCCTGTGCTTTCGATGAGTAAATAGTCAAATCTATTTTCTTTTGCGAGACGTTCAACTTCGATCATCAGATCTTCACGAAGTGTACAACAGATACAGCCATTGCTCATCTCTACTAATTTCTCTTCTGTTCGAGAGAGTACATTCTCGCTCTTCACGAGTTCGGCATCGACGTTGACCTCACTCATATCATTGACGATTACGGCTACCTTAAGACCTTCTTTATTATGAAGAACATGATTGAGTAAGGTGGTTTTTCCAGCTCCGAGGAATCCGGATAATACAGTAACAGGAAGTTTGTTTTGGGTCATTTATAAAAGGTTTATAGAGAGAGATGTTGAGTTAATGGAGTATATCTACGTTAGTTCCAGAAGTTAGAGAGCTCATCGGTATCTATCCTGAGCAATAGTCTTCGTTCACCAGTTTCTTCAATGGTCGGACTGCGATGAACAATAGCTGTCGAATCATCATCTGGATATATGGCCCCCTTTAATACTGCTACGGAACCGGTCTTTACTTGATGAATCCGATCTTCTGTTATAGCTAGGTTACTTGAAGTATCGCCGTTGCTTTTTGTATTATTATCATCGGCAACCCACAAAGTCCCTGGCCCACTATAGCTACATAGCAGCCTGAGCGTGTTGATGTCGGTGTGGAATTTCTTACACATATTGGTATTGATCGTAGCCAATAAGAGTCGAAACTGATCCGACCCTGTAACCTCTCGATACTGTAAGAGTAAGTCTCGTAGGTCTCTGGTGAGGCGAGGGTTAACACTCGGGTCCAGATGTCTATCTAATTCCGCTACAATATGTTCGAAGGAACCACTGATTTTAAGTTCAGTGTTTTGCTCTTGTACTTGCAAGATCTCCTGTTGTAAATCACTGATGTCCCGATCGTAAATTGCTATGTTAATTTCCCTGTTATGGATGTTCTGCAGTATTGAAGAATTGCTGCCAATGGAGGAATTCACACCAATGGACGGTTTTAAATGTACAATATCAGTTTGATCTATCATGATAAATATCGCTTTATTGCAACATTGTTGCAAAATATGAAAATTTATCTTCTAACACCGTTCGGTGATGGTTTTGTTTAGCGATACTTCTTAGCAATCGTATAGATCCGATCAACATCGATTTCGTTTCCATAGGGACTTCGTGTCTCTTGGTATACTAGTTGAAAGTCAGTCTCAGTGAGAAAATCGGAAATCTCACGTTTAAGGAAGTTGGTAAAATATATTAAATGCCTTTCATACCATTCGTCATTAATGATTCCTTCGGAAGCGCCTTTTTTAACGACTATAAGAACGAGACCTTTAGGCTTTAAAATTCTATTGAATTCTCGGAAGATTTTAGGAGCATCAGTTTTAGGGGTGTGAATAATCGAGTAAAACGAAATGACTCCATCAAAACTGGAAGTTTCAAGTTGCATGTCCATCATATCCATGCAGTGAAATTCAATATCCTTTTCGTGATGTGTGGCAATATCGATACACTCAGATGACAAGTCAATATCTGGAAGCCCAAAGCCTTTTTTTACTGGAGGTATTTATCAATGTGACCCGAATGATCGCATCCCCATCGCATATTTTATTTATAGAAGGAAGTATTTCGGAGAATTGATCGAGAATCTTCTTGTCATACTCTTTATAAGTCATTTCATCCTTGAAGCTCTCATGATATTTAAGCGCCAATTGTTCGTAGGCATCAAGGTTTAACTGATTCACTCTTTGAAGAGTCAATATATTGTTCATTTAAGCCAACACCTTCTCTATCGTTATAGGAGTCGCATTAATCACGGACACGCCACAGTGTTCATCAACAAGCTCGCCATCAATGATATCATTGATACTCACACCAGCATGTGCGGCAGCAATATCCAATTGTAGACCATCCGCTCTCTGAAGTTTGTAACTTCAGTACAATATCTATCATCATTCAAATTATGTTTCCATCTTGATTCGAGGTCATAGACATTCGAATAGCGATCAAGAATATTCCTACTGAGCATTCACTCTGCTAGACCTTCCCAATCGTCACCTGGGTCGCATTAATCACAGATACACCACAGAGTTCATCCACTAACTCATCATCAATTATGTCATTGATACTTACTCCAGCATGTGCCGCAGCTACATCAAGTTGTATGCCTTCTCGGTGATGGCCCCATCCATGAGGGATACTGATCGCTCCAGGCATCATCTCATCTGTTAGCTCTGCTTTTATCTGAACGGCTCCAATTCTGGAGCGGACTTCTATGGTTTCGCCATTTAAGATATTCTGTTTGGCGGCATCATCAGGGTGGATTAATGCAGTACAGCGATCTCTTCCTTTCACCATGCGATAGGAATTGTGCAACCAGCTATTATTGCTGCGCAGGTGACGACGCCCGATTAAGAGTAGTCTACCGTCTGTTGCTTTTTTGTCAGCTGTCTGTATCAGCTTCTTTGCAGCCTGATGGTAGACTTCTGGGAGGATGTCCATACGTTTTGAGTCCAATAGCACTCCTTCGGGTAGCTTAGAGACTAATGGGCCAAGATCAATACCATGAGGCTGATCTTTAAGTTGTTGCAGAGAAATGCCTCGAGAGGAAGACATTAACGCTAATTGAAGCGTCTGCTCCAAGGTGAATTCTTGCACTTCTTTAGGCTCATCTAATAAAGCATTATAGGCTTTGACTAAACCATTGAATATCTCCCAATCATATTTTGTGCCTTTTTCTTTCTCGACTGCTGGTAGGCTGTACTTCGTCGTGTTATGCACGGCCAGGTTGTGAAATGGCGCACCGTAATGTGGCGTCTCCAATCCTGTTGCAGGAGGTAAGATGATATTAGCATACTTAGTGGTCTCATTGATGTATATATCTATACTGACCATGTAGTCCAGTGAGGCAAAAGCCTCTTCAATTTTGCGACCATTAGGAACCGATAAGACTGGATTTCCGCATGAGGTGATAAAAGCCTTTATCTGACCATCGCCTGGAGTAAGTATGTCTTCAGCTATTGTGATTGATGGGAGTTCTCCACCGTATTCAGGTAGTTGCCTAACCCGGCTATGCCATCTACCCAGTCTTTTGTTTTTATTCTTGTGAAGTGCAGTATTGATTGCTGGCGAAGTCAACATAGCCCCACCAGGATTATCAAAGTTGCCGGTCAGCACATTGATCACATTAATTGCCCAATGGCTTAAGGCGCCATGCTCTGTAGCGGATACGCCTAACCTGCCATAGCATACTGCACTGTCTGCCGCAGTAAACTCGTCTACAAGTGCTATGATATCATTGGTAGGTATCCCAGTTATCGTTGACGCTACCTCAGGGGTAACATCTTGAACCAAACTTTTGATCTCGTCGATCTTTTCAACTTCAATAAAGTGATCTACTCGATCTAATCTCATCTTATCCTTACTGATGATCAGATTGATGATGGCCAGCAGTAACCAGATATCTGTTGCAGGCTTTATGAATAGATG
Source organism: uncultured Saprospiraceae bacterium (assembly GCA_964414425.1). Lineage (GTDB taxonomy): Bacteria > Bacteroidota > Bacteroidia > Chitinophagales > Saprospiraceae > GYS-P2D. Next base: position 41,445 of record CAYPWL010000001.1, read on the forward strand.
TTGATCTGACTTTTCCGCAGTTTCCGTTCTTCGAGGATCTATGACGACTACTTTGCCACCCCTTTTTTGGATCGCCTTAAGTTTTCCGCTAACATCAGGTGCGGTCATCAAGCTACCGTTAGATACTAATGGATTTCCTCCGAGGATAAGCCAGAACGACGTACGATTGATATCTGGCACAGGGATTAAGTTCATATGCCCCAGCATGAACTCACCAGCCATGTGATGGGCTAACTGATCCACGGATGTTGCTGAGTATCGATTCTTAGTCTTGATCGCTCTTACAAATTGTGGAGAGTATAGTATTGTACCTATGTTATGTGCACTTGGATTGCCTTGATACATGCCAACGGCATTGTGGCCATGCTTTTTTTGTATGTCATATAGGTTTTGGGCGACATTGCTGAATGCCTCTTCCCATGTGATCTGGACCCATGAGTCGCCCTGTCTCTCCATTGGGTATTTCAACCGATTAGGATCCTCGTGGAGGTCTTTGAGTGCGACCGCTTTGGGACAGATATGACCTTTACTAAAGACGTCCAGCTTGTCTCCTCTAATAGACAATACCTGATTGTCTTGGGTTTCTATTTCGAGGCCGCATAAAGCTTCGCACAGATTGCAAGTACGATATTTGGTTTGTGTAACCATAAGTGTTCTAATCTTGTTTGTCTGAATCTATTTCTTGTTCCAAGTAGAGTGCATCATTCTTAATCTCCATCCATCAGTCGTTTTAATGGCGGTAGCACTTTCTAACCAACTTCCCGTGCCTACTAAACTATCTTGCTGATAAAATTCTGCGCGATTGTGATAGGCTATCTGGATAGATGGACCATACTTTTCAATAGAAACGTAGTCCATTAAGTTTACTCTTCGGGCTCTATCAGGGTTTGCTAGTTGCTCACGCATAAACTGCTTGATACGCTCATTATCCCAGACTTCACCATTCTCGAGTATGATAAAATCTTCCGTATGATACTTCTCAATTTTTGTAGAGTCCACACCTCCCCATAGATCATCAAATGCACCTTGGATGAGATTTTTCGCGATCTCTTGTTCTTCTGGCGTTACAGTGCTTTCTGAACCGTCAGTAGAAGGTATACAAGACGATAGGAGTAAGTAGGCTAATAAAACTGTGATTTTCATATATGAATTAAGTATATGTGTTTTGATGGATTGTTTCAATCTGTCTCCTTTACGAGTTTGAATACCGAAGTGATATACGTTGAAAAGATACTAATTCAACGATTAAGTTGGAGTGATAGCCATACGCTAAGGTGATCGGCTCTATAATCTCTAATTCATTCAACCCGCTAATCCTACCATTCGTCGATACCAATTTGCCTATGGACCATAATTCAATAATACAGCTCTAATACACCCGATACTTGTACCAAATATAACCCCAAATGCAATTGAATAAGCTCTATTTAACCATGTTGATCAGCTTCTTGGCTTTAATAAGCTTATCAGCACAAGAGATATGTAACAATGGATTGGATGATGATGCCGACGGATTAATAGATTGTGGCGATACCGACTGTTATGGCGATGCCACATGTGCGGCTGCCTTTGAGTGTACTAATACACTCTACCAAGTGATATCATCAACTCTAAAGGAACTCAATGTGGCTACCAGCTCATATGACGACGTCGGTGTAGCGTCGTCAAGGTATAATGGAAGTGGATTTAACTATCAAGATGGCTATATCTACGGGATCAACAAGAGCGGCAGCACAAGGAGACTATGGAGAGTGGATAATACAGGTCGAGAAATTAACTTAGGAATAATCAATAATTTTGGCGGTATAGATTATGCAGGCGACTTTGATCAAAACGGTAATCTGTATACTTACAAGAGTGGGAGTTTTCCTATACTATACCATGTTGATGTAGATGTAGTGCCGTTAGAACACATAGCACAGATACTAACTAATCTAAGTGGCGAGAGCATACCTGGCGCCGCTGATATTACTTACAATCCGATGAATAATAGGCTTTATGGCCTGGCATCTAATCGTAAAATTGTAATCATAGACCCCGTTGCCCTGACGATTGACTTAGATGAGTCGGTTATCAACGATGTCAGTACGAGCGGCGCATTTGGTGCAGCATATTCTGATGGCGAGGGTAATTCATATTTCTCTAATAATAACAACGGATTAATCTACAAGCTATCATTTAGTAGTGACGGCGATCCGATTATGTTGCAGCATGTAGCCACCGGGGAGCCTACTAACTCTAATGATGGGATGGCTTGCTCTAATGCTTTACCTCCATTTGAGACAGACTGTGCCGATGGCGTCGATAACGATGGTGATGGCTTAGTGGATTGTGCTGATCCCGATTGTTTTATTGATAGTGCCTGTCCAAGATTAACGGCAACTATGAATTGTGTGGAGGAAACAGGTCCTAATGGGATTATTCCGTTTCACTTGAAGTTAACCAATGATAGTGAAGCTGACGCCATTAATTTTTCAATAGATGAGGTACTGCCTCATGGCATGAGCATGCTCTATGACACCATTTCTTTTTCTGGTGGGGCCTCACAGTTAGATCAAGATTATAGACCAGTATTGGGTAGTAGAGATACTATCAGCTGGGGGGCACTTAATGTTCCTGTCGGAGGCACACTTGAAATCCAATATTCCATCCTCGTTGACGGTGACGCTGCAGAGGGGGTGTATACTAATCAAGTATTTGCTCATAATGTCTTACTCGACCCTAATCTTATGTCATGCGATATATTAGTGTCTAACTATGTTATAGAAGACAAGCAGGTGCTAAGTTGTAGTCCAGCATTCTATCAAGTTTATAAGATTAATGGAGAGCCTAATATATACGGTAAGGAGTCTCCTTCAGTTGCCTTGGCAGAGCTCAGAATGACTATAGATAGCGATGACTCCTACGCCATATCCTTAAGAGGAGGCGCTGCCTGCCCTACGGTTGATAGTGTCTCAACTGGGGATGTAGAGCGATTGGTTATAAGAGCTGAGCGTAGCTACAAGGCTGTCGAAACTGTTAGCTCAGATGCTCAGATTAATCAAAGAAATGTCACATTTTCTGCGGGACAGTCCGTAGTGCTTGGTGTAGGATTTGAAGTGGGTAGCCAGTCTATCTTAAGCATTGAGATTAATGACTCTTGCAGTATAGATTAAGGAATATATGAGGGAAAGTCATCTCTTGTTCAGTAATCAGTTACAAGATAATAGAAGGGTGATTTATAGCTGAGGTTTGATTACGTTACAGGGTTTAGATTTCACTCTCGAGAATCGAGAATTGAAAGTTATCTGACCAACCAGCTTTGAGAGGCAGAATTTTTCTGCCTCTTCCTTCTTTTGTCATACCTACTTTTTCAAGCACTCTGATTGAACCAATATTATCTACGGCGCACCCTGCTTCTATCCGATGCAGATTGAGTATGTCGAAACCATAATGAATTACTGCACGAACTGCTTCCGTTGCATAGCCCTGATTCCAAAAGTTCAGTTGTATTTTGTACCATATCTCAGCCTTCCTGAATTTTGCTGGTGCGATTTTCAATCCAACCAGTCCTATTAATCTTTGATCAGTTTTGAGCTCGATGGCCAGGGTGTAATTCTTGATTATGGGCTCATTATTGTTAACTATCCAAGGTGCTATTACAGATCGGGTATCTTCTATAGTATTGGGAATGCCGAGCGTGTTGTACTCATCCGTCTCTGATAGCGAATGTAGTTCATGTATTGCATCTAAGTCACTAATCTCAATAGGTCTTAGAGCTATTCTATCTGTGGTGATAATAATGGAAGACATTCATTTGTACTTGAGGGTCATGGTGCAGCTCTATTATTCTTTGAAGTCCTTTGCACCCAATGTATCTATGTGATAGACTCCATCTAACTTTCCAACCCAGATATTACTGGATCTATCCTGATAAATACCGAAGAACATATCTTCTCCGGTTTTTAATACCGTTGCTTCTGGCCTGTTATTATTGATAGATACTCTATCATATTGCGACAGCGTCCATCCTGATAAATTAGATCCAACAGAACTGGTCAAGATATTTCCTACTCTGTCTTCATAAATGTATCCAGTAAAGTCTCGGCTTACTCGCATATAGCTCTCGCCATCATATCTCCACAAGCCATCATTTCCTCCCATCCAGATATATCCACGTGAGTCTATGAGTATATGTCTTACATTGTAAAATGAGTCTCCAGCGTTATTCACTATTTCAGAGAAGTTCCTTCCATCATAAGTGAATGCCTTACCCCTGGTTCCAATCCAATATATCCCCGTCTCATCTTGTATGATGCTGTTGATATCATCATCGAGTAGGCCCTGTTCTGTGGTTAGATTAGTGAAGCTGTTCTCGCTATAGATACTGATCCCTCCTTCTGTCCCGAACCATATCTTACCATCGTTGTCTTCATAGATATTAGACACTCGATCATTCACTAATCCATCGGAAGTTCTGTAAGTCTGAAAAGCATTACCATCGTAACGATAGACGCCATGACCGATTGATCCAAACCAAATCATTCCTTGACGGTCTTCATGTACAGCGAAAAATCTTATAGGTTGATCTTTAGTCAAATTATTAAAACTGTTACCATCATACTTAATGGCTCCACCAAATGTGGCAAACCATATATTACCAGTACGATCTTGGGTTATGTTGCGTGTGATGGTGTAAGGGGCGTCTGTGGTAATTGTATCAGAAAGAGTACTGATTTTGGCTTCTTCGACAGATGTGTTGTTGAGATCGTTGATCGTTTTGATAGCTTCATTAGTACGATCTTGGGCGTGACAGGACGTAGTTATCAGTGAGATCATAATGAGTAAACACATCCAGTTATTTCCATCAATCATCATATGAATAGGGGTGATTACAAAAAAAGGGCCTTACAACGTAAATGTAAAGCCCTTTTTCATATCTCTTCAATATCCTGTTTAGTTAGGAACTATATCAGGATTCAACAAGTCATAAAACTGATCCAACTTAGGAAGAATGATTATTCTCGTTCTTCTGTTAGTAGATCTACCTTCAAATGTATCGTTAGAAGCAAGAGCATTATACTCTCCACGTCCAGCAGCGATCAATCGATTAGGATCGATATTATAATTGTCTTGTAGCACTCTCACTACTGATGTCGCTCTGACTACGCTCAAGTCCCAATTGTCTTTAAAACATGCACGGCTGATCGGCTGGTTGTCCGTATAGCCCTCCACCATTACTTCGAAGTCAGGTCTTGATTGTACGATCTGAGCGATTTTACCTAATACATCATTTGCTCTTGGCGTCAAATCGGCACTACCACTGTTATAGAGCATCTTGTCCGATAGATTGATAAAGACAACTGTCTTGTCAACCTTGATCTCCACATCATCATCTGCTATGCCATCTGATAGAACACTCTTCAGATTAACGGCTAGGGCGAGGTTGATTGAGTCAGCCTTAGTCTTAGCTGCTGATAGAAGATTGATGTATTGGTCTTTCCGCTCAAGTTGCCCGAGAGTTTCTTTAATATTTTCATTAGCAGATTGTGATAGTATCGTAAGGTCTCCTACTTGCTCAACTTGCTTATCACGCAATTGTCTAAGGTCTTGTATTTGTGCTTTTAAGTCGTTGATTTGTTCGTCTTTAAGCTTGAGGGTATTATTAGCAGTACGAAGATCGCCTCTCAGTCCTTCTTTCTCTTGTTCACACTGAGTGACTAAGCTCATCTGCTTATTAAGGTCTACACCCAACTTTCCGATTTCTTGGTTGGCGAGATCATAATCTGACTGGAGCGCTTCTAATGTTTTTTTGCTCACACAAGAGGACATAAGGACTCCGCAGAGTAGGATAGCTGCTAATAACTTTAATTTCATTCTACTGTGGTTTTATTTAACAATTGTTGATTTAAAGATAATGACTTGCCCATCAAAACGAAGCTAATTAAGAGATTATCATGTGCAACTCATTGCCACAAACAAATAATACCTTTGGACGTTAAGATATTTATATGTTAGTGAGCTATAAAAACGACACTTCCGAAGAGTCAAACTTCAAATTAAACACGATAGATGAGGCAGTACAAGATATTGCTGCTGGAAAGATCATCATAGTCGTGGATGATGAGGATCGTGAAAATGAAGGAGACTTTGTATGCGCTGCTGAGTTGGTGACGCCTGAGATTATCAACTTCATGGCTACGTATGGGCGTGGATTGATCTGTGCCCCGATTACTGCCGAGCGTGCAGAAGCGCTAAAGCTGGATTATATGGTATCTCAGAATACAGATCTTCATGAGACCGCATTTACTGTTTCTATTGATTATAAAAAGAAGGGATGCACTACAGGTATCTCGGCTTATGATAGGGCTACGGGTATACAGGCGCTCATCGCAGATGATACGGCTCCTCAAGATTTTGCAAAGCCAGGACATATATTTCCGTTAGTAGCTAAGTCCGGAGGCGTCCTTCGCCGTACTGGGCATACAGAGGCATCGATAGATTTATCAGTTTTAGCGGGGTTGAAACCAGGTGGAGTACTTATTGAAATCCTCAATCCAGATGGTACCATGGCACGTCTTCCAGAACTCATGGAGATTGCTAAACGCTTCGATCTTAAGATTATCAGTATCAAAGACTTGGTTGCTTATCGTATGGATAGAGAGCGATTAGTTACTCATGAGGATACGCTGTCGATCAATACACCATATGGTAAGTTCGATCTGATGACATTTAGTGAGACTAACACGGGTCAGAGTCATGTAGTCCTGAAGAAAGGCGAATGGAATGCTGGCGATGCGGTATTGACACGAGTACATAGTGGATCTAATGCTGCGGAGGTGTTTGCTTTTTTCTTAGAAGGTATGAATCGCACCATCCATAAAACACTTCAATTAATCGAAAAAGAGGGTCGTGGAGCACTTATCTTATTGAGACAGCCTGAACCGATTGGTGGGGTGCAGGAAATCATGACCAACTTACAAGAACAACAGGAACAGGGCGAGTCTCTCAATCCATATGTCCGCAGGAATATGGAGGCTGAGCAGAAAGACTTTGGGATAGGTGCCCAGATACTCAATGAGCTTAATATCCGCAAAATCCGATTAATGACTAATAACCCGAAGAAGCGGGTCGGACTCATCGGTTATAACCTCGAGATAATTGAGAATGTGCCGATAGTCTAATCGCTATTGAGCTTAAGCTTCTGTGATTATTATATACAGACTATGAGCATATCGGACAGTGCTGATGAGTTACTCAATTCTGGATCAATCACGGCGGGTTGATCTATTCATACTGTTCTTTAGTCTATCAATTTGAACTTTGATCTGGTATATTGCTATTATTAGAATCAAAAGTAAAACCCATGGGGACAGAAGAACTCCGTAAAGAAAATGCCGATTCTATAATCCGTAACCACATGATCTGGTCTATGGGTGCTGGATTTATACCCGTACCGATTGCAGACTTCTTTGCGGTTACGGCTATTCAGCTTGATATGATCAGACAGCTAAGTAGATTGTATGATGTAGACTTTAAGGAGACCAGTGGCAAGGCTATTATCACCTCTCTTTCAGGTGCCAGTGTGGCACGGATGGGCTCGAGGATGATTAAGTTTATTCCAGGTGTAGGCAGTATACTTGGAGGTGTTACGCTGGCAGTATTGTCAGGGGCAAGTACATATGCACTTGGTGAGGTGTTTCAGAGTCATTTTGAGAGTGGTGGCACCTTTTTGGATTTTGATGTGAGTCGATTGAAGCGGTTGTATGATGAGAAGTTTGAGAAGGGTAAGGAGGTCGCAGAAGAGATTAACAAAGAGCAAAAAGCAAAGGACACCAAAGTCAAAGCTGCAGACGAAGATTATATAAAGAGACTTCAGGAGTTATCTGAACTGAAGGAGAAAGGTCATATCACCGCTGCAGAATTTGATCAGCTCAAAGCTTCTCTACTCAAAGACATATAAGGGATAGTTAAAATATCAATGTTTACACAACAAAAGTCCAAGAGCAACCTTATTAAGGCATATTATTGAACAAATCATTTTTTTACAAATCATTAATTATGTCTAAGTATATTACTTTTTTATTTGCAATAGCATTCTTATTTGCAAGTGCAGTTAGCGCTCAAATTAAAACTCCTGCGCCAAGTCCAACTGCGTCATTCACTCAAGAGATTGGATTGATCGAGATCACTGCAGAGTACTCTCGTCCAGGTGTTAAGGGTAGAGCAATTTTTGGAGATTTAGTGCCTTTCGACAAAGTATGGAGAACAGGAGCAAATGGTGCTACTAAAATCTCATTCTCAGGAGATGTGAAAATCCAAGGTCAAGAACTTCCAGCTGGATCATATGTAGTATTATCTAAGCCAGGAGCGACATCTTGGGACGTACACTTCTATACTTATGAAGGCGGTAGCTGGGGATCATATGTTGAGAAGGAGCCTGCATTAATAGTATCTGGAGACGTAACTGCATTACCTATGTCAGTTCATAACTTTATGATCATGGTTGACAATCTTACGGCTAACTCTGGATCATTAGAGTTCATTTGGGACAAGACTCTTGTAGCTCTTGAGGTGACAACTGAAACAGATGCGGCTGTAATGGCAAGTATTGAGAAAACTCTTGCGGGTCCTACTGCAGCTGATTATTATGCAGCGGGATCATACCTATACAGTTCAGGTCAAGACTTGAATACTGCATTGGACTATGTCCAAAAAGCAACTCATAGCGATAGCCCAAGATTCTGGCAATTACGTATGGAGTCTGAGATCTTAGGTAAGCTCGGTAAAGTAGACGAAGCTATCAAAGTAGCTAATAAGTCTAAAGCATTAGCTATGGAAGCTGGCAATGATGACTATGTAAGAATCAACGAGAAGAATATCAAAATGTGGTCTTCTAAGTAAGATCACTTGTTGATAAGTAATAGCACTAAGGCATCTATCATTCTATATGGTAGATGCCTTTTTTATTTGATCTTGTTTAGGTAATATCATCTGTAGGATGTAGCCTATGACTATGACTAATACACATCCGATAAGATTGAGCCACAAGAATGCCACCATATCTTCGGAGTAGATGTAGATGATCAATATCTCAGTAATGATCGCCGCGATAAATACGGCTCTGGCACCAATCCGCTTAAAGAAGAAAGCCACTAAGAAGATACCCAATATAGTCCCATAGAATAGAGATCCGATAATATTCACAAACTGTATGAGATTCTCAAAGAGTGATGCAACTGAAGCAAACCCGATCGCTATGACTCCCCACATAATGGTTAGACCTTTTGCCATCTTTACATAGCCGGCATCATTCAAGTTAGGATTGATCGTACGCTTGTAGATATCTATGAGAGAGGTAGAGGCAAGGGCGTTGAGCTCTGAGGCTGTAGACGACATAGCAGCACAGAAGAAGACAGCTAAGAGCAATCCTATTAAGCCTATGGGTAGATTGTTGAGGATGAAATGGATGAATACATAATCCTTGTCATTGGATTCGGCATCTGGTAGAGTAGCTTTTATTAGCTCTTTTGATTCATTGCGAACCAGTTGGATGTCCTTGTTTAAGGATATGATCCTACTCTCAGAACTTGGTGCTAATGCAGATGACTGAGAGGCAATCATCAATTCTTGTCTTTCTGATTCTAATATTCTGTACTCATTCTGAAGGCTTTCATATTCACTCCCCATATCACTAACCATCATCTGCTTTTCAACCTGTGTGTTGAAGAATAAGGGAGCGCTATTGTATTGATAGAAAACAAAGACCATAATCCCGACCAGCAGAATGAAGAACTGCATCGGCACTTTGAGTAAACCATTAAAGAGTAATCCATATCTCGACTGTTCTACAGACTCACCAGTAAGATAGCGTTGGACTTGACTTTGATCCGTGCCGAAGTATGATAGTGCTAAGAATGAACCTCCAATAATCCCGGTCCAAAAGGTGTATCGATCATTGAGATTAAAACTAAAATCCAAGATCTCCATCTTGCCATTTATCCCCCCTACTTCCAAGCTATCCATGAATGAGATATGATCGGGAAGTCGATTGAGTATGATGCCAAATGCAATGATTAATCCTACGAATATGATCATCATCTGGTAGCGCTGGGTGACATTGACCGCTCGTGTGCCTCCAAGCACAGTATAAAGCACCACAAGGCCTCCAATCAATAATACCATATAGTTAAGCTCCACATCGAGTACTGTCGATAAGACAATGGCAGGTGCATATATAGTTATACCAGCGGCTAATCCACGCTGTACTAAGAATAGCACAGATGTGAGTAATCGAGTATTAAGATCAAATCGTTGCTCCAAAAACTCATAAGCCGTGTAAACCTTAAGGCGCTTGTATCGTGGGATGAAGTAGATACAGATGATCACCATAGCGATAGGCAGTCCAAAATAGAACTGGACGAACTTCATCCCATCTGCAAAAGCTTGACCAGGTGTGGATAGAAAGGTAATCGCACTGGCTTGTGTCGCCATTACGGATAGACCTACCGTGTACCACTTGGCACTATTACTATCGAGTAAATAGCTCTCAAGATTCTTCTGGTTGCGAGACTTAAAGATGCCATAGCAGACAATAACCAGTAGGGTAGCAATAAGGACAATCCAATCTATCCCGTGCATCAATTAAATATTGTAGTCAGCAGATAAAACAAAATGATATAGACCGCATTGGCGATCAAGATAAGGGCGTAACGTTTAGACCACTTATTCTCCATCTCCTTGGTTTTGTCCATTGTTAAGTTGATCATCGCCGCCTATGGCAATGAGATTAGCAAATAATCTATAAGCTCCGGGAACTCCTGCAGGAAGCTCTCTGAACCATGACAATCCACTGTAGATAAAGTTTCCTTTGCCGTACTTAGCTATCAGTAACGCTCCTTTAGTTGGATTTTCATTTGGATCTGCCATTGATAGTGGTGCTTCGAAGCGCTCATCCCATTGATTAGGGAAGTAAAGTCCTCTTTCCTGTACCCAATCCTTAAAATCAAGCGACGTAATCTTGTTCGGTGTATTGAGCACTTCATGGTTTGGATTGACAAATGATACTGTTGCAGTCTCATCAGTAACTCTATCTCTCGATAGTTCAAGGGGATAAGGTGATATGTCATCACCCTTAAGACCACCTCGATTCGTGTTGTACTGGACGATTACAGTTCCTCCATCATTAATGAAGTTCATCAGTATCTCCTTTCGAAGTCTGAGGTCTCTATGAATGTTGTAAGCCCTAATACCTACAATGACCACATCGTAAGATGCCAGGTTATCTGCAGTGATATCATCGACAGAGATGATGTCCGCTTGATATCCGATCTGAGCAAGACTCTCTGCGACCTCGTCTCCAGCGCCTTCTATGTAGGCGATTTTTTTATCTATTGTCTTAACGTTTAAGCGCTCTACTGCTGCCTCTGATGTAGATCTCACATATTGCTTTGGGATATGGTCATAATCAATGACATTGATTGATTCATTCAGTACGGCACTATTGGTTTTCAACTGAGCAGTGAATGTTGCTGACTCCTGTAAATAAGGACCTTTTACTTCAAACTCAACGATCTCGATACTTCCAGCTGGTCCCATGGAGATATCCACCGACTCCGGCGAAACAGAGAATGACTCAGGATGATTAATTGAAAGGGTGCCTTCTACATCATCTGAATAGCTCTTAACCGTTACAGATACCTTCTTAGGATCTCGAGTAGATAAGATATAGACTGGATCTTCAAATTCTACAGAGGCCAGTGGTACGGCAACAAATGGTTCGTACACTTCTCCTTTAACCTCATCTGTGAACTTGTAGATCACATCACGAGAGATGGTAAGTGGATTTCCATTTATCTCCAGCGACACAGTCACTTCTATTGGACCTTTATTGGCTGGTGTGCCGATCATCTCAGTATCGCTGATGGCATATAGTCCCATAGTGCCTTTCTCTTGTAGCCAGTAAGGATTAGATTCTTTGAGATCATCATTGCTTATCACATAATTGATCTCGGTTTGATTGGACTCATTATTAACCAGTTCGGTATTGAGTTCATTGTTATAGTCGTCAAGAGTAATTGACTTCAGTAAAACCTTGGCATCTGACCTATTGATAACCTCCAAATCAACAACAAGCGAGTCCCCTGCTGTAGCATTCGCTTGATTGGCTTTAGCCTCTACAAATAAGCCCAAGCTTTGTGAGATGATATCATCTATTTCTTCGAGCTTATAACGCTTCCAGTGGTCATCACTGATCTGAGCTATCTCCCCACGAATGGCTAATAAGGCATCAATATGAGATGCTGGATCGATAAAGTTGAAACCTTCCAATACCTCATCTACTAATCCTTCAATATGACCAGCCCCATCAACACGTGCCCATGTTGTATTGACCCCTTCAAATAGATTCGTCTTATCAGCAGGTAGTTCTCCCTTAACAAGTTCGAGATATTCATTTCTTGTGCCACGGGTGCCTGTACTACCGAAACCCTGACTCTTATGCATCGATCTACTGAGTGCGGCTATTTCACTATTGGATAGCCCTAAGTTTTTATAATATACTCCGACATCTACAGAAAGAAGGTTTGACTTATCCGCTTCAGCGAAGTTGGCTCTACTGCCATAAAACCACCACGACGTATTGAAAAATATGCGCTGCGTCTGCCATGGCTCTAAGTGACCTAATAAGTCAGACTGATAATCAGGATCACTCGCTTTGTCGTAAGAGTCTACTGATAGTATCGCAGAGGTAGTATGATGACCATGTGTACGCCCAGGTGTTCTGTGATCAAATCGGTTCACGATAACATCGGGTTTGAATTCTCTGATGACCTTGACCACGTCATGCATAATCTTATCACGTTCCCAGATGGATAGGGTTTCGTCAGGATGCTTGCTGTAGCCAAAATCTATTGCTCGTGTAAAGAATTGTTCTCCGCCATCAGTCGCTCTCGCTGCCAGTAGCTCGTGAGTACGGATTACTCCTAAGTCTTCTCTGATTTCCGCACCGATTCTGTTTTGGCCACCATCGCCTCTTGTCAGTGATAAGTATGCTGTTCGTGCTTTTACTTTATTGGACATGTAGGAGATCAATGCTGTGTTTTCATCATCGGGATGAGCAGCACAGTATAATACGGTCCCTAAGAAGTTGAGTTTCTCAAGCTTATTATAGATCTCTACAGAACTCAGCTTATCTGGTCGTTGACTGAGTAATTGACTTGAGCACATAAAGCTCAGAGCCAGGAGCAATATAGATACTCGCATCTGAATGTTGGATTAAGTGTTAGGTAGCAGGTTTTACTTCAGGCATTTTACAGTCTTCATCTGGCGATTTGCCACAGACTGTACATTCGCCAAGGCTATTCTTGATCATTGGGTTGTTAGTAGCACATGTGCCTCTAAATTCATTGCCCGTTATAATATATCTGATATTGATCAAAATGAATGAAAGTCCAAAAGTGACTCCGATGATCAATAAAATGGTGAAGAAATAATTCATGTCGACATGATTTATATAATTAACAACTCAGTTAACGCCACAAAGTTATTTATGGATGATAGATAAAATGACATTTTTGTAAATATTATGAAATCAACAACATATAAGACATCACAATCTGGTGCTCGTTCAGATCGCAGAGCTCAAAAGTTAGAAGCATTTGGGAGATTGATTGACATCATGGATGAGCTGCGAGAAAAGTGTCCGTGGGATCGCAAGCAAACATTTGAGTCCCTCAGCTCACTTACAGTCGAGGAGACCTATGAGTTGATCGATGCGATCGAAACTCAAGAGATGGATGAGATCAAAGAAGAGCTCGGTGACGTTATGCTGCACATGGTGTTTTATGCTAAGCTTGGTGATGAGCAAGAAGCCTTTGATGTAGCGGACGTGCTTCATGCGGTTTCCGAGAAACTGATCAGACGACACCCTCACATCTATGGTGATACAGAAGTCAATGGCGAAGAAGACGTCAAACGAAACTGGGAGAAAATCAAAATGGCAGAAGGGAAAGAAAAGAAGTCTGTCCTAGGTGGGGTCCCCAATGCGCTCCCGAGTATAATTAAAGCACAGCGCATGCAAGAGAAGGCGGCCCAAGTAGGATTTGAGTGGGACGACGTTGCGGATGTATGGGCAAAAGTGGAGGAGGAGCTTGGCGAATTCAAAGAAGTAGCTCAGCAGGAAGTAGATCAAGAGAAGATCACCGAAGAGTTTGGAGATTTGATCTTCTCACTGGTTAATTATGCACGACACCTCAATATAGATTCTAATCGTGCACTGGACTTAACTAACCGAAAGTTCAAACGGCGATTTGAGTATATCGAAGCGCATGCTACTAAGTCGCTTTCTGATATGACCTTGGAGGAGATGGATGCATTATGGGATAAGGCAAAAACTACCGAATGAATTGGGCGGTAAAAAAATACGGATTATCACCATTTAAACACGTACATTTGCCGCCGCTAAACAAGAATTTTAGTAATTCTCATATTTGGTAACAATAAATTATTATGGCAAATTACTTAACAAACGCACAGAAAGAAGAAATTTTTGCGGAACACGGTGGATCAGCTAAGAACACCGGATCAATAGAAGGTCAAGTAGCATTATTCACACACCGAATAAACAGCTTGTCCGATCACCTCAGAGAGAATAAGAAAGATCACTCTTGCAGACGTACACTATTAACTTTAGTAGGAAAGAGAAAAAGATTGCTAAAGTATCTTGCAGGAAAGGATATTCAAAAATACAGAGACCTGATAGCCAAGTTAGGCATACGTAAGTAACAGGCTCCACAGTTTTACAAAAAGCATATATCAAAACACGATATATGCTTTTTTATTAATATATAATATAATGTTAGATTTGTGCTCGGATACAAATCAAGATAAAAGAAATTTATGGGTGTAAAAATTCCTACTACCACATCATTTAACCTACCAAGTGGTCAAGAAGTAATAATCGAAACTGGAAAATTAGCGGCTCAAGCCCATGGTTCCGTTGTTGTAAGAGTTGGCAAGATGATGCTCTTCGCATCAGTAGTCTCTGCTTATGAAGCACGAGAAGGCCAGAACTTTTTCCCATTATCAGTAGACTATCAAGAGAAGTATGCTTCTGCAGGTAGAATCCCGGGTAACTTCTTCAGGAGAGAAGCAAGACTAAGTGAGTACGAGATACTCGTATGTAGATTAGTGGATCGTGCTCTACGTCCATTATTCCCGTCAGGGTACATGTGTGACACGCAGATTATCATAAACATGATCTCAGCAGATCCAGAAATCCAACCTGATGCATATGCTGCGCTTGCAGCTTCGGCAGCTATAGCTGTTTCGGACATAGTGTTTGATGGACCGATTTCAGAAGTACGAGTGGCTAAGATTAATGGAGAGTATGTAGTTAATCCGGTTACTTCACAGCTTGAGGGTGCTACCCTTAATGTTATCGTTGCTGCTACAATGGACAATGTGATGATGGTAGAGGGTGATGCACAGGAATGTGATGAGCTCGAGTTGATTGAGGCGATTAAAATAGGACATGATGCGATTAAAGTGCAATGTCAAGCTCAGTTAGAGTTAGCACAGAAAGTAGGAGAGGATGCTACGGTTAAAAGAGTACTGGAATTACCTGAGGAGAATACAGAGATTAAAGATTTTGTCAAGGCGACAAGTGCTGCCGGAATTATCGAGGTAGCTAAGAGCGCCTATAATAAGAAAGAGAGAAAAGCCCACCTTTCACAGATCAAGGATGAGCTCAAAGAGAAAGCGTTGGAGAAGTTTGGCGAAGAGTGGATGGATGAGAATGGTGGAGAACTGAGCGGATACTTCGACAAGGTCAAGAAAGAAACAATCAGAGAGCATGTGCTTGTTGAGCGTGTAAGATTGGACGGTCGTAAGTCAGCGGATATCAGAGATATCTGGACAGAGATCAGTTACTTGCCTTCAGCTCACGGTTCAGCAATATTCACTCGTGGAGAGACTCAGTCATTGACGTCTTGTACGATGGGTACTAAGCTGGATCAGCAGATGGTTGACACGGCGTTGTCCACAGGATATGACAAGTTTATCTTGCACTATAACTTCCCAGCATTATCAGTGGGAGAGACTAAGCCGATGAGAGGGCCCGGTCGTAGAGAGGTCGGTCACGCTAACTTGGCGGGACGTTCACTTAGACAAGTGCTACCAGAAGAGAATCCATACACACTCAGATTAGTATCTGATATATTAGAGTCTAATGGTTCAAGTTCAATGGCTACAGTATGTGCTGGGTCAATGGCACTGATGGATGCAGGTATCCCTATTAAGAAAGCTGTTTCTGGTATTGCTATGGGTATGATCTCGGATGGCGATCGTCACATCATCTTATCGGACATACTCGGTGATGAGGATGCGTTGGGAGATATGGACTTTAAAGTTACGGGTACTGTAGATGGCATCTGTGGATGTCAGATGGACATTAAGATTGACGGACTACCATATGAGATCTTAGAGCAGGCACTTATGCAAGCTAAAGAAGGTCGTCTTCATATCTTAGGAGAGATGGCTAAGACAATAGAGGTAGCCAGAGATGAGCCGAAAGACTTTGCTCCTCGTATGATCGAGTTCGCTATAGACAAAGAATTCATTGGCGCGGTTATCGGGCCAGGAGGAAAGGTTATCCAAGAGCTACAAGCTAATACCAACACTACGATCAATATCGAAGAGGTCGATGGTCAGGGTATGGTAAGTATCTTCTCGCCAGATGCAGCAGGTATCAAGGAGGCCGAAAGAGTGATACAAAATATAGCGTACAAGCCTCAGATCGGGGATGTATACGACTCAGTCGTTGCCAGTGTGATGCCTTATGGAGTATTCGTTGACTTCAATGGTAAGAGTGGATTATTACACGTAAGTGAGATATCACACTCGAGAATCGAGCGTGTCGAGGATGTGTTCAAAGAAGGCGATCCTGTAAAGGTCAAGTTGATAGGTATCGATCCTAAGTCTGGTAAGATGAAATTGTCCAGAAAAGTATTATTACCGAAGCCTGAGCGCAAGCCAAGGCCAGATCAAGACTAAACTCAAAGAATTTTAAAAATTAAAGGGAGATGAGAAACTTATCTCCCTTTATTCTTGTATTGTAGATACATACTACATTTCTGTGGTATAATCAAGGCATACCTGAAAATAAAATTATACAGTTTACAGTTTAATGAGATATGAGACAACTTAAGATAACTAATAAGATCACCAATCGGGAGAGCTTGGCATTAGATAAGTATCTAAATGACATAAGCAAGATAGATCTCCTGACTGCTGACGAGGAGGCAGAGTTGGCCAGACGAATACGTGAGGGCGATAAGGAGGCTCTTGAACGCATGACTAAGTCGAACTTAAGATTTGTAGTCAGTGTTGCTAAGCAATATCAGAACCAAGGTCTATCATTAAGTGACCTGATCAACGAAGGAAACGTTGGACTGATGAAGGCTGCGAAGCGTTTTGATGAGACTAAGGGTTTTAAGTTTATCTCTTATGCAGTATGGTGGATCAGACAATCTATCCTCCAAGCTATAGTAGAATATGCACGTATAGTAAGATTACCACTCAACAAAGTTGGTTCATATAACAAGGTTAATGAGGCTGTCGTCTCTTTTGTACAGGAGTTTGAGCGAGAGCCTTCTGATGAGGAGCTTGCTGAACTATTGGACATGAAACCAAAAGATGTGGTAAAAATGAAGCAGAGTGGAAGTAGACACCTATCATTTGATGCTCCGGTAGGAGGTGACGATGGTGATGCTACCATGTTGGATTTGCTCAACTTTGATTCAGAAGCTGCACCAGATCTGGCGTTGATGGAAGAGTCACTCAAAGATGAAGTAAAGTATGGTCTGTCAATGCTCTCTCCAAGGGAGGTTGAAGTATTAGGGGCATACTACGGTCTTAAGGGTAGAAAATCTATGACACTTGAGGAAATCGGTGAGCTCTATGGCTTAACACGTGAGCGTGTAAGACAGATAAAAGAGAGAGCAATACGTCGATTACGTAAGAGTGTCAATAAGAACAATCTGAAGTCTTATTTAGGTTAAGCACAAGCATACGCATACATGTTTTTAGTCTATGCCATTGCGCTTGCATTTGTAGGTTATGTCATTTATCTTTTCTTCGACTTCAACAAGGAGCTAAGTACTACTGCAAGTGTCCTGCTCAAGGATATTAAATCACTTGAGAACAGATTAGTCGATATCGAACTCAGTCCATGGGATGAGATAGATACGCTATCACGTATTGGTGACTCTCAGTCCAGTAAGAAGATTTTTGGAGATGTAGAAACTGCCGTGCTCTATTCGATATATCATGAACCTATCTTGGCCTATGCCGCTAAGCGTTATCTGCATGATCATACATTGTCTTATGCAGTTAAGTTTGATGATCAGATCTATGCAGTCAGCCCAAAGAATGCGACTGAGCTAGAGGTTAGACAGGGTGAGCAAAACATTGCCACTATAGATACCTCAGAGTTAAGCATAAAAGGAAAAAGGGAACAGGTTAAGATATATCATGAAGAAGGTACGGACCTTCTTCCTGTTAAGTTTGCTGGAGAGACTAAGCTTCTGATCAATGCACACGAAGCAGAGGACGTTGATCAAACAAGAGCCATTGTAAATAAAGAAAGTATCTCACCAGAAGAAAGAGAACTATTCATACTTGTTTTATCTTACGCCTTAATAGATCAGTTGATTTAATATGTCAATACTTAACATAGCCAGATTAATAATCTACCGTTGTCATCAGAAAGGTTTCGAACTATTCTTAATCGAAGATGAGTTGCCTGAGAATCCAGATGTATGGAAGCTGCCTAAGATAGATATGGTACAGCATGAGTGTGATAACTGCGAATCTATCGAGTTAGACTGTGACAAGAGCAAAAAGATGATTGCTATTGAAGCGGATTGGCACAATATACCATCAATTAAGGGTTTACTCCGTAATGATGTCAAGGTGGTCAAGAGCCTTGTCAAGGAGACGATACCAGGTATCGAAAATGGCAAATTCGTAGCCTTTAAAGAGGTAGTGAAGAAAGCAATGCCAGAAGAGTATAAAGCACTCAAGGAATTGAAAGAGATCATACTTGAGAAAAAGACGATCAACAATATTTGATCACAGCATAGTCCGATCTCAGTGTCCAATTACAATTCTTTATCGCTCCACCCAGACCAGTCATTCTATAGAGGTAAGATCAGAGACGTGTATACGATCGATGATAAGCTGATCATGGTCGTGAGTGATCGCATCTCAGCATTCGATCATATCCTCCCGAGAGCTATCCCTTACAAGGGCCAAGTTTTAAATCAGTTAGCACAGTATTTTTTAGATGCGACTTCGGATATCGTTCCTAATTGGTCTATCGCTAATCCACATCCCAATGTAACGGTGGGTCACAAGTGTGAACCCATCAAACTTGAGATGGTGATTAGAGGATATCTCGTCGGTCATGCACTTAGAGAATATTCAGCGGGTAAGCGCAGCTTATGTGGGGTAGCGTTGCCAGATGGTCTCTCAGCCAATCAAAAACTTGACAGACCTATCATCACACCAGCGACTAAAGCAGAAGAAGGTCACGATCTTGATATAAGTAAAGAAGAAATCATTGCTCAGGGTATCGTTAGCATCGACGTATACGGTCAATTAGAACGCATCACACATAAGCTTTTTGAACGGGGTCAAGAGATGGCTCATAAGCGCGGTTTAATACTGGTGGATACTAAGTATGAGTTTGGGATCTACGATGGTGATATTATGCTCATTGATGAGATTCATACGCCCGACAGCAGTAGATACTTTTACAAGGATGAATATGACGATCGGTTTAATCGAGGAGTTGCTCATAATCAATTATCTAAAGAGTTCGTGCGTGAGTGGTTGATAGAGCACAACTTTATGGGCAAAAAAGGGCAGGTGATGCCAGATATGTCAGATGAGTTTGTCAACCGTGTTTCAGATCGCTACGTACACTTATATGAGTTGCTTACAGGTGAAACCTTTGTTAAAATGCCACAAGAAAATCGAAACGAAGAGATCGTAAAAGCCATAAAGGGCTTTTTAAATAAATAAAGAGCTGTATGAGGAACGAATTAGTCTTTCGCCACGTTATACAGCAAGTTCATTGAAATATGGGGCCGAATGGAATCGACAGGAAAGATCGTTGATTAGTAAGCATGCCGGAGAATTGATCATTTACTCCGTTAATAAATGATGATCACAACTTTAAATGGCGAAAGAAATTACGCCTTAGCTGCCTAATTCAAGGAATTAGTAAGCTTTTATGCTATTCTCTTGACTCCTGATATATTAGGGATGTTGCATATCATAAAACCTTCAGGATAGAAGCGTATAGTTCTTTGGATACAATTTGAAATTTAAGAAGATAAGCACTTGGTAGATCGCCTTTTTATCAGCTGAGTGTCGAAAATATAATATTCAGGCTAAGCATGTAGAAAGCTCTTGAGCACTTTGTCTGGACGGGAGTTCGAATCTCCCCGGCTCCACTAAAGTTAGTTATCATATTAAATAATTATTTAATATGATATATCTTGTTAAAAAGAACTACCTTTATCACAGGTTAACCAAGAAGGTCTACGTCTAATTTGATTTTTGCCTGTCTTTTTTACCTCATTTTCTTTACTTAATTTTTATTTAATGAACATTTTTGTTGCAAAGTTATCCTACGGGACAACTGGCGAAGAACTACAATCTCTATTCGAACAATATGGAGATGTAGATTCTGCTAAAGTTATTATGGATCGTGAAACAGGTCGATCTAAAGGATTCGGATTCGTAGAAATGCCTAACGAAGAAGAAGGTCAAAGTGCTATCGATGAGCTTAACGACTCTGAGTTAGATGGACGGACTATTGTTGTCAAAAAAGCCAATCCTCCAGGTGGAGGCG
Source organism: uncultured Saprospiraceae bacterium (assembly GCA_964414425.1). Classification (GTDB taxonomy): domain Bacteria; phylum Bacteroidota; class Bacteroidia; order Chitinophagales; family Saprospiraceae; genus GYS-P2D. The sequence continues at coordinate 62,344 of CAYPWL010000001.1, forward strand.
GAGGTGGACGTGGCGGATTTAACCGAGGCGGTGGAAACCGTGGCGGTGGTGGTGGTTACGGCGGCGGTGGAAACCGTGGTGGTGGCGGCGGCTACGGCGGCGGCGGAAGACGTTACTAAAAAGAAACAAAAGGAGATCAGCAATGATCTCCTTTTCTATTTCTATTATCTGCTATCTCCCAAAAGAATTAGCTAATTTTCCTGCCATAGAAGCTCACACACTCAAGCTAATGAAGATTAAAAAGATATCGGTAGAGGTAGAGGACTTCGCCCTTACCAGACCTTACGAGGTCGCATATGTTAAGCATGATGCTGTTCAGAACTATGTTTTAATAATCGAAACTGATCAGCACGTAGGCATAGGAACAGGGAGTCCGTCAGTACATGTCACAGGAGAACTCATATCATCCGACATCGCACAACTGTATCAGGACCTAAGTTCACTTCTTATTGACCAAGATATTCGTTCGTTTAAGCACCTAATTTCTTTAGCAACCCAGAAGTTTGTCGCGAGTCCCGCTATACTGGCAGCCCTTGATATGGCACTTCATGATTTATTTTGTCACCATATAGGTGTGCATATCTCTACTTATCTCGGTGTGAGCATACAACCATTGGCAACTTCCATTACCATTGGGATTAAGTCTTTGGCCGAAACTCTTGAAGAAGGTAAAGAGTATATCGAAAGAGGATTTAAAGCCATAAAGCTTAAAATAGGAACTGATTATGACTCAGATCTTGAGCGCTACTTGAAACTAAGAGAGGCTACACCAAGTGATGTAGTCATCCGTGTTGACGCGAACCAAGGGTTTGCGACAAATCAACTTAAATCATTCATTCTTGCTACTCACGATCAACCAGTAGAATTCTTTGAACAACCATTTCCTAAAGGAGATTATGAGCTCATGCGCTACTTAGATGCTGTCGTACGATCTATGTGCTGTGGAGATGAGGATTGCCAAAAGATGTCAGATGCCATCGAGTTATCTATTGATCCCATGCCTTATGGCATATTTAATATTAAGTTGATGAAATGCGGTGGTATCACCGAAGCAATTAGAATTTCCGAAGTCGCACAGTTAAACCAAGTTGATCTCATGTGGGGTTGTATGGATGAGAGCTGTGTAAGCATTGCTGCCGCACTAAATACTGCATATGCTTGCCCACAAACAAAATACATAGATCTTGATGGTAGTTTTGATTTATCTAAAGATATTGCAAGGGGTGGATTTTATGTTAAGGATGGTATTTTGTACCCTGATTTAACCAAGACTGGTTTGAGCGTAGAATTGATATAATATTTTGGATATGGAGAAAGCGATAGTATTAACGCACGGATTTTTGAACACGGTTAATGCCAAAACCTGTCATGGGTTGTTACGACATACATCACGATATGATATAGTAGGTGTGGTGGACAGTAAGTTTGTCGGTCAAGATGCGGGCTCTGTTATGGACGGCATAGAGCGTAATATTCCCATATATGCTTCTGTTTTAGAAGCCATTGAAGCTGTAGATGATGTAAAGAACCTAATCATAGGAGTCGCTACGCATGGCGGACTTATGCCAGAATCATTTAAGTCAGAAGTAAAGGATGCTATAACTAATGGATGTCATGTAATTAATGGCCTGCATGACTACATTAATGACATGCCAGGATTACCTGCTCAGGCAAAAGAACATGGTGTGGAACTGATCGACATCCGTCGACCTAAGTCTATTGCTGATTTACATTTTTGGCAGGGGGATATCTACATGGTTGATTGCCCGATTATTGCTGTTCTTGGTGTTGACTGTGCATTAGGCAAGAGAACTACTGCTGGTCTATTGCATGCTATGTGCAATGAGCGTCAGCTAAAAACAGAAATGATCTATACTGGTCAGACGGGTTGGTTACAGGGATATAAGCACGGTTTCATTTTCGATTCTACATTAAACGATTTTATATCGGGAGAAATTGAAAAGTCGATCGTCAACTGCTTCATACAAGAGAAACCCGAGCTGATCATTATCGAAGGGCAATCAGCCCTGAGAAACCCATCAGGACCTGGAGGTAGCGAATTTCTCTTGTCGGGTAATGCAAAGGGAGTCGTCCTACAAGTGAGCCCTGAGCGCATCTACTTTGAAGGATATGAAGACCTCAAAATATTGATTCCATCAACAAGAAATGAGATTCAGCTAATCAACCAATACGGAGCAGAAGTAATTGCGATTGCCGTTGCCCATGGCAATGAACTTAAGCGTGAAGAGCTTCGCAACATAATGATCGTCATGGAGCGAGAGTTGGAATTACCGGTAGTAGCACCGTTGATCGATGGCGTCGAAGAACTCTATCGCCCGATTAAAGAGTATATCCACAGATTCAAAGGACAGAGCCCGACGTAGTTAGGGTAGGTACTCTGACTCGCAATGAGTCACTATTCTACTGTCGCTTGAAATCCAGATTTTTTATTAAGCTCTACTCTGATATGATCATTGAGCGTTGTAGCCAGTGACAGACCTATATAATTGACTAATACAGGATATGACTTATGCGTACGATCTACAAGCGCTGCGGTTTGTAACTTCTTGACAAGGGTATTGATGAATGGTAAACAAGCATAGAATAGCGTTCTACCCGTATTGGCTACGTCGTCAATCACTATGGCTACTTTATCTTTAATATCCTCATTTGGGAGATCTACGCTAACCCCATCTTTAGTCGGTTGTGCTGGATTCAGATTGATTTGTGCTAATGTAAATTTGATATCGGATACCTTAGCTTTATCTATCTCCCCTTTTAGGAGTTTAGCGCAGGCATAACCATTGTTGTTGACACCAGCTAATATGATCTCAGATTCAGAACTATTTTGTTCAATAATTTCAAAAGCAAGTCTTCTCAGCTTTTGTTTGATTTGTTTATCATTGAGGATAATCATATGATTATTTTGTCTATCATGAGTCAAAGTATATGTCTTTACTCTCGAACCAAGTGTATACTGCAAAGTTATCATTTAAGAATCTTAAACAATCGCCTTTATAATGAGCATTTCGCAAATCCTATTTATACTCCTTAGTGCGGCAGTCTTTTTCGTGGCGTATCGACAGTTTAGTCGAGTGTATCGTAATATAAAATTGGGTAAAGATGAAGAGATCAGTGGAGACAGCAGTTGGCGATTAAAAAACGTATTGCTTGTCGCTTTTGGACAAAAGAAGATGTTCAAACGATTTATCCCTGCCATTCTGCATCTCTTCATTTACGTTGCTTTTTTAATGACTCAGGTAGAGCTTATCGAGATCTTTATAGATGGATTTGGAGGTGTACATCGCTTTTTCGCTGACATGCTGGGTGTCTTATATACTGTGATCATTGGGTTTATAGAGATCCTATCAGTGCTGGCATTAATTTCGACGATCATCTTCTTGTGGCGCCGTAATATTCTGAAAGTGCCACGATTCATAAAACCAGAAATGGACGGATGGCCAAAGCTGGATGGTAACTTGATACTCTATGGTGAGATCCTATTGTTGATCGGTATATTCAGTATGAATGGTGCTGATGTGCTATTGCAAAAGATCGATCCCGCACATTTTCCTGATACAGGTACATTGCCTGTAAGTAGTTGGTTAGGGCCTGCTCTATTTGGTGGATTGTCAGAAGGTGCTCTTCATGTGGTAGAGCGATTTGGATGGTGGCTGCACATTCTTGTGGTATTCAGTTTTATCATCTATCTGCCATACTCTAAACATCTACATATATTCTTGGCATTTCCGAATGTCTATTTCTCCAAAAATCAATCTCGAGGAGAGATGAATAATATGCCTGAGATTATGTATGAGGTGAAATCTATGATGGGTCTAGTAGTAGAATCTGAAGGGGATATGAACGACGATATACCAGAGTTTGGCTCACGAGATGTGATGGACTTAAGCTGGAAGAATATACTGGAATCGTACACCTGTACAGAGTGCGGACGATGTACATCTGTATGTCCTGCTAACTTGACGGGTAAGAAGCTATCTCCTCGTAAGATCATGATGGATATCAGGGATCGGGCGGAGGAAGTCGGTACTAAAATTGAATCAGGCAATAAAGAATATATTAATGCCGAGAAGGGTGGGGAGGTTTTGACTAAAGCTAATTTTGATGATGGTTTATCGCTATTTGATAAGATTACTCAGGAGGAACTGTTTGCATGTACTTCTTGTAATGCATGTGTTGAAGCTTGTCCTGTGATGATCAATCCGCTTGAACCAATACTCGAGATGCGACGATACGAGATATTGACTAATTCTGCAGGGCCATCAGATTGGTTACCTATGTTTAATAGTATGGAGAGCGGTGGAGCGGTATGGCAGTTGCCGGATGCTCGTGATGCTTGGACTGCTGATATTACAGAATCATAACCCCAATATTTTAAAAGAAGAATCTATGAAAGTAAGGACGATAGCCGAATATGTTGATTCTGGAGAGAAACCAGAGATCCTATTTTGGGTAGGATGTGCAGGGAGTTTTGATGCAAGAGCTAAGAAGGTATCAGTAGCATTCGCTAAGATACTCTCATCTGTGGGTCTAAGTTTCGCAATATTGGGTAATGAAGAGAGCTGTACAGGAGATCCTGCTCGACGTGCTGGTAACGAGTTCATCTTTCAGATGACGGCTATCCAGAACATCGAAACGCTCAATAGTTACGAAGTGCAGAAAATCGTGACGGCTTGTCCTCACTGTTTTAATACACTGAAGAATGAGTACCCTAAGTTGGGGGGCAACTATGAAGTATTACACCACACTCAACTCATCCAGAGCTTAATCAATGAAGGCAAGCTAAAGATAGAGGGTGGGGCGTTCTCAGGTAAGACGGTAACTTATCATGACAGCTGTTATCTCGGCCGTGTCAATGGGGAGTATGAGGCTCCTCGAGCCATTCTCAATCAGTTGGACGCTAACTTCGTAGAGATGGATCGCAAGCGTCAGAACGGTCTATGTTGTGGTGCAGGAGGCGCCCAGATGTTTAAAGAGGACGAGCCTGGAGACAAGCGTATTAATATGGAGCGTGCCGAGGAGGCTCTATCGAAAAATCCTGACATCATCGCGGCCAATTGCCCATTCTGCATAACGATGCTGATGGATGGTATCAAGGCCAAAGAGAAGCAAGAAGAAGTCATGGTATATGATATTTCAGAATTGATCGTACAGTCCAATGGTCTTTAGCTATACTATCCAACAAGTCCCCGTCGAGTTGCAGATGATGTCCGATTCTGCACGTGTCTGGATATTTCAATCTGAGACTGAGTTAAGTAATAAGGACGTATTTGTAGCTACAGAGCAGATCAGAGGCTTCTTGGAGCAGTGGACGGCTCATAATCGGCAGTTGGATGCACATGGAGCAGTATTCTATAATCGCTTTATAGTGATCGTGCTTGATGAAGAGCAGTCGCACAATGCTTCGGGATGTTCCATCGATAGTCTTACCCGTTATATTCAAAATGTAGGCGACCAGCTTGACACCAACGTGATGGATCGTCAGAACTTCTTCTTCCTAAAAAACAATCAAGTTGTGGGCGTCAATATGACTGATGTTCCTCAACACTATAAGTCCGGACAAGTCACTGAAGATTCATTAGTATTTAATAATCTCATTAAGACTAAAGCAGAGCTTTTCTCTAAGTGGTTAGTCCCTATTAAGGATAGCTGGCAGTGGAGATTTGTGAATTGACCCTATCTAAACTCTTGATAGATTCGGTCAATCTCTGTTCGTTCAATATGTACACCCAATTCAAATAAGAGCTTAGCTTCTGTCGGTCTCAATGAATTGAATAGTTCGTAGCTTCCTGATATGATATTTAGGCCGATCTGAAATCCATTGATTTCAGCTGCAGAATATACCTTGTTCTTCTTCATCTTGTTGATCAGCTGAGTAAGTAGATCTATGATCTTCACCACCAGTTTCTTGTCCTGTATTAATTCAAATAGAGATTTTGACTCATTAATAAAACCCATCACATCGGACTTCGGTAGTGAGGCTATTAAGCTTTTTAGATCATCTTGAGATATGGGTAATTGTAGTGCTCTGTTCGATGCTCTATTGGCTATCTGGTCTTCAAACCTATTGGCCTTCCTAAAGGATCGGAGAGCTTTGATGGCTGCGTTCAATATTTTAGGTAAGTGTCTGCCAAACTTAAATAGGATGCTGCTTGAGTCTACTAATATTGATAAGAGATTTTTAGGGTTTTTGATATGACGATCCAAGCTTTCGAATGCCTGATCCAGTTCTTGGCGTTTTTCAAGAGGAGGGTAGATGTAATCCAAGAAGAAGTTGCGGAAGAGCTCTATTCTATCCGTATCAAAAGATTGAGGTATATCATATGCTCTTGTGAGATAGTCGTACTGATATCGTTCCGAAATTAAAACTCTATAAGCTTCAATGACGCTGGCGGATATTTCATTAGGAGTATGAGCCATTACCAAGAGTCTATTGTTCTATTTGGATTAGGACCGAATGTATGGCCTGATATTGCTGAACTGATCCACTTACGAGTATCTGCTGGATCTATGACCTCATCAAAATCAAACATACTGGCAGCATGGATTGCCTTGCCTCGTTGATAAGCTCGATCTACTAACTTATCAAATAATGCCTCTTGAGCTTCTTCAGTCTCCGTAGCTTCCAATTCCTTCTTGTAACCCAGTTTTACGGCCCCTTCCAGTCCCATTGCTCCAAACTCTGCACTTGGCCACGCTAATGACAACAGTGGCTCATGGGTGCTTCCGCCACACATCGCCATAGCGCCTAATCCGTAGGCTTTACGTAAGAATATGGTGATGATTGGCACCTTGAGCGAGGCTCCAGTGATATAGAGTCTTGACGATCGTCGGACTAGTCCTTCTAACTCAGTATCTGGACCGACCATAAACCCCGGTGCGTCGCACAAGGATATAATAGCTAAGCCAAAGGCATCACACAACTGAAGGAATCGAGACGCTTTATCAGCAGCTATACTATCCACTGCACCACCAAGATGTTTAGTGCTGTTAGCAATTAAACCATATGGCACACCTTCGATACGACAGAGCCCTGTGATCATATTTTTACCATATCCTCCACGCAACTCCAAGAAGCTTTCTGTATCGACCAGACCTCGTATGACTTTCATTATATCATAAGCAAATCTTCGATTTTCAGGTATAACATCACGCAGTTCCTCTTGATCCGAACATTCCCATTCTTCGATTGAGCCTTGGAAGTAAGAGAGATACTTCTTAGCAATACGAGTAGCTTCGGCTTCGTCCTCAAGGAGGATGTCTATGACACCATTTTTATATAGATCTGCAGACTTACCTATGTCTTTGGGATGATAAACTCCTAAGCCACCACCCTCTATCATAGCGGGTCCTCCCATCCCCATGTTACTTTCTTTCGTTGCTATGATGACATCTGAGCATCCAGCGATAGAGGCATTACCTGCAAAACAATAACCAGATACAATAGCAATACGAGGTACCTTGCCGCTCAATCGTGCGTACTCAACAAATGTGGGTATATGTAATCCTCCTATAGTAATCAGGTCGTAGTCAACATCACCCGGCCTACCTCCGCCTCCTTCGACATAAAATATAATGGGCCTTGCTGTCTCTTTGGCGATTTCAATCATACGGTCTGTCTTGCGATGATTGAGACCACCTTGAGTACCTGCTAAAACGGTATAGTCATAAGAAAGGATACAACAGGAGGCCTGTTCATCACCAAATAACTCCTGATTGATTGTACCGATACCGCAGACTAAGCCATCTGCTGGGGTATTAGCTATAAGGTCATCAAGTGCTCGGCGTGAACGCTGTGCTGCTACGGTTAGACTACCGATCTCGAGGAAACTATCTGTATCACATAGGTCATCGATATTTGTTCTTGCTGTTCGTTGGTTTTTAGCGGTTCGTTTAGCTACTGCTTCTGGACGATTGTCATCCATCAAAAACTTCCTACGTTCTATAAAGTCATGATAGTCCTTACGTAGATTTGATTTGTCTGTCATAGCATGCAATCGTTAAGACCATAAACATAAGATGCCAATGTGCAAGACCGTGATATTTGGATTAAAATAATTGTCTTGGAGAGATTGAATCGAGACTTCGCCTCCTCCTAAACCTGACGTGTGAATCGTATGGTGATATTGCCAATTATGTGTAGCGCAATCGCTCGTATAAGACGAGAGTCTCCCATAACTTGGAGCAAAATTCACAATTATGCCATTAGACCATTTTAGAGAGGAGGTTGTCGACTTTTTAGAGACCAACTGTCCTCAATCGATGCGATCTCCAATGAAGGACGAAAAGGATGCTTATTGGGGAGGACGCAACGCATCATTTTCCAGTGAAGATCAAGAAAAGTGGTTTACTGTGATGGCTGATAAAGGCTGGACAACTCCAACATGGCCATCGAAGTATGGTGGCGGTGGACTGAGTAAAGAAGAGGGAGTTATACTCAATAAAGAGATGCAACGTCTCGGATGTAGATCCCCTTTGTTGAGTTTTGGAATATGGATGCTTGGACCAGCTCTATTAAAGTTTGGTAGCGAAGCTCAACGAGAGGAACACCTGCCTGGTATTATCAAAGGAAATATAAGATGGTGTCAAGGATATTCTGAACCAGGTGCGGGATCAGACTTGGCAAATTTACAGACATCAGCAATGTCTGACAGTGATCATTATATCGTCAATGGTCAAAAAGTATGGACTTCATACGCCGATCAAGCTGATAAAATATTTGCGCTAACAAGGACGGACAACTCCTCTAAGAAGCAAATCGGAATCACATTCTTGTTGATTGATATGTTAACAGAAGGAGTATCTACTAGACCGATCAAACTGATCAGTGGCAAGTCTCCATTTTGTGAGACTTTCTTTGATAATGTACGTGTACCAAAGGCTAATGTCATAGGTGATGAGAATGCTGGGTGGACGGTAGCCAAATATTTACTTACCCATGAGCGAGCCAGTATCGCTGGTGCGGCAGATTCGGATGTGATGACACCTATCTCACATTATGCTAAGAAGGAGATCGGCGTAGATAGCAATGGCGTGCTTAATGATCCTATGTTGCGGAGTATGATTGCTGAGTGGGAGATGGATGCTGCAGGATTCAAATTTACCTTAGATCGATATGCTCAAGAAATGAAAGCTGGGCAGCCGATCGGTGCCAAGTCGTCATTCATGAAGTATTATGGCTCTGAGCTGAACAAGTCCAAGTACGAACTAAGGCTGAAGTGTGGGGGGCGCTCTGCTCTGGCATGGGACGGGGAGGACTTCAATCAGGGTAAAGTGGCAAGACAGTTCTGCCGTACGAAAGGAAACTCGATAGAAGGAGGAACCAGTGAAATTCAATTAAATATCGTGGCCAAGCACATCTTAGGTCTACCATCATCATAAATAGAGACATGGCATACGTATTAACAGAAGAGCAAGAGTTTTTAAAAAGCTCGGCGAAAGACTTACTCAAAGGTGCTCCAGTTGCCTTAGTAAGAGAATTAAGAGACAATAATAGTGAGTTAGGATATTCTGATGAGCTCTGGAAGGCTATGGTCGAGATGGGGTGGCCAGCAACTGCTCTAACTGAAGATTTGGGTGGCTTAGATTTTGGGCTAAAAGGACTGAATATCTTAATGGAAGAATGTGGTAGGACGCTCTCCAATTCACCGCTATTTAGCAGTCTACTTTCTGGATTGATTATTCAGAAGTATGGCAACCAATCTCAGAAGGACATATTAAAGGAAAGTGTCACTGAAGGAGGTATTATCGCTGTAGCCGTTCAAGAAGGCGAGACCTACAATCCTAAAGGAAATACTGCCCAAATGACCGGTGGAGCTTTATCCGGAGAGAAGACTATGGTAGCTGATGCTCATGTGGCCAGTCATTTTATAGTGGCTTGTACTGGTGAGCGTGGAGTAGAGGTTCTCCTCGTACCTGCTGGCAGCGCAGGAGTCAAGGTAAGAGAGGGTTTTTATATGGATAGCCGATACTACAGCACTGTGCACTTTGACAAGGTTGCGGTATCGGTAGATCAGATTTTATCACAAGGTAAAGGCAAATCGGTAGTTAACTACGTTACTAACTGTGCATCACTCTTATTGAGCTCAGAATTAATCGGTCTAATGACTGAGGCCTTCGAGCGCACCGTCGCTTATATCAAAGAGCGCAGACAATTTGATAAAGTAATTGGAAGCTTTCAAGGATTGCAGCATAGGGCCGCAGATCTGTATGGAGAGATAGAAGTAGCTAAGAGTCTTGTGCTTAAGGCAGTTGACGCATTAGATGAAGAAGATATTATTGCATCTGCACTCTGCAGTATGGCGAAAGCCAAGTCCTCTAAGGTTGCTCAGCTGGCAACTAATGAAGGTGTTCAGATGTATGGTGGAATCGGTATGACAGATGATGAGGAGATTGGATTCTTTCTGAAACGTGCCCGAGTGGCGATCACCCTATTTGGTAACTACTCATATCATCTTAACAGATTTGCTAAGATGAGTGGATATTAAATAATGTCATCAAACTCATCTTCGCCTTGTTGAGAGTAAATTTCACTGAGCAACTCACGTTTAGCCTGCTCTTGCAATGTAAAGATGGATTCTATTTTTTGTCTATAGTGCTCTTGGCTGCTCAATGTCTCAATCATTGATGAGGGGTCATCAGCGAGGTCCGCAAGCTTGTAGACCTGTTCGCTGGATCCGTTCTCTACTTTAAGCGTATACCGATTGTTATGATAGAACATAGTATACTTCCATGTTTGGTCATTCCATTCTTTGATAATTCTCATGTTGTATGTGTTTTGATGATACTATTGGTCATAGCCACGTATAGTTCCGAGTCCATATCAAGATCTTTTAATGCTTTCAGATGCATTTGTATAGTGAGTTGGTCATCACGCTTGGCAGGACCTGTCTGTAATTTAGCTGGATCTATATGACCGTCTATCTTCCTGATAGTTTCATGGATCAATGGTAGGAGCAAAGTGAAATCAACATCTTGCTTTTTACAATACGCATAGGCCATATGGTATAGATGATTGACAAAATTATTAACGATCACTGCAGGCAGATGTAACTTGAATCTGTAAACGTCTGAACGTGTAGAAACGGTATCACTTATACTCTCTGCTATAGACATGAGGAGTTTCTCTGCTTTTGAGTTATTGCCCGTAATCAATAAAGGCACATCCTTAAAGTCTATAGGATGTTCTTTCCTCAGCGTCTGCAATGGATATAAGACACCATAATTGGTAAACATGTCAAGCAGTGCTGATGACTTGGTTCCTGAGGTATGTGCTACTACTGCTTGATCAGAGATGCCAACCCGACTCAATAGATCAGCGACATGAACTATCGCATCATCGTTGACACAGATAAGATAGAGATCAGCGTGGCGATTGATCGCAGTGATATCATTATTTATGGTAATGGCATAATTCTCCAAATGTACAGGAGTCGATGATCTCGCATAAACTTCAAAGCTAAATGAGCCTTGATGATGTTGAAAATTATAGCAATATTGAGTTGCCACATTACCAGTTCCGATGATTACAACTTCTCTCAATAGGTAGATCTCAGATTGGTCTCAAGATATAAAAACAAAAAGAGCCGCCACACAAGTGTGACAGCTCATAGATATGTTCTTAGAAATCTTTATCAAGCTTACTTAGAACTTACCTTTGGTTGAAAATATATTACTAAAGGTTTACATCGTGAATATCGCATTTCTATGCTACTTCCGCATGCGCTTCATACGTTAAATAATGGTTCTGATAAATAGTTTACATATTTCATTAAATCGTTGTGATGTGCAGTGAAAGAAAGATGTCAACGTCATGAAAAAGACTCACCAAAAATTGTCAGTGACTCCAACTTTAAACCTATAGATCTTAGAATCCTAAGGCCTATGGAATAAACCCAAATGGATTAATAGGCTCGCTAAAAAAATTACTGCGTTGTTACATCTATAGGGCGAATGGACCGAAGTAAACCCACATTTATAATATAGACAAACAGCATATGTGTAAGGCACCTTACAATGATCGTCATGAGTTATTGTCGAGAGCAAGCATTGATTGGATGTAAGATTCTTAGTGATTCATTTGGACAAAAAAAGAGCCACTGAAAAGATCAGTGACTCTACTATTTCATCTATAGAACTTAGAAGTATAAGATCTATGGATAAGATTGAAATGGAGACATAAGCTCATTATAAAAAATTACTAAACATTACATCTATAAGACCCGAATTGTCGCCTGAACCCGCTCAAAAATGATCAGTATGCAAGCAATCTTACACTATGTAGCAAGCGACTTTTTAACGCCATATTTGAATAGGAGGCTAAGTAAGATACCGAAGAGCATCATTAATGTGCCGAGCCAAACTAAGTTGATACCAGGGAAGACATCTGCTTGAACGATTAAGATATCGGAGCGTGGTACATCCTCTGCAATCAGTAGATCGATCGGCTCCTCATTTCGCTTGTCATAAGCAATCGAGAACGTCATCTGCCCTGTTGAAGGTTCTATATGACTGAAGCGTACATGCATACCCAGATCAGCATTGTAATCCTTGATACTGAAAGGTTGTAGATCCTGTATGATATAAATAGGATTTACTTGGACTGAGGCTTGGTTCTCACGTATAACGCTCATCTGTGCACCTACAGCTATATCTCCTTCTTTAGGTTCATAATTAGGGTGCTCGGGAGATCTATCAAATCCATCGAGTGTTACGATTTGATCACCAATTTTAATTGATTCTCCCAACTTAAGATTGACACTTTCATATTGCAAGTCACTCTCTTCTGTAAATAGGTCATTAAAGCTTTCCTCATTGAGCTTTAGCTTGATCCCTATCGGATCTATAACCTCTGGTAAGGTGAATATGAGCGCATCCCTCACTCCAAGACCAGGATAGACTTCATAGACTTTATTCGTTCTCTTATCTGTGACTTGTATATGTGCTGCGACTGTCATGTCGTAGTCGTCTATGTCAGAAAACTGCTCTCGATTAAATTCATGATCGAAGTCAAAATCCAAGATTTCTACGCTGTATGCTTCCTCTTCGAATGTATCACCTGGGCTGATGAGATATGACAAGTATTTCAGAGAATCTTCTGCCATCTGTGCTTTCTCAATACTCTGGAGATGGGGTGGCGGTGATGCTTGTGTAAATACATCAAAAGTCCAATTGTGACTGGTGCCTGGATTAACAGTTTCTATCTTAGTAAAATCTGTAGAATAAACTGCTGCGGGAAATGTTGAAAACTCTGAGATAGTCTGATTATTCCTATCCACCTCTCTAAAGTCCAACTGGTATGACCTAAGGTTGTTAACTAATGTGTCTCCAACGTAGTTGATGTAATAGTTAGAGGTTAGAAATGGTTGATCCTTAATCAATATGATGGCCTTGTTAGCTCCATCACCTTGAAGGAAGTCTCTGGTAACAAAAGGATTTTCTGATATAGTTTTCTGATTCAATCCTGAGAACAACATCCCGACGATCAGTATACCGAAGCCCATATGTGATATAGAGGCTCCACTGGTCTTCAGATTGCCTTTGATGAATGTAATGATATAGTCAAGATTAGCGATCAATGTAAATAGCCCAGCAAATAAGAAAACCTGATGCTGCCAAGTCGGTCTTACGAGTTGACCCCCGATTAAGAAAGTGAGAACTGCTGATACGATCGCTACAATGCCTATGTGCGAGTAAGCCTTGGACTTGTAAGAAGACCAATTAAAAGCATTGTACCGCAACAGAATCGCTAAGCCACTCAGTAATCCCATGAATACGCCAATCCAGATCTGAAACCTGTTGTGATGTTCTACCTGATCCTCTATTACCTTACCGATATAGTCAGGATTGAAAAGCTCTACAATCTTATTGTAAACCGGTAGCGATGTCGAAATCGTCATGAGCAGGGTGGAGAATAATAACACCAGTGCACCTATAAACATCCAAAATTCTCGACTAAATAATTCTTCCTCTCGTTCTTGAGTAGGGATAGATCTCATATTGTATAAATACTTGAATACTCCCAGTAGGATAAAGAACCCCATGAAGGATCCAAGCTGAGTCTCAAGTCCCATAGTAGTAAAGGCATGTACTGATGTCTCCCCGAGGATACCGCTACGAGTCAAAAATGTACTATATACAACGAATACGAATGCAAGGATATAATAGATATACGTTGATCTGTATGCGTGCCCAGTATTATTGGTTATCAAGTTGGTATGTATACCAGCGATCATCAATAGCCAAGGGGCTAAAGAAGAGTTTTCAACCGGATCCCAAGCCCAGTAACCACCAAAAGTAAGCGCTTCATACGCCCATGCAGAACCCATAAGGATTCCTAATCCAAATATAAATCCTGAGAATAATGCCCATCTCATGACTGACTTCATCGCCCCTTTGTGATCTCGTAATGATAGACCAGAGACAGCATAACAAAATGGTATAGCCAGCGAGGCAAAACCTAAAAATAGTACAGGTGGATGTATCGTCATCCAATAGTTTTGGAGTAGCGGATTCAGGCCTTTCCCTTTGATCAAAGTCAGATAGTCGGCATTACTAAAGATAGGGGCCTCCATTACATCACGTAATAGGATAAATGGACTACTACCGATGGACATATCTTCACCAAACGGTAAGTATAACCCGAGTAGCATACTGCCGATACCTGCTTGTATCAATGCCAAAGTTGTTAAGACAGATGATTCCCATTTGCCAGCAGTTCTCATTAAGACAAAGCCCAATATGACATGCCAAAACATCCATAGCATAAAGCTACCTTCTTGATCTGCCCAAAATGCTGACAATATGTACTGCATCGGTAAGACATCGGAGACGGTCCTCCAGACGTAATGGTACTCAAACATGTGATTGACCATTGCGTAGAAGATCAATCCGATCACAACAAAGAGCGATAGACCATGTACGATATATCCAGCCCTACCCATGTTGCGCCAGGTAGCGTTACCCGATTTTACGTTATTGTAATAACTAAATGCGCTGAATACTGAACCAACAAAACTGAGGAGTATAAGGAAGTGGCCGAGCTGACCTAACCAAAGATGCTCCCCTATGTATTTGATTTCTTCCATGTAGATTATCCAGCTGAATTCCTGAGTGCTAACTCTTCATCTTTGTACTTAGATGGGCACTTCAGTAATACTTCTGATGCTTCAAATTCTCCCACGTCATTCATACGCCCTGTAGCTACAATTTGTTCAGATTTTTCGAAGTCTCTTTTGATTGGTTCTTTAACCACCACTTTCTTTTTAGTGCCATCCTGATCAATCATGAAGAAACTGAATTCATTTGCATTGACCTCTGGATCATAAGTGATCGGATCGGTAAGTGATAATTGACCGACTATTTTCGATTTAGACTTTGACTTCGTGGCGATGTCAAATGTGGCATACGTACTTAGATCCTTAGATGATAAGACAAGTGCAGCGCCACCAACGATCATTACTAAAAGTGCTATCAAGTGGGTCTTTTTCACAATTGAATATTTGCCCCCAAAAATAAGGTATTAAGTGAGGTGGAAACGTAACAAGTGATTTCTTTAGACTTATTTTAAACAGATTGATTGATGATAAGTATATATTGCGCACAGATGCGTGAATAGTGATAAGAACATGAAGATATTGGACTATAGAAATGTGTCATTCGAGGACGTCTCAACCAAGACCTCCGTAGATATAGAAAAAGGTGAATTTTGCATGATAGTTAGTGAAAACAGTCATGTTCAAAGTGCATTTCTCAAGAGTATCTATGGCATGCACAGATTATCTCAGGGCCGAGCTAATGTGCTTGGTCGAGAGCTGTCAAGTCTCAGTGTAGATGATCTTGCCGACTTAAGAAAAGAAATTGGTTTAGTACTATCCATAGAGGCACTACCTAAGTTGATGAATGCTGAGGAAATCTATGAGACCATATTACTGGCACAAGGAGTCAAGACGGAATCTATCAGTCAGCTGGTCAAAACTTGTGCAGATCAATTAGGATTAAGTGCTGTAATGCAGCTGCCGATACAAAAGCTTTCGGAAGAAACGAAGCAGCTGGTATGCATAGGTGCAGCCTTAATTAAAAAACCTCAGCTGTTGCTTGCAGAGCATCCAACAGCCTATCTCAGCGAGAAGAATACGGAGTTAGTGATGAAGTTGATATATCAATTATCTAAAGAGTCAAAGATGACCACGATCATAGCTACTCATGACCGCCAGTTTCTGCAGGACTATCCGTCTCGAAATCTTGAATTACATTCTTAGTTATGGTCTGTTTGTCCTTGATGGTAACTATGTTTTTATGGAGCATAATAAACTTGTCACCATATTGATAGGTGAGGGTAATATCAAATGATTTATCACTCTGATATGGTAAGCTCGTTGAGTATGAATTCGTTTCATTTAGATATATCTCATAAGGGACTTGGTCTGATACTGATAATAGAAGTTGTCCTTGATCTCGTGCATGAATTATAGTACCGTATAGTTGTATCTGACCAGAGGGCGTTGATAGAACTCGCACATCGATTATGGGCATGGGCCGTTGATCTGTATTAGCTGATCGTTTGTTTGTAGTGAGGTCAATGATGGGTTCAGGGCTAGTATATGCATCATTGAGATTCTTGATGAGCAATTTATCACCAACCGTAATGAAACTTGCAGTTAAATCTTGCTCAGAAGAAGCAACACCCTTCTGCGTGAAGTGAACTGTTAGTTGTTTTTTTTCTGAGGTGACCTCGGTAACAGATATAATCACCTTGTTGATATTGCTATGCGTTAGCGTTGATAATAACTTTTTAGTTGATAGATTTACTCCACCAATAGCTGAAGTGCAGCGACTATCAAATATCCTATAAGGTCCTTCAAAAAAATCATTGATCAATTCTTTTTTAGCAAATCGTAATTCTGATTTAATCTCCTTGTTGGAAGTGCTTTGTAGTTCCGCGTTAATTTCTGCAAGGTTCTTGATCAAGTCAGTATATTCTTCTTGAATGGTATTGACCATACGTGCTTGATCTTGGCCAAATGATAATTGATAGCAGAAGGAGAATACTATAATAACAAAGAATACGCGCATAATCCCTTCAATATTAAGACCAAAAAGGCCAGTCAAATTAAAATTTGTTTATAACTGTAAATGACACCAAGTCACTCTGCTACAAATATAAATTAATATAATATGTTAAGATGGAAGAGCTGCGGGGAACTTCTAAAAAGGTAATTGTGTCACTTTCTCGAGGAATATAGTAAATAAGCGTTGATCAAATATCACGACATAGAGTACGCCAAACAAGGCACCCCATAAATGGCCTTGATGATCTATTCTATTGCCACTCTGGTAAGAAGCCCAATGAGAGTATCCTATATATAGTACAGCCAGAACGATGGCAGGTAATGGAGGGAATACGAACATCTGCCAAGGCTCAAAAAACACGTAAAATAGTATAAGAGCCGATGTGACACCAGAAGCCCCAATACTCGTAAAGCCTGGGTTATTCTGATGGCGAACCAAGGAACCGAGATTAGCAAAAATAATCGCGGCTAAATAGTAGGCTATATAAAGAGTAGGACCTAAGCCGCCATATTTCACCGAGAAGTATTGCTCTATAAAACCTCCAAATTGATACAATACGTACATATTGATCCCTAAGTGCATCATACTGCCATGTAAGAACCCTCCCGATAAGACTCTGTGATACTCACTATGTTGTACCTCCATGTATGGATTATGCGACAACTGATTGAACAGTGCTCGATTATTAAGGCAGTAGTAACTGACTAAACAGGTAACTCCGATGATGACGTAAGTGATAATCATGTCAGCGAATATAACGCATAAAAAAAAGGCTCACCGTAGTAGTGAGCCTTTATGTTTGACAGTTGGTATACCCAAGCTATTCTTCTATTTTCTTGAGGTGTTGCAGCCCATCTATACCGATGTTATCGGTGAGCTTAGAGAGATCATCAAGATTAACCTTACCATCTAATCTGATAAAAATATTCTGATCAGGCTCTCGTACCAATAACAGTAGATTCTCTACGTACTTGTCTCCATCTGACTTGTCGGTATATAAGTATACTCTTTCGCTACCGTCCTTAACGGATATCAATTCGGACATCGACGATGACTGTGCGAGTGTGCGTGCTTGTTTAAACACTTCGTAGTCTGCATTATCTTCTTGGATGTAGATTTTTAAGCTGTTGATGTCTTTGACCATTTCTTTGACATCAGCACCATCTACATCTATATCCATGGCAGCAAACATCTTAAACATCTCTTTATTGACAGAGACAATAGCGACATCATCACGATCTTCAAGATCGCTAAAAAATGAATTAAGAGATTGACCAAACATCATTGATGTTGTGAGCAATAGGGCGAGAGTTAATGTGATTATATTTTTCATTCTAATTGTAATTTCTTTTTAATTAATCAAATTTCTTTATTGCGGTAAAATGAGAAAATCTTTGTTTTATCAAATTGAGACAAGCCGTCCTTTACAGCCATTCCACTGCGATCAATGGACCCATTTAAAAATCCAAGTGCAGTCAGCGTTACCTCCAGTGCTTGCTCTGGATCATCGACCACCTTATGATTACTCGACTGAGGCATCATTAGCGTTATTGCTGCAAATAATGCAACAGCAGCTGCTACACCTATCATAGATCGACGCATCAATGATATAACCTTAGCAGGCTGTTTTTGGATCTCTATGGGACGTACGGACTTACGCTCTTTCTCTTGAGCGAAGAAGTCAAACAATATCTCTTCGGGATCACCTTTCAATGAACCTTGGCGGAAGTGTTCTTTTAAAATGGCTTCTTCAGCCAGAGAAGTCTCTGCGGCCCAATATTTGTCCAGTAGTTCTTTTGCTTGTATATCGGTCATCGTTCGATATTTGCTAATTGTTTTCTTAATACTATCCTGGCTCTGTGCAGGTATACTTTTACTTTCTCAATGGTTAATCCAGTTATATCTGCTATTTCCTTGTATTTGTATCCTTCGACATCTCTCAGGTGAACCACTTGTCTCTGATCATCTGGAAGCTCATCTATTGCCTGTCGAATCTGTTTCATAATGTCATTACTTTGTATCTGTTCTGCCGGATTCATTGCACCGTCTTGGAGTGAGTAATGATCTTCTACCGACTCATGACGATACTTTTTCTTTCTCAGTTTGTCAAGAGCAAGATTGCGAGTGACAGTCATACACCAGGCCTCCTTATTCTCTATATCTTCGACCTCCTCTCGCTTCTTCCACACCTTGATAAATACCTCTTGTACTACATCTTCTGCTGCCATTTGGTTGCCTAATATGCGCAAGGCATATCGATATAATTTATCTTTAATAGGCATGATGGCTTGCAGCATGTCGTTATTACTTGTGTATTTATCAGGAAGACGGATTTCCACTTAGCTTTGTTACAGATTTACATCAAAATTATCAAAGGCATTGCGCATTAAAGTATTAGATAGGCTTTTTCTTAAGGGTTTCTTGGGCCCTTACCTGCTATCATTCTTCTTGGTAATCTTCGTTCTTGTCATGCAACGCCTATGGAAGGATATTGAGGACCTACTCGGCAAGGGCTATGGCATGTTCGACTTTGTGGAGCTGTTGACCTATTCCAGTTTGGTATTGATACCGCTTGCATTGCCCTTGACAGTGCTTTTATCAAGTGTGATGATATATGGCGGTATGGCAGAGCGTTATGAGTTGACTGCTATCAAGAGTTCTGGCGTGTCTCTGATGAGGATACTAAGTCCTGGTTTGGCTGTGGCGATATTTACAATGATACTTTCATTAGTGGCGTCTAATTTTATAAAGCCCACAGCCAGAGAGCTTTTTGAAAAGAAGATAAAGGCTATGAAGACCAATGAACTCACCTTTGGTTTTGATGAGAAAGTGTTTAATCGGGAGTTTGACAATTACTCAATCTGGATCGATAAGAAGTATGAAGATGGTCGCACAGTAGAGGGTATCAAGATCTATGATCACAATGATCCTGATAACACAATTATCAACTTGATTGCTGCTAAAAGGGGTGAGATGTACACGACCGCTGATCAGAAGTATCTCATCATGGAATTAGATAATGGATATCAGTTGAAAGAAATACGATCTGAGTCAGCAATTCAGGATGACACTAAATTTAACTTGCCCGGCAGACCAGTTAGTAGGGTCAACTTCAAGAGCTTAAGAAAGGTATTTAAGCTCTCTGATTTACTTAATCTTAATGTGATCTCCGTATCAGACAAACAACTGGACTTTCTAACCTTTTGGGAATTGCAGAATTTTCAGGATTCTATCGCTCAAGAAGTAAGATACAAGAAAGAACGAAGTATGCACCCATTTGGCAGACTGGTTAAGCCTTATTCACAGTTAGCGCAAGATCGTCATGACAAAGAACTTGAGGAGCAGGGTGCTGATGGTCTCAGAAATTCCAATCCCTCTAATCTTGTGGTTGAAGACAAGCCTAAGGAGCGTCTCATAGCTAAAAAGAAAAAGGCGAACATAACCACATTGATAAAATCAAGTAATAAATCACGAATCAGCAAGAGCAAAAGCACCCCGGCACCGCTTATTCACATCGTAGATATCTCGCCTGACGATGAGACTATTCTTCAGATGCTCAAAAAGAATGAGCGCACATCAATGTTAGACAAGGCAATTAAAACCGCGACTACTCTTAGGGATAACAGTATCAACCGTCATAATGACTATGTGGCTAAACATCGATTCATGTCATATGCTAACCTGAAGTATCATCAACAGTTTGCATGGGCTATTGTATGCCTTGTGTTCTTGTTTATAGGAGGCCCAGCAGGTGCTATCGTACGTAAGGGTGGTTTTGGATTTCCACTGCTGATCGCTATCGTATTTTATATCATGTTTATCATGACTTATATCACAGGGGAGAAGCTACTGAGAAGTGGCACGCTGGATGATATCCAAGCGGCGTGGTTACCTGTGTTTTTATTGTTGCCCTTTGCTCTTATCCTGAGTTATATGGCGCTACATGATAAGAATACATCAGGATTCAGCTTAAAGACTAAGTCGCAAGATTTGGTAAGACGATTAAGAGGAATTAAGACTCAGGAGCAGCCTCAGTAAGTTCTGCTTGAGTACTGCGCAATTTTTCTTTGCAGAGCTCTATTAGACCCTTCGCCTCTTTTACTTTTTTGGTAAGCTCATCTATGGATATCTGATCATTTTCAAGATCATTGATGATCTGATCGAGCTGTTCTTTTGCTTTGCTATAACTTAATTTCTTGGACATAATCTATAGTACTTTGGCTGTTTTATGCGTGTCTGCAAATATGATCTCTATCTCTTGATCTTTCTTGAGTGCTTTTCCATTACTTACTGATTTGCCATCCATTTTAACATGGGCAAAACCTCGATCTAAGATCTTGGAAGGGTCATATCCATCTATTTTGACGGATAGCACTGCCAAGTTATTTTCGGCTTGATTAATAATTTTTCCAACACCATTTTTGATAAATAGGGTAGCGATGTCAATTGATTGATGCTCCCTATTAATAGTCTGTTTAGATCGATGTATCATGCCCTGATGCAATAGCTCTAAAGTATTGAGCTCTGACTGTAGATATTGATTAGCTTGGGTGGCGATGTACTGATACTTCTGGAGCATCTGAGATTCATAGTGCAGCATTCGCTCTATAAGCATATCCGCTACTGCAGTGGGCGTTTTGAGGGATGTGTTAGAGACGAGATCAACTACACTTTGATCTATCTCGTGTCCGATCCCTATGATGAAGGGTATATTAGACTTGGCGATCGCAACCGCAACATTGAAGTTGTCAAATGCAGATAGGTCCAGTTTGCTTCCTCCACCTCTTAAGATCACGACAGCATCATAGACATCCTTGGATTTGGATATTATGGTTTCTATGCTAGCGAGACAATCACGCTCGACATGTTGTCCTTGCATGCTTGACTCATATATATCTATGTCATACTTATAGCCATAAGCATTTGCCTCAAGATGAGCTTTAAAATCTTTGTAGCCAGCTGCTCTGGAGGATGTTATGAGAGCTACACGTTGTATAACTTCAGGTAGGGTAGTCTGTTTGTTCAGAGGGTAGAATCCTTCTTCCTGTAGCCTTTTGATGATCTCTTGTCGCTTGAGCTCTATCCTCCCAAATGTATAATTGGGATCTATGTCTTCTACGACAAGCTTGAGACCATAACGCTCATGAAAGTCTACTTTGCACTTAAATCGGACAGTCCTGCCTTCCTGTAATAATTCATCTATTACAATACCAATCTTTCGCTTGATAAACTTGTAACTACTCTGCCATAGATTGGCTTGAGCGTTGGCGGTTACTTGATCTGAGTTCTCATCTTTATCAATGAGATCGATGTAGTAGTTGCCTTTGGCTACATTACACTGACTGATCTCAGCTTCAACCCATATAGGTTCTTTGAAGTTAAGGGCGATTACTCGCCGTATGTACTCATTAACTTGATAGAGCGTGAAGGACTCCAATATCCTTAGGCCAATACATCTTTGACAATATCAGCAGCCTCTTGTAATACTACCGCTGATCGTACTTCTAATCCCGAGTTATCGATCAACTCTTTTGCGATCTCCGCATTAGTGCCTTGGAGTCTTACAATTATAGGAACGCTGATGTTACCCATGTTTTTGTAGGCATCAACCACTCCTTGAGCTACTCGATCACATCTTACGATACCACCAAATATATTGATGAGGATTGCCTTCACATTTGGATCACTGAGGATAATCTTGAATGCATTTTCAACACGCTCGGCATCAGCAGTTCCGCCTACATCTAAGAAGTTAGCCGGGGAACCTCCACTGAGCTTAATGATATCCATCGTTGCCATAGCAAGACCTGCGCCGTTAACCATACAGCCGACATTACCGTCTAATTTTACATAGTTAAGACCAAACTCTTTAGCTTCTACTTCTGCAGGATCTTCTTCTGAGACATCTCTCATCGCAGCAAGCTCAGGGTGTCTGAACAATGCATTATCATCGACAGTCGTCTTACAGTCAACTGCTAAGATCTCATCCTCATTGTTTTGCATACAAGGGTTGATCTCTATTAGCGAAAGATCATTCTTAACAAATGCGCCATATAACTTGGATATGAACTTAGTCATCTCCTTGAATGCCTTTCCTGACAATCCTAAATTGAAGGCAATCTTGCGTGCCTGATATCCTTGCATTCCTAAAGTCGCATCGATATACTCTCTATGTACCAAGTCTGGAGTATGCTCAGCAACTTCTTCTATGTTCATCCCACCTTCAGTACTATAGATGATGACGTTTTGCTTTTTCTCACGATCCATCATGATGGATACGTAGTACTCTTTACAAGCATCAAAATCCGGAGCGTACGAATCTTCAGCAACAAGTATCTTTTGCACAAGTTTACCCTCGCCATCTAAGCCTCCTGGAGTCTGTGGAGTCTTCAGCATCATGCCCAATATATTGCCAGCATGCTCTCTTAACTCAGCTTCATTCTTGGCTAATTTTACTCCACCACCTTTGCCACGTCCTCCTGCATGAATCTGCGCCTTAATAACGGCGAAATCTGTACCAGTTTCTTTTTGCAATTTTTTAAATGCCTCAACAGCACCCTCAACTGTGTCAACTACATGACCTCGTTGTATTCTCACTCCGCTGGCAGCTAATATTTCTTTTCCTTGATATTCGTGAAGATTCATGCTTACAAATTTTGCACAAATGTATTGATTTCACTTTTAAAAGTTGCTGCTTAGGCAGATGTTATATGTATTAATGCTCTAAATCGAGGCATTTAATATATGACATTTACATATAATGGATATTTTGCATGCAACATAGATGTGACAACTCTGTTATAATATAACTTTGAATACATAAAAACATAATAACTCTATAATGAAAGTAACCGTAGTCGGAGCTGGGAATGTGGGCTCAACAGTGGCTAATGTATTAGCACACAAAGATATCGTGAATGAAGTCGTGCTTCTTGATCTAAAAGGGGATATGGCTCGTGGAAAAGCATTGGATAGTTGGCAACAGGCACCTATTGATTATTACAGCACTCGTCTGACGGGTACTGAAAATTACGATGACACAGCTGGATCAGACATCGTCGTGATCACTGCGGGAATACCACGTAAGCCAGGCATGAGTAGAGATGACCTTATCTCAACGAATGCTAAGATCGTTACTTCTGTGGTGAAGTCAGTACTTGCTAAATCTGACAATCCGATTATCATTATCGTTTCTAATCCACTTGATGTGATGACCTATGCTGCTCATGCCGCAAGTGGGTCTGATAGTACGCGAGTATTTGGGATGGCAGGTATCTTGGATACAGCGAGATATAGAGCCTTTTTATCTACGGAGCTCAATGTGTCACCTAAAGACATACAAGCACTATTATTAGGAGGACATGGGGATACTATGGTGCCATTACCGAGATATACGACTGTCGCTGGAATACCATTAACAGAGCTTTTAGCAGCTGATAAAATTGAAGCTATCGTCCAACGCACTAAGAAAGGTGGTGGAGAACTCGTAAAGCTCATGGGTACATCCGCTTGGTATGCGCCTGGAGCCGCAGCAGCTCAGATGGTAGAAGCTATCGTTAAAAACGAAAATAGAATCTATCCATGTTGTGTGAAAATGGAAGGACAGTATGGTCTCAATGACGTCTATTTAGGTGTGCCAGTTACGTTGAATAGAAACGGAATAGGTAAGGTCATAGAGGTTGGATTAAATGAAGATGAGATGGCGCTAATGCATCAATCGGCAGATCACGTTAAGAAAGTGATGAATACTTTCGATTCTATGAACCTTTCATAAATATTGAAGTTTCGCTTTTATGCTAGATTCAAGCGTAATTGCCTTTGATAAGATCAAGTTAAGTAATGATCAGGACCTTTTATCTCTGACAGAGGAAGGTCCTGTTCTTTTAGTGTTCCTCAGACGTTTTGGCTGCGTGTTTTGCCAGCAAGCGCTGAAAGAGTTGAATACCATGAGAGAAGGAATAGAAGCTAAGGGCTTTACATTGTGTTTCGTACACATGGCCAGTTTAGAAGAAGGCGACGATTATTTCTCTCAATTTGGATACCAAAGTGTACTACATATTTCTGACCCGAATTGTAAGATCTATGCCGACTTTGGGTTGATTAAGGGCAAGTTCAATCAATTGTTTGGGTTACAAGTGTGGCTCAAAACTTTTGAAACCGCTATTAAAGAAAAAAACAATCTATTCGCCAAGTTTATTGGTGATGGTTTTCAGATGCCTGGTGTCTTCACACTATATAAAGGGAAAGTTACTGACAAGTTTGTCCATAAACTTGCTTCAGATAGACCTGACTATAAGAAATTGATTTCTGATAATTATAGTGCTTAAGATTTCGTTATTCTTTTAGAACGGGTGTTACCTTCTCAAGGTGCTCCTCGTTAGTAGTTTAAAGAACCCTTATATGAAGTCATTATTCAGCACCATTTCGTTTATCATGATATTGTGTTCACTGTCTGCTCAAGATTATACTTTTTGGGCTGACGCCATGGTTAATAGTGATAAACCGGAGCACAGAGTAGAGGCCTCCCAGCATTTCTCAACTGCCTTAGAGGCAGAGCTCAAGAGAGATCAATCCTTTGAAAAAGAATTCACTGAATTAGAATGGATATCGATTCAATATCCAGATGACCGATCATTTAGAGTTATAAGCTGGCAGGTAGATCAGGGCGATGGAGATTATAAGTATTATGGTTACTACCAGGATATGGCTCGATTGATCCCATTTGACACGCAGTCAGGTGAGGAAGGGCTTGATGAGGACACGGATCTAAGCATCAGTGACTGGTCTGGAGCTCTTGTCTATCGCATACTCCAAGTGGACGAAAATTATATGCTTTGGACTTTTAGATTTACAGATACTTACACAAAGATCAAAACATGCGAGCCTCTTGTGATTTCAACCGAGGATGTAACCATTGGTCAAAAGATATTTCAAGAAGAAGAGGGGAGTCCGAACTATAAGCATCGTCACGTCTTGCTGTACTCGGCAGACACTAATGCTACATTGGACTTTTATGATGATTCCAAGCGAATACTATTCGACAATCTAATAGTGATGCAAGGTCGTATGGTAGGACAAGGGATGACATTCGTTGCAGATGGCAGTTATAGAGGTTATGACTATAATAATGGCAAATGGATTGCTAAGGACAAGTTGTTTGATGAAGTGCTCGAGCGTGCTCCACGTGCAAATCTCCAATCTGGAGGAAAGGATCTATTCGGGAGGAAAGGGTAATCTAATTATCTTGAGGTCATGAAAAGTAATGATCAAAATATTATTAACGAATGAGGACAATACCATCCGCACTAAATTTCGATTTAGATGCATAGAGTTTTAGCTTTTGTTCTATTTCTATCAATTTCTTGTAAGGATCAAACACATACAAACTTTAATAAAAAGGGTAAGATTGAACGAATAGAAGACTTTCAATCTGCTTTTGTTCCAAGTCGAAACATTGATGTGTGGTTACCTGATGATTACAATAATGACAAGAAGTACGCAGTACTTTACTTACAAGATGGTCAGATGCTATTTGATTCTTCTCAAACTTGGAATAATCAAGAATGGGGTGCAGATGAATGCATGTCCAAATTGATACAAGAAGGTAAAATCGAAAATACCATAGTAGTGGGTATTTGGAATAATGAATTTCGGCATTCAGAATATTTTCCACAAAAGCCTTTTGAAAAATTAGATGAGCATTTCAGAAAATCTCTGTTAAACAGTGATGAGAATTTGTTCAAAGCTCCAGTATACTCTGATGGATATATTGATTTTATGGTAAATGAGCTTAAGCCTTATATAGATGACAACTATTCTACTTACTCAAGCAAGCAACATACCTACGTAGCAGGAAGTAGTATGGGCGCTCTAATTTCTCTATATGCATTATGTGAGTATCCAGATGTTTTTGGAGGTGCCGCATGTCTTTCGACACACTGGTTAGGTACTTTTGAATCGGAGAATAATCCCATCCCTGGACAATTTTTGAGTTATTTACAGTATTCGTTACCTCCTCCTCAGGATCACCACAAGATCTACTTTGATTATGGTACAGCTACACTTGACGCTCTGTACGAGCCATATCAACTATTAGTTGATAGTATAATGCAGTTAAAGGGTTTTGATAAGGATTGGACTACTCTTAAATTTGAAGGCGCTGATCATTCAGAAAATTCGTGGAGATCGAGGTTGGATAAGCCGCTTACTTTTCTCCTATCTCCAGATTCGATTGATTAATATATGATAGGTTTGAGGACAAAATTATTGATGTGTCGAATGAATTAAAAAATTGGAAAGTTGTACTTGGTGCGCTCTTATTTGTTTTGGTGGTTATACTTAGTTGCAGCCAAGAGAATACTTCTTCTGACATTACGCAAAGGAATGAGATTTTGGCGGTAGACATTTCTAGTATTCCAGAAATCAGAGAGTCTAACGATACCTTTTTCGATAGTCAAGGTTCATCAGAAAGTATCCTAACCATCTTAAAGGACAAAGGAGTTAACACGATTAGACTGAGACTTTGGGTAGAGCCCATTACGTCTCATTCAAGTCTTGATGAAGTTGCATCATTTAGTAGTGAGCTCCAATCATTAGGATTTGATATATGGTTGTCTATTCACTATTCTGATACTTGGGCTGATCCTGGTCAACAGATTATTCCGGCGACCTGGCAAGATCAAAGCTTAGATGAGTTAACACTGACTGTTTATAATTATACTCAGGAGGTGCTTACAAGGATTCAACCAACATATGTGCAGATTGGTAATGAAATCAACAATGGATTATTGCATCCAATAGGAGTAATAGACGAGAATCCAAATGGATTTTTTGAGTTGCTTAATTCTGGTATCAGAGCGGCAAAAGATTACTCTGAGGATATATAAATAATACTTCATTATGCAGGTCATACGGGTTCCGACTTTTTTTTCGAAATGGTCTCAGCTCTTGATTATGATATAATTGGGTTATCGTTTTATCCAATCTGGCATGGTAAGTCCTTAATGGAATTAGAGCAAACTATGATTGACCTATCAATTGAGTTTAGTAAACCTGTTGTAATAGCTGAGACAGCCTATCCATTTACTCTTGATTGGAATGACCAAACTCACAATATTGTGGGGTTACAGAGCCAGTTAATTTTACCAGACTATCCAGCATCACCCGAAGGCCAAAAGCTGTTCATCAGAGATTTGCGCAACATGGTTAACTCTAATGAATCGATGCTGGGGTTCTGCTATTGGGGAGCAGAGCTTGTTGCTTGGAAAGGCTTTGATAGTTTAGATGCTTCTCCATGGGAAAATCAGGCACTATTTGATTTTAATAATCATGCCTTGCCTGTGCTAAATGAATTTAGTAATTGATTGTCAATATCCAGTTAATCTATGCTTATGACATAGCTTCTTCTAGATAAAACCAGATGATCAATTAATTCTATGTGATCACCTGATATGTTTATCCATGTCGATGATCAGGTTCTTGTTTTTGCCCGAGAAAAGAATGATGATAAATTCTTTTGTATGTTGAATCTGTCTAACAGCCCTGCTAAGTATAAGATGCAAGATGATCTAATTGACTATAAAGATGCCTTTACTGAACAGCCTGTTCAATCAGTTAAAGGTGGCACAGTTGACTTGGCAAAATGGGATTATAAGGTATTCAGTAAAACATAGTGATTACACCTTACAGCATCAATTATTCCGTCTTCCAGATCAGATGATTAGTGTTGAACACGTCCATATCAACATCTGGGTTATCGCCAATGACATTCCAGTAATGTATAGGCGCTGATCTATTGGGAAACATGAAACCCAATACTGTATTACGTCGATTCCACGCTGTCTGGAATGCTCCCTGACTACAATCTGCACTTAAAAAGATAACGCCTAATTTAAATGAGGATTTGAAATTGATAGGTGATTTGGTTTCAAAGTCTTTTTGACAGACATCGCTGAAACGGGCTTCCATAGATTCGAGTAATCCCACTGAGTCCACCTCTATGTCATCGAATTCCACATTATAGCCAAGTTCATGGAGACTGGTCTGAATACTATATAAACTATCGATAGGCGTGTACTGAGATACAAATATTGCAAAAGTTTCTACTGGACTGGCATCAAGAGTATCTTGAGCAAAAAGATTGCATGTATAAGGTAAAATAAATAGGAAGATGCAAACAGCCCTCATAATCAAGTGTTTACTCTAAATTAAACACTTGATATTAAGATTCCTAATATATATGCTACCCTCCGATACCGTTATAGTTGTCAACATTGACAGTATAGAATCCACACTGTTCTTTGGGAGCCGTAAAGTCGGGCTCGTATTTATACTTCTGAAGCGCATTAAGAGCAGCTCTCAATATTGAGACATCTTTCTGAGTTGTTTTAAACTCATCGATTTCAATAAAGCTCACAGATCCTTGTCTGCTGATACAAACTTTGAATACGATCTTTCCTGATTTAGCATAAACAGCAGCCATACTCGGATCTTGATAGATTACTTTTCTACCAAATATTCCATCACCACTCGCATCAAACTCTCCTTCACCATGGTCGCCAGTGCCTATACCGCTGTCGTTATCATTACCTGAATCATCATTGCCTTTTCCCGTGCCACGATCTCCCTTGCCTGTACCAGATGAGTCACCATCCTTCAGAGAGGGATCACCATCACCAGAACCACCTTTGGAAGATTGTTCTGCACTATCCTCACCTTCTTCATCAGAGAAGATATCAGTTTCTTCAGCGATGTCGATCGGTTCATCATCAATATCTCCTATGATATCCTCAATACTCGGTAGCTCAGGATTGAGGACAACAGGTTCTGCAGTTGGCTCTGGCAGGGGAATATCCTCTGGGATAAACTCTGGCTCAGGGTCATCTACTTCTATTGGTTCTTCTATTGCTTGTATATCACTTTCTTCTGTAGTTGTTTCACTGAATACAGGGTCTGTAGGCTGTGCATCCGGTGCTGGAGGCGTCGGTGTAGGTTTGGGTGGCGCTTTGATAGGCACCTCCACAGGTTTCGTCTTTGCAGTCTCTAACTTACGTGGAGCCTCTGATTTTGCTCGTTGTGCTCCTTCGGTTGACCTGCTTTTAGTACTGTTTGAGCTGGTACTATTGTTGAATTCCACTGCTTGAAAATTAACCGTCACAGCGTACTGGGTATCAATAGTTTTGTCTGGATCCAATGGTAACTTAAGTAACCATGCAATCAGTAGTAAGAATACGTGAATAGCAATTGACTTGCTTAACGAATTATTCCAGCGGCTTTTTTCTATTGCTTTAGTCTCCATATTACTTACTGATGACAACAAAATGATAAGGCAACCCTTTGTACAGGTAGGCTATATTCATTAACAAATATGATGTAAAACGGTGTTAAAATCCCAATAGTGCATTTTCAATTATTTATTGACTTGCCATATGTCATACATTTAATAGACGTTATAGTGATATGCAAAGAGTAATTGTCAGTTATCTGTGCTTCTTTCTTCTCCTTGTTCAGATGCATGGACAAGAATTGACCTTGTCTGATATATCCGTGAGTATTGATAACCAAGAATTAGCATATCCTTATTTAGGAGGTATCGTCGCTCCTCAGTTTAGTAACATAGATATCAATCTTGACGGGATTGATGATCTATTAATTTACGATAGATTAGGAGCCACTGTAAGCCCTCTGATTTCAGATGGAGAGCGTTATACATTCGATCCTACGTTTGCAGATATCTTTCCGCGCCCTCAGACCTGGATGCTACTTCGAGATTACAACAATGACGGGATCATGGATATCTTCTCAGGTCCTACAACAACGACTATAGCTGGTGTAGAGGTTTGGAGAGGTAGTGTAGTTGATGGACGTCTATCTTATGAGATGCTAATTTTCCCAGAGCGACCATTTGATCTTTTGTTTATACCCATCGGCCGTGGTTTTACACAGATATTCGTGAGTGTGATTGATCTACCCGAGATATCAGACATTGATCAAGATGGCGACTTAGATATATTGGCTTTTGATCCTGCGGGTTCATTTGTCACACTGTATCAGAACATGGCTGTAGAGCAAGGTCTGAGTCTGGATAGTTTAGTGTTTGAGTTAGGCGATCAGTGCTATGGCAAATTTGTAGAAGGAGCTTTCTCTGAGGTTATAGATCTCAGTCCAAATGATATGCAATGCGCAACTTTCGCAGAGCGATTCAACGAGGATATTGCTCAAGGGCGACATAGTGGATCAACAGTTACCGCTTTTGATCAAAATGATGATGGTGTACCTGACCTATTGTTAGGAGATGTCGCTTATGACGGATTAGTACAATTAAATAATAACGGTTCTCTTGAGAGACCATGGATCACGGAAGTAGAATTACGCTTTCCTACGACCTCCGTACCTGCTCAGATGGAGGTGTTTCTTTCGGCATTTAAAGTAGATCTACCAGACTCAGAGGGTATAATAGTATGCCCCAATGATGCGATAAGTGGACAAACAGAGGACTTTATCTGGTACTATATGCTTACGGAGGATGGCTATGAACTTATTGATACTAACCTCTTCGTCGATAATATGATATTTCATGGACGACATAGCAGGCCCATATTTTTTGATGCTGATGGTGATGAGCTCATCGATATTTTGGTAGGATCATCTGGCACATCGGCTATCAGTGGCGCTCCTCAAGCAAGGTTACAACTCTATCGAAATATTGGAACCCCTCGAGAACCAGCTTATGAATTGGCAGATCGAGACTTTCTCAACTTCTCCGAATTCAATGAGACTTCCAGGTGGTTTTCTCCTGCGGATGGAGATATCGATGGAGATGGAGATATTGATTTGCTCATAGGTGATGACGTAGGCTATTTATACTTGGTTGAAAATCAGTCTGGATTACCCAATGTATTCAATTTTAGACAACCGGTTTATCAAGCCTTTGATATAAACGTCAGTGCTTTTGCTACACCTGCGATATTTGATTTTAATGAGGATGGATTGGGAGATATTATTCTGGGCGAGCAGAATTTTAATTCTGTAGATGGACGCTTAGGCTCATTAAACTATTTCCAAAACATAGGGGACGTAGAACAAGCAGCATTTAATCCAGATGAAACAGGTGGAGACAATGATCCCGCTTTTGGGAATATATTTTTGAGGGATCCTAATTTCATCAGTAACTTTTCGTCAGCAGCGATACATGACAACGGTGAGCAATGGCAATTTCTTTCGAGTAATGAAGCCGGTGATATTGAATACTATCAAGATATCTCAGATTTTGCTCCTACAGATAGTTTTTCTCTCACATCTATCTTATCCGATAGCATCTTTATTGGAGAGCGTACCACTGTAGATATGGACGATATCGATGGTGATGGATCACTCGAAATTGTATTTGGTAATAGCAGAGGAGGAATCACGATTTATGAAACTGAGCTAGTGTCCAATGAAGAGATTAGCTCTACTACACCAATAGTCGAGACAGAAGAGTATACGATTGCTCCGAATCCTGCGAGTGATATTGCCATGATCCGGACTGAAGAACCTCGTTATGACTGGAACCTATACAATATTAAGGGTCAATTGATCCAGAGTGGCAATGAAAATAATCCTCAGATAGAGTTATCACAATACACATCTGCGGTTTATATAGTAGAGATTATCAGTGATAGTATTGTACAGAGTCTCCGTTTGGTCAAGTTGTAATTTTCCCTCTTATGAGGGATGGTAACCCTAAATCGAATTGTTATCTTGCGGACATTACCAAAATTATAATAGCATGATTAGATTTCTTACAATTTCAGTTTTATTGCTTTTCTGTACGCTTGAGGGTTTTTCTCAATTTAAGGTAGGAGCTGGAGCTAATCTTATTTTTGATGGTGGATCTTTAGGCATTGGAGGGAGAGGACATTATACGGTTAATGAGGATTTTGCAGCCCAGGGTTCTTTCCATTATTACTTAGAAAGCTTTAGCCTATGGAACATTGATTTAGACGTGCATTATGACGGATTTGAAATCGGTGATTTAGAAGGATTTAGATTAACACCATTTGCAGGTCTAAATATCATAGGTGGAGTAGGGTCATCTGTTAATCTCAATATTGGGATACAGGGCTTAACCCCTTTAACAGAGAGTTTAGATTTATACATTGAACCAAAACTTATAATAGGAAGTGGCAGTTCTCTTGCTATTGCCGCGGGCGTATACTTCTAACAATCAAATAAGAATATTTAAAAAAAGCCCAATGTTGGGTCTTTTTTTATCTCCCTCCGAATATGAGACTGCCTACTCTAACCATGGTAGACCCCTCAGCTAAGGCAAGTAGATAATCGCCAGACATACCCATACTTAGGACAGCCAGGTTCAGATCATATGATTGTATCCATTGATCCCTATATGATCTTAGTTTGATAAATTCGGCTTTAATGAGTTCCTCATCTGAGGTGAACGTGGCCATACCCATAAGTCCTTGGATAGAGATATTGGGAAATGAATCATCTACATAAGCTTGAAGGATTTCTTCGGCATGCTCTTGATCCAAGCCATACTTGGTATCTTCTGTGGCAATCTTGACTTGTAGGAGGACATGAATCGTTCGTTTATTTTTGGATGCTTCCTTATTAATCATCCGCAATAGCTCAATACTGTCCACAGAGTGAATCAGATGTACAAATGGAGCTATATACTTAACTTTATTTTTTTGCAGATGGCCTATTTGATGCCATTTGATGTCATCGGGTAACTGCTGGTTCTTCTCAACCATTTCTTGCACTCGATTCTCACCGAAATCTCGCTGCCCTAAATCATAAAATTGACGGATGGCTGACACCGGCTTTGTTTTGGAGACAGCCACAAGAGTAGCATTTTTGGCTTGACAGATTTTGAGGATATCTTGATACATACTGTCCTATAACAACTTTGACAAACAGGTGTTTACTCGAATAATCCGTAGAGTTTCGAATCGATGAGGTTGAGTACTTTTGAAAAATCTTCAGGCTTATTTTTTAGATCGAGATTATCTATGTTGACTATGAGTTTGTTACCATCATTATAGTTCTTAATCCAGTTCTCATAACGATCATTAAGATTACGCAGGTAGTCCAAGCTCATGCTGCCCTCATAATCTCTACCACGATCATGTATGTGCGATACAAGTGTAGGGATGCTTGCTTGTAAGTATATCGTCAGATCAGGCGGGTCTATCTGACTAAGCATAGACTTAAATAAGGAAAAGTAGTTGTTGAAATCTCTCTGTTCCATTAAGCCCATCTCGTAGAGGTTAGGAGCGAAGATGTAGGCATCCTCATAAATCGTACGGTCTTGCACTACAGTATCATCGCCATCTTTGATTTTGATCAGCTGTGCATAACGAGAGTTAAGGAAGTATACCTGAAGATTAAACGACCACCTCCTCATATCATGATAAAAGTCATTGAGGTATGGATTGTCCTCCGCATCTTCAAACTGTGCCTTCCAATTATAATGCTTTGATAGCTTATCTGTCAGGGTCGTTTTTCCGGCTCCGATGTTGCCAGTGATGGCGATATGTTTAAGCTTCTTCAATCTGTATTATTGATGTATGAATTAAAGGCATGCCTGACTCTCGGATAAGCCCGTGTAAACATAAATAAAATTTGAACTTATATAATCTTACACATATAGCGAGTATAATGAGTAGCTTTGAGAGTATTAGAATCAATTGTAAAGACACATAAATTATGTCCAAAATTGACGAAAAAACATTGTCGAAATTAGAAAGTCTTGCCAGACTCCAATTGACCTCAGATGAGCGTGCTAAGATCAGCAAAGATCTCACGTCGATCATTGATATGTTTGATCGATTAAATGAAGTTGATACGGATGGAGTTGAACCACTCCGACACATCAATAGAGATATCATCAATAGGCTTAGAGAGGACCGTATTGCGGGCGAGTTAAGCCAAGATCAAGCCTTGGCTAATGTTGATAGCAAAAAAGGAGGATATATCGCAGTTCCAAAATTCTTGAAGCCTAAGTCATGAGTAACGTTATCCAGACCATAGAACTTGCGAAAACTTATATCATGGGGAGCGAAGAAGTTAGAGCCCTCAAAAATGTAAGTATCACCATAGATAAGAATGAGTACGTAGCCCTTATGGGCCCATCTGGTTCAGGTAAGTCTACCTTGATGAATCTGTTAGGTTGTCTGGATACGCCATCATCAGGAAGGTATATCTTGAATGGTGAGGATGTGAGTAATATGGTCGATGATGAGTTGGCTGAAATCCGAAATATTGAAATAGGATTTGTATTTCAAACTTTCAATTTATTGCCTCGACTAACTTCTCTCGAGAATGTAGCATTGCCACTGATATACAATGGTAAAAGCCGTCGTAAGCGAGAAGAAATGGCCGAAGAAGCCTTAGTAAAAGTGGGCTTAGGAGATCGTATGGATCATAAGCCCAATGAGTTGTCAGGAGGTCAAAGACAACGGGTCGCTATCGCAAGAGCAATAGTTAACAACCCTGCTATCATATTAGCAGATGAGCCAACAGGTAACCTCGATACTAAGACATCCATAGAAATCATGGGAATTTTTGAAAGAATACATGATATGGGTAATACGATCATACTGGTGACACATGAGCCAGATATTGCCGAACATGCCTCAAGGATTATCAGACTGAGAGATGGGATAGTGGAGAGTGATAAGATTAATGAGCATGTCATCAAGGCAAGTGACCCTACACATAACTACAACCTCAAATAAAGAAAAGTTTCCCTCAAAGCCCCTTAAACAGATTGTCCTAACTTAATACCTATCAAATTGAAGATTTATACGAAGTCAGGAGATAAAGGTTCTACCTCTTTAGTAAGCGGACGTCGAGTATCCAAGGACGAGATCCTGTTAGAAGCCTATGGCACTGTTGATGAGTTGAATTCTTTCGTAGGATTGTTGAGTGCAGAAGATTTAGATAAAGACTTGTGCGATCAACTCATCATCATACAGAATCGCCTATTTAATATTGGATCATTGCTCGCTAAAGATGGGTATCAGATGGATAATTACCCGAGCATCGACGATAAGCATGTATCCTTACTTGAATCGTGGATCGACATAATGGATGAGAAACTGCAACCACTTACCACATTTATATTACCCAGTGGATCAAGAACTATTGCCTTAGCACATGTATGTAGGACGATCTGTCGCAGAGCCGAACGTCGGGTAGTTGCAAGCGAAGATCATATTGAAACTAAAGATCTTCTCGTTAGATATCTAAATCGACTATCCGATTACTTTTTCACATGTTCCAGATATATCGCATTTTGTGACGACGTTGAAGAAGTATCTTGGTCTAAAAACGTATAGCATCATTTGATGACAGTAGAAGAACAGAAAGTTAAGAGAGGGCCTAAATCGCTTATCGTTCCTGCAATCATAGTTGCTACGATCTTCTTGATCAGTCTACTCTTTCCTCAGCGCGAACAGTATGATTTTACATTTCAAGCAGGAGATACTTGGCAATACGAAAATCTTATCGCCGATAAAGACTACTACGTATGGAAGTCGGAAGAAGAGCTGAAAGCTGAAAAGGAATCCCTCAAGATTGATTTTAAACCACTATTCTATCGGGTCAATGATAAAAGTGCCTTCTACAGTAGATGGAAGAACCTATTGCAGGGCAATCGTGATCTCTTAAGCGCTCAAGACTATACCCGGCTCAATACTTATCTAAAAAGTATCAATAACAGAGAGGTCATCAAATCTGATGATCTGACACTTGACAAGAAACTCTACAATAGACTGCGTCTAAAGTCTAATTCTGGTATAGATGAGATACGGTCCGAAGACTACATTACTGTAGAAACTTTAGTGGAGGAGATGAGGCCGCTAACGACTATTGTAGCTGATAATGATCTCTATGATATCGTTACTGCGGAGTTGAATACGTCCACGTCTAAGCAAGAGCTGGAAAGATCCTTAGAAGAGTTGTCGCTCTACAAGAGAAAAATCTTTACAGGGGAAGAAGTAATTCTGACTGGAGGTATTGTGGATAGTAAGGCGAATGATGCTATTCAAGCGATCATGACCGCACAAGAAGAAGATAAGTACAGTACGTATATCCTATTTGCAGGATATATACTCCTAACCTGTCTCATTATCGGAGTCTACGTCTTGTATCTATGGTTGCACTATCCAGAGACATTTGAGAGTCCGAGGAAGATCGGCTTTATAATGCTGTTGATTTTACTAATGAGTTTTCTCGTATACTCAATAGATGGTACGCAGAATCTTAGCACCTACATGATACCATTCTGTATTGTACCGATTATTATGAAGAGTTTCTTTTCGGATCGTCTTGCTCTGTTTACTCATATCGTAGTGGTTCTTATAGCAAGCTTTTTATCTGTGCTGGAGTATGAGTTTACCTTTCTACAGATACTCGCAGGAATCGTTGCCGTATTAGTGATTGAGGATACAAGATCATGGAATAAGTTCTTCATCTCAATATTCTCAATTTTAGGTGCATATTATGTGGGTCATCTTGGCCTTATACTCATAGAATATCAACCACAATCATATATAAATTGGTCTATATTTCGATGGCTGACCATCAGTGGAGTGCTAACCTTATTAGCGTACCCATTCATACCATTAATTGCTAAGCTTTTTGGGTTTCTGAATCTGATTACGCTATCTGAGTTAGCAGACCTTAATCAACCATTGCTTAAAGAGCTATCGATCAATGCACCCGGCACCCTACAGCACAGTATGCAGGTCGCAAATCTTGCTGAGGCAGCAGGTGATGCTATTGGTGCAAACACCACATTGATAAAGGTCGGTGCGCTCTATCATGATATAGGGAAGTTGCATAACCCAATGATATTCATCGAAAATCAAAGTGGTATCAATCCTCATAACCAACTGAATAACTTTGAGAGTGCACGAGCTATTATTGCTCACAGTACCGAGGGGGTTAAGATGGCTCAGAAGGCGGGTCTCCCTAAACCTATTATTGATATTATTAAATCACATCATGGTGATACCCGAGTTGAGTTTTTCTATAGAAATCAGCTCAATTCTAATCCAGATAAGGAGTTTGACGAGAGCTTATTTAGATATACTGGCCCACGGCCTAAGACTAAAGAAGAGTCTATACTGATGATTGCAGATAGCCTCGAAGCAGCCAGTAAGAGTCTCAAGAATCCAACTGGTAAAGACATCGATGAACTCGTAGATAAAATCGTTGATTACAAAATCAAACACGAACAACTCTCAGATTCTAAGTTGAGTTTTGAGGATCTGCAGAACTCTGTCGAAGTGTTCAAGACTATGCTCCGTAATATCAATCATGTGAGGGTAGAGTACCCCGATGAAGTCAAGAAACCTGTGACCGATGGATCTGCTGAATCAAATCAAAATGTATAGCGAGCACCTTTGATATGATCTTTGGATCTTTATAGTTATCAATGATGTAGTCTGCAACCTTACGTTTTTCGCTACTTGGTAGCTGATTTTTCATTCGGCTCTTGACCTGTTCTTCGGTAGCAGAATCTCTTTTTAACACACGGCGTATTCGTTCCTCCTCAGGAGCATCAACTACGATTAATTTATCCATCATTTTATAAGACCCCGTTTCTACGGCTAATGCACTCTCTTGTATGATATATGGGCTATTACGTAGTTCTGATTGCCCCCACATGAAGAAGTCATTGCGGACTGCTGGGTGTACAATGGCGTTCATCCTCTTGAGGAGCTCCTTGTTATTAAATATCTGCGCTGATAGATGTTTGCGATTAAGTGATCCATCGCTGAAATAAGAGTCATGACCAAATAAAGCAGTCACCGCATTGATCACCTCTTCGTTCTCCACCATGATCAGTTTTGCACGGTGGTCAGCATAATAGATTGGAACACCTATACTTTCGAATACTCCAGCACAGTAGGTTTTACCTGAGGCGATACCACCAGTTATTCCAACAATCATAGGACAAGTTTTATAGTAATTATATCCGACTCAAAGTTGTCATCAATTTGATCTGGAGCATAGCCATGTATCTTGGCAGTGACTGCTTGCATTTTAGTTTCTATTTCTGACTTACGGCAAGAAATGATTAGTTGAGGTGATGGATCGTATGTACTTATAGTGATTTCAATGCCTTCTGACTTGAGTACTTCATAGAGTTGCCCCATCTTTTCGATTGGATAAGTTATGAGACGCTGCTCAGTGATATACTTAGTAACTCGCGAGATAGATGTAAGACTATCATAAGCAGCAGCCTTATAGGCACGTATTAAGCCGGTAGCTCCCAGTTTAGTACCCCCAAAGTATCTGACCACAGCAATCAGTATGTCTGATAGCTCATGACTCAATATCTCATTGTATATCGGTCTGCCGGCCGTACCTGAGGGCTCTCCATCATCATTTATTCTAAATACGTCGCCCGTGAGTCCTAATCGATAAGCATAACAGATATGTCTTGATTTAGGGTGCATCGCCTTTAATAATTCAATAGAACTTTTATGTTCTTCTATGCCAGAACAAGGGAAGGCATAGCTAAAGAATTTGCTTCCTTTCTCTTTATAGATGCCCTCTGTCGGGCTGTTAATCGTATCATAATGATCTACCTCCATTTCGCATGTATAAGCCAGCTTCAATATATTAGTATTTTATTAATTTGATTGCGGTAGTAGTATATTTGCAGCTTGTCACACAATCCAATGGAATCAACACTAAGTTCCTTTGACAGGATATTGAACTCCTGCCTTGAGGTTTTTTTAAAGAAAAATAAAGACTACGGGACATCGTGGAGAGTGCTCAGAGCCTCATCTCTTACCGATCAAATATTGATCAAAGCAAGTCGCATCAGATCTATTGATGAGAAAGGGGTTCAAAAAGTAGATGATCCGCTTCATCTTGAGTTTTATGGGCTAATCAATTACTCGATCATGGCGTTGATCCAGTTATCCGATGATGACTTAGACAAACAACTCAATGCGGAGCAACTCAAGGCCTTATATAAAGCTCAGATAGCCGATATCAGATTGCTCTTGTCAGACAAGAATCATGACTACGGAGAGGTCTGGCGTATGATGCGAGTATCGAGCATCATAGATATTATACTAATGAAAGTCCATAGGATCATCAGTATAGAAGAGAATCAGGGTAAAACATTGGTCTCTGAGGGTATTGATGCTAATTATCATGACATCATCAACTACAGCGTCTTCGCCATAATTAAACTTGAAGAAAAGACTTAAATAGATGACTTTATTTACACTTTTAGCCTGGGTTCTTTTAGCAGCAGTTCTGCTTACTGTATTAGTCGTATTTGTTTTAAAAGCACACAAGAACATATTGATGAGTTTTGCTCAGAATTATGTTGGTGCTTTATTCCTTTTTTCAGGATGGGTTAAGGCTGTAGATCCGCTGGGTACTGCGTATAAGATGCAGGATTATTTCGCAGAATTCGAAGCTACTTTTGAACCTACTTTGTTAGGTTTTATAGCTCCTATCTTTCCTTTGCTATCACAGTACGTAGTAGCCTTCTCAGTATTTATGATCGTCTTTGAAATCGTCTTAGGTATCATGTTAATATTGGGTCATAAACCTAAATTTACCTCCTGGGCATTTTTGATATTAGTACTCTTTTTTACGTTCCTCACTGGATTCACCTACCTGACTGGCTATGTCCCTGATGGAGTGAATTTCTTTAATTTCTCTGATTGGGGAGCATATAAAGACACCAATATGAAGGTCACGGATTGTGGATGCTTCGGTGACTTCATCAAGTTGAAACCCAAGACCTCCTTTCTTAAGGACGTATTCTTGCTGATACCCGGCTTTTATTTTCTGTTTAAGCCATCTCATATGCATCAGTTGTTCAGTAGAACTGTTCGGATGATTATAGTCTTATTGACCATAGTCGGGATTTCCTTCTATTGTTTTAGCAACTATGTGTGGGACATACCTAAAAATGATTTCAGACCATTCAAGAAAGATCGTAACATATACGAGGCTAAGAAGGCTGAAGATGAAGCATTAGCTAATGTTCAGATCACTCACTATGGTCTCACTAATAAAGAAACGGGCGAATACTTGCAGCTGCCCTATGCTCAGTATCTGAAAGAGTTTCAGAATTATCCCAAAGAGTCATATGAGTTGGAACAGATCAAGTCAGAGCCAACTATAGAGAAATCTAAGCTATCAGATTTTGATATCTCAGACTTAGATGGCTACTCGATGAATGATGAGATCTTAAATAATGAAAAGCCTGTGGTATTCCTTGTCGCTTACAAATTATATGGTGATGGTGTCCCCGCAACCAAGATTATGAAAGACACGATCTATTCATTTGACACTCTGAGGGTCAATGGTTTGAATAATTACAAGATCAATAGAAATATAGAGTCTATTTCTGAGCGTACGGTCAGCTATTCGGACAATGTATGGAAAGAAGATTATGCCAAGAGATATCGAGATATTATCAAACCTTTTACCGATGCTGCTATGGCAGATGGGGTAGAAGTAATCATGGCCATAGGTGGTGCCAGCGAAGACCAAGTATTAGACTTTAAAGAAGACCTCGATCTTGACATAAAGTTTGGATTAGCTGATGATATATTGTTGAAAACGATAGTTCGATCTAATCCTGGCATTGTACTGATTGATAGAGGGACGATCCTAAATAAATGGCACTATAAAAAATTACCGAGCTGGGATGATGTAAAAGCTAGTTACATCGACTAGTTATATCGGGTAATATTATACATTTGTTGAATATTACATTTTTTAAAGATATAAATGTTAAGTAGAAGAAGCGTACGCATAAAAGCCATGCAATTGCTCTTTGCGGTGAATAGGGATAAGGAACTTTCATCTGAGGATGCTAAAGAAAGATTTTGGTCTTCGATTGATGATACATTTAACCTGTATCTGCTCAATCTTGCGGTGATGGTAAACATCACCCGCATAGCCCAGAAAGATCTCGAAAATCGAAAGAAGAAACACCTGCCAAACGATCTTGACAAGATTTTCAAGGATAAGATCTATAACAACACCCTTGTTAAGAATCTTGATCTCAATGCAGAATTCAAAAAAGCACTAGGTCCACTTAATATTGAGCAGATAATCCAGAGCGAATATTATGACTCAATGTATAACGAGTTTGCTAAGACGCAAGCCTACATAGATTATATCACCAAGGAGAGCTCTGCCGATGATCATCTGGAGATACTCTTAGAGTTGTATCGATTCTGTAGACAAAATGAACTCTTCAATGAGATCATGGAAGGCTATATAAGCACGTGGGTAGATGACAAATCTGTGGTAGTAGGCGCTGTAAAAAAGACGCTAAAAGCGCTGCCGCAAGAGAAGGATGATTTCTTCTACCAATACAAGTCTACTGACGAAACGGTAAAAGACTTTGGCTATAACTTGTTCAGTAAGACACTCGAAAATGACGAAGCATTGTTAGCTCAGATCGAGCCAACACTGAAGAATTGGGAGTCAGATCGTATAGCTGTTATTGACATGATCTTGATGAAAATGGCCTTAAGTGAGATGATTGGATTTAGTACGATTCCTGCCAAGGTTACGATCAATGAGTATGTTGAAATCGCTAAGAATTATAGTACTGCCAAGAGTAAGGAGTTCATTAATGGGGTCTTAGATAAGATCATGAAAGAACTGGAAGAATCAGGCAGTCTTAACAAAGTCGATCGAAATAAAGATTCATAATGGCTGCGGCAATAGCTCATCACAAAGTTGTAATACTTGACTTTGGGTCGCAGTACACACAACTCATTGCACGCAGAGTCAGAGAACTCAATATATTCTGTGAGATATATCCATACAACAAAGATATTTCTGAGATCACCGATGCCAAAGCAATTATCTTATCAGGTAGTCCATGCTCTGTTAATCAGCAGGACCGTCTGGATATAGATATCGATAAAGTAACTCAGATCGCCCCTGTATTAGGGGTGTGCTATGGTGCTCAGTATATTGCTGATTACTACGGTGGTACAGTGGCTAAGTCCTCTAAGCGGGAATATGGGAGAGCTAACATATCTACGGTACAGGATCGATTATGGTCTAAAGTCGATGATAGCTCGCAGGTGTGGATGTCTCACGCCGATACCATTCTAAACTTACCAGACGGTTTTGAGGTCATAGCTACAACGAGTAGCATCCCGATAGCAGCATATAAGCTGCCGGGTAAGCAGAATGAAATATACGGTATACAATTTCACCCAGAAGTGACGCATAGCTCTGATGGTCTTACCATTTTGTCCAATTTTCTGATAGAAATCTGTGAGGTTACGCCCAATTGGAGTGCAAGTTCTTATGTAGATCAGACCGTGAGTGAGATTAAGTCAACAGTTGGCAGTGACCATGTACTACTGGGTATATCGGGAGGTGTAGACTCGACAGTAGCCGCACTCCTCATTAATAAAGCAATAGGGAGTCAGTTAACGTCTTTCTTTATCAATAACGGACTTCTTAGGAAGAATGAGTTTGACGAAGTCCTAGAGGGATATAAAAGGCTGGGATTAAACGTTGTCGGCATTGATGCCTCTGAGGAATTCTTAGGAGCACTGAATGGTATATCTGATCCCGAACAAAAGAGAAAAATCATTGGGAAGACATTCGTGGATGTATTCCTGAGAGAGGCTGAAAAACTGAAGGGTATCAAGTGGTTAGCTCAAGGCACTAT
Source organism: uncultured Saprospiraceae bacterium (assembly GCA_964414425.1). Lineage (GTDB taxonomy): Bacteria > Bacteroidota > Bacteroidia > Chitinophagales > Saprospiraceae > GYS-P2D. The sequence goes on from CAYPWL010000001.1 coordinate 106,130, forward strand.
CTATCCTGACGTAATTGAGTCTGTAAGCGTTAATGGCCCATCCGCTACTATTAAATCGCATCATAATGTTGGTGGATTACCTGATTATCTTGATCTGTCCTTATTAGAGCCGTTGAGGATGCTCTTCAAAGATGAAGTGCGCAGGGTAGGACGTACCCTTGGGTTACCAGATGAGTTTGTACAACGTCATCCTTTTCCTGGCCCAGGTTTAGCGATTCGTGTTTTAGGGGAGCTGTCGTCTGAGCGTATCAGACTCTGCCAAGAAGCTGATTATATCTATATTAACCTACTCAAGGAGCACGGTTGGTATGATAAGATATGGCAAGCTGGAGCAATACTACTTCCTGTTAAATCCGTCGGAGTTATGGGAGATGAACGGACTTATGAGTACACTGTGGCCCTCAGAGCAGTACATTCTGTTGATGGGATGACTGCTGATTGGACCCGCATACCTTATGAGTTATTAGCCTTAATATCCAACGAAATCATAAATTCTGTAAAAGGAATAAATCGAGTAGTATATGATATCAGCTCTAAACCTCCAGCGACTATTGAATGGGAATAATATCTTGACCATTGTCTTGGTCATGTTATTATTTATCGGATGTTCTTCAACTCGTGACAGTGTAGGAACATCTCCTGTGTTGTTAGAGACTAAGCCCTCTGATGATAGACCGGATAATCCATCCGATTTGCTCGTCGTCGATACCGTCAAATGGGTGATTACAGATGAAGAGGTCGTCCCGCCGATCACCTCACATTTAGCAACAGAAGAGGTTCTGCCATTCGAGGAGGTATATAAAGATGATTATAAGGTTGCGCTGATGTTGCCATTTCGTTTAACAGGGCGCTCCCTTGATGACATGAGCGAATACAATCAAAAATTTGCTCACTTCTATGCGGGTTATCAAATGGCACTAGAAGCTGAAGACTGGATTCAGACTACCACTTTTCATACGAATCGGAATGGAGACAATGTTAGAAATGCGTTGAATAAACTCAATGCACAGACTGATATCATCATAGGTCCATATGATAAGAATAACACATTGCCGATAGTGGCTGAGTATGGCAGAGAAAATAGAATCCCCATCATATCACCTTGGACAGCATCTACCCGAATCACAAAAAACAATCTGTTCTTTCTTCAACTAACACCTAATCTGAGTGAGTATTGGAGTACTATATTGCGTGATGCAACTAAAAACCATGATCGTTCAAAGATTCGCATCATTACTAACCAAGATGGTAGCGATCGTGGCATGATCCGATTTATTCAAAAACTCAATGAAGAGAAAAGTGGTCTTCCTCTATCAGAATCTCTTACAGAGTTTCCAGTATCCATCGATTCTCTGCTATATGGAGACTCCTTGGTATTCGAAACAGCATTTGAAGAAGAAGTTGAGGCATTCATCTTGCCACATTATAACACGAATACGCACGATGAATTTATATATCAGACTCTGCGTAAAATTAACGCGGAAAAGGAACACCGAAAGCCGCTGGTGTATGTGATGCCACAGGCGGTTAATAGTGATCGAGTAGACCTCAATGTGCTCAATAACTTAGATCTTAAAATCTGTGACTATAGATTCTATGATAAGCGAGATATCAAGTATCATCAGTTTAAGAAAGCGTATTATGAGCAATATGGACGGCTGCCTAACGATGACGCCTATTATGGCTATGATGTAGCTCGTTTTGTTGCCTACGGCTTAAAGAAGTATGGTAAGTACTTCCATTATTATATCAAGGATGAAAAAGTGTCACTGGATCAAATGAGTATATCAGTAACGCCTTATAATAACGCTGATGACGAGCTGCTGTATTTAATGAATGATCACTTAGATATTTTTGAGTTTGATGAAGGATACTATCAACTCAAAAATGTTGACTAATAGATGGCGATAACAATATTAGAGCGGCGCAAAGAGCGAATGCGTGAGGTAATCAGTAATCGACAATATAACCTCACTGTAATCTTAGAAAACGTTCATGATCCTCACAACATAGGTGCAGTCCTCCGATCATGTGACTCCGTAGGCATAGATGAGATATATGTATTATATACAGATAAGCGCCTGAGTAAGAAAGGCCTGGAAGTAGGGGTTACAAGTTCATCTGGCTCTAATCAATGGATTAAAGTTCATTTTTACCAAGATGTAGCGGAGTGCTTTACGGAGGTCAAGAAGAAGTACAAAACGATCTACGGCACAGCCATTGGCCCGAAATCAAAAAGTCTTTATGATCTGAATCTGTCTGAGTCATGCGCTTTATTGTTTGGTAATGAGCATCAAGGACTTACACTAGAAGCCATGAGTTATGTGGATCAGAATTTCTTGATACCACAATATGGCTTTGTCAAGAGCCTCAACATTTCTGTGGCCTGTGCAGTCAGCCTCTATGAAGTGCTGCGCCAGCGAGACCACAGCGATCTATATAATCGATCATTTGGAGATCATGAGAACGATGAAGCTCTAATGCAGGAGTTCATTAAAACTCACGAGCAAAAGAAGCTCAACAAAATCAATAACAAGAAGATTTTCTAAATAAAGCTTAGCTCATCCCCCCAAAGAACTTTTGGAGTCTACGGCACGCCTCAAGTAAGGTATCATCGCTGGCAGCGTAAGAAATCCTTAAACAGTTAGGAGCACCAAAAGCTGAACCCGCAACTAATGCTACATGAACTTCTTGTAGAATCGCAGTAGCTAAATACGTGGAGTTATGAATTTTAACACCGTTGTAGCTCTTACCATAGTAAGCACTACAATCAGGGAAGATATAAAATGCACCCTGTGGAGTATTGACTTTTAGATCTTTGATTTTACGTAGTTCAGCGAGCATCATATCTCTTCTTTTTAAGAAGGTGTCTCTCATGGCATGTGGTGCTATTGGCTCACTAAGGAGGGCCGTAGCAGCCGCCTTCTGACCGAATGCCGTTGCGCCTGAGGTTACCTGACCTTGTATTTTTGCACACGCCTTTGCCACAAATTGTGGCGCAGCGATATACCCTAATCTCCATCCTGTCATAGCATATCCTTTAGACATACCGTTTACAACTATTGTCTGATCAAACACATTGGTATTCTGTGCTATAGAGTTGTGCTCACCATCAAATACGATGTACTCATAGATTTCGTCAGATACGATCAATAGATCTTTGTGCTCACTTACTACATCTGCAATTGCTTTGAGTTCTGCCTTAGTGTATACGGATCCTGTAGGGTTACATGGTGACGAGAATAAAACGAATTTAGTCTTATCCGTAATTGCGATTTTGACCTGGTCTGCGGTTACCTTATAGTCATTTTCTACAGTAGCCGCTATACATATTGGATTACCACCTGCAAGCTTTACAATCTCTATATAGGATACCCAGTATGGTGTGAAGATGATTACCTCATCTCCTGCATTAATAAGGGCTTGACATAGATTAGATATGCTCTGTTTTGCACCATTACTGACGACGATATTACTGACGTTGTAGTTGAGTCCGTTATCTCTCTTTAACTTCTCCACTATAGCTTGTCGATACTCTACTAATCCTGGTACAGGAGTATAATGAGTATATCCGTCATCGAGAGCTTGTTTTGCCGCTTCATTGACGAAAGCTGGCGTATCAAAGTCTGGTTCACCTATCGATAAACTAATGACATCTTTTCCCTTAGCCTTTAGATCACGTGCCATCTGAGACATTTTGAGAGTGGCAGATTCTTGTAGGTTTAGTACGTAGTCTGAGAGTACAGAAGAAGTAGACATATGGTGTTATAGTTTAATGCACCAAAAGTAGATATACTAAAGACATTTATTTGGTATCAGGACATAATTATTATGATAGTTTTGAGCCATATAATTATTCAGCAATGCGATCAGAAGACAAAGTCCAGATATATGTTACCGGTGGCACCTTTGACAAGGATTATGATTTTATCACTGGTGAGTTATATTTCAAGGATACCCATCTCATGGATATGATGGAGCGGGGTAGATGTACCATCCCTCTCGACGTCAAAACCTTGATGATGATAGATAGCCTGGAGATGGGGCCTGAGGAGCGCAAAATCATAGCCTACCAATGCAATCGATGTGATTACAACAACATTGTGATCACCCATGGTACCGATACTATGGCAGAAACGGCACTATATCTATCGGAACATGTCACAGAACCTAAGACCATAGTGCTTACGGGAGCGATGATTCCCTATGCCTTTGGTACATCTTCGGATGGTTTTTTTAATATGGGTAGCGCTTTAGCTTTTGCTCAAGCCTTAGATCCTGGTGTGTATATAGCCATGAATGGGCGTTTTTTCGATTCAGGAGCAGTCAAAAAGAATAAGTCCACGGGCTACTTTGAGAAGAACTAAGGGTATGCCCGCTATCTTTTTGCTGGATATATATAATAATTTTTAATATGGCAAGGATTACGTACATTTGAGAATCAATGATGCTTCTAACAATGAAGAAAAATATCCTACTTGCTGCTCTTTTTTGTCTGGTGACCTTACAGTATGCGTTCGCACAGACAACTAATAGAGATATAGGCATTACGGTAAAGGCGCTTGCCCTTGATTATGTCTCACAGAATGGTGGTGAATTTTCGGCCTTCAATGATTACCATACAGGTATGGAGATTGGTTTTTTAAAAGGTCTTACGGATAAGGTAACCTTGGCTGTTCCACTGAAAATAGCAGTCGCTCAAAGCACCGATGATCTTGAGAATCTTCACAATGCTCTACTGTCAGTTGATGGTACACTGAGATATAATTTCATTAGACCTGGTGCTAAGGTAGAACCATATGTACTCGGTGGGGTAGGATATGTATACGAGAGTAATCCCCTCGGATCGAGCAATGCACAATTACCGGTTGGGTTAGGGTTTAACTTTAAGTTTCACGAGAGAGCATATGTGACTTGGCAAAGTGAGTATCGTTATTCTTTAGGTGACAACAGAAACAATCTCCATCATGGACTTGGATTTACGGTTTTCCTCGGACCAAGAGATACGACTCAAGAAGAGCCTGAAGAAGAAACAACTGAAGAAAAAGACGCTTTTGATAGTGATATGGACGGCATCATAGATGAGTTAGACTTATGTCCACAGGAACCAGGATTAGAAGAATTAGATGGATGTCCTGATGATGATGAAGACGGCATAGCCAACTATAAAGATTTATGTCCAAGTCAGCCAGGTACAGCTGAGATGAAAGGATGCCCTGATTCTGACGGAGATGGCGTGAGTGACAATGATGATGAGTGTCCCAATTTAGCCGGTAATGTGGCTAATAAAGGATGTCCTAATGATGATACTGATGACGATGGTATACCAAATGATCTCGATCGATGTCCTACTGTAGCCGGTCCAGCTACAAATGGAGGTTGTCCAGAGTTAGATGCCGACGGAGATGGTGTGCCTGATAATCTTGACAAATGTCCCAATGTATACGGATCTAAGAATACACTCGGATGTCCTGACTCAGATGAAGATGGCGTGCCAGACAATACAGATCAATGCCCTAAGATTAAGGGGTCTGCACTAAATAATGGTTGTCCTAATGATAATGCTGATAGTGATAATGACGGTATCCCTGATAATATAGATCAATGCCCTAATGTTCCAGGTCCTGCCAGTAATAATGGATGTCCAGGAACCTCAACTCAACCGACTACTATCACGCCGACACCGGTAACACGACCAGTGGATGTCGATACAGATGGGGATGGCGTCTTAGATCGTAATGATAACTGTCCAAGTCGTCCAGGATTAGAAATTTATGGCGGATGCCCAGATACAGATGGTGATGGCATAGATGATAGTCGTGATCAATGTCCTACGGCTGCAGGGCCTGTTGATACGGGTGGATGTCCTAATGTCGCAGCGAGTGATAGACGGATACTTGATATAGCGATGCGCTCAGTACAGTTCCAATCAGCAAGAGCTGAGATTAAGTCTGAGTCTTTCGTTTACTTGACACAGATAGCAGAGATCATGAATAGATATCCAGACTTCAATCTTTCGATAGAGGGTCATACGGATGGACAAGGTGATGCAGCTACTAATCAGAGATTATCTGAGACAAGGGCTCGAGCTTGTTATAACTTCTTGATAAGTTCAGGAGTTGAAGCAAGTCGTATGACATATACGGGCTATGGAGAGTCCAGACCAATAGCTACGAACCAAACAGTATCAGGACGTACATTAAATAGAAGGGTAGAGTTTGCCTTAGTCCCAAGATAACTTAAGCGGAAAGAATCAAGTTTAGTATTGTGTGTCAGGCAGGTCATTCGATCTGCCTGTTTTTATGTAAGGGAATTAGGAGTTTAAAGTATGGTTATAAGATTAAACCTCTTTCTGTTGTTGCTCTAACTGGCTCACATCATTCAGCACTTTTTCGGTTTGCTTCTGACGCATAGAGATTAATTTTTTTCTAATCTGAGTATCATTAAGAGCTAAGATCTCTGCAGCGAGTATTCCGGCATTCTTAGCACCATCGAGAGCTACTGTAGCTACTGGTATGCCTCCAGGCATCTGCAGGATGCTCAGTACGCTATCCCAACCATCTATAGAGTTGCGAGATTTGATCGGAACGCCTATCACCGGGAGGTGAGTTAATGAGCTTACCATCCCTGGCAGATGGGCTGCGCCTCCGGCGCCGGCAACAATAACTTTGATTCCTCGACTTTCTGCTTTAGATGCAAAATCAAACATCCGCTTAGGAGTACGATGTGCTGAGACTACAGTGATTTCATATGTGATATTGAGTTGATCGAGGACCTCGGTAGCCTTAGACATTATTGGCATATCTGATGTCGACCCCATTATTATACTTACCATAAATAGCTATTACTTAGATTGAGCACGCAAGATACTTTTGACATGTTCATATTTAGCAATTATGTCTCGCATATTATCGCCAACGATAGTCACATGTCCCATTTTTCGAAAAGGCTTTGTGTCAGTCTTACCATATATGTGAGGATAAACTCCTGAGATTGATAACGTTTCTTGTAATCCTTCATAAACTACAGGTCCGTTTGATTCGGGTTCTCCCAGCAGATTCATTAATACTGACTGGTGAGTTAACTCAGTGCTGCCAAGAGGTAATCCAAGTATAGCCCTAAGATGATTTTCGTATTGAGAGCAGATCGTAGACTCAATCGTATGATGACCACTGTTATGAGGTCTGGGTGCTACTTCATTTATTAGGATAGCTCCACTCTTGGTGAGAAATAACTCAATGGCAAGGAGCCCTACAATCTGCAACTTTTCTGTTAATCTGTGTGCTAACGCTTTTACTTGCTGGAGTTGCTTCGCTGTGATATTTGCTGGACATTGCTGATAACTCAAGATGTTTTGCTCTTTGTCAAATACCATTTCGACAGGATCATAGGTGACGATTTCGCCAATACTACTGCGGCAGCTTATAATCGCTATCTCCTTGTCGATATCAACTTTGTCTTCTATCAGGAAGTTTGTTTTAAAGCCTTCTTGAGTTAATTTATCTTTTGACGATATCGACTGTACTCCACGACCATCATACCCACCTGTACGGGCTTTTTGTATAAATGGATACGACCAAATACCACTATCAATATCAGTTAGAAGCTCCTGAATGTTCTCATAATTCTTGAATTTACTGGATTCAAATCCATGGTCTTCATAGAATTGCTTCTGGAGACCTTTATCTTGGATGAGAGAGATCAAATGAGGTTGAGGATAGACATGGACCGATGATTGCTCAAGTTTAGCGAGAGCCTCTGTATTTACTCTTTCGATTTCTATGCTCACCACATCATAAGTACTACCAAATCTCATTACGTCATCATGATCTGTTATATCGCCTATGACGAATGATGGACAGACTAATCCTCCAGGACTTGCTTTGCTTTTATCCATCAAGGTGATGTCTAAGCCTAATCTACTTCCTGCTTGGATAAGCATCTTACCCAATTGCCCCCCTCCTAATATTCCAATTTTAGTATCCATAAGCTTATCTTGGCGCCATATAAAAATAGTCAATGGCGAAAGTATTAATTAAGAATGGATTGGTGATAAATCGTGGCAAGTCAGCCGTAAAAGATCTGCTGATAGAGAATGATCGTATAACAAAAGTTGATAATAACATATCTGATGATACAGCCAAAGTTGTAGATGCCAGTGATAAGTGGGTGATGCCAGGAATCATAGATGATCAGGTACACTTCAGACAACCGGGATTAACACATAAAGCCAACTTATATACAGAATCACGGGCTGCTTTAGCGGGTGGTGTCACCTCTTATATGGAGATGCCCAATACTAAACCGCCAGCTGTGACTCAGACTGAGCTCGCCAAAAAGTATGTGGCAGCTGCAGGATCGTCCATTACGAACTACTCATTTTATATGGGCGTGACCAACGATAATCTTACTGAAGTACTTAAGACTGACCCGTCTCAAGTCTGTGGAGTGAAAATATTTATGGGCAGTAGTACGGGTAATATGCTCGTTGATAATGAGAAAGCACTTGATGATGTATTCGCCCAATGCAAGATGCTTATCGCCACTCATTGTGAAGATGAAGAGACCATTAGACGAAATCTTGAAGAGTATAAGGCTTTAGGTCGTGAGTTAACTGCCCTGGATCATCCTATAATCCGTTCGAGAGAGGGATGTTATATATCTTCTTCTAAGGCTACTGCTCTTGCTAAGAAGCACAGTACAAGATTACACGTCTTACATATCAGTACTAAAGATGAGTTGGATCTATTTGACAATAGCATACCTCTAATTGATAAGAAGATCACCTCAGAGGCCTGTGTACACCATATGTTCTTTAATACTGAAGACTATAAGAAGCTGGGAAATCAAATCAAGTGTAATCCAGCTATTAAAGACAAGAGTGATCAAGATGCAATATTTCAGGCCATGCTTGATGATCGCATAGATGTCATTGCTACTGATCACGCACCACATCTACCGATAGAAAAAAACAAGCCGTACCTCGAAGCTCCAAGCGGTCTGCCATTAATTCAGCATACACTATTAATCATGATGGACTTCTATCATCGAGGGATGATCTCTAAGGAACGTATCGTCGAGAAGATGTGTCACAACCCCGCTATACTGTTTAGAGTGCAAGACAGAGGTTATTTGGATGAGGGAGCTAAAGCAGACATTGTCATCGTTGACCCTAATAAAGAGCATATCATTAAGAAAGAAGACTTGTTTTATAAATGTCAATGGTCGCCTCTCGAAGGGTATAGCTTCAAAGGAGCTGTACAGAGAGTATATGTGAATGGCATCCAGAAATATCGCTCTGGTAAGATCATCAATCAATCATCTGGTGAGCGATTAACCTTTAAGGTTTAATCCAAGTGTAGGAGTAAAGGGTCTCTTAAAAACTAATCTTGGACTTCGTGTTTTGGCATTTCTGCTTGAGACTGATCATTTTGAGGGCAGCATAAGCAGCCTCTTTGCCTTTATCGCCCTTGCTACCGTCAGCCCGTGCGACCGCCTGGGATTTGTCATTAGTCGTCAATACTCCAAATATAACAGGGGTACTGGACATCAGACTTAATTGAGAAATAGACTTGGCTATGCTGTTGTTGATGTAGTCATCATGTTTGGTCTCGCCTTGGATAACACATCCTAAGCAGATTACAGCATCAGGTCGATTTGAAGAACCTATTACAAACTTTGCTCCGAGCGGCAACTCAAATGATCCTGGTACGGTTATGAACTCAAGATGCTTTTCGTTGACGCCCAGAGATAAGAGCGCAGATTTGCAAGACTCAGTTAAGACTGAGATAATGTCAGGATTCCACTCTGTATTAATGATAGTGACTTTCAGATTTTCTATATCCTCTATGCCGCAGCCGTCGAGGCTATAGATATTATCTGTAGGATTAGCCATCCTCGTCTTAGTTCAACATTCCCAAGTACTTAGAAGCATCCTCTGCCTCTGGTGCTGATGGGAACTCAGCCTTTAATCTATTAAAAGCTTTGGACGCCTGAGCAGTATCACCTTCTCTGTAAGCCAGAATACCCAACTTATGGAGATAGTATGGAGTAAGTACGCCAACATCTTTTGATGTAGCTTTACTATATGAGCTAAGGGCTTTATCGAAATCACCCATTTCGCTGTAGGCATCACCTAATGCACCGTATTTAGTGATTGATGTCACATTACCTGACTCGTTATATGAGTTTAGATAAGAGATTGCATCCTCAAATCTTCCAAGATTTAAATAAGAAATACCGGCATAGTATTTAGCTATATTACCTGTTTTGGTACCGCCATAATTATCTATGATATCGAGAAATCCATCATATCCTCCACCTGGAGCTTCGAGAGCAAGAGCGAAAGAATCTTTCAAGAATTGCTGCTCTGCTTTATAGATTTGTTCTGTTGCTTCCTTCTCACGAGGAGCTTTGTACAAGAACTTATAAGCGAAGTAAGCACAGATTATTAATCCGATTAGACCCGCAGCTCCGATAATCATCATCTGATTGTCTTCGAAAAAATTTCCACCACCATTATTGTTGGATGGTAATTCTCCTTCACTTGAAACCACTTCGATGAATTCTCCACCTCCGTCTCCTGTGTTACGTCTTCGTGACATGATCTAAAAATTTGCGCAAAAATATACAATTCTGCTTACAGATGATAAGCATATATTATTATTAATCTTAATCTCTTATGTATGGATAATCTTTCTGTACGTAATTATCCGTGTATAAGTCCTGTGCATCAGGTAGTGGCGAGTTCTCAGCGAATTCTGCAGCTTCTGCTATTTCCTCCTTGATCTTAGCTTTTATAGCATCAATTTCTTTTTGAGTCGCAATCTTGTTGCTGATAATTGTTTTCTCGGTTACAGAAATCGGATCTAAGTCTTTGTAATGAGCTAATTCCTCTTTTGTCCGGTACTTAGCAGGATCAGACACAGAATGACCTCTATAACGATACGTCTTAATTTCTAAGAAGTATGGCCCTTTACCTGCTCTGATATGAGCGGCTGCTTCCGCAAGAGCCTCATGAACGCTCTCAGGTGACATACCGTCAACAGCTTTATTAGGCATACTAAATGCGTCACCTACTTGGTGAATCTCAGTGACATTACTTGTACGCTTAACTGAGGTACCCATGGCATAACCATTGTTTTCACAGATATATAATACAGGAAGGTCCCAACTCATCGCCATGTTAAACGACTCATACAGTGCTCCTTGTCGTGATGCTCCGTCACCGAACATACATACAGCAATGTTATCAGTGCCTCTATATTTCTCGGCGAATCCAATACCGGTACCAATAGGGATCTGAGCCCCTACGATACCATTACCACCGAAGTAGTTTAATTCTTTGGAAAAGAAGTGCATACTACCTCCCTTACCGCCTACACATCCGTCGGCACGACCATATAGCTCAGCCATACATGACTTAGAGCTCAATCCTCTCGATAGAGCAACACCATGCTGTCTGTATGCAGTTACAACTTTGTCTTCTTGTCTCAGTGCAGATACCATACCTGCAGTGATAGCCTCCTGTCCGATATAGACATGACAGAATCCTCTAATCTTTTGCTGAGAGTAAGCCATTAACGCCCTTTCCTCAAATCTTCTTATTCTCAACATCACTTTATACCATTTTAGGTATGTCTCTTTGCCATATTTATTCTTTGGCTTTTTCGCAGATGTTTTCTTTCTTGTCGCTGTCTTAGTTGCTCCTGCCATAAATGCATATTGAGCAACAAAAATAAGGATTATATTAAGCTATATCTCTAGTGCCAGTAGATTTTATAATTAAAGAAAGAATTGCTTTAGTTTAGAATGCATACTTATGTACTCAAATGAAAATAGAACGTCTCTCACTTCATAATTTCAAAAGTTATAATGAGCTCTCTTTAGAATTCGACAATAGGGTGAATCTATTTTATGGTTTGAATGGGAGTGGCAAGACTAATTTATTGGATGCCATCTATTTCTTGTCGGTGTCCAAGAGTTATTTCTCAAGTGGAGACGGGTTCATTACAAGGCATAATCAGGACTTTTATCGAACTCATGGGATATTTAAAAATGACAAGTCGGCTTTTACAGTTTGTGTAAAGCGTGCCCAAAACGATAAGAAGACAATAGAGCTCCAAGGAAAGAAACTTAATACTGCATCCGAACTCATCGGAATCATACCGATAGTCCTTGTCGCACCAGATGATATTAAGCTTGTCAAACAGGGAAGTAAGGAGCGCAGAGACTTTGTCAATCGTATGATCTGCATGTCGCACCGTCCCTATCTATCTCAGTTGATTACGCATAACAGAGTTTTAGCACAAAAGAATGCATTGCTCAAGGCACCAGGGTCGATAGACTTTGACCTTTTGGATCAGTATAATGGGCAACTTATTAAATTAGGGCGCTCTATTAGTAAGAGCCGAGCGACATTAACTGATCAGTTTAAAGATTACGTGAGTGACACCTATCGTCAGATATCAGATAGCGCTGAAGAAGTAAATATCATATACCAAAGTCAGTTCCTATCCGACGGTATCGCCGATCAATATAAAGCCTTACAATCTGATGAGATTAGAAGTAAACGGATCCTAATAGGAATCCACAAAGATGACTTTGAGTTCACAATTAACGAGAAACCACTCAAGAAAATAGGCTCACAAGGACAGATCAAATCGTTCGTTTATGCTCTACGGATAGGGGAGTATATGTATCTCAAAGACCACTTAGCAGAGAAGCCTATACTGATACTGGATGACTACTTTGAAAAATTGGACACCAAGAGACTTGAGCTCTTAACACGATTTCTAAAAGATGATACTTTTGATCAAGTATTCCTTTCTGATACGGAACTTGACCGCACTTCATCATTGTTGACTAAATTTGAGATCCCATTTAGTGCGTATCATATTCAGAATGGACAAATCCTAAAACAGTAAATCATGGACTTACATATCAAAGATGTCTTAAAGAACTTAGTCAATGATTCGTCGATAAGCCAAGGGTATCAAAGCAACAGAGTAGAGCAATTCTGGAACGAGCGTATGCCTAAGAGCATCGTAAGTAGAACTACCAAAACTCAGGTCAGAGGAAGTACACTCCATCTCACCATTGACTCAGCAGCGCTTAGAAACGAGCTGTTCAATAGTAAAGTTAAGATCATCAATATGATTAATGATCACTTAGGCTCACAATTGATCAAAGAAGTAACTTTTCACTAAGCACTTGGCTTAGTTCCTTTTATTTTCTTTTTCCCCTTCGTTTGCGAAGCCTTAATGAATGCTGCTTTTGCATTGACGATTCCATCCGATACCGATAGCTCACTGAACTGTACCATATCATCACTTCCAGGTTGTTTAACCATCGCATTCACTGGAGTTGTAGTTGAGAGTAAAATCTCTTTTACCTGAACCGCCGTGAGCTGAGGATAATAAGATCGTAACAATGCAGCAACACCCGCCACCACAGGAGCAGCCATACTTGTGCCTTGTTGTATCTGATAGGTATCGTCTGGGGTTGTAGAGTTTATATTCTGTCCAGGAGCGAACAGATCTACGTCCGCATCACCATAATTAGAAAACGTCGCTACGATATTTTCATCATTAGAATTAGTAATTGCTCCTACAGAAATCCAAGCTTTAGGCTTTTTCTTCTTCCAAAAGAGGAAACCTTTTGCTTTCTCATAAGTATCATTTGGATAGTTATCAGCCACATCAATATTTTCAGATGAGTTACCTGCGGCATGTACTAATAGTACATCATGCTTCTCTGCATATCTCACGGCATCGTCTACGAAACTCTTTTCTGGAGAAAGTCCTTTGCCAAAGCTCATATTTATAATCTGCGCTCCATTATCTACTGCATAGCGTATGGCGTTCGCAACATCTTTATCGCGTTCATCTCCATCAGGTACAGCTCTGATCACCATAATGCGGGCATCTGCTGAGACACCATTGATACCAAGACCATTATTACGCTCTGCTGCTATGATACCTGATACATGCGTACCGTGAGTGGCATCAGGACCTTCTACAAGGTTATTGCCATAGCTTCTTTCATCAAAATCGTAGTAATTATCACCGACGATACTACGTGGGTCAAAGTCAACATTGTAGTTGTACTTGAACTTATTTCCAAAGTAATTTAAAGCATCATATATATCTGGGGGTAGTAAGAGGCTTTCTACATCGGTTAAGGTCGGAGTCGTCCCAATCTGATCTTCTACAGCCTGAATAACATTAGTAGAAACTTGAGCTTCCCGTGAAGTTCCTGTTTTTAGCGAGTCTATTAGAGCCGGAGATAGATCTCCATCACCCGTAAATTCATGTAAGTAGTCCAGGATGTCTTCGTAGAATACGATGGCGTTGTTATACTCATCATATCGTGATTTGCCCGTGCTAATCTCCTGCTCAATTTTGCGACCCCACTCATTATACTGGTTGTACTCTTCGAGCTCCTCACCACTAAGTCCTTGAGGATTACGATCACCATATTTCTTTTGAAGTTTTGCATATTCACGAGTCATCTCGTAGGTGTCCGCACCAACTTGTCCGCCGTCTTTACCACCGATGAAGTTCCACCCATTGACATCATCGATGTAACCATTGTTATCATCATCTATACCGTTACCAGGTATTTCGTCTGTATTAATCCAGATCTTATTAACGAGATCTACGTGTTCGATGTCGACACCCGAGTCTATGACAGCTACAACTACAGAAGACCCTTTCTTGTCTTTGAGTATATTGGAGTAGAGGTCATCAGTACCAATGTTATAGGGGGTCTCTGCGGTTACTGAACCGTGGTACCAATTACTACTTTGTGCGTAGAGGCCACATGAAAACAAGAGCGATGAAATAACTAAAATTGAAAAAACTAATACTGCTTTAATCACTTTGATAATCTTTGAATCTACCTTATATAATCGCTAAGAATAAAGTTATGTTGCACTTTAGCTCACATTAACATTATTTTACAAGCGTCCAAAATTAGCTAAAACAGAATAAAGCTTGGGGTCTATATCAATTAACAAGGCATTATCCGACTTAAAACAGTATTGGAATTATGATTCTTTGCGCCCCAAGCAAGAAAAAGTTTTGACTGCGTTATCTCGAGATAAGAAGGTCTTAGCACTATTGCCTACAGGGGGAGGAAAGTCCTTATGTTACCAACTACCCGCTCTTCAATTAGAAGGGATTACGATTGTAATATCACCCCTTATTGCGTTAATGGAAGACCAAGTAAACGCACTTAAGAAAAAAGGGATTGTAGCGAAAGCCATTCATTCTGGGCTAAACAATAAAGAAATAGATAGACTCCTGTCCAATATCAATTATGACAAAACGAAATTGCTATACATCTCGCCAGAGCGATTGAGATCAGAAGCTTTTATCAAAAGACTAAGTCAATATCATATCTCTATGCTTGCGGTGGATGAAGCACACTGTATCTCTCAATGGGGTCATGACTTTAGGCCGGCATATCAGTTGATCAAGGAATTTATTGCAATCAAGAAGCCTGATCGCATCATTGCCCTAACAGGTACGGCTAATGAAAACACAATTGATGAGATATGTACTCAACTTACGATCTCTCAATCAACTATTGTGCGAGACAGCTTCCTGCGTGATAACATCCGACTGAGCATACATAAGAGCAAGGATAAGATGAATGACATCTTACGTCATGTTAAGAAGATCCCACACAAGACAATTATCTATACTCGAAGTCGTCGTAATGTTGAGATGATTGCCGCTTTCTTGCAATCTCATAATATCCGTGCACAGCACTATCATGCTGGAATATCATTCTTTGCTAAAAAGAAAATTCAAGATCAATTCCTAAATGGACAGATCCAAGTGGTAGCGTCAACCAATGCTTTTGGTATGGGTATTGATATACCGGACATTGCACAGATCATACACTATGACATACCTCCGTCACTGGAAGAGTATTATCAGGAAATCGGGCGGGCAGGTCGGAATGGTGCTATGAGTAGTGCTGCCCTTCTATATAATCATGCAGATCTATCTTACCATCAATCTCGAGTTACAGCTGAGTTTCCCTCATTTGAGAACCTTTACTCAACTTATGTCAAGGTGCACCGATTTTATAATAACCTGATTAACGAAGGTGAAGGCAAGAGAAGAGCACTCGATATCGTACCACTGGCTAAACATATAGGCAAGAATAATAAGACAACACTAAACCTATTACAAGCCTTAGGTAAATTGAGCTGTCTATCCCTCGATAATAATCCAAGAGCGATCCATAGCATCAGATATACCGTCTCACCTCGAGTGTTGCGTGAAGTAAATCTAAATGAGTCACTCAGCCAAGTACGAGACTATCTCATGAGACACTATACAGATCATGCGGATGAATGGAATAAGATCAATGTAGACCGTATGGCTACTAAATTGAAGTGTGATACTGTTGATGCGATCGGTTACATCAATCAGTTAAAAGCAAAGAGGCTCCTAAGTTATCATTGCTTAGATGAAGGATTGATCATTACGTTTAATGAGGGTCGATTAAATCAAAAGGACTTCAATTATAAAGCGAACCGATACCATAGGCTCAGAAAGATTAAAGAAGATAGATTGACGGCAATGCTGGGCTATATTGAGACAAAGACTTGCCTCAATAAATACTTGTTAGCGTACTTCAATGAAGAACATTCCGATTCGTGCAAGCTCTGTAATCATTGTTTGAATCATAAGAAAACAGCACTCACCAAACAGGATATAGAGATCATGTCCCAAGCTCAACTTAGAGAGACTTTATCTCAAGCAATATCTGAGAAAAATCGTGAGTTGCTCTATGCATTACAATCCATGTCAACGGAGGGCATCATTACCTTAGATATCAAGAGTGTGCTCGCTGATGAAGGGCTATGATCACATATTCATAGTGACCAACGACCTAAGTAATGAGCGTCGAGTAAAACGGATCATTGATGTAATCGTCGGTCAAGATCGAAGCGTCTTGTTGATAGGGAGGGAATTGTCCGATTCAGCACCACTCAATGATGCAGATTATGCTCAGCACAGAGTTAAGTGCTTTTTCAATACTGGCCCATTGTTTTACTTGGAGTTTTATCTGCGGGTAACATTCGTGATTTTGCGCGAATGTACCGCAGAGCATATCACCTGCAATGATCTCGATACCGTACTTATTGGTAAGACCCTAAAGCGATTTAGACAATTTCACTTCTATCTTGATTGTCATGAGTGGTTTGAAGAGGTGCCAGAGTTACAAGGTAATGTCCTTAAGAAATGGATATGGAAGCGCATAGCAAAACATTGCATCCCCGCTACTGATAGTAGGTATACAGTCAACTCATTGATTGGGGAGCAGATGGCAGCCGCATATGATTGTGACTTTAAGGTTGTTCAGAATATAAGCCCGACCCTCAATACGATTAATTGGGATCTGAAGGAGCCACTATATCCGGTCCGGTTAGTATATCTCGGAGTTCTGAACGAAGGCCGAGGTCTGGAGAGTTTGATCAAATCAATGGATCATTTAGATGGGGTAGTGTTAGACATAATTGGTGATGGAGATATCGCTGATCAAGTCAAACGATTAATTGATGATAGTCCTGCCAAAGATCGAATCGTATTACATGGTTCACTAACAAAAGAAGAGTTTATGCCGCTATTAGAGCGAGCTCATGTCGGCGTTAATCTACTTGAGTCGAGTAGTAAGAGTTATTACTACTCCTCTGCTAACAAGATTCATGACTATATCAATCATGGACTCATGGTTCTAACGATGGATTATCCATATCATCGTTTGCTTGCCGAGTCATGTGATTCTATCAAGTTGATAGATAAGCTGGAAGATGAAGTGGTTGTGAAGAATATCAAGACTATGATTGACGAGTATGATTCGGCAGGTATCAAATCTGGTCGGATCGAGGTTATACAATTATATAATTGGAAAAAGGTAGTTAATGAGATTTATGAAATATATTTAAAGCAATGAGGGGACACCGACTATCCTAAAATTTTTGTCGACACCTCCTTGATAATTTGATCGCTTTGACCATAAATCTGAACTATGAATGATTTGAACTCTAACGCACTAATCATCGATGCGGAAGCGAAAACTTCACTATCCGAATCGGCTAAGTGGGCTAATGTCTTATCAATCGTTGGATTCGTTCTTATTGCACTATTTGCTATAGTAATTTTATCTACGGCGTTCGCAGGAAGTGGTGGACTAATAAGAGGCCTTTCCATAAATGAGATAGGAGTTTTAATAGGCCCTTTGTTGGTCTTGGGATTTTTTATTTATCCAACAATCAAACTTTATAAATACGGTAAACATGCTAAGAACTCAGTAGTGTCCGCAAGTTCGAGTGAGCTCACCAAAGCGTTCGAAAACCTAAAATCTTTGGTTAGATTCTTGGCGATAGTAATACTGCTTTTCTTAGTATTCTATGCCATACATTCAATACGTATGATTATATCAAATTCATATTGACTTAAAACCTACTGAACCCGATACCAAGTCTGTGTTCTTCCTAATGCTGGGATACCGATATACCCTCTGAGCTTCATGGTGTCATTATCCTCAAGGTATAACTTGCACTTATATACCTTGCCATCTTCAGGGTCCATAACTCGACCGCCTTCCCAAGTGCCATCATCTTCGGACATGTCGTAGATGATCTCCATGCCTATAACAGGCTGATCTTTCTTAGCACCTTTACAATTAGTACATAAGATGTCTGGTTCAACATCGAAGAGTTTTACGACGGTACCCGTGAGCTCACCATTTTTGACTTCGATACGGATATGTGAAGAGGGCTCATTATCACGATCATCGATAGCTTGCCAAACTCCTTCAACAGAATCTTGCGCATACGACAATGCACAAAAGAGCATTATGGTTGAAACGATTATATACTTCATAACTACGATTGTGCGATACTAACGTCGTAATCCTCGATAGTGTTACTATTAAATGTCTCTTTTAATAAAAGTATAATAGGCTACGGCAAGAAATATCACAATCCAAATAATAGATGAAATAGTCGCTTGTTGATAGTTGAGCAGGAAGCTAAAGTCAATATCCTTCCTTGGTATAAGATCGGCAAACCTAAACAGTGGATTAGGCATCAGATCCTCGATACTATTCATGGGGTAAAAGTTGACCGATTCATTCTTGATATATCTATAATGCACGCCCCACTTAAGTATAGGCTCGAGCATCAGGATATAACATAGATAGAACAATACCGCAATACCAGATCGCCGTAAGATAAACCCGCAGAACAATCCAAATGAAGTATACCCTAAAGTCATCAGAAAGAATCTCGGGATAGCCCAGCTCGTATCGTTAAATGCCTCAGCGAAACTGAATTCTTCTGCATGAGTAACACCGATTATAAACCCAATGATCATAAAATACAATGTAGCCAGTAAGCTAATCGCAATGATACTGTAGACCTTAGACAAGAAGTATGTCCGCCGAGTGAGACCCGTGATGATATTCTGTCTGAAAGTCTTAAAACTTACCTCATTGACTACAATGAATACGGAGATCAATCCAAGAAAAAAGAATACTAACCAATTACCTGCATATCCTAAGTAATCCCATACCGTAGGAAAGTTGAAAAAGATCTCATTGCTCGGCAATGGTGGCGGTACATCTTTGAACTCCTTGCCAACAAATATTACCGTAGGTAACATAATGGCAAAAAGAATTGACAGTAGCCCAATCACGGCACTCTTTCTGAACTTGGCGAACTCTAATGAGAGTAAAGAAAAGACGTTGTTCATTATTTCTTAGCTTGACGTGATTTGTAAAAACTCTTCCTCCAGTCTGGTCTTTCTCGCTACGATCCTGGTCGGCACGATTCCTTGGTCATAAATAGATCTACTAAAAGATTCAATTGACTCGGACTCGTCCACAGTGCATTCTATCCATTCAAGTTTTCTATGCACGGTCTTAACAGCAGGGTGATTCTTTAATAGATCATGCAGGGCCTCATTATTCTGTGCATTGATCTCAATGATTGTGTCCTTACTCATAATAGCGCCAATTGGCCCGGATGCGAGCATTCTACCATTCTTGATGATGGCTACATGGTCACATATCTTTTCAACTTCATCGAGGATATGTGAAGCCATGATAACAGTGTTACCCTTAGAGGCGATCTCGCTAAGTATTTTACGCACTTCAGCTATGCCTTGAGGATCGAGACCATTAGTCGGCTCATCGAATATCAAGACTTCTGGATCACCTATCATCGTTGCAGCTATCGCCAATCTTTGTTTCATGCCCAGAGAGTAGGTCCTAAAGGCTGATTTCTTACGATGTGCGAGATTAACAATCTCCAACAGTTCATCAAACTTAACTTTGTCTACACCTTTGATTCTCCTTACGATGTCCAAGTTTTCTGCAGCATTGAGATAAGGATAAAAATTAGGGGTCTCCAGTATCGCACCGATCTTGATACGAGCGTCCTCGCCATATGCACCGTCGAACCATTCATACGTGCCTTCATCTTGTCTGAGGATATCTAAGATGATACCCAGCGTAGTTGTCTTACCACTACCATTAGGCCCCAGTAGTCCATATACATGTCCTTTTTCTATTTCGAGGTTTAAGCCATCCACGGCGGTGAGACTTCCATAACTCTTAGTGAGATTATTAATAGAGAGTACTGGCATAGATAAGTTTTGCTACAAAATAGAAGTATTCCCACAATCCATAAATGATATCTGACGAATGCATGGATTTAGCGGATGAAGTATGGTGTTTCAAGTAGTAATGACTTAGCTTATCGGAGTAAAGAACATCTCAGTCTGTAAGGCTGAACAATTGTATCAATCGAAGTTGTGACATGAAAACTTATTGATTCATACATGAGGCAGAACAATAACCTTGGATATATATTATTTTCTTAGAACAATTAACCATAGTTTTGAGGTATGACTAGTAGAACACACAGACATCATCATGACTTTTTACTTTGGTAAGTGAGATGATATTTGTGTTTTTACCATATATCACCCGCTTGCTTAATTGTTAGCGGGTTTTTTATTTATAAGATTTTATAAACAGGATATGCCATTAAATATCGCGATTCAGAAAAAAGGGAGACTGTACGAAGAGTCTATCAAACTACTCAAAGAGGCTGGGCTAAAAGTCGATAACTCTAAGGATCAGCTGAAGGCCAAAGTAAGAGGGTTTGATGCAGAAGTGATGTTCCTTCGCAATTCTGACATTCCTAAATACTTGGAAGACGGTGTAGTTGATATCGCCATCATTGGGGAAAACACCATCGTAGAAAAAGAAGCTTCTGTCAAAGTCATCCAACATCTTGGTTTTAGTAAATGTCGTCTATCTATAGCGACGCCCAAAGGAGCTGCCTATAATGGATTGGCATCTCTTAATGGAAAGAAAATAGCTACGTCTTATCCAAACACATTAAAAGCATATCTAAAAGAGAATCAGGTTGAAGCTGAGATTCACTTAATCAGTGGCTCGGTTGAGATTGCTCCTAATATAGGCCTTGCGGAAGCGATCTGTGATTTAGTAAGTTCGGGAAGCACACTCTTTAAGAATGGTCTTGAAGAGCAAGAAATTATATCCAAGTCTGAAGCTTGTATTGCGATTAATCAAGAACTTAACGCGGTTAAACTTGCTCAGATCGACGAGTTATTGTTCAGGATACAATCCGTCCTCAAAGGGCGAAACAATCGGTATATCCTCATGAATGTACCGAACGAAAGCATTGAAGCGGTCAGTAAGGTACTGCCTGTATTGAAGAGTCCAACAGTATTGCCATTAGTTGACGAGGGGTGGAGTTCTTTGCACTCTGTAATTAGCGAAGATGATTTCTGGTCAGTAATTCAAGAATTAAAATCTTTAGGTGCTGAGGGTATCCTCGTAGTACCCATAGAAAAAATGGTCGTGTGATGTCACTAATGATTCCCATACTAAACAACCCGGCAGGAGATATCCGTAATGATGCTTTACAACGACCGGTTAAGTCCGCGAGCGACCTAAAGCACGTTGTCAGCGCTGTATATGAGGCAGTAATCCAACAAGGTGATCAAGCTTTAATTGATCTTACTCAACGATATGATGGGGTAGAGCTCTCCTCACTTAAACTTGACACATCTATCATAACGTCCATAGGTGATCAATTAGATAGTGGATTGAAGCAATCCATTGATCAAGCGTATCAGAACATTAAGGTCTTCCATGAGTCACAACGTTTAGAGGCACAAAAGATAGAAACCAGCACCGGCGTAAGTTGTTGGCGAGAGTATAGACCTATAGAAGCCGTAGGGCTCTACATACCAGGAGGAACTGCACCGTTGTTTAGTACGGCCCTAATGTTAGGTGTACCAGCACAGATCGCTGGCTGTGAAAAGATCATCCTATGTAGCCCTCCTGATAAATCGGGTAATCTCCTTCCTGCAATCGCATATGCTGCATCACTTTGCGGCATTGATCAAATCTATACGGTCGGAGGATCTCAAGCGATTGCAGCGATGACTATCGGGACGGATACCATACCACGTGTAAATAAGATATTTGGCCCAGGTAATCAATATGTCACTGCGGCAAAGATTATGGCTCAAGATTACCAAGTAGCCATTGATCTACCAGCAGGACCATCTGAAGTTTTGGTTTATGCTGATGCTAACGCTGATCCTGAATATATCGCCGCAGATCTATTGTCACAAGCAGAACACGGAGTAGATAGTCAGGTGGTCTTAGTATCGACTTCACAAGAGATATTTGATGGTGTTCAAAGGTGTTTAGAAAAGCAATTGTCAAAGCTTCCAAGAAGAGAGATTGCCACTCAAGCAATAGCGAATAGTCGATTTGTTTATTACGATGAGATCACTGAGGCTTTTGAGTTCATCAATGATTATGCCCCAGAGCATTTTATCATCCTTAGTGATAACTATGACTCCTATATCCCGATGATTAAAAATGCAGGATCGGTCTTCTTAGGACATTATACTCCGGAGAGCGCAGGAGATTATGCTTCCGGGACAAATCACACATTGCCTACTGCGGGATATGCTAAGTCATACAGTGGGGTGTCCTTAGATTCATTCGTTAAGAAGGTGACCTTCCAGCACATCACTAAAGAGGGACTCCTTAATTTAGGCCCTCATATAGTGACTATGGCCAATGCGGAACAATTAAAAGGTCACGCTAATGCCGTGACAGTAAGAATGAACGATATCGAAAAGTCATGATAGAGATCAAAAACCTTGTCAGACCAAATATTGTATCACTCGTTCCTTTCAGTTCAGCTCGAGCAGAATTTGATGGTGTAGCAGATGTACTCCTGGATGCCAACGAGAACCCCAATGACAATGGTATCAATCGTTATCCAGATCCATATCAGCGTAAGCTGAAAACAAAAATTAGTCAATGGAAGGGGATTGCTGCTGACCATATCTTCCTCGGCAATGGTAGTGATGAGATCATCGATTATATTATCAGGACTTTTTGTAGACCTAAGATTGATCGCATACGATATATCTATCCGAGCTTTGGCATGTACAAGGTTATGGCAGACATCAATGATGTCAAAAGTGTACAAGTCCAGTTGAACGCAAACTTTGAGTTTGATACTAACGAGGCTCTTGCAAATCAAACAGAAAATGACAAGGTTCTATTCCTATGTAGTCCCAATAATCCTACGGGTAATAGCTATGATCGATCCCAGCTAATATCATGCATAGAAGACTTCAACGGTCTTGTAGTGATTGATGAGGCCTATATAGACTTTAGCACTAAAGAGTCTTATGTATCCCTGGTTCAGAAGTATGACAACCTGATAGTTCTCCAGACATTCTCCAAGGCCTTAGGAGCTGCCGGATTACGAATAGGCATGGCATTTGCTAATACGGAAATCCTAAGTTATATGACCAAAGTAAAGGCACCGTACAACATAGGGACACAGACTCAAGAGCGGGCATTAGAAGTATTAGAAAGTCTGGAAAAAATCAAGCAGGAGAATCAGACGATCATAGCTGGGCGGATCAAACTAAACAAAGAACTATCCGACATATCCTGTGTAGAAATGGTGCATCCTTCTGACGCTAACTTCTTATTAGTCAAGTTTGACAATCCTAAGGAGGTTATGATTTACCTTAGAGAACACAAGATCATCGTCCGTGATCGATCTAAGCTTCCGCACTGTGAGGGATGCTTAAGAATAACTGTTGGTACGGCAGAAGAAAATCAAAGACTTATTGAATCACTCAAAAACTACGATTCATGAAAAAGGTACTATTCATTGATCGAGATGGCACATTGATCCGAGAGCCTCAGACTGACTATCAAGTAGATTCACTGGAGAAGTTTTCTTTTTACCCAGGTGTTATAAGGTCATTGATTAAGATCGTCCAGGAGTTGGACTACGTACTTGTAATGGTGACGAATCAGGATGGATTAGGTACGGAGTCCTATCCAGAAACGTCCTTCTGGCCTTATCAGGAATTAACTGTGCAGACGCTCAGTGGTCAAGGAATCCAGTTTGAGGATATTTACATAGATCGTAGCTTCGAGAAAGATAATTCTCCATACCGCAAGCCGGGTACTGCCATGCTCACCAAGTATATTGACGGGTCTTATGATTTATCACAGTCATTTGTCTTGGGAGATCGTTGGAGCGATATACAATTGGCTAAGAATCTCGGAGCTCAAGGCATATTTATCAATGAATATGAAGGCAAAACTGCGAAGTCAACTGAGTCACTCACTGATAGTACCGCACTGATCACAGATAGTTGGAGCGCTATCTATAGCTTCTTAAAAAAACAAGATCGGATAAGCCATCTGACTCGTGCTACCAAAGAGACAAACATCGAAGTCCACCTCAACTTGGATGGTACTGGTCAATCTATGATTGAAACTGGCTTGAATTTCTTTGATCATATGTTAGATCAGATTGCCAAGCATGGTCAGATGGATCTTATCGTAAAGGCTGCAGGTGACCTCGAGATTGATGAGCACCATACAATAGAGGATACCGCCATTGCCTTGGGTCAAGCATTTAAGCAGGCACTTGGTAAAAAGGTAGGCATACAGCGATATGGCTTCTCATTACCTATGGATGACTGTTTAGCACAAGTGGCGTTAGACTTTGGTGGTAGACCTTGGATTGAGTGGGATGTCCAATTCAATAGGGAGCATGTAGGGGATATGCCGACGGAGATGGTCTATCATTTCTTCAAGTCATTTTCTGATAATGCGGATTGTAATCTGAACATCAAAGTAGAAGGAGAAAACGAGCATCATAAGATAGAATCCATATTTAAAGCATTCGCAAGAGCCATACGCATGGGTAAAAGTATTGACCAGTCAAGTGACGAGATGCCATCAACTAAAGGAGTAATATGATAGCACTGATTGATTATGACGCTGGCAATATCTGCAGCGTGATGAATGCGCTTGACAGATTGGATGTGAACTATGTTCTGACCGATGATAGTCGTAAGATTATGTCTGCTGAAAAGGTCATATTCCCTGGCGTAGGTCATGCTGGTGCTGCCATGGCTAACCTAGTTGACAAGGGCTTAGATCAAGTGATAAAGCATCTTAAGCAACCTGTATTAGGCATCTGTGTGGGTATGCAACTGTTATGTTCGCATTCTGAAGAGGGGGATACTCCTTGTCTTAATATCGTGCCAGCTAAGGTCAAGCGTTTTAGTCCAGACCTTAAGCTCAAGGTTCCTCACATGGGATGGAACGAAATCCAAGCGACTCAGACAAACCACGTACTTTTAGAGAATGTAAGCGATAACGACTTTGTCTATTTCGTACACAGTTATTATGTAGAGGACAATCCTTATAGCATTGCATCGGCTCATTATGGTTTAGATATATGTGCTGCAATTCAAAAAGAAAACTTCTATGGTATTCAATTTCATGCTGAGAAAAGCAGCGCAGTAGGTGAACAGATTTTATCAAACTTCATTAAGAACATATGAAAATCATACCAGCTATAGATATCATAGATGGCAAATGTGTCAGACTTACCCAAGGTGATTACAACCAAAAGAAAATCTACGATCAGAGCCCTCTTGAGGTCGCGACTGATTTAGCAGCCAAAGGTATAAAGCACCTGCATATGGTTGACTTAGATGGAGCGAAGTCCAGCTCACCTAAGAATCTGTACACTTTGAATCAAGTCGCATTGGAAACTGATCTCAAAATCGATTTCGGCGGTGGTATTAAGAGCGAGGATTCGTTAATTCAGGCTTTTAGATCTGGTGCTGATAAAATTAACATCGGGAGCCTCGCCATCAGGAATCCATTACTCGTGAAATTTTGGATTATGAAGTATGGTGCTGATAAAATCATCCTTAGCGCTGATGTCAGAGAAGGATACATCGCCGTGGATGGATGGCAAGAGAAAACAGAAATGAAGCTTTTCGACTTCATCAATGATTTTTCTGATGACGGTGCCGTAAACTTCGTCTGTACAGATATCAGTAAAGACGGTATGATGGAGGGCTCATGCATAGAGCTCTATGACCAAATCTTAGATAATTTTCCTGAAATAAAACTTACAGCCAGTGGCGGAGTGTCAAGTATTAAGGAAATGATGACGCTTAAAGAGATAGGTGTTGACGGTGTCATACTTGGTAAAGCGCTCTATGAAGGCTTAGTTGACTTGGAAGAAGTTGTTAGAACATTTGATATCGTATAGTCTATGCCACTTACAAAGCGCATAATACCATGCCTTGATATCAAGAATGGTCGAACCGTAAAGGGAGTCAATTTTCTTGAGCTGAGAGATGCTGGAGATCCTATTGAACTGGCTCGTAAGTATGCAGACCAAGGTGCAGATGAACTTGTATTCTTGGATATATCTGCTACTCAAGAGGAAAGAGAGACAATCTATTCTCTTGTGAAAAAAGTGGCACAGCAGATTAACATTCCCTTCACCGTAGGAGGAGGTATCGCATCAGCTGATAAGGTGAGTAAAATACTCGCTAATGGCGCGGATAAAGTAAGTGTTAATAGTGCCGCAGTATATAACCCTAAGATTGTAAAACAGATATCAGATATATTCGGTAGTCAATGTATGGTTGTTGCCATAGATGCTCGTCAGGTTTCTGGTCGATGGTTGCTCCATACACATGGAGGCACTAAGCCAACAGATATAGAATTATTCGATTGGGCGCAACGAATGGAAGAACTCGGTGCTGGAGAGATCCTATTTACTTCAATGGATCATGATGGGACTAAATCTGGATTCGCCAATGAAGCTTTAGCTAAGATGAGTGAGTTAGTTGCGATACCTGTAATTGCATCAGGGGGTGCCGGATCTATGGATGACTTTTATGATACATTTACTGAAGGGAATGCTGATGCTGGTTTAGCTGCAAGTATATTTCACTTCAACGAAATACCAATCCCTAATCTCAAGCAACACTTGAAAACAAGAGGAATCCCCGTCAGATTATAGAAGTACAATGAATAGATACTATGAAATTTGATTCAAAAACAGGATTAATACCGGCAATTATACAAGATGTGATGACTCAAAAGGTCTTAATGATGGGGTATATGAATCAAGAGTCCTTTGATCTAACACTCAAGACTGGCAGAGTGACATTCTGGAGTCGATCACAGAACAAGATCTGGACGAAAGGAGAGACTAGTGGAAACTTCTTGACACTTAAGAAATGGTCATTAGATTGTGATGAGGATACGCTCTTAATCAAAGCAATACCCTCGGGGCCGACTTGTCACACAGGGAGCGATACCTGTTGGAATGAATCTAATTGTACAAGCAATACTAATTTCATAGATTATCTGGAGGATATCATTAATAGTCGTTATAATGAGCGGTCTGAGAAATCTTATACCTCATCACTATTTGATAAAGGCACTAACAAGATCGCTCAAAAAGTAGGAGAGGAAGCCGTAGAGTTAGTGATAGAATCTAAGGATTCAAACGATGATTTATTCTTAGGAGAGGCTGCCGATCTCTTGTTTCACTATCTGGTATTACTGAGAGATCGAGATATGAATCTCTCAGATGTCATCAAGGTGCTCAAAAAACGTCATCAGTAACCAAGAGATGAAGGTTGATCTTAATTGTGATATGGGAGAGAGCTACGGCAACTATACCGTAGGACAGGATCAATTACTTATGCCATATATCGACTCTTGTAATATTGCTTGTGGCTTTCACGGAGGGGATCCGTATCATATAGAGCAGACTATAGATGCGGCGCTTGAGCATGGTTTACGCATAGGTGCGCATCCTTCTTATCCCGATTTACAGGGCTTTGGTCGACGCAAAATGAATATTCCCCATATCGAGCTAACTTCTATAATTAAGTATCAGCTTAGTGCATTAAAAGGTCTCGTAGAGTCCAAAGGAGGAAAGCTAAGCTATGTAAAACCTCATGGGGCGCTATATAACTCAATTGCTCAAGATGGTGAGGAGGCTGCCGCTGTTATCAGAGGCATTCAGGCAATAGATAGCTCACTTAAGATTATGGTACTTGCAGATGCCCGAATCATAGATGTTGCACAGAGCTTGGGGATCAGTATAATAAGAGAGGGTTTCGCAGATCGGAGATATGATCAAAACACTCAGCTGCAATCACGCAGTATAGCTGGTGCCGTATTTCATGACCCTAAAGTTGCTACAGAACAAGTGCGATCCTTGGCTCAGGATCAAATGATTACTTGGGCCGATGGGAGTACTCACTCACTGCAGGTGGAGTCAATCTGCATCCATGGAGATAACCCGATTGCTTTAGAAATAGCTAAGATGGCCCGAGAAATATTAGGCTAATGACTATTTCAGTCTAACTAAGAAAATCTTCAAGAGCGCCAGACTCCCAAAAAAGCCAAATGATAGAAAGCACATCGGAATGCCACTTGAGGTTCTTGGACATGCAGCAAAACCAAATAACACGCCTAAGCTACCATAGCTGGCAATTGCTAAAGCTGGCACTGCCCCAAGCCAGTATAGTATGTTTTTATCTTTTACAATGTTGAGACTTGATACGATGATTAATGTGAAACACGCCAGTATGATATAACAGGCTGGCATACCCATTAACTTCGGGCAGATATCACCATTAACCTATTCATTATGTACTAATCCCCAAGTCCCATACCAACCTAATAATGCAATCACGAGTATGACTAAGAGAAGTACTTTTTTCATAGGGTTATGTTACTGATTATGGAGGAACCAATCTTTAACTGTAGCTTCTGCAAGTTTCATATTGGGAGTGAAGGAGTTGTTTTCAATACCTTGATAATCTAAGTATGATGGAAACTTCCACCATAGTATACCGCCACACCAATCTTCATCTTGTATCCCTTCAAAGATAACTTGATAACAGAGGTCCTGATGCTGTTCATTAAATGTGTCATCACCCTCCGCATGAGGGTTTTTCCAAGGTGCATCGATACTTCTGAAGCCTATCTCGGTGAATACAATTGGCTTTTTGTAGGTATTATAGACAGATCTTATTTTGTTTTTTACACTATTGAAGTTCTTACGTAGTTCTTTCTTACTTGGATTGTGCTGTTTGCTCAAGGGGTAGTAGCAATTCAATCCAATGAAATCAAGTTCATCCCAAAATCCTACTTTCTCAAACTCATCTCCCCAGTTTGCTGAATAGGTCAGTTTACCTTGGTACACCTTACGGATATTCCTAATAATTTGACGCCATTCTTCTTCATGAGATAGGGTCGCTTTTACAAACTCTACACCTACCGACAACATATCGATCTGATGGATTTCTGCGAGCAATGCATAGTGTATGATCCATTCATTATAATATTGGAAGAACAAGTCCCAATCTTCACTATTTTTCATGTTAACGTCTCCTGGCCACGATCCTCTAAACCAAATCTGTGGTTTGAGCATAGTCGACATGCCTTGTTGTTTAGCAACATATGCAGAGTGGATGACACCTTGGTCATTTTCTTGACCAGGTCTATTGGGTATAGGCAGGGGATTAGGCTTATGAGTAACAGTCATATATGAGTAGGGTACAATTGCCATTGCATTAGCCCCTAACTGAGCTTGCTTATAGATCGCCTTACTTGCAAGATCAGATAGATAACCATTGAATATTCGGTACCCTTCATGGGCAAAATTGAAGCCTTGCAAGTAGGAGAATTCTGCTTGCTTGCGCATCTTCTGAGGATATGTACTTGGAAGTTTCTTGAGGAATTCTTGCCACATAGGCTCATACTTCTGTAATTCATCCTGTCCCGGAGACCAAGAACTGTAACGCCCGAGGAAATCATCTTTGGTAAATTGAGTCAAGAGAAAGTCAATTAAAGCTCCTGACATGGATTCTCTTAGCAGTGTAGACTTTCGATCATTTTGATTATCACTGAATAAATCCGCCAAGGGCACTTTATATCCAGACTCAATTAATCGAGCTGCCCAATATTGATACCCTTCTCGTTGCCATCTATCTGTAAAACTGATCGCTAACCCTATTTCGAGTACAGGAGATTTGACCTCCCCTAATAATGATTGAAGCAAGAGTTGATTTTCTTTCTCGATGTAGTTGTCCTCATACTGCTCATTAATAACAGTGTAAGTTGTATACTCTGTATAATCTACGCTTGCTTGAGCACTATTCGACCGATGAAGGGCTTTTTCTTCGGCCGAGGGATATATGTAATAAGTCATATGAGGAATAACCTTATTTACTCCTATGAAATCTTTGATTTTGGATAACTTATCTTCAAGAGTTTGACCAATGGTGATTAATCGTTCAGTACTTAGTTCGGAGTTGAAATTAACAATCGTATAATGATCAGTTTCAAAAGTCTCAGCAGCATCCTCACCAAACTCAAATATCAGATTGGAATCGATCTGCCAGTTATTGTCAAATGCCCCAATTGTAGATCTGGTAGAATTGTTATAGACCACTAAGTCAAAACTGGCCCAAGTAAAGCGCATACCGCTCTGTAAAGAGCGCTTAAATACCTCGTATATAGCATCATCGTCATTGCCAGTTATTATGGTTAGGGGCAAATTGGCCTGTTGTGGGTTAGGGTAGTTATACATCGCAAGAACCTCTTGTCGATCCGAATATTTTTCAGTTAATACCGAGAAACCATCAGATTCTAATGTGATTGGCAGACCGGATTTCAGGTCATGCAATACAGGTATTGCATTGAGTGTTCCAACTATATAAACGATTTTATCTTTGAGTTCTTCTATTGTAACCTCACTGGCTTCTCTAAAACTAATATTTACTTCTCTCTGCGCCTCTGGTAATAGGCTTTGCTTGAAGTTCTCAATTAACTTAACGTAATTGCTCCTTATGCTTTGGTCATTCGATCCATAAAGGACAACTACCTCATTGTTCCGATAAGCACTATATAATTGCCACCTGCTGGGAGGTTTATTATTCATTTCCGAAGTCAAATCGGAGTGTTCATAATCCGATACAGCAATGCTTTGATTACACCGAGAGCTTAATATACCTAGTACCAAAAACAGAATAGACACAGCATTCATCATAAACTCACGAAGTTTGAACCTAATATCGGAATATTTGACTTTTCTAAAGTTGGTTTGGACATAACAATAATATAAAGGTCTTAATCTAACGTAACTCACCTGTTTGAGTTATGGTCAGGAACATTCACTCCATCATCAGGTAGTAATGGTTATTCTGGATAGGTGTACTTTATACTATTCTTTGCTTTCTTCTATAATATGAATAGAAACCAAATGCTGTTAGGAATATCATGGCAAAAAGGCTCATGTTAGCTACGATGTTTGGCGATGCCGAAACATCATTATTCTTGATGTAGATACCGAAAAATGCCCAGTTTAGGACTAAAGTAAACCAGATGTCACCATTGAGGAGTAACACCAATATTGTCCCACAAATCCCGATCGCAATTAATGTAACTGTCCATACGGCCTCAGATAGTCCAAAGAAAGAGAATTCGTTAACGATAAGGTAAACATTATGATTAGCTAGTGACGCGACACAGATCCAAGCCAAGTATGTACTAAACGGTATCTTGAAGTACCATCGAGCATCGGCGAGGTTAGTCAATCGAACATTGATGACAATTAGAATGATCCAATAAAGTAAAATGAACAAGGTAGCCCACCCAAAGTGGAGAGATTGCCATGCTAATAACCAAGCGACATTAATAACGCTTGATATGGAGAATAACCATCCTATAGCTTTAACTTCCTGTGGAGCAGTTCCATTATCTAACTTATAACTGTAAAAAATAAATACTCCGAGTAAAAGGTAAATAACTGACCAAATCCTGAACGTAAAATCAGGCGGTGTAAGCATGTGAGGATATAGATCAGAAACATCTCCAGGAGTACGACCAAAAAATGGAATCTGAATCGCGAGTATGTTGACAACAAGTAAGAAGAGATACGCCACGATGTTCAGAAGGGTTAATTTAGTCTTCATCGTTAATATTGTGAGTCAGTTGTTATGAGAGAAAAATTAAATATTAATCTACTAAGTAAAGAGTTCAATTAATTAAAACAGCTTTGTGTCTCACTTTTTAGGCAATATATCACGGCTATGACATCAGAGCCTTATGATTATCTCAGAGTTTCGTGTGTTTCATGAAAATATTACCAAAAGTTGCAATCTGTTATCATGAGTCTATCTTTATAAAACAAAAAGCGAGATAAGCGCCGTGACTTTTCGAAAGGAAAAATATTGTTCAGTTAAAGGATTTTAAGTGCTTTATGAATGTAATTGCATACGGCTCGGATGCGCTACTTATAAAATTGGATGGAGGAGTCTCCGATAGGAATCTGTTGACGATTAAGATAATCTCGGATCTCATAAAACAGAGCTTTCGCTACCAGATCATAGAGCTAATTCCAGCATATGATACAATACTGATAAGGTTTAGGGTTGAGAGTCTGTCTATCGAGGAAGTACGCGAGTATTTATCGGATATTAATATTACTATAAAACCTGGGGATATCGGTAGGAGATTAGAGATTCCAGTTTGCTTTCATTCAAGCTTTGCATTAGATCAAGATAGAGTGGTTGCTCTATGCAATAAACCTATAGAAGATATCAAGAGACTTATATTGCACAGGACATATCAAGTTCATATGATGGGCTTTCTCCCAGGATTTGCTTTTATGGCGGGTGTTGATACGACGCTTCACTGTCCAAGACTTTCTGTCCCTCGCAAGTCAGTTCCTGCAGGATCGGTAGCCATAACTGGAGAACAGATTGCAATATATCCCGTGAATAGCCCTGGAGGGTGGAATATTATAGGTCATTGTCCACTTGCGATTTTTGATGTAACTCGAGAGGAGTTTAGTCTATTCAGAGCTTATGATCAGGTTGCTTTCAAACCAATCACTTTGGATGAACATCGACGTATAACGTCTAAGGTATCCAATCATGAATATGATTATAAACAACTGATTGCGTCGTGATCGTAAGAGTAGATAAGGCTGGGTTATATACAACCATACAAGACGCAGGCAGATCAGGATATGCTCACTTAGGCATACCTCAAGGAGGTGCGATGGATCAGGAGAGCTATGAACTTTGCAACATGATACTCGGCAACGATCCGAATCAGCCGGTAATCGAATGTACTATGATGGGACCGGCTCTCTCATTTGACGGATTTACTAAGATTACAATTACGGGTTCTGATCTGTCGCCAATGATCAATAAAGAGCCAGTAGAGCTAAACAAAGCCTTAACTGTCTATGAAGGAGATCAGCTCAGTTTTGGAAGATTGAAAAGTGGCTGTAGATGTTACATCGGCATTGCTGGCAAATGGAATGTTGATCGCTGGCAGGGTAGTGTAAGCCCATTGACTTATGGTGACGTGTTAGCAGATCATATACTCAAGAAAGGGTATAGTATTGAGATAATTACTATCGATCCCATGAATCAACCTCTAATCGAGATCAAAAGAGATATAAAGCAAAGCGAGATTCATCAACTAAACCTATACCGAGGCCCGGAGTTTGACCTGTTTTCAGACGAGGCAATCGAACAGTTCTTATCAAGTACATATACAGTCAATAATGCCTCTAATCGCATGGGCTATAGACTTGATGGCCTTCAAGTTGATACGAGCAATCTGCCGTCGATGGTTTCATCAGGCATCTTACCCGGAACCATACAGATTACATCAGGAGGAACTCCAATCATATTAGGACGAGATGCTCAGACTATCGGAGGATACCCACGGATTGCCATCACAAGTGAGAAGTCGTTGAATAACCTGGCTCATCTAAAGCCTAACGACAGGGTGAGATTCAAACTAATATAGTCCTAAACAATTATCGAGCTGATGTATAGGGTCGTTAGCCTGTTTATCTGATCTCCTTCACAAAATTACTGATGCCTTCTTTTAAATGTTCTGACCTGCCAAGAGCTCTGATAAAGGCAGATCCAATAATTGCACCATGACTATTCGCACAAGCAGTCAGGTAGGTGTCTCTATCATGTATCCCAAAACCAATCAACCTTGGCGTATTGAGGTTTAGGTCATCGATACGCTTGAAGTAATCTCTCTGACCTTGATCGATTGCACCGGCAGAGCCCGTAATACTTGATTTAGAAACTACATAGATAAATGCTGAGCTTAGCTCGTCAGCCAAGAGAATACGCTCGTCGCTTGTCTCTGGCGTAATCAGAAAGGCAATCTTTAAATCATATTGATTGAAGAGCTCTTGATAGTCTCTTTCATAAATAGACATGGGCAGATCTGGGATGATCAAGCCATCAACACCTGCCTCTTGACATGATTGTAAGAATCGCTCAAAGCCATATTGCATCATCTGATTATAGTAGCCCATGAGAATTATGGGCACCTGCGATTGTCTGCGACTCTCAGTGACTTGATCAAAAAGAATCTGGAGTGTCATCCCGTTTTTGAGGGCTATACTACTGCTATTCTGGATGGTCTCGCCATCCGCCATAGGGTCAGAGTAGGGCACTCCTAACTCTATCAGATCTACTCCTGAGTCAGTGAGGCTTTGGATGACATCAACGGTACTGTTCAATTTAGGATGTCCAGCTGTGAAGTATATATTGAGTATTTCAGATTGTTTCTCTGAAAACAACTTAGTCAATCGATTCATTAATGGTCACTTTTTTGTTCGCATACATCTCTATTGAGATACTCAGTAAAAGTTGCTAAATCTTTGTCACCTCTTCCAGATAGATTGATAACAACTACTTCATCCTTTTTGAGATTCATCTTATCAAGTATTGCTAAGGCATGTGCTGTCTCAAGCGCAGGTATGATTCCTTCGATCCGTGACAATTCTAAGGCAGCAGCTAATGCTTCATCATCAGTAGCGCTATATACCTCAGCACGTCCACTATTAATCAGATGTGCATGCTGTGGACCTATCCCAGGATAGTCTAAGCCAGCACTTATAGAGTAGGGCTCTACAATCTGCCCGTCCTCCGTCTGCATCAATAGGGTCTTGCTCCCATGTATGATGCCTATCGATCCTAATACACTGGTGGCTGCGGATTCGCCAGTATCAATACCCTTACCAGCAGCCTCAACGGCTATGATCTTAGCCTTGGGCTCATCCAGATAATGATAGTATATACCTGCAGCATTACTTCCTCCCCCTACACAGGCTACGAGATAGTCTGGCACTTCTGTACCTTCCTTTGCTTTGAGTTGCCATCTCACTTCTTCACTGATCACAGATTGAAATCGGGCGACCATATCTGGATAAGGGTGTGGGCCAACCACCGAGCCAATGATATAATGTGTGTTTTCCGGATTACCGATCCAATCACGTATTGCCTCATTAGTGGCATCTTTAAGCGTTTGGCTGCCACTGAGTGCAGGTCGTACTTCTGCTCCCAACATCTTCATTCTGGCAACATTAGGTGCTTGACGAGCAATATCAATCTTACCCATAAACACAATACACTCCAGACCCATCAATGCACATACAGTGGCTGTAGCTACTCCGTGTTGTCCAGCTCCTGTCTCAGCTATGATACGCTGCTTACCCAGCCGCTTAGCCAATAAGATCTGCCCGATGGTATTGTTTATCTTATGTGCACCAGTATGATTGAGGTCCTCACGCTTGAGATATATCTTTCCTCCATATCGTTCTGATAGCCGTTTAGCAAGATAAAGTGGTGTAGGACGACCTACATAATCTCTCAGTAATTGCTGGAACTCCTCTTGAAAAGAATCCTCATACATGATATACTTATACTGATTCCTTAGCGTCTCAATATTACCGTGCAACATCTCAGGTATGTATGCCCCACCAAAATCACCATAGAAACCACTCTCGTCTACTTGATAATTCATTGCATTAGTTTTTTAGTTCTTTCACAAACTGATCCACCTTTGGGACATGTTTCAGTCCAGGTTCGATCTCGAACTTACTATTGATATCCACACCTATAAACATGGGATGTTTCAATTCTTTAATCGTTTCTGCATCATCAGGCCCTATCCCTCCAGCTAATAAGAAAGGAATCTTCCCTTGGTATTCGTTGAGCTTGTCCCAATTAAACTTGGTGCCCGATCCACCATGAGTTGACACCTTGGTATCAAACAAAAAATACTCAACCATGTCATACTCTTTGAGAAGAGCAAAATCAAAGTCTTCATCTATCCCAAAAGCTTTGATGATAGGGCATATTTCTTTGGCCTCAATACAGAAATCAGGACTCTCATCACCGTGCAACTGAATGTAATCCAACTTGGTGTCCTCACTATACTGAAGGAGCTCATACATTGATGGATTTACAAAGACTCCGACCCGTTTGACTTTAGGATTAATCGTAATTGATATGTTATTAATGAATCTCTTAGATCCTAAATAAAAGTTTAATCCGATCATATCAATATCAAGACTGCTAATCCTCTTGAGGTTGTTTTCTCTATTAATACCGCATACTTTTACTAAAAAAGGGGTCATATAGGATGTTTAGCTTTCCACTAAAAGGAAGTAATCATATAGTTAAAATAATAATTGATTATTCATCAATGTGTTTTTCGATTGTCAGCTCGTGGACAGTTTTAATAAATCCGGCACATGCCGCACCTGGATCATTATTA
Organism: uncultured Saprospiraceae bacterium; assembly: GCA_964414425.1. Classification (GTDB taxonomy): domain Bacteria; phylum Bacteroidota; class Bacteroidia; order Chitinophagales; family Saprospiraceae; genus GYS-P2D. The sequence goes on from CAYPWL010000001.1 coordinate 143,192, forward strand.
CGCATAAAATGCTCACCCATCAAGAAGCCACTAAATCCATATTCGTATAACATCGCAACCACCGCTGGATCACTGAGGCCACTTTCGGCAATTTTGGGCACTTCTGATGGCAAGCGATCATAGAGCTTTTTAGATCGCTCATAATCCACTTCGAAAGTCTTCAGATCACGATTGTTAACACCGACATAGCTCACACGCTCATCAAACTTATCTAGCTGTTCTTCAGAATGCAACTCAAGTAAAACCTCTAAATCAAGTTCTCGAGCCAGCGTGCTAAATCTTGTCACTTCTTCTTTAGTAAGTATTTCAGTTATCAGAAGAATTATGTCAGCCCCAATAGTCTTAGCTTCATAGATCTGATATTCATCAATGATAAATTCTTTGCGGAGTAAGGGCATCTGAGTTAAGGATGTTCTTACCTCCTGTAAGTATGAATCGGCACCACCAAAAAAATGCTCATCTGTCAAGATACTGATCGCCGCTGCACCTGCTGCTGAGTAACCTCTCGTTACTTCGTTTAAGTTAGCATCAAGATTTATGGATTGTTTAGAAGGAGACTTACGTTTGAACTCTGCAATAATCTGAGGCCCTGTCTTCTCCTGTAGTTTTGAGAGTAATGAATTAGTCGATCGTTCGAATAGGCTACTATTCCTTAACTCAGCTACTGAAGTTTGCCGTTTACGAGTATCAACCTCCTCCTTCTTATATTTTACGATCTTATCGAGTATATGCACCTTATCTTGTCCTTAGTTGGTAATACTTAAAAAATTGCTCAACATCTTTTCTCCTTCAGGTGTCAGGACAGACTCTGGATGAAACTGAACGCCATATACATCGTATTCTGAGTGTTTGATTCCCATCACTTCATTATACTCATCAGTGCATGTAATCATCAATTCATCCGGCAGAGTATCCTTGTCTATCACCCATGAGTGATAACGGCCTGCAAGAAACTCACTATCCATGTTATCAAATATGCTGCAGTTACCTAATGACTTGAATGCAGTCTGCACACCATGATACACTTCATCTAAGTTTCTCAACTTAGCACCAAAGACCTCTCCTATGGCTTGTTGACCCAGACATACTCCAAGAATCTTCTTAGTCGGTGCGAATCGTTCTATGATTTTCTTGAGATCACCAGCCTCATCTGGTATCCCTGGACCTGGTGATAGTATGATGTAATCAAACTGGTCTATATAGTCCATATCCACCTGATCATTACGTTTTACCTCAACCTTGTGGTTCAATAATTCTTGAAGTGCATGAACCAAGTTATAAGTGAATGAATCGTAGTTATCTATTACGAGTACTTTGTGCATGTCTTATTTGATTTGTTCAGCTAATTCAATGGCCTTCTTCAGTGCCGCCAGCTTGTTATTTACCTCTTGCAATTCGCTTTGTTCGTCCGACTTAATCACTATGCCTGCTCCGGCCTGACGTGTCAATACCCCATTTTGACTCAAGAAGGACCGAATTACAATAGCATGATTGAGATCACCATTAAAATGTATGAGACCTAACCCTCCTCCATAGAAGGTTCTACCATTGGGTTCATATTGGTCTATGAGCTGCATAGCTTTAATTTTCGGCGCTCCAGATAGGGTGCCCGCAGGGAAGGTATCTGCATAAATCTGATAAGTCTTAGATTCATCTGGCAGCTTACCCGTAACCTTAGAGACCAAGTGGATAACATGACTAAAGTACTGCACCTCTTTATACCGATCTACGCTTACATTAGTGGTGTTCCTACTGAGATCATTACGAGCTAAGTCAACTAACATCACGTGCTCTGAGATCTCTTTGGGATCATTAGATAACTTCTCTCCTAAAGCAGCATCACCGATCTTATTACCAGTTCTACGGAATGTGCCTGCTATCGGGTGTATCTCCGCACGCCCTTCTTTGATTACAAGCTGTGCCTCAGGGGATGACCCAAAGATTTTGAAATCTCCATAATCAAAGTAGAACAGATATGGACTTGGATTTACACTGCGCAACGCACGGTAAAGGTTGATCTCATCGCCAGTAAATTCTGTATGAAACTTTCGAGATAATACGATCTGAAAGACATCTCCACGCTGACAGTGATACTTGCCACGCTCCACCATCTGGATGTAATCTTCATCAGTCATATTAGAATATTCACGTCCGACTGCAAACTGCTCTGGAGTGATGCTGCTTCCTGCTATTACCGATTTGATTTCTGCGATATTGCCATTTGTATTCTCTGGAGTATGATCGATGATTTTGATACGATCATGAAAGTGATCAAATACGATCATGTTTCGATAGAAATCATATCGGAGATCGGGTATACGATCAGCTCGTTTACTTGGATCGATCTTGACATTTTCGAAGTAGGCAACACTGTTATAGCAGGAGTATCCTACTACTGCCGACTCTTCTGCTGATCCATCAAACTGAACAGATTGCATGAATGCCTGCATCTCCGAGGGTACATCAAAATCAGTCTTCTGAACACCTCCTACAATTAATATACCATCAGATACCTCTATAGAATTCAGTGGATTAAAACAGATATAGGATTTACTGTCTCGTTTACTATTATAGGCAGAACTCTCGAGTAAAACCACCTGGCCATATCGCTTTCTAAGCTTAAGCAATAAACTTACAGGGGTGTTCAGATCCTCTAATAACTCTTCAGTTTCAACTGTTACTTTCATTCACGCTACTTCTTAAACTAAAAAACGGCCTGTCGGAATAATTCGACAAGCCGCTGTATCATATATCTATTGATGGCATTGTTTCATTCCTTGCTCTGCGAAATATCATTATGCCACCACCAAATTTTCATGTACAAATAATTTAACCCAAATAAAAAGAGTAATTCAGGAATATGCAATTAATTACCCGTCTTCTTTTTGAAGAGTGGAATTTTAATCTTGTCCTTGATCTTATCTATTTTGTTTTCTTGACCCTTGAATATCTCATTGATTTTAGATGATAGTGAGTCTACATTTCCTGCTTTCAGGGAATCTATGATTGTATTTACCTGACCTTCTATCTGTTTTTTACTACTATCTATTTCGCTGACTATAACTTGCTTTGCAGAATCTCTGCTCGCTTTGATATCCTCTTTAATCGTATCGATCGTGTCACGCACCGTTTGCTCGACCTCCTCTTTTTTGTCCTGGACAGTTTCAGTAATTTTCTCGGTAATACTCTCTCTAAGTCCTCCTTTGGCTATGGCGATATCCGTCAGTTTCACCTGAGGTTTTAGCATATTACCACTTACGTAGGCATCGATCTCTACTCTAACATCCTCAGTTAGCGTTGCCAGTTGATCACTCAGTATTCCTTTGTTAGCCAGCAGTGATACACCCTTTTGCATATTGAACTTAGAGCTTGGCAGACTCATAGTGACATGATAATCTATATCCTGATTAAATCCGTGCGTACCTTCATATGAGAGTTGGATGTCATCTCGTTTTAGGCTCATCTCTTTGACGACAACTCGGCCATTTTCTACTAAGAAGTATCGACTCAAGTTCTCTACTTCCCATGTTTTATCAATGGTCGAGCCCTGTATAAAACTTAAAAATGTATCTATCGGAGCAAATCCATTAATAGAGCCGTCTTGAGTTGTTAATTCTCCAAATGCGCTGATGGAGTTTAAGTCTGGGACATAGTTGGCATCGATATTAGTCTTTAACTCGAACACCATATCAAAATCGCCTTGGATGTATTTGCTCAAGGGTAAGATCATGTTGATCAGTTTGATTTTCTCTGCCGATTTACTCAACGAGACATCCTTAACGTCTACATCGACAATAACTCCACCAACACCATCTACGAAGTCATCAATTTGACCGGATAACACGATATCGCCATCGAAAAACTTGGCTCTCTGAGACATCGTAACCTTATCACCAGCCACATTTAGATCACCTAATGCCTTAGTCAAGTCGATACCGAATAATGAGGCCTTACCTACATCATATGAGATGGTTAGGTCAATATTGTCAGGTAAGAGTTCGGTAACACCATCAGTGGATGTAGTATCATCAGATATGAAACTATCCAGGTTTAAATCCGGACTATATAGCGTCAACCCTCCTGATAGTGTGTCACCATTTAATCCATATTGAAGTAACTGATCTAAGTTCCCCTTTCCTGTAATTATATTGCCATTAACGCCATCTGCTGTAAACTCCAGCGTAGAAATTGCATCAGTTATATTACCAGTCCCTGATAGCCCTTGTACGCTATAAGTTTCATAATAGATCTCTTCAATGTCTAACTGAGCAATCAGATTAATCTTAGGTATTGGATAAGAATTATTGACTGACTCAAGCTCCTCTGCGCCCTCATCGATATAGTCAATCTTGGCTATGCCAACATTGAGCACGCCAGCAGTTGCTTCTTGATCTGATAGCAATGAAAGAGGCTTATTCAACGATCCTGAAACATCAAGACCTTGAGCAAATGAGAGATTAGCGGCCTGCAGCTTATAGTTAATAGATGCACCACTACCTTCTACTGTGACTTCTTCGATCTGGTAAGCTTCTACGCCGTCATTATAATTTATATCACGCCCGATCAAGTCAATGTTAAATAACTCTTCACCGTCATTGAGTAAACCCAAACTTTCGTTAACTGCAGTATTAATAGCCAATCGCCCATCAAATATCCCAGCAAGCTCTGTACCTTCCTCAAGCGGTAAAGCCTCCTTAAGATCGCCAAGATTGAGCTCAAAGTCTGAATCTACATCGACAGCATATCCTCCCGGCTGGCTTTTAATATTGCCAAGACCTTTTAAATAATTTTCACCAGTGGCGAGATTTAGATTGTTGATTGCTATGTCTGTAAAAGCCCTTGTCTGCGCAGTATTGTTCAATGCAATATCTAAATCCAGTTTGTCAATACTTTTTGGTAAGCTTGGATAGCTCAAACTACCATCCTTTAACTTTAATGCTATATCATAGAGTGGATATGAACCAGCAGAGTTACCTGAAAGAGTACCAACTAAGTCGTAAGTTCCTGATGACTTAAGCGCTCGATACTCGTTTTCGTAAAATACGTTGAGCAAAGAAGCCAGTTTTTTCACCTCTGTTTCTGGCGAGGAAATCGAAATCTCGTATTCGTCAGAAGGCTCAAGTCCCACAGAACCGCTTGCATAAATCGGCAGATCATTAATAGAGGTCTTTAATTCCTTAAAGCTTAATTGGGTCATATTATCGGTCAGATTTATAGACCCAGATCCACTCAGATTAAGATGATCGTTGATAAAGCCACCATCAACAATGGTCTCATAATTTATATCTACATCCACATTTTCGTTGATGTAATCGATTGAGCCATCAGCGTTGATATCGTCAAGACTGATCGCCGTGTTAGACTGATGATCGATGTATCTCAGATTGACATGATCTAAATCCAAGCCTTCTAAGCTTACATTACTACTACCAGAGGATTCACTTGATTCTTTTGTGATGTCATAATTGGTAGTTCCGTCTGCATCGGTGTAGGCTGTAATCGTACCGTCTGCAAGCGTAAGTTTTTTGATCGTGTAGGCCTCTTTATTTTGAAGTGCTTCTATGATGTTGAGCGTTACTTGGAACTTACCAAGGTCTAAGAGTGCAGGAACACCGTCTTTCTCCCCATCAATCGAGACATCCTCGAGTTGTACCCCTAAGGAAGGAAAAGTAGATAAGAAAGAAACATCTGCAGAATTATAGGTGATGGGAGTGGTCAACCCTGCGTTAGCACTATCGACTACTTTTTTGATAATGGCTTTTTTGTTAAGCTCAATTGCCAACACTATAATACCTATCAAGACGACCAGGAATATTACAATACGTTTTAGCCATTTAATCATAGACAGTCTTATTTAGGAATTCAATTAAGAGACGGTGAGCCAGTTTGGTTTACCGTTAAAATCGTGCTAATAACGATCCAATTAGCTTTATACTTGTGAGAACGTCATTCTAAGTGATCAGGTTCTTACCAAATGGTTAAAAATATATTGTTAGATATCCAGGATTTATCAGTCCGCTTCCGCACTAAAGCGGGTGAAATAGACGCCGTTAATAAGGCAAATATTAAGTTATATGCCGGTGATTGCCTCGGTGTAGCGGGAGAGTCTGGGTCAGGTAAGTCTGTGACAAGCCTTTCTATTCTTAATTTAATCTTCCCTAATCCTAATGCTCTCATTACTGGTAAAGTACTACGCTATCATGATGGGCATCCCGTAGATCTCCTACAGTTAGATGAAAAAGCCTTATCCAAGATCAGAGGTAATGATATATCGATGGTGTTTCAAGAGCCAATGAGCTCGCTTAATCCAGTCAAACGCTGCGGCTCACAGATCGAGGAGGTACTTGAGATCCATAACATAGTACCCAAAGCTAAGCGCAAAGACCGAGTATTGGAGTTAATTCAATCTGTGGAACTGCCTGATGTAGAGCGTATATATCGGTCATACCCCCATGAATTGAGTGGTGGACAACTACAGAGAGTGAACATAGCCATGGCACTTGCTGGAGATCCCAAGATTTTGATCTGTGATGAACCAACAACAGCGCTGGATGTCACAGTTCAAAAGAAGATCATCGAATTGCTACAGAGAATCGTTACTGACAGGGACATCGCTTTGATCTTTGTGTGCCACGATTTAGATTTGGTAGCTGAGCTATGCAATAGAGTTGTCGTGATGTACAATGGAGATGTTGTTGAGCAAGGACAACTACCCGAAGCTTTTCACAAACCGCAATCTGCATACACACAAGCGCTATTAGCCTGTCGCCCAAAGCCCTCCTATAATGACATTCAGCTACCTACGGTTGATAAAATCATGTCAGGTCAATATGAGGAAGTGCAGCGACCAAAGGCAGATATAGATACTGATAACATTGTGCTTTCAGTGGAGCATCTCACCGTCAAGTATCGAACGAATCCATTGGCGATATTTCAACCAAAGAAATACCTCACCGCAGTTGATGATGTATCATTCAACCTGCCCAAGGGTGCGGTATTGGGAATAGTAGGGGAGTCTGGATCGGGAAAATCTACTGTCGCTAAATGTATCTGTGGAGTAATCCCCGCCGATGAAGGCGTGATCACCTATGAGGGTAAAGCCATAAATAATCAAGTGCTGTCATCTGATAAAAGCCTTAGAAGGAAGATTCAAATCATCTTTCAAGATCCACATGGTTCGCTTAACCCACGTATGAGTATTGGTCAAGCCATTCTCGAGCCAATCAAATATCATAAGCTCCACCCAGGACAGTCTATAGAGAGAGTCATACAACTATTGAATGATGTGGGTTTGGATGAGAGTTATTTTGATCGATATCCGCATCAACTCTCTGGAGGTCAGCGACAGCGAATATGCATAGCACGAGCGTTATCGGTAGAACCTGAGGTTCTGCTATGTGATGAGAGCGTGTCGGCGCTTGATGTATCTGTGCAATCTCAGATCCTCAATCTACTTGATGTCCTGAAAAGCAAATATCAACTAAGCATCATATTTATCAGCCATGATCTCTCAGTTATACATTATATCAGTGATGAGGTGATCGTCATGAAGGATGGCAGGATCGTCGAACGAGGATCAGCAGATCAGATCATCAACTCACCCAAAGAGTTATATACCCAGCAATTAGTAAGCAGTATTCCTCAAGAGGTATAACAGTTTTTAGTTTCCTTCTACTGGATCAGTAGTTTCTGGCTGATACATCTTTATATTCTCCTCAATAGTTTTCTTCAGCATGTCAAGATTCGTGTCCTCTTGACTCCTAAATGCACCTGGGTCGAGAGCAATAAAGGATTTTGTGATCATGTCATTTCCCTCGACAAGGGTATAGGTCTCGATTTCAGTGCTTTCGCCATTAGCTTTCATCTTCATGACATAGTCCATTTGCATCATGTAATTCTCAAAACTCATCTCTATCGAATGGTTTGGGATAATCTGTGTGATGGTTTCTTTGATTACTACCTCAGATCCATTGCTTTCAAATATGACATTGGATACCGCCCCTACTTGTCCTGGCTCACCGCTGACATGTTCAAATCGCTTGAAGCCTGTCATCCATTCGGTCATCTTAGCATGGTCTTGGGTAACATCCCAACATTCTTGCAAGGGCTTATCTACGGTTATCTCACAGTCATATTCTATGGTAGGCTTAATAACACCTAAGAGTAGGAATAGAACTACTAGTAGACTGAGGATGATAGCCGCATATTTCAGATACTTCATGTCAATTGTATATGTAGTGTGATATAGAGGATTAAGTATTTATACTCTCCAGGATGGCAACTACGCCATTGTAAGAGATCACTAACGAAAAAAACAAGGCTCCAAATAGCCCTACATTAAGGCCAATCCCTGCTTTATGATCAGCCATCAAGGACTTTTTATTGATGAGTATCATCATACTCAAAATCACTAAGGGAAGAATAAAAACATTAAAGACTTGTGTGATGATCTGGGCTTTTATGGGATTAAATCCAAAAGCTGGAACAGTCAACCCTATAACGCATGCTAAAGCAGTCATCAACTTAAATCGTTTTGAACTAAAGTCTAACTCTCCTGAGCTATAGTCTGCTATCATCAAAGGGGCAATCATAGGCTTGAGGTAAAGTTATTATTGTGTTCGCATTGATTTGTGAGACACAATTGTCATCAATGAAGAAAATTCTTTTTGTCATATGTTGTGCAATGATGGTACTGCTGACTAACTATTTGCAATCATTTAGTATCGAGGTTTATTACTATAGCAATTTCGACAGGTCACGACAATTTAAATGTGTACCTGCAAAAGGCTGTTCAATAGAAGGTATTGAACAGCACTATTTCAATAGTATTGAACCAAAAGAAGATCGAGATAATACAGTTTATAGACTTTTTATGATAAAACCATGGATGTTCTGGAAGTGGGGGGAATATTTAACCTCACCATATTACAATTGCCCATATCTTAAGTAAAATAACTACGCACAACCAAAATCTCTAACCGCAAAATAATGTAAGCTCGCACAACTCAATCATGTACTTTTGAACAGAGCGTCAAGCAAATTCTTTAGGACGAATTTGCCTAAAACTTGACCATATTTCCAGTGTGCAGCCTGACCTATTCTCCAAGATTATGATACGACGTTGCTTACTTTACCGTCTCTCCATTTTTACCGAAAGAATTACCTATCATCTCATGATCATTTGAAGTCTAAAAATACAATTCAGAACAGTCTTTCTATCTTAAGTGATCATAAGCTTCGATATGAAAAAGCGAACATTTCTCAAGACACTGGTTACCGCATCTGTTGCCCCATCATTATTTGATCAGATGGATCGGTGGAACGTGGTCTTAGAAGGAACTGATCCAGACACGGCAGCTCAAAATGAAGCGTATTGGCAAACTATTAGAGCTGGATATAAACTAAAGACCGACTATATCAATCTGGAGAACGGTTATTATTGCATGACGCCCCAATACACTATGGAGCGATACCATAATATCATAGACGAGGTCAATCTCCAAGCGTCCTACTATATGCGTACTGAACAGTGGGACAATAAGGATAATACTGCGGCTCGATTGGCAGAACTCATCGGTGCAAGTCCAGATGAAGTCGTCATCACTCGGAATACTACGGAGTCGCTCGACACCATTATCAGTGGTTATTCTTGGTCAGCAGGAGATGAAGCAGTCTATGCATATCAAGATTATGGCGCTATGCGTAATCAGTTCAAACTGATGGAACAACGTTATGGTATAGTAAGCAAGATCATCAACGTTCCTAATCATCCAAAAAGTGACGACGAGATCGTATCACTCTAAGAGTCAGCAATAACACCAAAGACTAAACTACTGATGGTCTGCCATATGATCAATATCACGGGACATATACTACCGATCAGAAAAATCTGTGATATGGCCCACAGTCATGGCGTAGATGTATTAGTGGACGGCGCTCACGTGATTGGACATATCGACTTTGATATCAAAGAACTGAACTGCGATTACTACGGATCAAGTCTACATAAGTGGCTCAGTGTTCCACTTGGAGCAGGCTTGCTGTACGCCAAGAAGGGCAAAGCAAAGAATCTCTGGCCGCTATTTGCAGAATATGGCAAAGAAGACGATGATATCAAAAAACTAAATCATACAGGTACTCATCCTGTGCATACCGATCTGGCTATCAATGATGCAATAGACTATCTTGACAAGATGGGCTTAAAACGTAAAGAATCTCGCCTTAGATATCTGCAACGGTATTGGAGTGATCAAGTACGTGACATCCCTAATATCAATGTAAATACGCCAGTTAATCAACATCGATCATGCGGCATAGCTAATGTGGGGATCAGCGGTCTCAATCCTAAAGAGATGGCTAAGATGCTACTTGAGCAATACCAAATCTGGACGGTTGGAATAGACAGTAAGACGGTGAAAGGATGCCGCATCACACCCAATGTATATACCACCTTAGAAGAGCTCGATATCTTCGTTGCAGCGTTGAAGGATATGGCAAAAGCATGACCTTCTCTAATCTTCTATAAGGAAAGTCCATTAGGTTCAAAGTGATATTGATCATTACTTGATCAATATTTCTCTCATATTTGTGGCACATGAAAAAGGCCCTTGGAAGACTGATACTATGGATGATCGGTTGGAGTGTTGACGAAAACCTCCCTCCTGAAGCTCAACGAGCTGTGTGTCTTGCCGCTCCTCATACCACTAACTGGGATTTCTTTTTTGTCATTGTTGGTTTCTGGGTATTGGGTGTACCGATGAAGGTCGCTATCAAGGATGACTGGACGAAATTCCCGTTTGGTTTACTGGTCAAGCCACTCGGTGGATTAGGGATCAATAGAGCTCCAAAGAACGACCCATCTAAAGGTCCGAGTCAAGTAGATCAGATGGTCTCGTTTTTCGATCAGATGGATCGTATTGCTCTGGTGATTGCCGCTGAAGGCACAAGACGCAAAACCACAAAATGGAAAACTGGATTTTATCATATCGCCTCTAAAGCCAATGTGCCGATAGTATTCGGCTATGTAGACTATGCTCGTAAAGTTGCAGGTATTCACTCCGAGGCACTGCTCTTGTCAGGAGACATGGCCAAAGACATGCCCATCATTCTGGCATTTTATGATACCATCGCAGCTAAAAATCCCGATCAATTTGCACTTGATGAGAGATATGTCGATAAACTAACCTAATGTTTATGATTAGATTGATAACTTTCCTCTTCTAATCGGATCTGGTGCAAAGACTATTTTCACTCATATGTTTTCTCCTTACCTGGAGTGCCATTGGCGCACAAAACCTCTGTGAATTCCCTCAAGATCAAGTGCTATCCAAGCGTCTGGCAAACTACAAAATGGATGTAGTTCTTGATCATGAAAAGAAGTTGGTTACTGGCACACAATCCATAGAATGGATCAATAATAGTCCCGATAGCGTCAATCATATAGAGATGTACATGTATCTCAATGCATTTAAAGACTATAATAGTAGTTATCTCCGTAATACCGGAGCCAATGTGATGGGGCAGGATATCTCTGATCGTCCCGAAGATGACTGGGGATATGTCACACTCAATTCCATAAAGACTGAAGGCTCAGATCAAGAACTCAATAAGAAATACATACAGAAATTAGATAACAATGATCAAGATCAATCTGTTATCAGAGTCGATCTTAGTGATGCTGTAGCACCAGGAGAAACTCTGACACTTGTGACAGAGTTCGTATCCAAGCTGCCTCGAACTATTGCACGTGTAGGCTATGCTGAGAACAACTTTCACTTCTTCGTGCATTGGTATCCCAAGCTTGGCGTCTATGAGCGCAGTGAGGAAGGTATCTGGGGATGGAATTGTCATCAGTTTCTCCAGCGTATGGAGTTCTATGGTGAGTTCGGAACTTACGAAATGAGCATTACGACAGACAAAATGATGAAAGTAGGAGGCAGTGGCTGTAGAGTCGACCAGGTAGTTAATGGTGATGGCACGGTAACACACCTCTTTCGTGCAGAAGACGTCATTGATTTTGCCTGGGTGGCATATCCTGATTTTGAGATTTATACGGACAATTGGAACGGAATCGATATAGAGCTTTTTTATCCAATTCATCATAAAAGGCTTGTCCCTCGCTTAGTTGGTGCTGTCAAGAATAGCCTGGAGTTTATGCATGAGCATGTTGGAACTTATCCATATCCTAAGATTACAGTTATGGATCCACCGGCATTGGGGATGCGCTCGGGTTTTATGGAGTATCCAACCTTTATTACTGGAGGATCATTTTATGGATTCCCCAAGGCGGTTAGGTCACTTGAGTCTTTGATTGTGCACGAGTTCTGCCATCAGTACTTTATGGCAATCGTAGCCAGTAATGAGAAAGAAGCTCCTTGGCTTGATGAAGGCTTCGTTACCTTCTTTGAAGATAACATTATGGAAGCCTATTATGGAGAGGGAGACAATTCTTTAGTTGACCTGTTAGGATATAAGATGTCCAATATTGACAAGTCTCGCAATGAGTATGTTAGTATGCATGATAAACGGAGTAGTACCATAACCCAGAAGTCATGGCTCATCCAAGGGGATTATAAAGGGCTCATTTATGCCAAGACATCGTTGATCTTAAGATCTATTAAGAATATCATGGGCGAAGAGCTATTCTACGAGATGATGAAGACTTACTTCCAGAGGCAACAGTTCACTCATCCACGTAAGGCGAACTTTGTTGGTTTGGTTCGAGCATATGCTCAAGATCACTTAGATCAATTTCAATCTGATCAAGTGAGTGCTTTACTCCAATCTGGTCTTGACGAAACAGATGTCTGTGATTTTGCGATCTCCAATGTGCAGTCATCAATGGACGATAATACTCATCACTATACCATAAATGTGGAGCAACTACAGGATTTTAGTATTCCCGTTGATATCAGATTTACATATGCGGATGGGACAGTCAAAGATACCATGTGGTACATGAAAGATCACTCTAAGTCATATCAGATAAAATCTGCAGTGGCCTTAACACAAATTGAAGTAGACCCTAATCAACAGCTACTTATCGACATAGACTTGAATAATAACAGCTACACTGTAGATAATAGTCCAATGACTATGTTTAAATACTTCAGTAGGGCAGCGTACTGGACTCAGAATTTAATGCAGACGATATCAACATTGATGTGAGTGGTTTAGATGCCGTCATATCGTCCTTTAGAGAATCGTTGAAGCTGAAGAAAGTCATTGGTTTCATCTATCTGATTCAATTCGTGCTTGCAGCCGTAGTTGGTATTGCTGCGAGTAGCTTCATCAATCAACTCTCTCACACGCTCTCAATACAAGAGCTCCTAAGGGACTTTGATTACACGATCATTGAAGATCTTAAAAACAGCTCGCCAGACAGTTGGGCTTCAATAGGTCTGTATGTATTTATTGTCGTATTGATCTATTTGATTGTCTCGCTATTCATTCACAGCGGATTGCTGTATTGCATCTATCATAGACGGTATACTCTCAGAGATTTCAAACGTGGTGTAAAGGCCTATTACAAACGATTTTTGAGTGTATCGATTTTCTTCATGATATTGACAATTGCTTGGACCATACTAATCTGGTTTCCATATATGTCTAATATGTTCTACATGATCGAGCACTGGGTTGCAGAGTATATGATTGTGTGGTTGATTCCGATTCTCGGGGTAATGTATTTCGCGGGTATTGTCTTTCTATTTTCGTGGTCGGTACAGACTCGATACATGATGATCTATCAGAGCTATTGGAGTTTGTCGGTATTCAAGAAAGGGTTCTTACAAGTCAGAAATAATCTTAAAGATCACTTGGTACAGCTTGTTTTATTTGCTTCAATTCTAATGTTACTATATGGCTTGTCTATCGCCATAGATCAAACCATCGGGGTATCATCAGCGGTATTAGTAATCCTATTCCTGTTTATACAGCAAGCCTGGGTATTGCTGAAATTATGGCATAGAGTATCAGTATATATATCACTTAGGAATCTACAACGCATAAGAAGAGATGGAGAGTAAGATTACACGAATTGAATTGCCAGAGGAGTTCGGCATGGGAACAGTTAATAGCTACTTAGTGCAAGGAGAGCGTACTGCTTTAGTTGATTGTGGCGAAGATACTGATGCCTCCTATAGTGCCTTAAAAAATGGACTATCAGCACATAACGTAGCCTTCAAGGATATTGATGAGATATTCATTACTCATGCACATGTCGATCATATAGGCATGGCAGATCGTGTATGCAGAGCCGCAGATTGTCCAGTATGGGTCTCTGATTTAGTAGAGCCTTGGGCAATCAATCTTGAGTATAACTGGAAAAAAAGAGCAGATATCATGGTAAGTACTATGGGTGAGTACCTACCAGAAGAGTTGAGCCAGGGTGTGCTCATGATGTTTCAAGACATGAGTAATAAGATCCTCCAACAATGGAAAAACATAGATCCAGATCGTATAAAAACCTTTAATCATAAAGAAGGAGAGGTTCATATTGGTGGAGAAGCGTGGGAGGTGATCTATGCGCCAGGACATAGTAGTACACAATCCTGCTTTTATCACAAATCGACCAGACGACTATTAGCTGCTGATATGCTCCTGAATATAACCCCTACACCTGTGATGGAACCATTGATCGATGACGAACATGTCAGAGAGCGGGGTATACTAACCATGTTGGAGTCCTATGAATACTTTAGGAACTTAGATATCTCGACGGTATATCCAGGTCACTTTGAGGAATTTAATGACCCTAAAGTGAAAATTGATCGGCAGGTCAAACGGATCCACCAGCGCAAGGAAGAATGCTATGATCTAATCGGTAATGGAACGGATAATCTCTTATACATTTTTCAAGTGCTTTATAAGGGGCGTTGGCACATGCCTGCATTCAATATGACCTTGGCGTATGTAGATCTGTTGTTGCATGAAGGCCGTATTAACGAAACACAAAAAGAGGGCGATATCAAGAGGTTTAGTATTATTAGCTCGTAATACAAGTTTAATAGGCTACCGATCAGTCCTACCAGACTTATCAAATATTGTAGCACTGGCTTGCTGTGCACCAGTCATCACGATATCATGTACAGTTACGTGCTTGGGTTGAGAGGCCATGAAGTAGATCGCTTTAGCCACATCCTTAGAGGTTAGGGGGGTATATTCTTCATAAATCTTGGCCTTTTCTTTATCTCCTTTATATCGAACCAGTGAGAATTCTGTCTCCTCTACGGCCCCTGGAGAGACTTGACTAACTCTTATACCCTTTGACACCAGATCTATTCGCATTGCCTTTGTAATGGCGTCTACAGCGTGTTTAGTGGCACAGTACACATTACCAGTGGGATAAACCTCGTGACCTGCCGTACTGCATACATTGATGATATGACCCCATCCACGCTCAACCATACCAGGAGATATCATCCGAGACATATAGAGTAGTCCCTTTACATTGGTGTCGATCATGACCTCCCAGTCATCTAAAGATGCTCGATCAAATTCATCTGCCCCAAGTGCCAGACCAGCATTATTGATTAGGATATCTATCGTTTTCCATTTGCCAGAAAGCGATCCCGTCATTTTTTTGACTTGCTCACGATCTCGAACATCGTAGGTTAACGTCTTTACATCGACAGCATATTTTTGCTTGAGCCTACTTTTTATTTCCTCAAGACGGGTACTTCGACGCCCAGTCAATATGAGATTGTAACCTTGCTTAGCAAAAACCTTAGCTGTTGCCTTTCCTATACCTGCGGTAGCTCCTGTGATCAGTACCAACTTCTGTGGTTGTGCGCTCATTATTACTGGATTAGATTTTTTACTTCCTGATCAAAATCACTCACAAAATCATCATATTGAGATGTGGCAGGACCTGCAAAACCGGTGTGTACTTTTGTGATCTGATTGTCAGCATTCACAAATATCAAGGTGGGGTAGGAAATCACCTCGTCCAGAAACCCAAGAGCGGCTGTTGCCTCGGCTTTATCGTAATAACCACCATAAACAATCTCATAAGGTATTTTCAGACGTTCCTTGTAGTTAGCTAAGACTCTTAGTGCTTTTTCTTCATCACGGTATCGCTCAAAAGCGATGGCAATAATCGGTATATCTACTTCAGGATTTTCCTTTTTATACTCTAAAAGGAATTTTGATTCGTCGAGACAATTAGGACACCACGTACCCATGATCTTAATCAACTTGGGTTTGCCCTTGTATCGATCGTCATCAAGAGTAATGATACTCCCATCCGTCGAAGGCAATGAAAAGTTAATGACTTCAGACTCACTTATGGCTTTGCTCATCTCGTAAGGATTAGCTAATTCAGCACTTTCGTCACGATTAGCGATCCAATTAGTCTGATAGTGCGATCCTGAATAAAACTTACCTATCATTGACTCGCTTTCAGTGATATCCGCTGTGAATAAAAATGCGTGTGATCCATCGAAGCATGACAGCATGAATTGATCGCCTTGAACTTCACCATCAAGATATCTGTAGTCTCCAGTTTCAGTCAAAAACGTACCAGTGACCTTGTTACGATCAGTCTTAAACTCACCAATCGCAGGATAGGCGTCAGGAGTTTCTACTTCAAATGTAGTTTTCCATTTGCCTGCAACATCCATGACTGGAGCTTTAGTGGTTTGAGTAAATCGGTGTCTCTGGCCAAAGTACGCCACAAATGGTACTCTGTAATTCTCCTTGTAATTAACGGTCCAGTATCCCTCGATCACATTCTCCTTGTAGATACCTCGGATATAACTATCCATAAGCGTGAACTCCATTCTGATGGTATCCAGTAATTTCTTGTTTTTTCCAAATGCAACTCCTCCTACTTCGATGCGCTCTTCACCGTTGATCAACTTGATAGCTAAATTATCTGACGCATCGTAGATCACCTCAAAGTTGAATGGCAGATATACTCCCTCATCAAGCTCAAGCTCAGCTCTCCATACACCCGGAGGTAACTTAGAAAAGGGTTCAGCAATCTCGATACAAGAAGCCAAAATCAAAACACACAAAATGAACAGAATACTATGACGCATTAATTATGTTTTTTCTCCGGTAAAACCATCTTCCTTATGCTTGAACAGGACATTAAATGTTGTCAAGCTTCCATAAATTCGGGTGATATATTGCTGTAAATTGACTTTCTCTTCATCGGTCATTTTACTGCTATTTATCCTTTGCTCCATAACTCTTAAACGATCTCTAACCATTACGATCTTATGAAAGAACGTATCGATCGGTAGTTCTTTAGATTTTAGACCTTCTTCACCTGGCTTCAAGATTAATGTTCCACCGATCCACTTGTCACCAAGGTCAACAGTTCTATTGACATCTCCCCACTCAGAAAGAATCTTGATCAATGATTTTTCGAGATTATTATAAGTCAATTCAGTTTCACCATCAATAAATTCGATCACCTCCCAGCTACTATATTCTTTGCCAAGACTTTTGATACCATACTTTACAAAACAGACTTTGTATGATGTTGCTGTCAATCCGATTATTACTCCATCATCATACGCAGGATGGTTGACGCGCGATCCAATCCCTAATAATTTACCTTCCATTGTGTTATATATTATTTTTTATAATGGTCATCCCAATTTTTGGTTTCAGGATCACCCAATTTATTGAGTGATTTACCGACTAACATGGATACGGTAGCATCCCCCGTTACGTTGGCCACAGTTCTACACATATCCAGAGGTCTATCCACAGCGAATATTAATGCAAGTCCCGCTTCTGGTATTCCAGCCTGACCGAGTATAATCACTAACATGACTAATCCTCCGCTGGGTACTGCAGCAGATCCTATAGACGCAAGGGAGGCCGTAGCAACTATCCCTAATTGAGCACCCAGACTCAGGTCAATACCATACGCTTGAGCTATGAATACCGCAGCTATCGCTTGATATAAGCTGGTACCATCCATATTGATCGTGGCACCTATGGGTAATACAAAACTCGATACTTCTTTATCAACACCAAGGTGTTCCTCAACACGCTCCATCGTAACTGGTAAGGTAGCAGCACTACTACTTGTCGAGAATGCTAAGAGTTGAGCCGGACTAATCCCTCTAAAGAATGATACGATGGATCTCCCAGTAAATGTCCGAACCAAGAATGGATAAAATAGAAATATCAATATAGATAAGCCTAATAATACCGTGAATGAATAACCGATCAACGCCTTGAAGATATCCGCACTTGGTGATTCAGCGACGATAGTAGCCATTAATGCGAATACACCCACGGGAGCCGCAAGCATAATCAGATCAATCATCTTCAATATTACTTCGTTAAGCGCATCAAAGAAATCCTTGACAGGCTTCGACTTTTTAGGATCAATCAATATCAATCCTATGCTAAAGAAGATTACAAAGAATATTACTTGAAGCATGCTTCCATTGTCTGTCAAAGCATGAAATAAGTTACTCGGTACTAAGTCAACTAAAGCCTGAAGAGGCCCACTATTCTGTTGATCCGTTGCCATGGCTATCTTACCGCCAGCAGCGTCCGTATAACTTTCCAATAGTGATTGCCTTGTTTCTTCTTTGATTAAGTTTCCTGGCTTGACAACATTTACGATAACAAGACCCGTTGTTACCGCAAAAAAGGTGGTGAGCAAATAGATAGCAATTGTACGCCCTCCCATTAACGACAGCTTCGAAATATCCTGCAAGTCTGAAATACCTTTAATAAGAGAAGCCACGATAAGAGGGACAGCTATCAGCTTGAGCGTATTTATGAATATCGTACCAAATGGCTTGACCCAGTCAATTATAAATTGACTGCCTCCAGCGATCTGCACAGCTAAATAGCCCACTACGACTCCAAGCACCATGCCCAGTATGATCTTCCAGTGTAATGCTAATTTCATCTTTGCTATTTATTTTGATATGGATAACTAAAAGCGAAAGATAATTAACTTTTGACAGCCTTAGTCATTTCTCTTTTACCCGGAGGTCCAGGTAGACCAACCACTTCAAAACCTACTTCTCGTAGAGCTCTCTTGAAGCTTCCCTTAGCGCAATATGTGATAAGGAATCCATTTTTCTTTAGTGCGTTATAGCAAGTAGACATCATATCGATATTCCATAGATGTTCTTGAGAGCTCGGTGCAAATGCATCATAGTAAATGAGATCGTACTCCTCTACAGGATGGTAATCCTCAAATTTCATATGAGCCTTATAATAGGAAAACTGATCAGTAGGCTGATGCCATACATCCCAATTGGAATCATGAATTTGATTAAATAGCTGGGAGTCTTCAGCTGTTTGAGCATAATTGAGCTGATGTAGCAATTCAGCTCTGACTGGATGCAGTTCAAGACCTTTATAATAGACGCGTCTATTAAGGCTATGTTTCGCAGTTAAAAACAAATTCAGGCCTGTACCTAATCCATATTCAAGGATATGAATAGGATCACATGTCTGAGCATATAATCCATACTCTATAAATATGTGTAGAGATTCTTGTATAGCTCCGTGGGTGCTATGATAATGTGCCTGATAATGATCAGAATACAAGGTAGAACTGCCGTCATCGGATATGCGATGACTTATGTGATGGGGAAAATTCTGCTTAAAATCCAAAAAAGCTAAAGATCGGCTGGATATCAAAATTTGATGGACATCCTGTTCCTCTGTTACACGAACTCAACGTGATTACGGCTAATGCTGCAAAAGCGAACTGTACGATTTGTTTCCTATTCTTTTTCATGATGTTTAATTGATGAGTTTAAAACGCTACAAACTTATTTATATTTTGCGAATTATTCACATAGCATATTATAAATATTTGTAATACGTTCCAACTTTATAATGATTATACACTTGATTGCAATCGGCGGCAGCATCATGCACAATTTAGCCATGGAACTACAAGCATTAGGACATCGAGTCACCGGCTCCGATGATGAGATATATGAACCTGCGCTTAGTAGGTTATCTGCATCCGGACTATTACCCCAGCAGATGGGATGGGATGCATCACGTGTAAGTGAGGATATAGATCTGATTATTCTTGGTATGCATGCTCAACTTGACAATCCAGAATTACAAAAAGCACAAGAGTTAGGCTTAAGAATAGAGTCGTTCCCCGAGTATATAGCTGATCACATTGCAACTAAGAAGAAGATCGTTGTAACAGGGAGTCATGGCAAGACATCTACTACGGCGATGATCATGTATGCTCTCAACAAATTAGGTATATCATTTGATTATTTAGTCGGTGGGCTCATTGATGGCTTTGACCGTATGGTAAGACTGTCTGATGATGCAAAAGTTGCGGTAGTAGAAGGGGATGAGTACCTCAGCAGCAGATTAGATGATCGTCCTAAAATGTTGCATTACAAGGGCGATGTTGTAATTACCACGGGAGTAGCATGGGATCACATGAATGTCTTCCCAACCTATGATAGCTACTTAACTCAGTTTAGAAAACTCTATCAATCCATGGATGATGATGCAATCGTCATTTATGATCAGCGTGACGAAGAGCTTGTTCAATTGATGAAATCTGCACCAATATTTCAAAAATATGGATACGATCCGCTTGAGCACTGCACTGAGGGGATTGTCTATCAAGGACAAGAATATGCAACAGGAGTTTTTGGAGCACATAATCGAGCGAATCTACATGCGGCGATGTTGGCATGTGTTCAGATCGGAGTTGAGCCTAAAGACTTTCTTACAGCTATTGCTGACTTCACAGGAGTTGACAAGAGACTTACATTAGTTAGTGATGATCCAATTATTTACAGGGACTTTGCCCATGCACCCTCAAAAGTAAAAGCAACTGTATCAGCCGTACGTGAACGTTATGCTCATTCAAAGATCCTGGCTGTATTAGAATTACACACTTACAGTAGTCTAAATGCTGAGTTCATTCCTCAGTATGCAGGCGCTCTTGAGGCTGCCGATAGAGTGTTGGTCTTCTACGACCCAAAGGTTGTTGATCTCAAGAGATTACCTCCTGTCAGTGTAGGCTTCATCGCTGATAGCTTTGCACATTCTAACCTAACTGTAGTTGATAGAGTAGAGGATTTAAAGTCTATCCTTCAACAATTGCGAGGTCAACATGAAATCAACCTTCTCATGAGCTCTGGGAACTTTGGTAACATTAAACCTGAGGAACTTATCAAAAACTGAGCTTAGGCCTTTCTTTACACGTACAGAATAGTATTTTTGCACAAAATTCCGCTGTCGTCATGAGTAGAGTTATTACATTAAGAGAAGCCCTCGGTGAGGCAATGAGTGAAGAGATGAGAAGAGACCAAGATGTCTTTCTCATGGGAGAGGAAGTTGCTGAGTATAATGGTGCCTATAAAGTCAGCAAAGGTATGCTTGATGAATTCGGACCTGAGCGTGTTATCGATACACCTATTGCAGAACTTGGTTTCGCAGGTATAGGTGTAGGAGCCGCTATGAATGGTCTTAGACCAATCGTCGAGTTTATGACCTGGAACTTTGCCATTTTGGCTTTTGATCAGATTGTAAACAACGCAGCCAAAACTTTATCTCAATCAGCTGGTCAATTCAGTTGTCCGATTGTATTTAGAGGCCCATCAGGCGCTGCGGGACAATTAGCACAACAACACTCACAAACTTTTGAGAGCTGGATGGCGAACACGCCAGGTCTAAAAGTCATATCGATTGTCGATCCAAAAGACTCGAAAGGACTACTCAAGTCTGCTATTCGTGACAATGATCCTGTTTGTTTTATGGAGTCAGAAATGCTCTATGGACTTAAGGGAGAAGTTCCTGAAGAAGAGTATCTAACACCAATAGGTGTAGCCGCTGTCAGAAAAGAAGGTACAGATGTAACCATTGTATCATTCAACAAGATGATGGAGGTTTCTAAGGCTGCCGCAGCAGAATTAGAAAAAGAGGGTATCAGTGCAGAAGTAATTGACTTACGTACCATCAGACCATTAGATCATGAGACTATTGTTAAGTCTGTGAAGAAGACCAATAGACTTGTTGTTGTAGATGAGTCATGGCCTTTTGCAGGTGTGAGTGCTGAGATCGCATATGAGATACAGAAGTACGCTTTTGACTATCTGGATGCGCCTGTTACTCGTGTCAATGCTGCGGATACTTCGTTGCCATATGCGGCTCCATTTGTAGATGAGTATATGCCTAATCCAACTAAAGTAATTAAGGCGGTAAAAGAGGTGATGTATAGATAGACTCTCTACACTCTTCATTTACACTCAGGAAACATTTTACATATTATCAGCTACAAATGCTGCGAATCGTTCAGCAGTGTCGGTCCAATTATCAGGATCCGTCCATCCATGACCTTCTCCTTCATATATGATGAGATCGTTAACTACTCTGGCACTATTTAATTCATCTTGTAAAGATGTGCCTTGAGTTAATGGGATGAGTGGATCTTCATCTCCTAAGAATTGTATCGTAGGTATGGTAGCCCCATCCACAAAATGTAATGGGCTTACTGCATTATAAAAGTCTAAATCAGTAAGTGGTCTTCCTGTTGCCGCTACAATGGCAGCGATGGTAGCTATGAATGTTGGGTTATCTGAATCCACATAGGATGGATCTAAAAAATTGGTAGGTCCAATTATATTTCCTGCGACTTTCACATAGCCATTATCATTTCTTGAGTAGGCATAGAGAAGTGTCATATGTCCCCCGGCACTTACTCCCGCCAGCATGATATTATTGCTTATTCCGAAGTCTTCGTTCTGTCCCATTAAATCATTGATTACAGCATCTACATCATCCATGTGATCAACAAATAGTTGGTTAGGATCGATATCAAGTCGGTAATTCATATTAGCGATGGCATAGCTCGGCATCGTAGATTGTAGCAAATCAACTATACCATTGATATCGCTCTTATCACCAGAAGTCCAACCTCCTCCATGTATGAGCAACACAAGGTCTGTCGTTTCACTCGATCTATCTGCAGGTAGAAACAGATCATAGGTTTGCAACTCGTCGCTACCATACGTAATATCGAATTCCTCTACAGAGGTGCTAAAGTCCTGCTGTACTAAGACTTCTTCCTCACCACAACTAAACATTAAAAGGATAAAAAGGAGTGGCAGAAGCTTTGAACCAATAGTCAATCGTGTCATGCTATCGAAACGTAGAACTCATAACTTTTGTGATATGAGGGCTTTTTTAATTCGACAAATGTGCTGCTCAAAGACATTTTGCGCTGTCAATTGAACGCTCAGCGCTCAGAACGATTTAAGGAAAGTCTATTAAAGCCAGAATGGAAACTATACATTAAACCTGAAGTGCATAACATCGCCATCAGCGACGATGTACTCCTTACCTTCAACACCTAACTTACCAGCTTCTTTGACTTTGGCTTCTGAACCGTGCTCGATATAATCGGCATACTTAATCACTTCCGCACGGATAAAGCCTTTCTCAAAGTCTGTATGGATTACTCCAGCAGCTTGAGGAGCTGTTGAGCCTTTGAGTACGGTCCAAGCTCTAACTTCTTTCTCTCCAGCCGTGAAGTATGTAATCAAGTTTAGTAGCTTATAGCTCGAGTGGATCAAACGATTAACACCTGGTTCCGTTAAATCCATTTCTTCTAAAAACATAAGCTTCTCTTCATCAGAATCCAACTGGATGATTTCTGCTTCAATTGCTGCTGATATGAGGATAACTTCAGCATTCTCATCTTTGACATGATCCATGAGCTTGGAAGCATAGGCATTGCCACCTTTAGCGCTGTTTTCATCAACATTACAGACGTACAGGATAGGCTTAGCTGTCAACAAGTAGAACTCATTAAATAAATCAGCATGAAGCTCAGGTACCTCATAGGCTCTTGCTGGCTTACCCGTCTCTAAGAACTCTTTCAACTCCTTAGCAAACTCATATCGCGCCTTGTCCTCTTTTGCCCCGCTCTTGGCAGCTTTCTGTAACTTCTCTAATCTTTTCTCAAGACCATCAATGTCTTTGAGCAGAAGTTCTGTGTCGATAATATCCTTATCCCTTACGGGATCTACGTTGCCATCTACATGAACGATATTATCATTATCAAAACATCTTACCACATGGATAATCGCATCGACCTCTCGGATATTAGCTAAGAATTGATTCCCCAGACCTTCACCTTGACTTGCCCCTTTGATTAAGCCTGCGATATCGACGATATCGACAGTTGTAGGGATAATCTTCTGCGGAGAGATAAGATCTGACAAAGCCTGCAGCCTGTTATCAGGAACGGTGATTACACCAACATTAGGATCTTTGGTTGCAAAAGGGTAGTTGGCAGCAAGTGCTTTTGCATTAGTTAATGCATTGAAGAGAGTTGATTTACCAACGTTAGGTAATCCTACAATTCCACATTTAAGAGACATGATGAACAGTTTTAACCTTAAAAAGATGCCAAAGATATTTTAATCTTACACATATTTGGGATATGAATTACCTCGCCCATTTGTGCTTGTCATTTGATGATCCAGACATTATGTTAGGTAATTTCATAGCTGATAATATTTCCGCGAAAGAGTCAGCTACACTGTCTGATGATGTATTGAGAGGTGTATACCTACATCGCAAAATAGACTCCTATACAGATAGTCATTCCTCATTTTTACAATCTGTCGAGCTTTTTAAGGCTAATCATGGTCGCTACGCAACTGTCATTATAGATATTTTGCACGATCACTTTCTATGTCACAACTGGAATGACTTAATGAATCAATCGTTTCATCAGTTTGAGCAACAGGTATATAGCGAGTTTGAAAGCGCAATTCCGACTTTGTCAGCAGGAAGCCATAAACGTCATGTTCAAAGTCTATTAAAATATCGCTACCTCCATGTATACCAGAGTAAAGATGGCATGTTAGGCGTTATGAAACGTATGGATGTTCGCACACGATTTGAAAGTGATTTCCAAGAAGCCGTTCATGAGATGTACGAACATTACAATATGCTCAACATCAACTTTATAGAACTGTACACTGGATTGACTGATGCTCTACCAGAGATGTGGCAATCAGTTGTCGCATCTTATCCCTCAAAATGAAAGGAGAAGGTCAACACTCTACTAAGGAGTTTTTCGATGATCGTGGATTCTTCGATCTGATTGTTGAATAAGAGTGTGTTATTGATTCCTTGCGAGAACTTGATTTCTGGAGATAATATAAAGTAAGGGAAGAAGAACTGCATACCGATACCTGCCTCTATCTGAAAATCATGGGGGTCGATCTGTATTAAGTTTTCTGATCCACGTGCCATCGAATTGGATGCCACATCGAACGAATAATTTACGCCTGCAACTATATAAGCTCTCTTATCGCGGTAAGGTGCTGACTTAAATCTTACTAAGAATGGTACATTGACAAAAATGGACTGTATAGTAGACCGTGGAGGCAATGTTCCCATTACACCGTCAGCTGACTGAAAGTCTAAATGTCTTGTAGCAAATGTAAAGCCTGGCAGTGTCCTAAGATCAAAAAACTCACCAATCTTGTAATTAACAATACCCTGCACATTGAATCCACCAGCTGGCGCCCCCTGGGCTCTTAAGAAGTTTCTATTGTCGATAAACTCTCGAGAATGGAACACCTGATGCTGAGAACTATTAAAACCCAATGAAATACCGAAATAGTAATCCTTATTCTTGTAATCGAGGTAGTTATTGCCCTGATTGATTTGTGCTTTGATTGTTGACAAGCAAATCATGCTTATACCTATATACATCAAGATCCTCTTGAGCTCCACCTTATGCCATGAAAATAACTGCATCATCACGAGAATGAACTACTCAATTTCCGAAATATTGTAGTTGTAGATCAATAAAACTGAATTGTAATAGTGAAAGCGGCATTGAGGTGAAAAAATATTGACATTGACATAGTGATTATCAATGCTTTAGATATTCTATTTTCCTTAATAAATGCGTATTTTTGAAGCCATTTTACACAGCACTGTTTTCTATTAAAATCGTGCTATTTCTTAGAAAACTACATAACCAAAGTTAGTAGCATATGGCAGAGAATGAACGTATAATCCCTATCAATATAGAGGATGAGATGAAGTCGGCATATATCGATTACTCGATGTCAGTAATCGTATCACGTGCACTTCCAGATGTTAGAGATGGTCTCAAGCCAGTACATCGCCGCATACTTTACGGGATGTCAGATTTAGGTCTTACGATCTCTAAGCCACACAAGAAGTCCGCAAGAATCGTAGGAGAGGTATTAGGTAAGTATCACCCGCATGGTGACGGTTCCGTATATGATGCTATGGTGCGTATGGCTCAAGAGTGGAACATGCGCTACCCACTCGTTGATAAGCAAGGAAACTTTGGTTCGATAGAAGGTGATGGCCCAGCGGCAATGAGATATACTGAGGCTCGTCTGAGCAAACTCAGTGATGAGATCGTAGCAGATCTCAAAAAGGATACGGTTGACTTTCAGCTGAACTTCGACGACTCTCTGAAGGAGCCAACAGTGATGCCTACTAAGTATCCAAACCTACTCGTTAATGGTGCTACAGGTATCGCAGTAGGTATGGCTACTAATATGCTTCCACATAACTTAGTTGAGGTCATAGATGGGATAACCGCATTAGTGGATAATCCGGAGCTTGATACGGACGGGTTGATGGAATATGTCAAAGGCCCAGATTTCCCTACGGGAGGTATCATCTATGGTACAGAAGGTATCAAAAATGCTTTTGAGACAGGAAGAGGAAGAATTGTACTAAGAGGTAAAGTAGAAGTTGAGACTACTCGAACTGGCAGAGACCAGGTTGTCATCACAGAGATACCATTCCAAGTAAACCAACAGAGTCTCGAAATTAAGATCAAGGATGCTGTTGAGTCTGAAAAGATAAAGGGAATATCTGCCATCCGTAATGAATCAGATCGCCACGGCGTGAGGATCGTCTTAGATCTCAAAATGGATGCGATAGCTAATGTTGTAATTAGTCAGCTTTACAAATTCACACCATTGCAGACATCATATGGTGTGAACAATGTTGTGTTAGTTAATGGCCGTCCGCTAACGCTTAATCTGAAACAATTGATGGAGGAGTTCATCAAGTTTAGATTAGAAGTGATCACTCGTAGGACTGAATATGACTTACGTAAAGCCGAAGAGCGTGCGCATATCTTAGAGGGACTACTCATAGCTCTCGACAATCTGGATGAGGTTATTGCTTTAATCAGAAGCTCCAAAGACGTAGAAACTGCTCGTGAGGGATTAATGAAATCTTTCAAACTTAGTGAGATCCAGGCAAGAGCCATTCTCGATATGAGATTGATGAAGCTTACCGGCCTTGAGCGTGAGAAGGTTCAACTCGAGTACGACGAGCTCATGGAGCGTATCAATGATTACAAGGATATATTAGCTAATGAGGGACGCAGAAAGACAATACTCAAGGACGAATTAGCAGAAG
Source organism: uncultured Saprospiraceae bacterium (assembly GCA_964414425.1). Taxonomy (GTDB): domain Bacteria; phylum Bacteroidota; class Bacteroidia; order Chitinophagales; family Saprospiraceae; genus GYS-P2D. The sequence goes on from CAYPWL010000001.1 coordinate 170,603, forward strand.
TCAAAGAGACATTTGGCGATGAGCGCCGTACTCAGATCTCTCATGCAGATGGTGAGATATCTATAGAGGATATGATCCCTAATGATGAGGTTGTGATCACTATATCGAGTTTTGGCTATATCAAGAGAACTAAAGCTCTGGAATATAAATCCCAAGGCCGAGGAGGACGTGGTTCCAAGGGTAGTAAAACTCGTGATACGGACTTTGTTGAACATCTCTTTGTGGCAGACACTCATAACTACTTGCTACTTTTTACAGAGCAGGGTAGGTGTTTCTGGGTAAGAGTATATGAGATACCCGAAGCTTCGAAGAATGCCTCAGGCCGAGTGCTCCAAAACATCATCGCCTTACCTAAAGACGATAATGTCAAGGGTTATATCATAGTCAAGGATCTGAAGGATAAAGAGTTCTTAACTGAGCACTACATCATGTTCTGTACTAAGAAAGGTATCATTAAGAAAACGAACCTTGAGGCATTTAGCCGTCCTCGAACTAATGGTATTAATGCGATTACGATTAATGAAAGCGATCAGCTTCTGGGTGTGAAACTCACAGATGGTGCCAATGATGTGTTCTTAGCCAATCGTGGAGGTCGTGCAATCAGATTTGATGAAAGCAAGGTCCGAGCTATGGGTCGCAGTGCAGCAGGTGTTAAGGGCATAACCCTTGACAATGATGCCGATGAAGTGGTAGGGATGGTTTGTATCCCGCAGGATGATATGATGACGAGCATATTCGTAGTGAGTGATGAAGGATTTGGGAAACGCTCAGACAAAGAGGATTATCGTAAGACAAACCGAGGTGGCAAAGGAGTAAAGACACTCAATGTCACTGATAAGACGGGCGGCGTATTTGCGATAAAAGGAATCTCAGATGATGATGATCTAATTGTAACCACTAAGAATGGTATTGTGATTAGAATCAATGCCGCTGAATTCCGGATTATGGGTAGAGCCACTCAAGGTGTGCGGGTTATCAATATTGATAAAAAAGACCAGATTGCAGACATCGGTGTAGTTCGAGATGCAAGAGGAGAAAACTCTGAAGAAGAATAATAGACTTCTTAACATTTCAAAATATTATTTTTAAGTTTTTTTTAAACCAGTGGCTTGGCATCGTCCCGTCACAACTAAGTAAACAATACTTGTAACAAAATATTACTAATGAAAAGGTTAATCGGAATAGTATTAGTCACCTTTATGATTGCGCAAACTTCATTTGCTCAAGGTGAGAAAAGCCTTAAAATGGCATCAAAGGCGTTTGGCGAATTTAGCGCAGACCCATTTGGAAACCCAGGAGCTCTGGACGAAGCGAAGACTCACATCTCTGAGGCATTTAAAGATCAAAAAGTTGCGTCAAGCGCCAAAGCGTGGATAACAAGAGGAGATATCTTCTACAACTCGGGAGACGCTCAGTTCAAAGGAAAATTAATCAATCCAGAAGCAGAAATCTCAGATCCTACAGTTGGATTAAGTGCTCTCGAAGCTTATACAAAAGCTTTAGAGTTGGCCTCTAAAAAAGGAGACATCAAGAAAGCGATGACAGGTCTTCTTCAGACTGAAGAGCTTTTGAATAATTTTGGTATTGATCAGTATCAGGCACAGAATTATACTGCCGCTTACGATAATTTTGTAGCAGAGATGTCTGCAAGTGAGCTAATAAAGTCAAAGGGTGAAGCCAGTAGACTTGATGCTGAAGGAGCAATGGCAGAAAAGAAATTCTTTACTGGTCTTACGGCTTATTACGCTGAAGATTATCAGAGCTCTATAGATTACCTATCAGGCGCACTCGATGATAATTATAGTGATCCGTCTACGTATCAATTGATCTATGAGTCGCACAAGGCTTTAGGAAATACAGATGCGGGATTACCATTCTTAGAAAAAGGTAGAGCAGAGTTCCCTGATGACTCAGGATTATTATTCTCTGAGATTAATCACTACTTAGCTTTAGGGGAGTTGAGTAAGATGACTGATAATCTTAAAGAGGCTTTAGCAAAAGAACCAGATAATCAATCGCTGATCTTAACATTAGGCCAGGTGTATGACCAACTGCAAGTAAAATCGAACGAAGCGGGTGAAACTGACAAGGCTAACGAATATTTTGACAATGCCTTAAGTTATTATCAGCTGGCATTAGAGGCGACTCCTGAGAACTTCGATATTAATTATAGTCTTGGAGCACTCTACTATAACAAGGCCGCTGGATATACTCCAGCGCTTAACGAGGTTGCTAATGACTTCAGTAAAGCTGGTGAAGCGAAGTACAATGAGATCAAGGAGACGATGGCTGGATTATTCTCTCAGGCACTGCCGTACTTCTTGAAAGCAGACAGTATCGATGGTTCTGACAGAAATACAATTATCGCACTCAAAGAAATCTTTGCACGTCAAGATAATTTTGAGAAATCTAATATCTACAAAGAGAAACTAGAGAATCTCGGAAGTGGAGAATAATAGATTATAATTCAATTTATATCAAAGGGGCTGACTATCATCTGCCCCTTTTTTTGTGGATTCAATCTTCAATAGTTACATTGTTTGTACAATTTGTTGATTATGCTTAGAAGAGAGTTTTCACATTACCTCGGAACCTTGATTGCTGCCAGCCCAATGATACATCTACAAGGTATAGGTGAGGCAGACCATACTACCATTCTATTTCAAGGTGACTCCATTACGGATGGAGGCAGAGATCGAGGACATTATTATGCCAACTCTATGAGAGGCATGGGCAAAGGCTATGTTGCTCAGGTTGCAACAGAATTACTTGGTGGACATCCCGATAAATCCTTGAAGATCTACAACAGAGGTATCAGTGGCCACAAGGTGCATCAACTTCAGGAACGTTGGGTTGATGATTGTCTTAATCTTAAACCGGACATACTCAGTGTTATGATCGGGGTCAATGACTACTGGCATACGCTCACACATAGCTATGCTGCTGGACCCGATGTATATAAATCAGATCTATTAGACCTTCTTAATTCTACTAAGAAGGAGTTACCTAATATCAAGATGATTATCGCAGAACCCTTTTATGTAAGAGGGGGCACGTCAATTAATAATGAGGTATGGAAGGCAGACTTTCCAATCTATCAATCGAGCTGTCGAGAGGTAGCCGAAGAGATACAAGCTGCTTTTATTCCGCTACAGTCGATCTTTGATGAAGCGCTAAAAGAATATCCTGTAAAGTACTGGTGTCCTGATGGAGTGCATCCATCATTGGCTGGATCATATCTCATGTCCGAAGCTTGGTTAGCGGTACTGAAAGAAATGATATGAAGACGGCGCTCCTAAAGATGAGCGGTTTCATAGATAGGTCAATTGATCATATCGGGCAGCTTTTTTCATGGATATCCCTTCTCCTCGTATTACTCATCTGCATCGATGTATTTATGAGATACTTCTTGAACACATCCAAGATTTGGATGGTAGAGTTGGAGTGGCACCTCTTTTCTGTCCTCTTCTTAATGGGTGCATCTTACACACTGCTGCATGACAGACATGTTAGAGTAGATTTGTTTTATGAGAATTATAGCCCCAAAAGAAAAAGAATAGTCAATGCCTTGGGTGTTTTGATATTCATAATACCATGGTGTCTGATCATACTTACGACCTCATGGGATTATACGCTCAATTCATTTTCATTTCGCGAAGGGTCTCCACAACCAGGTGGGTTACCAGCCAGATATATCGTTAAGTCATTCATTTTTACAGGATACTTCCTCCTGCTAATTCAGGCGGTATCTGTATTGATTCGTTCAATTGTACCAAACAAATCTGAATAGTGGCTTGGATTGCTTTAATTCTGTTTATCCTCATTTTCATTTGTATTCTTTCAGGTATACAGGTGGCATTTGTCCTTGGTGGACTATCTGTGATCGTAGGATATCTGTTCATTCCTGACTTTTTTGATCTTCTGCCGCTGCGAGTGATGGGAACCATGCAAAATGTAGTTTTGCTTGCTGTCCCCTTGTTTGTCTTTATGGGATTGATGTTAGAAAAATCAGGCTTGGCAGAGAGCATGCTCACCACTATGTCTGCATTGTTCGGTAAAATCAAAGGAGGACTCGCTGTGTCAGTAATTCTCGTTGGTGCGTTATTAGCTGCATCTACGGGTATCGTTGGAGCGACTGTGGTAACTATGGGACTTATTAGTTTACCTACGATGATTAAGAACAACTATCAGGTTGAGTTAGCGACAGGTACCATAGTTTCATCTGGTACATTGGGTCAGATCATACCTCCTTCCGTTGTCTTAGTTCTCTTGGGTAGTGTACTCAATGTATCTGTCGGCGATCTATTCAGAGCGGCATTGTGGCCGGGCGTGATTTTGGTCTTGGCGTATATGGCATACATACTGATCTTGTCATATCTCAGACCAGGAGTAGCTCCTTTACCTATTAAAAATACCAATTCGCAGATTAGCCTTGTACAAGTGCTCAAGGCCTTTATTTTGCCTCTGCTCCTCATTCTTGCGGTATTAGGATCGATCTTCACCGGTATTTCGAGTCCTACAGAAGCAGCTGCCGTAGGTGCATTAGGAGCGATCATTTTAACCATAAGCCAAAAACGGTTCAATCTAAAAGTCCTCAAAGATGTCATGCAGGGTACCACACATCTTACGAGTATGGTATTCTTAATATTGATTGGAGCGACAACCTTTGCTTTGGTATTTAGAGGTTTAGGTGGTGACCGCTTTTTGATCGACTTGATTGAAACCTCTAATCTGAGTGGACCTATGTTCCTCGTCCTCGTAATGGTAGTTGTATTCCTTCTTGGATTCTTTATCGATTTTATTGAAATCATCTTTATAGTCGTACCAGTTGTAGCACCACTTTTCATCGCCTATGAGATGGACCTGATCTGGATTGGAATACTATTAGCACTCAACCTTCAGACCTCTTTTCTGACACCACCATTTGGCTTTTCCTTGTTTTATCTCAAAGGCGTCTGTCCACCCGAAGTCAAAACCGCCCAGATATACAGAGGCGTGATACCATTCCTAATCATCCAAGTCGTCGTCATGGCTCTTGCTATCATTACCCCACATTGGATTGGAATTTTGTAAACTAAGCATTTCATAGTTGAACTCATCGATCGTTTTCTTTCGTTGATATAATATTCATATCTGTAGATGGTATGACCTATAACTTGTAGCTATGTTCGATAAAGTCAAAAACTGGTTAGGAATAGAAGGAGCTAAAATCTCGATTATCAATATCGAAGTTGATAAAGACCTGCAGCTACTATCTGGAAAAGTATCCTTGACCACATCATCAGATCAACATATCCACTCTATGATTATCACGGTCAAAGAAAAGTACACACGGGGTCGGAGAAAATCAAAACTCTCCGATGTCTATACTATAGGGAATACAGAGATTCTGATTGATGAACTTATCACTGCTGAGGAACCACTGGAGAAAGAGTTTGAAGTGGCTTATCAGATGAAGTTATCATCAGTGGATAGTTTCGGACGAAAGAATCTACTCAACAGAGCACTTGCTAAAACTGCCAAGGCGATTAAGAGTGTCAACTCTATATATACCTGTACGGTAGAGCTTAGTATCGAAGGCAATAGATTGAAACCCTACGACTCTACTATAGTCAATATTTAGAAGACTAATTCGCGGGCTGCTTTGCTTCAATCGCCTGTAAGATCTCCTCGTCAGACTTACCCATATTACTGAGTAAGAAACGAGCACTTTCTGCCATCTGATGATCTGGATATCGCTCTAAAAATGTCTCGTACACTTCACGAGCCGCTTCGGGCTTTTTGTACTCCTGTTCAAGAATAAACCCTTTGATAAAAGTAACTGTCGGAATATTTTCATAATCCTGATAATCCTCTATGATCCAGTCATATATACTCATAGCCTTGGGCATAGTGCGCAGGCTCCGGGCTATTTCTGCAGCTTTGTATAAGTAGTCCGCCGTAGCGTTTTCACCAGGTCTTACGAGAGCATATACTTCTGCCGCATCAACATACTTCAGTGCAGCCTTTTTGTTTATGCCGATTTCATCGGGATTGATTGTCACTTGATCAAATAAGTATTGTAAATAATTAGACTTACTCCGAGCAACGCTATCTACTAATATCTGTCTCTTGTTAATCTCAGGGTTATTTTGATCCTTCTGATGCAACTCTTTATAGATCACATTAGAGGCATGCACCTTGTTGAGGTTAATCATGATATCTCCTAAGTCCAGTAAGTATGGTGTTTTATCGCCTTGATACTCCTTAGATCGCAGTATGCGAAGTAGAAAATTGGGCGTTTGATCGAGAAATCCATAATCTTTTGAGACCTGCGCTCCCTTCGTCAGGTATGGCTCAATTAAATCATACTCCTCATAGTGATCAGAGATATAATCGTTAGCGCCATCCAAAAATGCTTTAGCTCGCTCCTCACTTGGCTGTAGCTCCAACTCCTTCTCCAATTTATTCAAGGTTTCTATTGCTGGATCTACTTTCTCTTGACAACTCAATAACAGAGAGATCATTATAGTCAATGCTAATAGTCTCATAGGAATTATGATATAATTGATGTTCTAAACAAAGATAACTATGAGTCATTAGTAATAGTATAACAATACAGGTATAAAACAGATGAAAGATATATCCAATGGAACAACAATATACTGGATGCGTAGAGACCTCCGTCTCCACGATAATCATGCTTTATATCAAGCTTTGAAAGCAGGCATGCCAGTTGTCCCTATATTTATTTTTGATCGTAACATCCTCGATGAATTACCACAGAATGATACTCGGGCAACCTTCATCCATGACACCCTTAGCCAAATCAAAAATGAGTTATCCCAACATGGCTCAGACCTTAAGGTTTATTATGGTGATCCATTAAGCATATACAAGGACATCATCTCCAAATACAATGTAAAGTCCATCTATACCAATACCGATTACGAACCATATGCATTAGCACGAGATCATTCAGTGCGGGATCTAATAGAACAGAGCGGAGGATCATTTCATGACTTCAAGGATCACGTCATCTATGAGCGGCAAGAGATACTGAGCAATAGTGACAAACCCTACACGGTCTTCACCCCCTACAAAAAGAAATGGTTAGCCAGATTGGAAGAATATGGTCTTGAGCAATATCCCTCAGAAAAGCATTTAGATCAACTCGCTCAGGTTGATAGTGAGACAATGATATCATTAGAGCAGATGAACTTCACTCGTTCTACCATTACTATACCCTCGTCAACCGTCAATCAAGGAACTATCAAGAACTATGACAAGACTCGAAACTTCCCCGGTCTTGAGCATAGCACCTCTAAGCTTGGCATTCATTTTAGATTTGGTACGATCAGTATCCGTGAGAAAGCCCTCAAAGCCAAGAGCTTAAATGATACCTACCTGAGTGAATTGATCTGGAGAGACTTCTACAGTCAGATCTTATCAAACTTCCCTCATGTAGTTGATGGAGCCTTCAGGGCTAAGTATGATACCATAGAATGGCGTACTAACGAATCAGATCTTCAAGCCTGGAAAGATGGAGTTACCGGGTATCCGATGGTAGATGCTGGTATGCGAGAGCTCAATACTACTGGGTATATGCATAACCGAGTTAGGATGATTACGGCGAGCTTCCTGACCAAGCACCTACTTATCAACTGGCGCATGGGCGAGGCGTATTTCGCCGAAAAGCTGCTCGACTTTGATCTCGCCAGTAACAATGGGGGATGGCAATGGGCCTCTGGGAGCGGCACCGATGCAGCGCCTTATTTTAGGATATTCAATCCTGCATCACAGCTTCAGAAATTTGACAAAGAGCTTGTCTACATTAAGAAGTGGATTCCAGAATATGGCACTGATGCATATCCTGCTCCCATAGTAGATCATAAGTTTGCTCGTGAGCGTTGCCTCGACACTTATAAAGCAGCCTTAGCATAAGGTATACCCATCAAGCTCTCATTATGTTATATCAAACTACCTTTGCCCTATGCAGGTTGAGGTAGCGATTATCGGACAAGGAATAGCGGGAAGCACGCTTGCACTTCAATTGATCCAACGTGGTATTTCCTTTGTTGTTATCGACAAAGGTGCCACATCAGCGGCTACCACGGTATCATCTGGACTGATTAATCCTATCACGGGACGTAAGTATGTAAAATCTTGGATGATTGATGATCTGTTACCACAGTCAATCAAAGTATATAGAGCTTTCGAGGAGCTCCTTGAATCAACTTATATCAATGACAGGTCTATTGTTAGGTCTATAGATACAACAGAACAGGAGAATCAGTGGTATGTCCGAGAGGCCGACTTAGGATATCAAGATTATATAGTTGGTGATTATGACGGGCCTGACTATTATCCCGAACTGAATGATGCACGATCATTTGGTGTGGTGCACAAGAGCTATAATATAGATGCGGCGCAATTGATCCAGGATTTCAGGGAATATCTCCTTGACAGCGCTCAACTAATTGAGCAAACTATTAACTACGATGAAATTGTTTTCGATAAGCATAACATTCGGTTTGGTGATATTCAGTGTACATATCTGATCTGTGCAGAAGGGTGGGGCGTACGTCATAATCCATACTTCAGAGATATGCCCTTTCGCCCAGCGAAGGGCGAAGTGCTCATGGTTAGACTCAATGAGTCATTTCCCACATCGCATATCCTGAAGTATCACAAGTTTTTAGTACCGCAAAACGAAAAACATCATTTCTGGCTCGGCAGCAACTATAGTTGGGAGTTCGTCGATGAGCATCCAACAGAAGAAGGCCGTAAAGAGCTCACTAATTATCTAAATACTTACCTCAAAACTGAGTATAAAGTCATCGATCACTTGGCAGGAGTAAGGCCAGCTACTAAATATCGCAAACCACTCATCGGGAGTCATCATCAGCACAAAAACCTTGTCCTATTCAACGGGCTTGGCACTAAAGGAATATCCCTTGCCCCATATTGGTCTAATAGGTTGATCAATCACATCTATGTCCAACAAGAATTGGGGACTGAGTTGCCGAGTTTATATAAATAGTTACTGTTTAAACTTACTCCCGCAGAAGTCATTACTCTCAGTAATACTGCTACAGAGCTAAATCTAATGAAGCAGATCACTCACAAGACAAAGTCAATGTAGAGTTCCAACTAATCCAATGAAGTTAAAATAATGTTCATCTCAGAATAAACTGCATGATCTGAAGGCAATCTATATCTTCGTGGCTTGATTACAATAGAAACACACAACGTACCGCCCCTTGACACTGAACAGCGGCTCTCGGACTATGCTGTTGGCATATTTCAGGTCATCACATCTCGTAAGGGTATAAAGAAAGCCATTTCGAAGGGTCTTATAACGGTGGATGGCGAGCGAGGCACTACAGGTAAGCTCATCAAAGGTGGTGAAATGATCAGCCTCCTTGAGGCACGAGACAAGAAGCCAACTATTAAGCTGAATATAGATATATTATATGAAGATGATCACTTAGCGATCGTCAATAAACCTGCAGGTATTGTAGTAAGTGGCAATCAGAAAAGAACCTTAGAAAACACCTTGCCCGGTAATCTCAGCCCCTCTGAGCAAATAGATCATCTGACACGGCCGTTGCCAGTTCATCGATTGGATCATTCTACATCTGGCCTGTTGCTTGTGGCTAAAACACGCTCATGTCATACGGCGCTATCTGATCTATTCGCTCAGAGAGAAATCCAAAAGACTTACCATGCTATAGTCATGGGTGAGATCAAAGGCGAAGGAGTCATTGAAACAAAAATCAAAGAGAAGTCAGCCGAGACACATTATAAGGTCATCAAGACTATAGCCTCTAATAAGTACAATTCTTTAAACCTGGTAGAACTCAAACCAGTAACCGGGCGCCGCCACCAATTGCGAATACATATGCTTGAGAATGGCACCCCTATACTTGGAGATCGTAAGTATTTCATCGAAGGAAAAGTATCAAAAGCCTCAGGCCTCTTCCTTTGTGCAGTGGGATTGAAGTTCACACATCCCGTAACTGAAGAGATCATAGAGCATTTTATAGATGCACCTAATAAGTTTAGTAAGATCATTGAGCTCTAATAACTAAGAGTCGTCTAAATTTTTCGACAGTTGAGCTTGGGAGTTATTTCTCCTCTTCGTAATACACTTTATAGTACTTACGACCATCAGGTTCTGTTCCTCTCTCGATCATACTATGATCACCATGGATGTAGATGTGAAAATTCTTATCCAATTTAAGTACTGACTTAAAATACTTTTGACTCTTCTTGACAGCCTTAGGGGATACTGTAATCTTATCATCGAACGTAACGCCTATCTCACGCTGATAGCCTGCGCTAAAAGAATCAAATGACTCCATGACATTAGTATCTTGTAATACTTGGCTCTTATACTCTTCCTGTGTAAATGAAGGATTCTCATTAAAGAATTCAACACTTTCTTTTAGTAGTACTTTTTGATGCAGAGGTTCGATATCAAACTCCTGATTAATCTGATGCTTGAGGTAGCTCTCTGCAAGATTCATATACTTGGTCGTTGTATGGTATGCATTCTCCTTAGTTTTGACGTTTAGGAAGTCCTGCTCCCAGTATTGCGCCTCTTGATTACCATTGGTTCGATCACTCATTTTTACAATAAATCCCTCGTCTCTTTCCGTATTGAGGATTAGTGTGGTCTTGTCCAATTTATTGAGTGCTATACCCAATTCTATATTAATATTGATCTGCTGATCACCTTGATCAAATGTGATATATTGCTCCAGCGTTTCAGACTTGAATATCCCAATGCCACTCACCAGCTCATCATAATACGGGATATCCTCTACATATAATAGGATTACATCACCGCTCTTAATATTGGGATGCGAGGAGCAATGAAAGAGATGCTTCATTATTGACTGACCTGTCTGATGAAATTCTTCACCACCATCGAATACTGTACTGACCAACTGAAACAGCGAGTTCAACTTATGATCATCATTGCTAAATGTAAACTGAAAGTCCTCGTCACGATCTAACATCGGTATAATCAGATTGGATACTAATGTATCCTGTAATGTTGGTGTAATCGGAACTGCATTCTCTGATAAATAGAGCTGTGAATGTTCGCCATGCTGAACACGATGGGCACTTAATCCAATAAGTCGAGAAGTCTGTTCAATATTCATATATACTTAATCCATTAGATCATAAAGACTGCATAATTAATCTTATTATTGGACATCTAATACCTCATTAAAAGTATTTCATCGTGTACGCAATAGGCTATGATATAGGCAGTTCCTCCATTAAGGCTGCATTGGTCGACATCAAGCAAAACAAAGAGATTCTGAGTATACGATCGCCTCAGGAAGAGCTGACCATGATCGCCCATAACCCGGGTTGGGCTGAGCAAGATCCCGAGGTATGGTGGGAGCATGTTTGCAAGGCCACTAAAGAATTAATCACAAGATCCAGCATACGACCCGATGAAATAAAGTCTATCGGAATCTCTTATCAGATGCATGGTCTTGTAGTTGTTGATCAAAACCTTGAGGTGCTACGGCCCTCGATCATCTGGTGTGACAGTCGTGCTGTTGCAATAGGAGAGAAAGCCTTTCAAAACATAGGCACTCAAGAATGCCTCACAAGACACATGAATAGTCCGGGCAACTTCACGGCCTCCAAGTTGGCGTGGATCAAAACTCATGAACCCGAGATCTATAAGAAGATCTATAAAGCCATGTTACCTGGTGACTATATAGCAATGAAGCTCACTGGACAAGTTAAAACAACGGTATCAGGATTGTCAGAGGGAATATTATGGGACTTCAGAGATGAACAACCCTCCAAGGCTATTCTTGAGGCATATGATTTTAATAAAGAGATAATTCCGGAGCATAGTCAGTCAATTTCTCTACAAGGAGATACAACGGCTCCTGCGGCACAACAGACTGGGTTAACTGAGGGTATACCAGTCGGGTATCGTGCTGGCGACCAACCTAATAATGCGCTTTCTCTCGGTGTATTGCGCCCGGGACAAGTCGCTGCTACAGGTGGCACCTCAGGTGTCGTATACGGTGTGATTGATCACAAGAAGTATGATCCACTATCGCGAGTAAACAACTTTGCCCACATCAACTATACAGCGGAGACCCCATATGTCGGTGTATTGTTATGCATCAACGGTACAGGTATTGCCTATAATCACATCCGCCAGATCACAGGATCGGGCCTTAGTTATCAACAACTTGAAGAATTAGCTGCTAAAGTTGACATAGGGGCAGATGGATTGAGCTTTTTACCATTCGGTAATGGAGCTGAACGGATGCTTGGAAACCAAGAGTTAGGAGCACAATATCATGGTCTATCATTTAATCAACACGGTCAAGGACATTATGTCAGAGCTACTTTGGAAGGCATTGCTTTTTCCTTCGTGTATGGGATTAACATTATGAAAGAGATGGGCCTCGTCCTCGATGAAATCATTGCTGGCAAGGATAACATGTTTCAGTCTACCGTATTTGCTCAGATAATCAGCGATCTCACAGGATCTACTATCAGACTTGTCGATACCACAGGTGCTGTAGGAGCCGCTCGCGCCAGTGCTGTAGCGATTGGCGCATTCTCTGATATAGAGACGGCTATGGAGGGTATAGAGTATGTCAAATCCTATAGTCCTAATCAGGATACAGAGCAACAGATGACAGCTTATAAAAAGTGGCTCGACATATTAACGCCACAACTCAACTGATTTTATTACAAATTCTATCTTTGCTCGATGCGCCTAAAAAGCCTGAGCATAAAAGGATTCAAGAGTTTTGCTGATGACACGGTTATCAACTTCAGCGAAAATCTAATAGGGATAGTAGGCCCTAATGGCTCAGGCAAGTCTAATATTGTCGATGCGGTACGATGGGTCCTCGGAGAACAGAAGACTTCAGAGCTTAGGCTGGACTCCATGTCTGATGTTTTATTCAACGGTACTAAGACTCGTAAAGAGGGTAGAGTAGCTCGTGCAACATTGACATTTGACAATACTAAGAATATCCTACCAACAGATTACAACGAAGTAAGTATCTCACGCATCCTATATCGAGATGGTAGCAGCGAATATCGACTAAACGATGTAACCTGCCGTAAGAAAGATATCACCTCGCTATTCATAGATAGTGGGATAGGCTCCAACTCTTATGCGATCATCAGTCTCAATATGGTGGAGGACATCCTACATGACAATGGAGGTTCTCGACGATACATGATCGAACAGGCTGCAGGCATCACTAAATATAAAATCCGTAAGAAGGAAACGCAATCAAAGCTTCGCAGCACCAAAGAAGATCTCGATAGAGTAAGCGATCTCTTGTTTGAGATCGAGAAGAACATGAGTTCTTTTGAGCGTCAAGCAAAACGTACGGAGAAGTTTAATGCACTAAAAGAAAGCTATAAAAACACCTCGCTACTGGCGGCATCCATGGAAGTCAATGCCATCAATGAGTCCATAAACGATCTGTCAAATAAAGTAAAAACCGAAAAGGATCATAAACTCACACTCGAGACTGAGATCAAAACATTAGATGCATCAATAGAAAAACATAAGAAAGATATCCTCAAATCTGAATTGAGCCTTAATCAAGATCAAAAGGCCTACAATACGCTGATCGAAAATCTAAGTCAAGAGGAAAATAACAAGAACCTCCTCAATCAACGTATCATCAATACCAATGACCAGATCGCAACTAATCAAACGATCATAGTTGAGGAAGAGAAGAAAATCAAAGTATCCGCTGACAAGGTTGAACTGATCCAATCGAGTATTAATACGATAGAAAAAGAGCTTAATGAGCTCAAAGTAGAATCTGCAAAAGCAAAAGAAGAGTTCGAGTCTATCCAAAAAGAACATCAAAGCTTGAGGCAGCGAGAGAACCTCATAAAGATCGAAGCAGCACAAAGACAGCAGGTGGTACGGACGGCTCAACTATCGTTCGAGTCATTGAAGACTGAGCATCAGCTTACTGTATCTGGTATAGAGCAATTGCAATTACGTGTCAGTACATTAAAAGAGAATAGCAAACCGCTTGAAACTCGAGAAAAAGAGCTTGATGCATCTCTGAAAGAACTAACTAAAGAGCTGGATAAAATCAACCAGGAGGTTGAGAAAACAACTCAAGGAGCTGAACAGGTAATGGTAGCTTTTGAAGATCATAAGAAGAAACTGCAGCAGTCAGAGTTAAACCAGTCTTCGCTACAGCAGCGTATCAAGTTCCTCAAGAACGTTATAGAAAAGAATGAAGGTGTTCCGCAATCTGTGGCATACCTGCAGTCTGAGAATAAGGCGCTCATTACGATGTCTGATCTTATCACAGTTACTGATGATAGATATACAGGTGTAGTTGAGTTATTCTTTCAAGACAAACTGCACCACATCATAGCCAAGGATAGATTGCAGGCTACAGAGTTACTCAAGATGGTAAGTCAAGCTCAGAAAGGGAAAGCCAACTTGATCATAGAATCTGAACTATTTCAAAACAGTGATACCCCAGAATTAAAGGATCATACCAGGCTCATAGATGTATTAACGTATCTCCCCGAGCACAAGAAACTGATAGAATTCCTTACTCATAATGTCTATATCGCAACATCCAAGGGTAGCGATCAGAATCCAGTAGAAGGTGTTACAATATTAGATCACGAACAGTATCGTATTTCTACAAGAGGAGCACTCTACGGTGGTTCTAACACCTTGTTTGAGGGCGTACAACTCGGTCGTAAGCAAATCTTAGAAAATCTACAGAAACAATACGATCAGTCCCAGGCAGAGGCTCAGCAGATGCAGGACAAGCTATCACAGTTGAAAGACAAGGTTACGCTGAGTAAAAACGAACTAAATGCTAATCAGATAGACCTGCACAAAAAACAACAAAGCCAGCAGAATATCGAGCGAGAACTATATCAGATTACAAGCCAGATCTCTAATCAGCATAACAACCTCGAGGCAGTTAAGACTCAAATCAGCGAAGCGGAAGGTAAAAGCACCACTCTCGTTGCCAAGATCGCAGCACAAGAAATCGAAGTTCAAAATCTCATCAATGTAAAATCCGATGAGATATCAGATGAGCAACTTGCAGAAGAGATCAGTGCCTCATACAATAAGATGACGCTCCTATCGCAAAGACGAGATGAGTCAAACAGGAATCTATATCAAAAAGAGAATCAACTACAGTTACTAAGGAAAGACTCAGAATTCCAAAAAGAGAACTTAGTAAACATAGAACATACCATCTCTTCTAAAAAGAGAGAATCAGAATTATTAGTCGAACAAGTGGCCAACCATAACACTAAGATGGAGCAACTTAAGGCTAACTTAGCCAAGCAATATCAAGAGAAAGAAACACTCCAGAAACGTCTGAACTCTTATGAGGATACTTACTACAAGGAGAAGGGTAAGATATTCGAGATGGAGAAGAAGCGAAGTACTCAACAGCAAAACCTTCATCAGAGGGATAACTTGATCAGCAATATCAACGAAAAGCTATCTACTAAGAAATTTGACTTACAGGCTGTGTTGGATCGCTGTGATATTGAGTTCGGGGTAAAGATCAACACATATGAGCCACCTGAAGGAACAGATACTACAGTGTCATTACAGGAGCTCGTCAAAAAGCGGGATAGCATCCAGCATAAGATTAGAAATTTTGGTGAGATCAATCCGATGGCCATCACAGCCTATAATGAGATAAAAGAACGTCATGAGTATATCACCAAGGAGCGTGACGACGTACTGGCAGCACAACAGTCTCTTGAGGATACCATAACGGAGATAGAAGACGCCGCCTCAAGTAAGTTTACTGACAGTCTGGACCTGATCAAAGTCAACTTTAAGAAGGTATTCCAGGGATTATTTTCTGATGATGATGATTGTGACATCATCTTGCTCGACGCAGAAAATCCTCTCGATGCACGAATAGAAATAGTGGCCAAGCCAAAAGGAAAGAAACCAAAATCGATCAGTCAACTATCAGGAGGGGAGAAGACACTGACGGCAGCATCATTCTTATTCGCACTGTATCTTCTCAAGCCAGCACCATTCTGTATTTTCGATGAGGTAGACGCCCCTCTCGATGATGTCAACGTACTAAAGTTTAATAAGATCATACGAGAGTTTAGCGAAGACTCACAATTCATTGTGATTACTCATAACAAGCTCACGATGTCAGAGGTGGATATACTCTATGGAGTATTTCTCAAAGAACAAGGTGTATCTGGAGTAAGTGCGGTAGATTTTAGGACTTACGATCAGACCGAGTTTAACCCAGGACTTAATTAAAGAGCCACGATACCTTTATTGATGGCGTAGGTGATCAATTCTACTGGAGAGCTGATGTCCAGTTTTTTCATGACATTCTTCCGATGGGTATATATAGTGTGCACACTGATATTGAGTATAGAAGAAATTTCTTTAGCCATCTTTCCTTGCGCTATGAGTTGGACAATCTCTGACTCACGCTTAGTAAGAGAAACCGCATCCTTGTCATCTACGCTATCATCACCAAATGTTTTGTCAATGATGATATCAAGGATTTTGCCGCAGTAATACTTTTCATTATTGACACATGCATCTAAGGCTTTGTAGATTTCTTGATCTCTACAGTTCTTGGTCACATAGTTATCTACTCCACGGCTGAGCACATCGTAGATAGTTCGTTTGTTGTCTTCATTAGAGATGACTAATATCTTTGTCTTAGGAGCTACCTCTTGGATAAATGAGATGCTGTCCAATCCGAAATGGGGCTCATCAGCAAAGTCTATTGTAATTATATCATATGCGCCGCTGCTCAACTTAGATTCTAAGTCGTCATGAGACTTTGCCTCCTGTACAGACTCAAAAAATGGATTCTTATTGATTACTGACTTGATTCCTTCTTTGACCAGAAAATTGGATTCACAAACAAGGACTTCAGATTTTTTCATTTCTTCGGATCGAATTATCACTTCTTACAACAGAACAAACATCGAGAGGTTGAGTAAAAGACGCAGTTAACATGCCCCAAGTCTGGCATGTCTTTGCATCGATCTCTCCACGCCACAATATTACAGGATTTAGG
The DNA here is from genome assembly GCA_964414425.1 of uncultured Saprospiraceae bacterium. Lineage (GTDB taxonomy): Bacteria > Bacteroidota > Bacteroidia > Chitinophagales > Saprospiraceae > GYS-P2D. Next base: position 187,672 of record CAYPWL010000001.1, read on the forward strand.
GGTATTATAGATGTATGTCAACAGACACAAATAAAAAACCCTGAGATAAACTCAGGGTCGATAGGTTTTAACAGTTGCAGCGTTATGCGTGCGATTATAAAGTTAGCTTTATTTTAGCTTCTTATAGAGTATATGTCAAACACCATACCAAAATATCATATCCAAGACGTAGCCTTCTTAGGGAGCTTCCCTTCAGTAGAAAAAGCTCCAGTGGTAAGTCTGCCGGAGTTCGCCTTCATAGGACGTTCTAATGTGGGTAAGTCATCGCTGATTAATTATATCTGCAATCGAAAGAAGCTCGCCAAGACCTCCAGCACTCCAGGTAAAACTCAGTATATAAATCTATTTAAAGTTGAAGAGAAATGGGTCTTAGCGGATTTGCCTGGATATGGTTATGCTAAGATCTCTAAGAAGATGAGAGCTAAGTGGGGCAGGATGATAGAACAGTATTTGCTCCGTCGAGAGATGTTGGGTTGTGTATTCCTATTAATAGACGCCAGAGTACCTGCTCAAGAGATTGATCTCGATATGATCGACTGGCTCGGATCTAATCAGATTCCATTTGTACTTGTATTCACTAAAACTGACAAGCTTAAGCCCCAGCAGTTAAAGGATAATATGGTTGCATTTTTCAGTAATCTTAGAGAGACATGGGAACAAATGCCACATCACATCTTGAGTTCTTCCCTTAAGGGTAAAGGGAAAGAAGAAATCATGGACTTGATTCAAAATGTAGTAGACGATCTCGATTAATAACTAAGCCCAATTAACTACATGAAAGAGCGAGATCATATCATAGAGGATATCGAAAAATGGCCCATATCTCAATTCTACCAAGAAAGAGAGTCTAAAGTTCAGATGCTCAGTGATCAGTTAACCCTATACTTAATTGATAATCACACTGAGGCGGAACTCATTGATATCGTCAATAGGACTGTTTATCTCGAGAAGCTAAGAGTCCGCACCGATCCATTAAAAGTTGATCCACCAAAAGAGATCACCTATTGGAAAAAGATCGAATCTGAGCTTAGCGAAGACCAACTATCCGAGGATATCAGTCAACAACTTCATGATAAGGTTAGGCGTATCAGCAATCGCTATGCAGAGGAAATAGCGGGCGATTTCAGACCTAAGACCTTCATGTTTGCTCGCAAGGCATTGACACGACTATTTGGTAGTCTTTTCAATCCTTTCTTCGCTCATAACAAAAAAGGATTCTGGGGTGGGAAAGAGGCCGTATTAGATAAGATTAATATTGTAGGACCTGTAGATCACATCAGAGAGCTCTTCACTAAGGGCTCAGTACTCATACTACCTACACACTCATCCAACTTAGATTCTATATTAGTTGGCTATGCCATAGAGATGTTGACTGGACTACCGGCCTTCTCTTATGGTGCTGGGTTAAACTTGTATGACTACGAGCTGATGGCTTACTATATGAGTAAGCTGGGAGCTTATAAGGTTGACCGACGAAAGAAAAATCCAATTTATGCTCAAGCAATTAGGCAATTTTCACGGATATCGATAGAGCAGAATCTCAATAGCATATTCTTTCCCGGAGGTACCCGATCAAGAAGTGGAGAAGTAGAAAGCAAAGTGAAGCTGGGTCTGCTGAGCACCTTACTAGAGGCACAAAATGACTTCTATGGTCACAACTATGATAAAAAGATCATCATTGTTCCATTAGTGATCAGTTACCACTCGGTGCTCGAAGCTTCCTCACTGATCGAACAGCACCTAAAAAAGACAGGAAAACAAAACTATCTATCCACTAAGAAGGAATCGAAATCATCTTTTAAATCGATCAGATTCTTGCGACGCCTGTTCGGCAGAGGAACGAATGTTACACTATCATTTGGTGCTCCTATAGATGTATTTGGTCATCGACTTGATGTAGAGGGAAACAGTGTTAAGGATGGTCGAATCATCGATATCAAAGAGTATTACCAAAATAATGGAAAAGTATCATCTGATAAGCAACGTAATCTCGTCTACACTCGCAACTTAGGGGATGAACTTGTGAGAAGCTACTATCAAGCCAATGTTGTACTGACCAGTCAGTTAATCACCTTTGTTAGCTTTAGATTGTTTTGTAAGCATTTCATCGATATAGATCTACTCAACTTGGTTAACATGCCTGTTGACTTGTTCGAGTTGGCTGAGGAGGAGGTATATGAGCAGATCACCACTGTTTTAGAAAGGCTCAAAGCCCTTAGAGATCAAGGAAAGATCAAACTGAGCAAAGAATTGGACACAATGACAACAACTGAGATTGTACAGGACGGTCTCAAAAACTTGAATATTTACCATCTAAGGCGGCCTTTGTATATTAAAAACGGTATGTTTCGATCTGAGGACATCAAGGTTCTCTATTTTTATGCTAACCGACTATCAGGCTACGATCTTGATCGATTTATTCATAATCGCGCCAAGGAGGTACAGAGTTTAAAAATGACGGTTGATCATTTGTGATTGAGGCGCTCTAAACTATTGAGGTGAATTTTATAATATTTGATTTAGAAGCAACTTGTTGGAGAGGGCGTCCGCCTAAAGGTATCACGGAGATCATCGAAATAGGTGCAGTCAAAGTTGATCGCTTTGGTCACGTTGCAGGGCAATTTTCAGAATTTGTCAAGCCTATTGTTAATCCACAGCTATCAGGTTTTTGTACATACCTCACCCATATCGAGCAAAAAGATGTGGATCACGCTGACAAGTTTGAGCCCGTATGTCGTCGATTTATGGAGTGGGCTGAGATAGGAGAGGAGGAGTATATGATGTGTTCATGGGGTCATGATGACTTCAACTTATTAAGTAATGATTGCAAGCTTCACAAGATGGAATATGAATGGGTGAAGCATTTTACCGACCTCAAAAGAGCTTATCAACGGGTCAAAAAAATCAAGAATGCTAGTGGACTAAAAAGCACCGTGAAGAAGGAGGGTTTTGAGTTTACAGGTATACACCATCGTGCCATAAGCGATGCTGAAAACCTTGCCAAGGTCTTCATCAAATATTTTGAGGAATGGGATTTAACCTATTAATGGTCGTTTAATTCCTTAATCTTATCTAAATATTGAATCAGATTGAACGTAAGGATCCTTACTTTGTGTTTAAGAGATACATTAATAAGACTTAAATTAAAATAAATACAATGACACGAATTATTACGCTTGTAATTAGCTTGATTTTTTCTGTTGCGATGTTCGCACAAAATGGAGCTTTAACAATAGAAGTGGTTGAGGCCAATTCTACAGACGCTCAAGTAGCGGCGCAATTAGAAATGATGAAGGGTACCAAAATATCGGTAAGCTACATGGGTGAAAAATCCTTAACCGAGATGAATATGATGGGGGGGCTTGTTAATATCGACGTGAAAATGTCGGAAAACGGCGATATGGACATGTATATGGATATGATGGGCCAGAAAATGTGGATCCCAAGTACGAAAGCCGAGCTTGACTTAGCCAAGGCACAAGCCGGAGCGTCAGATCCTGAGTTTGTCTATGATGAGAGTGATACTAAAGAGATTGCAGGATTTGAGTGCTACAAGGTCACGATGACTAATCCAGATGTAGAAGGGTTCGTATTAGAAGCATATATTACTGAAGAAATTGTAGCTAATGCTGCTGTGATACAGGGTGTGGATATCAGCCAATTCAAAGGATTTCCATTGGAATATACAATCAACAGCTCTACACCAAATATGAATATGACCTTTACTACCACAGATTACACGGCTGATGTTGATGCATCTGTGTTTGACGTAAAAAGCGATGGCTTTACCAAGATGACCATGGAAGAGTTTCAATCTTTAATGGGAGGTGCAGGAGGCTTCGGTTTCTAATCAATACGCACTGACAGAACATATAAGGGCTGAGCAATGATTTGTTCAGCCCTTTTTTTGTGCCATAATTGTGTGTCCCAATACAACGTGTCACCCCGCTTGGGTTAATATCTATGCTTGTTATATAGTTACAGAGATTGTGCTCCTACGGAGCAAGTTAAGACGATAAACTTCTGATTGATACACAGCCGGTCATTCATAACGAGTTGAAGGTAAAGTCCTATTGGGAACTAACCTTTGTAACTCTGACAAGCGTTACAAATCTTAGCTCCAGAGAAAGGATGCTCACGACCTAATTTTTTATATTATGCCAGGGGATTCTAAAGAGTGAAGGGTTTCTGACTGTACGACAAAAACCCTTCATAGAGTAATTAACTAATAAAAATATTTTTTGGCCGATGCACGCCTGCGAATGCTTCTTATGTAGTTTTATACTAATACTTATAGTTCTGATAATCACCCCTTTATGTAGAAGCAATAAGTATCATAGTTAAAGTTGATTTTTCATTTCACTTTATGAAATGGGCCCAATCGAAATCGGGCCCTTAATGGTTCTCATTAAGTGGTGTTAATTCTTTGTTTTTTAGATTGCATCATCGTTACTGATAACAATACTCAATAGCCAGTCCCAAAAATTCATTTTTTATGTTTTTTACGTTTAGTAATAGTTTGGTAATACCAAACTACAGCAATACGTCCTTGCTAAAAATGATCTTTAAGTAAGTATTAGTCTGTTAATATTCTGCAACTAAATAAGCTTATTTTGTATAATTCATTGATTATTAGGATCTAATAATATTCAATTTGACTATATTGAATAACAAAATTGAGGGTATGCACAAAATATTGCGGGATATAATACGTGCCATTGAACTTTTAAAGGGATATGATGCGGACTCTTGGGAGATTTTGTCAGAAGATCTAAGCAAGGAGGTTAACCAAATTCTTTTTCTACTACTTTCAACAGATCTCAATGATGATGAGATCTATAATAATGCATTTGACAGCTCAATTCTAAGCCCAGCTACATATACAAGGAAGAAAAATCAACTTTTGAACATATTGTCTAACGTCCTAGTCGGGAATGCTCAGATTTACGATAAAAACAAATTACGAAAAGATAGGTACCAGGTCCATATGGGATTTCATTGCATGTCAGTATTAAAGGATTTGAATTATGTCTCTTCTGCAATATGGTATGCAAGGAATAACATAAAACAAGCTCAAAGACTCGATATGACAGTTATCGTCTTAGACACCTCTCGATATCTATATCGACATTATAGTAGGATTGAACTCAATCCAAAATCGGCCAAAAAATATTCCCAAATCATGAAGGAATACCAATCTTTGTTAGAAGCAGAAATGGCAATAGAGGCCTTATATAACGAAGTAGTTAATAAACAAACTGATATAAATGCACTGAGACGCTCATTGAATACTGTTATTATACCTCCGTATCGTTCTAAGTATGGTAGCTTATCTCAATTCTATATTCGACATCATGGATTGCTCCGCACATACCGCAGCGAAATCCAAGGTAAACCAGAGGAGATTTTGAAAGAGGCCCACTTTTATTATTCCGAATTAGAAAAAAAGAGGTTCGATCATAAAGTACTAAAGGGAATGTTTTTGATGAGGAAAATTGAAGCCCATCTCCAATTGAAACAGTACGTTGAAGCACAACAAACCATCGACTTATTATTTACTAAAATCGATTCTTCTGTACCAAATTGGTTTGATGCTATGGATTTCCTCATCCGCTTAACATTGGCAACACAGAACTATGACGCTGCTTACAAGCACGTAACGCGTCTACTTAACAATAAATCATATTCAGCTCTACCAAATACAAAGAAGGACTTATATCAGATATATGCAGTTTATATCAATTTTTTGGTTCGTACAGGGCATGTTCAAAATGCTTCACCTTGGGGCAAGAGAAGGACCACATCCTATTTTAGATCAACAACAGTATTTGATCGAGATACTCGAGGGGTAAGAGTAGCCATAATTATTGCCGAATTAGTCTACAATATACTTGATTTAGAATACGACTCCATAGAGAGTAAAATCAATAGTTTAAAGGTTTATTGCAGTCGCTATCTGAAAAAGAACAATGAAAATTATCGGAGTAATTGTTTTATTAGAATGCTTTTAGAAATCCCTAAAGCCAACTTTAATCCTATAGCCTCAAGAAGAAAAGCAGCAGCCTATCATCACAGACTACTCAATCACCCGTTGGAAATCTCAAGACAACCACGAGAGGTTGAAATCATACCGTTTGAACAACTGTGGCATATCATAATTCATTACTTACGAAGCCCGAAGCGTGCACGTAAAAATGCCATGCAGCTCTCAGCATTTAACCTGTAGATTTAAATAGAGCCATGAATTCTGGTTAAATTAAGTTAATAACTATTAGATCTATTAGATGATAGAAGACTTCAAAAAAGAATTCGAGCTAAAGCTACCACCTCAAGAAGATGTCATCAATCGGAATAAACGCATTAGCAGTATTTATGCTAAGTACTACCTTGATCACCAAGATATATTCAAGTGGGCAGGTATGGCAGCCTTCGCCTCCAACCATATCGGTATCGGGTTATTACCATATCATATCAAAGGTCACGTATTGTTAGACCTAGAGACTTCATGTAGCTCCAGAGGATGGACTAATGACTTCAACTTACTACGTCATATCAATAATCGTATTTATGATGACATAATTTGGACACATCAGGCCTATCTGGATGGAGGGATCAAACAACTCTCTAAACTCATGAAACACGACCCTCATTACAATTCGATGCTCTCTGGATGGAGTGCTTTAGATCAAGCAATACATGCCCAGAGCAGTGATGAAGATGATAGAAATATCAAAATCTGGAATGCTAACAAGATTCTGCTGAGACATGAACAAGAGATGGTCGTTCAACCGATGTTTGATCGATTTGGCGCAATATTCAAACGACTGATTACTCTTTTTGCCACACTTGATTTCGCACCTAATCATATCAATACCAGCTTCAAATATTACTCGTCCTTTGTATTTTATATGTACCGTAAGCAGTTAAAACTCCTTAGAGAAACATATTATATACCTGATTTGACCAATTTTAATCAGCGATGGAGTTGGCTCGATAGTATCGTAATCGAGAAATGGATAGAAAGCGAAAAATACAATGATAAACTATTGAACAGTCTAATGGGTATACTGAATTGTAAGGCCTGCTGATCTTCTCCCACATTAAGCTAATAGCTTAGGCTTCTCTTGCACTGTTATTACAATACATTTGTATTTTTATAATATGTATAGACTATTTATTCACAGCCTTACCATTTGCGGCATTGTATGCCTGAGCGCATCACAGCTCGAGGGCCAAGACCAGCGTGTTAATCAAGAAGATTATAAGATCCGCATTATAAAGACCGTAGAGAAAATTCAGGTTGATGGAATATTAGATGAGGATATCTGGACGAGATCCGAAATCGCCACAGATTTTTGGATGTCTGAGCCCATTGATGGAGAAAAAGTACCTGAGGAGTATGATACCGAAGCGATGATCACTTATGATGATCAATTCATCTATGTCGCCGCCAAGTGCCATAGTCCCGATCCTGTCTTAATGACTACACTAAAAAGAGATAATGGGGACATCTGGAGTGGAGATGTATTTTATGTTAATATAGACCCCCTTAACGAGACGACTAATGGTTTTGTCTTTGTAACGAATACTGCTGGAGTACAGTTTGAAGCTCTACTGGGCGGCGGTTCATTCGTCAGAGGAGGCGGTGGAGGAGGGGGCAACTTTACTCAAGCATGGGATCAGACTTGGTTTTCTGAAGCCAAAGTTTATGATACCTATTGGACTGTCGAAATAGCGATTCCATTCAAATCCTTGAGATATGCAGACAAAGAAGAATGGGGGATTAACTTCTCAAGAGGACTCAGCTCACAGAACCAGTTCCACTCATGGGTGCCCATACCCGTCCAATTCATGACTATAGACCTTGGGCATACTGGTGCTCTCATATGGGATGATGCTCCGAAAAAATCTAAATCTAACATCTCAGTAATACCCTATGTTCTTGCCTCAAATACTAAGGATATTGAAAACGCTGAAGACGCCGTTAATAATCTCAGAGTAGGAGGTGATGCAAAAATTGCAGTCACACCTAGTCTCAATCTTGATTTGACAATAAATCCGGATTTCTCACAAGTCGATGTCGACGAGCAGGTTACCAATCTTACTACTGTCAATATCCGATTTCCTGAGCGTCGCCTTTTCTTCTTGGAGAACAGTGACATATTCAGTGAGATCGGCATTCCTCCCATGAGACCATTCTTCTCAAGGCGAATAGGCTTAGATGAAGATGGTGCCCCCATACCAATATCCTACGGAGCCAGATTGTCTGGTAATGTCAATAAAGATCTCCGAGTAGGCGTCATGAATCTCCAAACCAGAGAGACAGATGATTTCTCTGGGCAAAACTATACCTCTTTATCTCTCAATCAACAAGTCTTCGGTAGATCTCAACTCAAAGGATACTTTCATAATAGACAGAGCACTACTGATGATAATGACCCCTCCAATGATTCTAATAGGGTAGGTGGGGTAGAGTACACTTATCTCTCCAATGATAGCAAGTGGAGAGGAATTGCTGGATTTGGCCTATCATGGACACCAGAGTTAACAGATGACAACTACTTCTATAATCTCGCATTAGGTCGAGATACACGGACATTTAGTTTCTATTCTAATATTGCCGGAGTTGGCAACAACTATAGATCAGATGTGGGGTTCATCCCGAGGTTAGATCATTTTGATGCAGAGTTAGACACAACCGTACAGATCGGGTTTCATCATGGATTTACAACAGCCAGTTATCGTCTATTTCCTGAGAATAGTAATACGATCAACTCCCACGTATTTAATGTGCGCAACATCCTCGATTATACTCGGGATGGCTTAAATCTAATCCAAAATCGTACAATCCTGTCTTATCAGCTCAATATGAATAATACCAGTGGAGTATTCTTCAATTTCAATCATGATCAACAAGGGTTGATTCGTCCATTCACCTTTACAGAAAATCCATTGTCTGTAGGTCGCTATAACTTCAATTATGCTGAAGTTGGATATGACAGTGATCGCAGAAAACAGTTCTTTTATAGCCTAAGTTATCTTAATGGTGGTTTTTATAATGGTGAAAGAACTGAATATGCACTCCGATTGTCATATCGGACTCAACCTTGGGGAAACTTCGGTCTCAACTTTGTGTACAATGAGTTAGACTTACCATCAGAGTTTGGTGATAGCGCGTTCTATCTCATTAGCTCTCGTATGGAGATAAATTTCTCCCGTAATATTTTCTGGACAACATTCTTACAGTTTAACACACAACAAAACAACTTCAATATCAACAGTAGGATTCAGTGGAGATTCAAACCACTCAGTGATTTATTCTTAGTATACACCGATAACTATGCAACAGATATCTGGGGCCCTACAAATCGGGGGATAGTGTTGAAGATGAATTACTGGATTAACTTGTAAGCTAAGTGATATAAAACAATGGTCAGAAAGTGATCAGATAGCTGAGACCGTTTATTCATATGAATAAAGATCATCATCTAATGCAGTATTTTTCTTTTTGATATTGACTCAATTATGTTGATGAAAGATGCCATGATTCCTGTTCAACTTATAACTAAACTTATCCAAATATTTGAGTAGAAGATACCCTCCACACTATATCTATTTAACATAATATATATTATAGGTTTATTAGTAAGCTTGTAGAATATCAGAACAACCCATTAGAATGATTCTCATACAACGCTTAAAGTTGATTATAGTAATTTTACAGCGATGGTTGAATATCTTACAATATTGTTTTTGATCTTCGCTGTGATTAATCCATCAACCCTACTTGTGTAAATTATAATTGGACTGACATGTATTATGCTATTAGCAGCAAGTTGATTACAAGAAAAAATAGGTAACTACGGAATAATTGTGATTAGTAAGATCATGGGTTTGATCTTAGCATCATATGGGGTTCAAAGCATATTTACCGGTATAAATCATTTTTTCTTGAATAGATGATTCGTCAATACCCAACATTGATTAGCCTCTGAGTCACAACGACTTCACACACCTGAAGCCCGTGTGATTCAACCCTGTATCAGTTGTACTGCCCATACGACGAGCATTACGATATCCTGAGCAATAATCATCATTGCACAGAAATGATCCTCCTCGGACAACTTTTTCTTGTTGATAAGGCATGTTTGGATTAAATCCTTTGTCAGGCTGGAGATTCCCTTGAGCGTTTTTCTTCTTGGAATAAAAACTTACATCATACCAGTCATCACACCATTCCCATACATTACCAGCCATGTCATACAAGCCATAACCATTCGGCTCATATGACCTCACTGGAGCCGTGCCAGTGTAACCATCCAGAGCTGTATTAGAAACTGGAAATAAGCCTTGAAAGTAATTCGCCTTAGCTTGTCCTGAATTAACAGATTCATTGCCCCAAGGATAAATCATATTTATGAGCCCTCCACGGGCCGCCCATTCCCACTCTGACTCAGTAGGTAATCTCTTACCAGCCCAATCTGCATAAGCTTTAGCATCTTTCCAGGCAATTTGAACAACTGGGTGATTCATTATGTGTGAGATATCAGAGTTAGGTCCGGTGGGATGACGCCAGTTCGCACCGATCTGCCACTGCCACCATTGACTGACATCTGTGTAACCGTTGACTCTATCTGGTGCTGTAAACACCAATGCTCCTGGCATCAATACACTGTCAGGAGGCTTAGGAGTACCAGGAGCTAATTGTTCTTTAAGTTCATCCCAGTTTATGGGTTGCTCTGCTATGGTTATGTAACCTGTTTCTTTTACAAATGATGAGAATTCTTCATTTGTCACCTCTGACTCATCCATTAAGAAAGACTCTATAATGACTTGATGCTTAGGATATTCATTTCGACTGGCCTGTTCATTATCACCCCCCATATCATAAACACCTGAGGGGATCAATACCATACCGTCTACAGCAGATTTAGGTGGTTGATCAGATTGCCAACTACACGCATACAGAACGCATATGGACAAAACATAAAAGAGCTGTGAATAACTCATACGGTTTAAAGTAAGAATTTTATCCAAGTAGGACACTACCCTACTCTCAGTTGCAAGTTGATTCCTTCGCACTTCTATAATGAGTCATAAGTCACATGTCTTAATGTCAAAATTATGTTAATTGAATATAGATAATTGGTTAATTCACCAATTATTTGTTTAACTTTATCTTATAATTACTTAAACACTTTTAGAATTATTGTATTACTATTATGTCCTGATTGTTTAATGGTTTATAAAATTTAGATCCAATGACTGCTGAATTAAATAACTACACCGACTACTTAATGAGATTGGCTTATTCATTTACGAACGACTCTAATGATGCCAAAGATTTGTTTCAAGAAACAATGCTCAAAGCAATATCCAAGTTTCATCAGTTCAGACCAGGTACAAACTTAAAGGCATGGGTAACTACCATCATGCGTAACGCCTACATTAATCAATATCGAAAGAATAAGAGACGTCGTGCGTATTCTCTCGATGAATTCGATCGTGATACGTATGCACCGACAGAAGAAAACATGTCTGAGTCAAACATGATATCAGAAGAGATTATGAAACAACTCGAAACGTTACGTCCTAATTATAAGGCTCTGTTGGAGATGATTATGAACGGATATCAGTATGATCAGATCGCTGAGCATTATCAGTTACCATTGGGAACGGTTAAAAGCCGAATACACCTTGCACGAAAAGAATTACATCTTAAATTACAAAAGGTAGAGATCTTGAATTAATTAAGTCTTCTTTTCGTCTATAAGTTACCCTAAAGCCTAATGATGCTTTGGTGTCCAACGATCAAAAGAAGTCCAATAATCAGCGCTGCTGGTTATTGGACTTTCTCTTTATAAGATCAAGTGTTTTATTTAGCTTGAGAAGAGTGCGCGCACTCACATTATCAGTATCAAATTAGGCTTGCTCTAACATTCCTTTCACCTGTTCAACCACATTGCTTGGGGTGAAACCAAACTTCTCATCAAGCACCGTATAAGGTGCTGAATATCCAAAATGATCGAGGCCCCATACTTTTCCGTTATGTCCAATAAGCCCTTCTAAGTTTACAGGGAGTCCTGCTGTAAGACCGAATTTCGGCACATGGTCAGGCAATATTTCTTGTTGATAGCTCTGAGCTGTAGATCTAAATACTCCTTCACTTGGGACTGATACAACTCTCACTTTTATAGTTTCTTTCAATTCTTTAGCTGCCTCATACACTGTCGCCACCTCAGAACCGTTTGCCACTAAAATCACATCTGGGTTTGGATCAGACTCATATACTACATATGCGCCCATAGAGGCCTTAGAAGCATCTTCTTTGCGAGAAGCCGTATCAATTTCTGATATATTTTGACGAGAGAAAATCAATCCTGTAGGGCTATGGTCGTTAGTAAGCGCTAATCTCCAAGATTCTGTTGTCTCCGGGCCATCGGCTGGTCTTAATACCAACAGAGAATTATACCCTTTATGATTTTTGAGCTTTTCCAATAATCGTAGCTGTGCCTCTTGTTCTACAGGCTGATGAGTTGGGCCGTCCTCCCCTACTCTAAACGCATCATGCGTCCATAAGAAGATGACTGATTGCTCCATGAGTGCAGCAACTCTAATCGCCGGCTTCATATAATCACTGAAGGCGAAGAAGGTGGCACACACCGGGATTACACCACCGTGCAATGCCATGCCAGTACACAATGCCGCCATGGTCAACTCCGCTACTCCTGCTTGTAAAAATGCTCCACTAAAATCTCCTCGTTGAAATGCTGAAGTCTTCTTTAAGAATCCATCCGTCTTGTCACTATTGGAGAGATCAGCAGATGACACGATCATATTCTTCACATGATCAGCGAGATATGCTAATACCCGAGATGAGGCGTTTCTTGTTGCATCAACTGGTTTTTGCTCTATCGCATTCCAGTCAATAAATGGTAACTCCCCTTCTATAAATGATTCTAATTGTTTGGCTAATTCTGGATTTTCAGATTGCCACTTAGCATATTTCTCGTTCTCCTTGTCGGCCTCATCAATACGTATTTTCTTGACCTCCGCATATGCCTCCTTCACTTCTTCAAATATTACAAATGGATTAGCCGAGTCTCCTCCTAAGCCTTCAATAGTATTACCAAAAGAAGCGTTAGACTTACCCAACGGCTTGCCATGAAGCTCTACCTCTCCTTCATAGCTTTTACCAGCCTCATCCTTAACACCTTTGCCCATGATCGTCTTGCCGATGATCAGTGTGGGCTTAGCTGTTTCATTTATACCGGCTTGTATCGCACCTCTAATAGCATCATGATCATTTCCATCGATAGTGACCACATGCCAATCCCAAGCTTCATATTTTTTAGCTGTGTCTTCACCAGTCACATCATCAACTACGGTTGAGAGCTGAATATCATTGGCATCATAAAACATGATGATATTACCTAAGCCCAAATGTCCAGCTATTCGGCCACCACCCTGCGATATCTCTTCTTGGATACCTCCATCAGATATATATATGTAGGTTTTATGCTCAACTACTTCTCCAAATCTTGCCGCCAAGAATCGCTCGGCAATAGCTGATCCAATACCAAAAGCATGTCCTAATCCCAATGGTCCAGAGGTATTCTCAATACCTCGCTCAACATCGACTTCGGGATGACCGGGAGTAGGACTACCCCATTGTCGGAAATTCTCAAGTTCAGAGATTGAATAATTACCCGTTAATGCCAAGGTGCTATATAGCATGGCTGACATATGACCAGCATCCAGATAAAACCGATCACGCTTATGCCATGACATGTTATCAGGATCATACTTCAAAAATTCCGAATATAAAATGTGCATAAAGTCTGCACCACCCATTGGCCCTCCAGGGTGTCCAGAATTGGCTTTTTCTACCATGGCGGCTGAAAGAATACGAATATTGTCCGCAGCTTTTAAAGAGAGTTCTTTATTATTCATGTATTGCTATAGGTCTTGGTCTACAATATGCGCTGCAAGGTATAAATCTTTATATGTATTATGGCTTACATATGATGTCTAATTATTCTGATTAATTGCGTCTATCATGGTATCGGCTAATTCTGCCATTTCCGACTCTGTATTATAGATATTTGGTGACACCCTGATACTATTTCCTCGATACGAGAGTATAAACTGATTAGCATCTAAAACATGCTTGACCGCTTCTAATTCAACTCCTGTCTGTAGCCTTATCCCTACTAAATGATGGGCTCTCTGATCCAGAGGAGCGAGCTGAAACCCACGTTCTTGTAATAGACGGAGAGATGGAACACTGATCCGATCACAATATTCTTGTATTCCGCTCGGAGTCCATTCTATCAGCTGCTTGACGCCATGTATCGCCATTGGGACGCTAATAAAATTGGGCGCCTCTCCCATATCATATCGATGTGCTTTTGGTTTATACTCCGACTGATAATTAACTAAGCCTGAGAAGTCCTCACTGTTCAGACGATTGAGCCAGCTATGCTCGATAGGATCGCCATCGCAGAGATGATCAGCATAATAGCTAAACCCTATACTGTAAGGCCCCATCAACCACTTATATGAACTCGCCACGATCACATCTGCCCTGATGTCAGACTGATCAAATGGTAAGGCACCAAATGACTGTGTACCGTCAATAACTAATAGTCCACCATATCTGTCTAAAGCCTGACGTATGGCGCTCAAGTCAAACAATGTACCGTCGGCCCAATGCACATTGGAGATCGACACAAGGAGTGTATCCTCATTTATCGCTTCTATGATGCTTGCATTCCAATCTTGCGTCCTTTGGCTTGATTCTGGAGCTTCGACGATTATGATCTCGAGGTTATGACGCTTTGCATAGGCTTCCCAGATATAGTAGTTACTTGGAAACTGCTCAGCAGGCATTACGATATTTTTCTTTCCGTTGGGCTTGATTGCTTGTGCAGCATTAGCCAAACCGTATGATACAGACGGTACTATCGCCACATTTTGCCAATCAGAAATATTCAATAACTGAGCATATGATTTCTTCAATTCTATCACCTGCTCAAAGAAGTGTGCTTTGTTGAATTGATGAGGGCGACATTTTAGAGCCATGGCTTCCTGCCCTATTTTCAATGCTTCGTTAAGCATCGGCGACATATATGCCCCATTGATAAATTTCACTTCGTCGTCAAGAGAAAAATAGCTTCTTTTACAGTCTAACATAGATTAACTTAATAAAATGAAGTTAGCGATTATTCAGGACGGGCCAGTATATTTTGATCTCAAGAAAACCTTGGAGAAAACCCATGATCTACTTGCGGATGCAGCCAGTAGTGGCGCAGATGTCGTTGTTTTTGGAGAATGCTGGCTAACAGGTTATCCCGTATGGCTGGATATATGTTCTGATGTTAACCTCTGGGATGATCCGGATGTAAAAGCGCTTTGGTCTAAAATGCACGCTAATTCGATCTCTGCAGAGTCAGAAGAATTCAAAAAACTGAGTACTCATGTAAAAGAATTAGGTGTACACGTGATCATCGGAGCGAATGAAAGAGTCCACTCTGGTCGTGGCAATGGTACCTTGTACAACAGCATACTCACTATAGATCAATCAGGAAACCTCGTCAATCATCATCGAAAGTTGATGCCTACTTACACGGAGAAGTTAGTTCATGGCCTCGGTGACGGGGCTGGACTGAATGCCGTGGATACCCAACATGGTCGGATTGGCTCTTTGATCTGTTGGGAGCACTGGATGCCGCTTGCACGCCAGACGATGCATGATGCTGGCGAAGATCTCCATATCGCTCTATGGCCTCATGTTAAGGAACTGCATCAAGTAGCAAGTCGGCACTACGCTCATGAGGGCAGATGTTATGTAGCTGCAGTTGGCCAAGTCATGCACCAATCTGAACTACCTTCAGGCCTCAAGATCTCACCAAAAGTTACTGTTCCTGATGACGGCATTATCATGAAAGGCGGAAGTGCAATATATGGCCCTGATGGTTCTGTTGTCGTAGAACCATTATTCGGTAAGCGAGACATAATCATCGCAGAGTTGGATCTAAGCACTTGTGTAGGCGAGCGCATGAATCTCGATGTCACCGGCCACTATCAGCGCAGTGATGTATTTGACTTTAAGATTGATCGATCGAGGACAGAGTAGCATCAACTGCATCAAATCCAAACATCTCCGCAAACTCCTTGATGAGCAATTGCTCTACCTCTTGTCGATCAACCTTGCGCCCCAGTTCTTGCGATATACTGGTAACCGTCTTATCCTGATCATTTATACCACAGGGGATGATATCGTTGAAGTAACTTAAGTCGGTGTCAATATTAAGTGCTAACCCATGCATACTCACCCATCGACTCATGTGTATGCCGATCGCACAGATCTTTCGTTTATTTGGGCTATCCACATCTATCCACACTCCGGTGAACTCTTCGATGCGATCACCATGAATGCCATAGTGAGCTAACACATTGATTACGATTTGCTCAAGTTCACGCACATATCGATGGAGGTCATGATAGAAGTGATCCATGTCAAATATGGGATAGACCGTAACTTGACCTGGCCCATGATAGGTAATATCTCCTCCCCTATTGATCTTATAGAAGGTGACAGACTCTGCAGCTAATTCCTCTTCAGTTTTTTTGAGATGAGAGATATCTCCAGACTTTCCTAAGGTATATACTGGCGGATGCTCACAAAGTAATAGGTAATTCGGTTTGTCGAGTACTCCACTGCACTTAGCACTGATCAAGCTCTTCTGCAGATGCGACTGGAGCTCCCAAACTT
Organism: uncultured Saprospiraceae bacterium; assembly: GCA_964414425.1. GTDB lineage: Bacteria > Bacteroidota > Bacteroidia > Chitinophagales > Saprospiraceae > GYS-P2D. Next base: position 204,449 of record CAYPWL010000001.1, read on the forward strand.
CTTCATAGCTATGTTGCTGCCCGATGCGTGTGATGAGTACAGGATGTTTAGCCATATCTATTGCTTACTGAGGTTCTTAACAGTAAGAAGATTCAAGGCATTTGGTTCGAATCCAGTTATACTCTTATCCAAAAAGATCGCTGCCTCATCATAAAACAGAAAGATGATCGGCGCATCCTTGACAATCATCCGATCAAGCTCTTGATAGGCCTGAACCTTAAGATCTGGGTCAGATATCGACAAGGCAGACTCATACAGCTGATCAAACTCATCGCTTTGATAACGAGTGTAGTTAGGTGGTGCAGGGTTCCTACCATAAAACATGGACAAGAAGCTCTCACCATCTGGATAATCTGCTATCCAAGAGGCTCTAAACATCGGTATCTGCCCTTGGCGCATAGCGGAGCGCAGCGTAGCAGACTCCATCACTTCTATTTCAATTGACAACCCGAGATATTCCCATTGCTTAGCAATATAAGTAGTTAGGTCCAAGTAATCTTTAGTGGTATGGATCACCAGCGGAATCTCCAATTGATCCGTATCGAATTGACCGATCAACCCCTTCGCTCGATCAATATCATGACTGTAACCTTTAACTAATTCAGGGTTATATGCTGGTAAGCCTTTGGTGATCACGCCCGCATCTGCTGGCCGCCCTACTCCATTTCTCAAGCTATTGAGCATAAGATCCCTGTCAATAGCATAATTCAATGCCTGCCTAAATTCCAACTCTTGTAGTAAAGGATGAGCTCCTGGCGCATTGGGATTCATCCCCATGTACTCCAAATTGAGGAAGGGTGCTTTGACCAAATTGACTTCATCGTATTTCTCTCGGAGCTTGCCTGAAGGAGATAAGGCTGTGTTTATATATCCTGACTCCAAGCCTGAGAAGAAATCTATGCGATCATTAATTAACTCCAAGAATGCGATACTCCGCTCACCTATAAAAGTAGTTCGAACACCATCAAGATTGGAGTACGAACTGGAATCCTGCCACTCAAAGAATCCATCATTTCGTAAGAGGAAAAGCCCTTGAGACATATCCCAACGCTTAAATCTAAACGGACCGGTGCCTACAGGATTGCGATAGAAGTCATCACCAAAATGCTCTACACACTCATTCGGCACAATAGAGCAATATTGCATAGTCAACAGACTCAGAAATGGAGCAAATGGTTGACTCAGATGAATCGTCATCGTGGTATCATCTACAACGCTAAATGGGGGATCATCCAACTTATTATCAAATATCCACGACCCAGGTGCATTGAGTGTTGTATCCCTCAGTCGAGACAAGCTGTATACTACATCTGCTGCATTGACAATTCGATCATCTTGCCTGAGACAATCATTGCTATGAAACCTCACATCATCTCTTAAGTAAAAAGTATAGTTCAAAGCATCAGCGTCTACCTCCCAGCTTTTAGCTATTGATGGTTGAATATTTAAATCGGGATCAAGTTGTACCAAGGTAGAAAACAGGTGATGAGTAGCCCAGATGTTGTTTTGACTCTTGGCAAAGGCTGGATCTAATGAGGTTATACTGTTATGCTGATTGTAGATAAACACATTCACATCACTCGTATCAGAGCCGCAAGCCATCATACCACATACCAACAAAATCAATGTGTAAAACTTCATTAAAAGATGTTAATCATTACAATTGCTGAATGTAAAATATAATCTTGAGTTACGTTATTTTTATTGTTCTTTGTGATCTTTTCCACATCCAATAGACAATACGATGAATATCAGATACTTAGGTCAGAATGGCTTTCTCTTTGACATGAATGGAAAGACAATATTAGTGGATCCATTTATTAGTGGCAATCCATTAGCTGAGGATATAGATATTGACTCTATTAAGCCAGAGTATATCTTAGTCACACATGGCCATCAAGATCATGTCTTAGATGTTGAACAGATTGCCAAGGCAAACGGGAGCACCATCATATCTAATTATGAGATCGTAAGTTGGTTTGGCCAAAAAGAAATCAAAGGTCACCCGATGAATCACGGTGGACAGTGGAAGTTTGACTTCGGTACGGTGAAGTATGTCAATGCAGTGCATTCCAGTGTGCTTCCAGACGGAACCTATGGTGGCAATCCTGGAGGATTTGTGATATGGGATGCGAGCACATGTTTTTATATCGCTGGGGATACCGCACTGACTTGGGATATGAAATTAATCCCTATGACCAGTCCGAGCTTAGATTTTGCAATTCTTCCTATCGGAGACAACTTCACCATGGGTATTGATGATGCAGTGATCTGTTGTGATTTTATAGAGTGCAATACGATAATCGGATGTCATTATGATACTTTTGGATTTATCGAGATCGATCATACAGAAGCCAAGAAGAAATTTGAACTTTCTGGTAAGACTTTGCACTTATTAGATGTAGGCAAGTCGATAGACATATAATATGGGCAAAATCATTTCAATAGCGAATCAAAAAGGTGGTGTAGGCAAGACAACTACAGCCATTAATTTAGCTGCGGCACTGGCAGTACTTGAGAAAAAAGTACTCCTCGTAGACTCTGACCCGCAAGCCAATACGACAACAGGTGTCGGGATAGATGAAAATGACGTTGAAATAGGTCTGTATGATTGTTTAGTAGATCCCAATCTTACTCAGCAAGCCATCGTCAGCACAGACGTCCCCAATCTTGATCTTCTACCCTCTACAATTGATTTAGTTGGAGCGGAGATCGAGCTGGTCGGTAGAGAGAAGCGGGAGTATGCCATGAAAAGGGCACTGAAGAAAGTTAAAGGTGATTATGACTATATCATCATAGATTGCCTCCCATCATTAGGTTTGATTACGATCAATGCCCTAACTGCTTCTAACTCTGTACTGATACCCGTACAGTGTGAGATCTTCTCATTAGCGGGATTAGGCAAGCTCAAAAAAACGATCGGCGGTATCAAAAATCAGTTTAATAACAAGCTCGAAATCGAGGGCATCCTGCTAACGATGTACGATAAGCGCTTGAGGATGGCTAACATCGTAGTGGAGCAGATCAATGCGGTAGTAAGCGATCATGTATTTGATACGATTATACATCGTAATTCCAAGATTGGAGAAGCGCCAAGTGTGGGTAAACCGATCATCATGTATGATGTCACCAGTAAGGGAGCAAAATTGTTTCTACAATTAGCCACAGAGTTCCTCAAACACAATAACGACAAAGTTCAAATCGAAGCTTGAGTCAATGGGTAAGAAGAAAGAAATAGGAAAAGGAATACGGGCATTACTTGCCAATATCGAGCAAGAGAGCAATAGCACACCAGAAACTACTCAGTCTGAAAACAATGCTAATGTAGCCGTCGATATCAGGCTCATAGAAGCAAACCCATTTCAACCAAGGACAGAGTTTGATGAGGAGAAGCTGTCTGACCTATGTGAGTCGATTAAGACTTTTGGTGTTATACAGCCGATCACGTTAAGAAAACTAAGCAACAAGAAATATCAGATCATCTCTGGTGAGCGCCGTTGGAGAGCTTCTAAGTTAGCTGGTCTAACCGAAGTGCCAGCATATGTCAGGGAGGCCGATGATCAAGGCATGCTGGAGATGGCCTTACTCGAAAACATACAGCGTGCCGATCTCAACCCCCTCGAGGTAGCGATCAGTTATCAGCGATTGATTGACGAGTGTGATCTCACACATGAAGAGTTATCACAGCGGCTAGGTAAAAAGCGCAGTTCTATCAGTAACTATCTGAGAGTACTCAAACTGTCACCATCTGCTCAAAAGGCACTCAAGTTAGATCAGATTTCATTGGGTCACGCTAAAGTGTTAGTAGGAATCGAACCAATAGAAAATCAGATCGGAATATTGGAAGAGATCCTCAGCAAAGGACTATCAGTACGAGCTACAGAGCAATTAATCCAATCTAAAAAAGGCAGCAACAATTCTGGATCAGCAAGCACAAACAAGGAAATCCACCCAGAAGTACGAAAGTACCAAGACCAATTAGCTGATAAGGTGGGCATAAAAGTAGCGATATCCCGTAATGACAAGGGCAAAGGAAGCATCAAGATTAACTTCAAAAATGACCATGAGCTCAATCAAATTATGGAGTCACTCCTCTAATTTTCTCCTTAGGTCTCTACTCCTTATTGGGTTGATCTATTGCACCATTATAGATGGCTATTGCCAGCTTGGTGATATACCTCTGAGCGGCAATAACAATAAACAGAATTCTGTCAAGAGAGTGTTTCATGGCGAGCCAGGACGAGCGGCATTGTACAGCTCGGTCTTACCTGGAGCTGGACAATACTATAATAGGAGCTATTGGAAGATTCCCCTCGTTTGGGCTGGTGAAGGATATGCTATCTATAATCTCACCCAGCAGATACAGGGATTTAACAGGTTCAACGATTGTCGTATTGAGCTTATCAACAACGGCTCCAATCCTGTACCTACGGCATGTGTCGGAATCGGCCAAGGCGGAGCAGATATATTGTCAATCAATGATGCATTTGATACAGCCCAACAATTCAGGGAGAGTCGAGAAACTGCTTGGCTAATAGTTGGTGCAGCTCATCTACTGAATATTGTAGATGCTTTTATCCATAGACATTTGATCAACTTCGATACAGAAGATGACATTAGTTTTCAAGTGAGACAACAATCATCATGGCAATCCACCCAATACACCTTGGCTCGTGTGAGAATACCGCTCAACAGGTAATTACTCGACTATCACGCCATTCTCAAAACCCACAACGCTGCCATCCTTATAGGCTTCATCTGCGATACTATTAAGTGCTCTTCTGGCCACACCTTTATTGATATAATCTCCCGTTAAATAGAGATACTTGCGATCGGCAGTCTGATAGATGAGGACTTCGGGATAGTCAGTAAATATCTGATGATCTGTAGGTAGTTGGAATCTGCTCGAGATCAAAGCTATACGATATCCCGAGTATTCTTTCGTTCCCCCTTCTGCCTCCACAGCAGGGATCACGTCTGTAGAAATAGGATCAGATTCAACCATCTCCTCCTTAGTCGGCATATCCGGAGTAGATACTTCCATCTCCTTGATTACGGCGGTCTCTGCTACTTCTTCCATCTTAACTTTCATTTTAGCTGGCTCAGCTGTTTCCTCGAGCACTGGACTACTTGGAGCACTTACGGGAGTCTGTATAACTGGAGATGAAGGTTTAGTCGGTTGTGTCTGAACAGGTGGAGATGCAGAGCCATCCGCATTTCTGAACGTACGAGTTTGTGTGAGTTTATTAGCGTCAAGCTGTTTGATCACATTCTGAAGATCATCACCGTCGGCAACTCTGATCTCTTGAGTATCACCTAAGCCTTGGAGCATTTGCTCCATGATTTCTTCGGTTTTCATTTCACGTAGAGACTTACTCTGAGAGAAATCAATGAATCTAACAATACGCAGCTCCGTTCTTCTATTAAGGCTATGTTCTGCCTCAGTGCAATCCACACCATCTTTACATTTATTAACGGGGTCTACCTCACCATAGCCTCTATAGGTTAGGAAGTTACGATCTATCCCTTCATTTTCTATTAAGTAGTTTGCTGCTGCTTGAGCACGTGCCTGAGATAACTTCAAGTTCTTGTTCGCTTTACCTCTTGCGTCAGTATGTGAACCGAGTTCGACAACTAAGTTTGGATTATCTTTTAAGAATACACCAACTTTCTTGAGTTCTTGAGCAGCCCTATCTGTAATAGACGATTTGCCATAATCGTAGTATATGTTATTGAGTCCAATTACTTTATCGGTGAAGTACCGATCCATCTCCACATTAGCTAGGAGTGTTCCTGTTCTATTCTCGCTGGTTAAATTGTCAGATACTCCCGGCTCCACTCGGCCTATTCCCTCGAAGCATAGGATACATCCTTCTACATCTACAAATGCTTCCATTCTCTTAGATAGAAAGCCATCCTTACGTATCAATATGGTGTAGTGATTACCCTTGAGTAGATCTATTTTGAAATCAGGATCTTGTAGAGACGGAATAACTAACTCCTCCTTTTGCAAGGTATTATTGTAGACTTCAATTAGGGCTCCTTTTAAGCCATCCCTTGGAGTGTCGGGAGCTTGATCCTTTTCTGCCAACGTTATGTCGAATATATATCCCGGCTGTCTAATTACTTCATGTTTAAAATATAGCTTCTTTTCACTAGCCTTTATCTCCATCGTCTCTACTGACTCGAAATATGGCTTCTTAATAATGTACAAGTCAAACACCCCTGCCTCAGGTACAGTCATGACATACTTACCTGTGCGATCCGTGGTAGTTTTAGCGATGATCTCCGTCTGCCCCGTTGTTGTGATTGCGATCTCGGCATCATGTATGAAGCCTCTATTACCGCTTTCATAGACATAGCCTTCAATATTGATTTGGCCAAAAGCTGATACAACAGCAAATAGAAGGACTAAAGAGGAAATTATCTTATTCATTAAATAGGGTGTTTAGTGAAATGAAAATATCAAAACTTACAAGATCTATATAAAGTGGACCTCTCTCTTTTAAATCGATCAATGATAAGACTTATCATAATACCACGTGTCACTTAATTAAATCATAAGGAATAAAATTAAGTTTGACACAAAATTGATAAAATGAGAATCGTCTTCATGGGCACTCCAGAGTTCGCCGTGCCGAGTTTGGATATACTCGTCAAAAGCGAGCATGACGTGGTAGCAGTAATCACCGCCACAGATAAGCTCGGAGGACGAGGACGGAAGCAATTATTACAGTCGGCGGTGAAGAAATATGCCGTACAACATAACATCCCTGTACTGCAACCTCCTAATCTCAAAAACAATGAGTTCATCGAAGAACTGCGTATTTACCAAGCCGACCTCCAGATAGTAGTGGCATTCAGGATGCTCCCAGTAGTCGTATGGGATATGCCAGAACAAGGCACTTATAACCTACATGGATCATTATTACCTCGCTATAGAGGTGCCGCACCGATCAACTGGGCAATAATTAATGGCGATACTGAGACGGGCCTCACGACCTTTAAACTGAAGCACGAGATCGATACAGGGTCTATAGCTTATCAAGAGAAATTGCCCATCCACGACGATGACAATGTAGAGTCCGTACATGACAGAATGAAAGAACTCGGTGCTGAGGTCGTAATGAGAACCGTCAATGACATTGCTGCTGGAACCGTTACCCTATCCGAGCAAGACGACAGCAAGGTGAGTAAAGCGCCTAAAATATTTCATAACGATTGTGAGCTTGACGCTACTGATGATGTAAAAACAATCTATAACAAGATCCGAGGACTTAGTCCCTACCCTACAGCATGGACAACATTTGACAATAAGAAATTGAAAGTCTTCAAAGCATCATATCATCAAGTTGATCATAATCACAAGCATGGCGAGTTCGTCTATAACAAACCCAACAAGAGCCTGAGATGGTATGTCAACAATGGATATATCGACTTGGAGTTTATACAGTTAGAGGGACGTAAGCGAATGGTGATCAGAGACTTTATGAATGCCTATAATCTCAAGTCGGCAGATTTTCCGTTCATACTGCAAAACGAGGATTAGATCAGCAACGATTGATGCCAGTCGCAAACTACTTCGCTTAACACCTTGGGTTGTTCCAGTGGTATCCAATGCCCACCAATCAACCTTTGATAACTCCATGATGCATCCATGTATTTTTTAGAGTTGACCATTTGAGCTTCGGTCAGTACTGAGTCATCTGAGCTCCATATACCAAGTGTTGGCACTTGACATTTCTTATTCCATAGTCCCGAGAAGGAATCCGCCAAGTTAGCTCTGTACTAGCTCAATCCTGCTGTTAGTCGACCTGGTCTGGATATATCAGAGATGCTTTCTTCTATCATGGGATGCTGTCGACCTTAACAGCGCAAACTCGCAAAATCATCTGTAGACATCCAGTGCTCTGCAAACCCTCTTAATTGAAAACCCAGCACGTATCTACCCTTCCATTTTTGCAGTAAGCCAGCACGAGCGTAAGACATTGGATGACCTACTGATACAGGTACAAGGCTCTTAACTCGATCAGGGTAACTTAGCGCCATACACCAAGCGATGACCGCACCCCAGTCATGCCCTAACACATGAATAGGTTGGACTATCTCATGATCATCAAACAATTGAATCAAGTCTTCAAGGACAAGTTTCACTTTATAATCTGACGTCTTAGTAAGAAGTGGCGAATCACCAAAGCCTCTCATGTCAGGAGCAATGACTTGATATCCCTCATCGACGAAGAAAGGGGTTAACTCTCGCCACATCTTCCGAGCATCAGGAATTCCATGTAAGAGCAATATTGGAGTTCCCTCCCCTACCACGTCCACTGCAAGCTTAACCGATCCATTCATTACAACACAATTATCAATACGTAAGATAATTATCCACCAATCCCTCAAAGAGGCTTTACTTTGCATTAATTATCATCATCACAATTCTGAATAGTTGCAGCAAGGGATCAGCATCAATAAATACATCAGTCAGACAGGTCGGTGTTCTCGTAGAGAGGCAGATAAGCTCATAGAGCAAGGACGAGTTATGATCAATAATCGTACTGCCCATAAAGGGAATCGAGTGAACCCTGGAGATGACGTCATCGTAGACGGTGAGCGGATAAAATCAAACCGCAAAGAGCAGACCATTATCGCACTGCACAAGCCTAAAGGAGTTACTTGTACCACAGATCAAAAAGACTCGAGTAATATCATAGATTACATCAATTACCCCAAGCGAATATTCCCGATAGGTCGCTTAGATAAAGACTCAACTGGCCTGATACTCTTGACTAATGACGGAGACATCGTCAATAGAATCCTACGGGTAGAAAATAAACATGACAAAGAGTATATCGTCACCGTAGATCAGGTAATCAACCAAGACTTCATCAATAAAATGTCAGATGGTGTTCCAATACTCGGCAACAAGGTGACGAAAAAGTGTAAGGTCATTCAATTGAACAACATTACGTTTAAAATCACCTTACAAGAGGGCCTCAATAGACAAATCCGACGCATGTGCCAGCATCTCGGCTATCGAGTTAAGAAGCTCAAGCGCATCCGTATCATGAACATCAAACTCAAGGATATCCCAGAAGGTCGATGGCGCTACCTCACTAAAGATGAGATTAAGAAGATGAAAGAGCTATTGTAGCTCCGCTGCACTTCACAGCTATTGCCACCATAGATATCAATGGTGGATCCAATAAAATGTAGAAATAGGCTCAGGATATAGAAGACTTTGATTAGAGTCGAGACCAGTAGAATAAGGGTGAATTGGTTTTACAATGTCTTATTAATGTATTATAAGAAAACCTCATGCTCAAAACTCACCTCATTACCCTATTTGTTACATTCCTACACTTATCTGTAAGCGCACAATACTTACAAGGTCATTATATCACTAATGAAGGCGAGAAAGTAACGTTTCAGATGGAAGATTTTAGAGCGCAGAAAGCTCAATTATTCCCCTCTTGTAGCCCTATGCTGAAAATCATCGTTGACGGTAAAAAGAAGAGACTGAAAGCGAAAGATGTTCAACTTGTACAGATCGATTCTGTCGATGACGGTCAACTGTTTATCCTACACTCATTGAAGGTGAGAAATTATGACACTTTCGGCAGCCTGATAGAAGAAGGCGAAGTTGATATGTACTGGATTCCCGGTGGAGATTGCCAGGGACATTTTGTCTTCCAACGATTAGATCAAGACGCACGCCAATTGGATAGAAACTTATACCGCAGATACTTGCCCAAGCTCATGAACTTAGATGAATATTGGCAAACAATGTTAGAGACGGTTGAATACGAGGAGCTACCCGGTTTTATAGCACAATACAATTCAAGCGCTGAATTCACATCAGTGCGGTAAATCTTTCAATTCTACAGATCTAATTACCCTACAGGTAAGTACAAGTCCCCTTTAATTACTCCTCGAGAAATAACCATACGCTGTATCTCACTGGTGCCCTCATAGATCTGAGTGATCTTAGCATCACGCATCAGTCTCTCGACATGATACTCCTTAACGAAACCATATCCTCCATGAACTTGCACTGCTTCGACAGTATGCTTCATAGCAACCTCTGAGGCGAACACTTTAGCCATAGCTGCTGCCTGACCGTATAGTTTTCCTGAGTCCTTGAGCCATGCCGCTCGATAGACCATCATCTTGGCAGCTTCTATATCTGTAGCCATATCGGCCAACTTAAATGCTACTGCTTGGTGTCTATTGATCTCCTTGCCAAAAGACTTGCGCTCATGCGAATACGCCAGCGCTAACTCATATGCACCACCTGCAATGCCTAAGGCTTGTGCTGCTATCCCAATACGACCACCATCGAGTGTCCACATCGCATACTTAAAACCAAATCCATCGGGGCCGAGTCTGTTCTCTTTGGGAACCTTGACATCAGCAAACATGACTGAAGAAGTATCCGAAGATCTTATACCAAGCTTATCTTCCTTGATCCCTGTGGTAACTCCTTCCCAGTCGGCTTCGATCACAAGTGCATTAATTCCCTTATGACCTTTGTCTGCATCCGTCTGAGCTATCACCACGTAGTAACCGGCTTTCTTACCATTGGTAATCCAGTTTTTAGTGCCATTAACCAGATAGTGGTCACCCATATCTATCGCTGTAGTATGTTGACTGGTCGCATCACTGCCCGCTTCAGGCTCAGAAAGACAAAATGCTCCGAGAACTTCACCGGTGGTCAACTTAGGAAGATACTTCTGCTTAGTTTCTTCTGAACCAAACTTTTCAATGCCTGCACAGACCAGTGAGTTGTTCACTGACATAATAACAGAACATGAATTGTCAATTTTTGAGATTTCTTCAATCGCTAAGACATATGAGATTGTATCAAGCCCAGATCCACCATACTTGGGATCTACCATCATACCCATGAATCCGAGTTCAGACATCTGCTTAACCCCTTCTGTAGGATAAGTCATATCGCTATCTCTCTCTATTACTCCTGGCTTGAGATCATTCTGTGCAAAATCTCTCGCAGCCGTTTGGATCATTAGGTGCTCTTCGCTCAATGAAAAGTTCATATCTCTGTTATTTGAAAATTAAACTTAAAGTTAATTTTCTTAGTTCTCAGATATGACACTTTTATTGGCTGACCATCCATCTTTGTTAGCGACTTATGGCTTAATGATCTTTTTAAGGATGATTTCTTGTCCTGATTGAACCCGAATCAAGTATTGTCCGGGGAGCCAAGACTCAGACGAAACAACTGTCCTACTATTCATCGGAAGCTGGGCAACTCTCTTACCACCCATATCAAAGATCTCAATCCCCCCCTCTTTCAGTGCTGATTCGGACAGATCGATCATGAATTCATCAGCTATAGGATTGGGATAGACTGTTAATCCTGATGCTTCGGCAATCTCTTCTGTATTTGTGCTCAAATCTCTCGTACCGTCTCCCATAAATATACCCCAGTCCGCATCTTCTTCAAAAATGAAGACATCCCCTGAAGCCGTGATTTTATCCGCCTCAATCTCGGTAATCGCCAAGATCAACTCTCCATTATTATTTACATTAAAGATCATCTCATCATCTTCCAGCGAGTAGCTCGGAAAGCCAAATACATTATTATCAAATATGCTCGTCACATCACCGGTCTCTCGATCTAATGCCAGTACATTAAATGTAGTTTCATCCGTTAGAGGGTCAATCTCTCTAAAGTCGAAAGCGATGATATTAGGACTATTCTTAGCAAAAGTAGGATTGCCTATACTCACCTCTTGAGGTAGTCCGGTGAAGAGCTTGAAGATATTGCCATCGCCAAATTGCTCAGTATCATTATTAAAAACGTTGAGGATGCCAATATCCCAATAACTCAATTCCCCAAAAATCCCATCAAACACATTGAAAGCATCATAGATAAGGTTTTCGCCCGAAAAGTCGAACTCCATCACATCGGCGTACTGCACTCCAGTTGTAGAGGAATTATCTTCTGAAAAAGTTGGATTGAACAATTCAAATTCCTGTAATCTCTGACCTGGCAAGTCGAATATAACAATTCGGTTATCGAATTCTCCGGCACTCAAGTCTCCCGTCACAGCAGCGATCTTGCTGGCATCCTTAGAGATCACGGCATTTCTCCACACGGGATTCTCACTCACTAAAAACTCATCAACAATCTCACCAGTTGTCCAATCAATTTCAACAGCCTGAATCTGATTATTATCAGTAACGAATATGACAAACTGCCCATTATCAGTCGCACTTGGTCTACTGATATGACGAGTACTGCTGATTGTCCCGAGCAAATTGGAGGTCTCTCCCAGGCTCACATTGATCTGATCAAGACTTGTACTAGACCAAACAACATACTCATTACCAGGATTAGCTTCTAAATCTTCTAATTCAGCTGTAGCTTGATTCGCTGTGATTCCGACGGCATCAAAGGCATTTTCGGCTGCAGCGGCAACCGTACCACCAAAATCTTGCTGTGCTACCTGCACTATTGCTAATCTCATATCTGAGAAGTTCGAACCCGATCTCAAAAAAGAGGTCAATGCCCTGTACCATATCTGCTCTGCAATAGCAGCACGCTCCCCATTATCCGCTCCAAAGGATTCATCGGTTATAAAATTGAAGAAGGCTTTATTAGGGATCCCACTGTTGATGTGAACTCCCCCATTGTCATCTGATCCAAAAAACTGATCACTCACATTATCGGGTTGATAGCCTGGCTCACCAAGCCTGGTGCCGCCATTGTTAGGATTACCCATATCTCGTAAGGCGCCTGTAGGAAATATTGAAGGATTACTGATATCCTCTCCTATCCTAAAATCTTCGCGCTCGATTAATGTGCCGAACACATCAGCAAAGTGCTCATTAAGTGCTCCTGATTCATTCTGATAAACAAGGTTGGCGGTTGTCTGGATGACGCCGTGGGCCATCTCGTGCCCAGCTACATCAAGCGCCCTCGCCAAGGGTGAATTAAATGCTTGATCTCCGTTGCCATAAAAGATAAACTCTCCATTCCAGTAGGCATTATCCATTCTCGAACCATCATCCTCTGTCACATTGATAAATGAAATGATGTTTGTCCCATTGCCGGTGATAGACTGCCTACCAAAGACATTTCTGAAGTACTCATAGGCCTGTCCTGCATTGAAGTGTGCAGATACTGCTACAGGGTCGTTCCAGTCATTTTGTGTATTGGAGGAACTGACCTCATAGTCAAAGTTTCTATTCTCTGGACTTGTATTTCCTGCATCAAGGGTTAGTATAACCCCATTGAGTAATTGATCGGTATTGTCGCAAGTTGTTTCCAAACCGCTGAACATATCTCTCGATGCATCAACCATGAAGAAACCCTGACCACATTCATAAGTATTGATCGTACGTCGCTCGCCAAACAAGTCTCCAGATGCACTCGTAGCCCGTCCTATGAATGCCTCTGCGGTCGTTTGCTTACTGCTGCAGATGCTATCATCATCATGATGACTATGGTTATGTATCTTGCAAAGCGTATCAAACTCTTCGATAAGCTCTCCGTTATAGGCATCAATTAGCATTGTTTTTTTACTTCCGAGATTCGGATAGATCTCCACTTCGTAAATGAGCTTACTGGTACCTGCCTTGTTATAAATCTTTAGGTGTGATACGATCTGCTCTCGACTTGTCAAGCCTGCGATCAACTGTGGGAAAGGAATGTAATTAGTCGTATTCGCAATGGCGAGTTTGCGCACATCAGCCATAGATAACTTTGGTTCTGTATCGATATCATGATTCACCTGGACGGGCGATCCCTGAATCAAGTATATATCATGATCAGCGTCCTCATGCACGATCATATCACCACCATATATGGGAACACCATCAAAGTGCTGTTGTAAGCGTGTATGACTATGACCCTTATGATCAGTGGTAGCACTCAATATGCTGAGCTCCTCAGAGGCATTCTTAATATTATAGATTCCTTTGAGTTGATTGACATAGCTATTGATTCGAGACTTCTGGCTTTTCAGTTCTTTAATCCCATCAATATTTCCTTTTACTGCAATCACGTTACCATTATGGTCCAGCACCTTCTCGAGGTTGTGCTGCCATACTGCTTGGTTAAGATCAAACGAGTGTTGTTGCTTAGCAAGTGTCTGAGGAATAGCATTCTTGACATATGATGATTGCTCATACTGACTAAACTTATCATATGCCTCTTGATTCAAGCTAAAGTCGATCTCTGCCATTGACTTAGCAGGAGCTGTCCGCTCTATCTTCTGTTGACCATAGGCTTGAGCCAATACAATCATCAGAATAGGGATCAGGGTAAATATTCTCCTTAGAATCATTTATCGTTTTGTTTTATGTCTTTTACAAGTGTATTGAGTGATCTGTAGAGTAGTTTCATATCTTCCGGTATTTCATCGGGGTTTCGACCCCAGGTAACACGATGCTTTAACTCCGTAGTAGCATACTCTACATATCGATAGTGATTGCCAGGGCTGTCGATTTCGATATTTTGAATATTTAAGGAATCGATGTTTGTGAAGTATGGTTGAGCATCTTCAGCTTTTCCTTTTTGTATACGCCTCCAGTCTGCATTAATCGAGGTCTTAGCATATAAGTCTCCGTCTGTTGTTAAGCAGTATTGCTTGGACAAGCCTGTAAATCCTCCACCTGAACCAAAGAAAATGATCGGTTTATCGTATTGATCTGGATCTATCTTTTGACTACGACAAGAAACAGCTACCAGTGTAAATAACAACAACAGGAGGAGGTACTTCATAATAGAGATAGCTGAGATATGCATCAAAGATAGTCCAGCTAAGTAACAGTCATCCGTACACTTTATAAAAATCTTTAATAATTAAAACGGCAGCTTGGTTACATCTACGTTACCTCCTGATAGCACGACCCCGACTTTCTTACCTACAAACATGGACTTGTTACGTATTAAGCCAGCCAGCGGGACAGCGCATGATGGTTCGATGATGATCTTCATTCGCTCGTACACATCTCTAAGCGTGGATACAATCTCACTCTCGGATACCAGTAATATCTGATCGATATACTCTTGGATAATCGGAAAGTTTACATCTCCGAGAAATGTCCTCAATCCATCGGCTATAGTTGACGACTCGTCGTTGTGATTCAACATGATCTTACCTGCTTGAAGTGAGCGATAAGCGTCATCGACATTTTCGGGTTCTACACCTATTGCTTTGGCATGATCACTAAAGTGATGACACACCAGACAAGTTCCTGCAATGAGTCCACCTCCACCAACAGGCGTCAAGATATAATCCAAGTCAGGATATTCCTCCAGCAACTCAATTGCAGCAGTCCCTTGCCCTATGATCACATCGAGGTCATTAGAGGGATGCAAAAATGTAGCATCCTTCTCCATGCGTATTTCCTCGGCGGTACGCTCACGAGCTATAGCAGTGGATTCGCATTCGATGACGATTCCTCCGTAACCTTTGACCGCTTCTTTTTTAACTTGGGGCGCATTCTCCGGCATTACGATGTAGGCGGTTACGCCCATCCGAGATGCTGACAATGCTACAGCTTGTGCAAAATTGCCAGAGCTATGTGTGACAACGCCCTTAGCTTTCTGCTCCTCAGACAGGGATGACATGGCATTAGCTGCACCACGCATCTTGAAGGCACCCATCTTCTGAAAGTTCTCACACTTAAAGTAGATCTCACAATCGGCAAGCTCATTAAAGTAGGTTGAAGTCAATACAGGAGTATTGTGGATATAGGGTTTGATGAGACTGTGTCGCCTGAGGAGATAGGCCTTATCGATATTCGGATTCATATATTACCAATCTAAAAGATCATTAGTCATGTTAAGTGTTCTCTCGTCCTCTCACACAATCGTTAATCCATACTCCGCAAAAACAGCGGCTGTTCTTCCAAAATTTTTCATCCGTTCATCATGAGAGTCGCCCTGCAAGTATCGCATATATAGCTGTTGTGCTATTACCGCACCCTTCCAATAGGCAAAGGCTTCGTACCACTTAATACGGCTCATATCAAGACCCGTAAGTGACGCATATCGCTCGATTAGATAATCCTTATCAGGAAAGGGGCCATAGAGCATAACAGGTAGCTTCAAATCATTGAAGTATGGCTCTTGCCAATAGCTCAATGTAGTCGCAAAATCTAACAACGGATCCCCCAACGTGCACATGTCCCAATCAAATATTGACGTTACTTGATGAGGGTTATCTGGTTGAAACTGACAATTGTCTAACTTGATATCATTGTGAATGATCGATACCTTTTGGGAGGTTGGAGGATCTGCTAAAAGTATTTTTAAGAGTTTATCCATGTTGGGTGTATCTCCAGATTTGGAGAGCTCCCATCTCTTACTCCATCCTCGTAGTTGCCTCTCTAAAAAGCCCTCAGGTTTACCTAACGTACTCAGATCAGCCGCCTCATAATCCACCATATGTAATTGAGCCTCGATGGCTATGAGCGAATCGGTTAGTTTTTGCTCGACATTATCGATATGCTCAAAGCATGGTAGCACTTTAGTCCTCACCACAACTCCTGAGCGCCGCTCTATGACAATAAAGTCAGATCCTATAATATCATGATCCTCACAGAACAGGAACGCTCTTGGCGCAGGATCAAATACTTTATAAAGCTTGGACAGCACTCGGTACTCACGCTTCATGTCATGTGCGCCTGGTGCAATCTTGCCAAAAGGAGGCCGCCTTAGTACAAGCTCTATATCACCAAAGCTAATCAGATAGGTGAGATTGGCGTGTCCCCCATGGAATTGCGCCACCTCCATATCACCTGCAACATCCATATGTTCTCTGAGATAAGCCTCTATCGAAGACAAGTTTAGCTCTTCACCTTTTCGTACTTGTTGAGGCTGATCCAAATGTTTCATTAGCTTAAACTATGATGAGTAAACGGTACTACATACTACGACGATACTTTCCTCCAACTTGGAATAGTGCATCCGTAATCTGACCCAAAGAACAAAATTTAGTCGATTCCATCAGCATCTCAAAGAGGTTGTCATCTGCGAGCGCCGATTTTTTTAATGAGCTGATCGCATCGTCAGTCTTACCACCACTACTCTTTATAAGTGCTTCGAGGTTTTCTATTTGTAACTTTTTCTCTTCTTCGGTCGCTCTGATTACCTCATCAGGGATTATTGTCGGAGAGCCCTTGGATGATAAGAATGTATTTACTCCTATGATCGGATATTCTCCTGTATGCTTGAGAGTCTCATAATACAAGCTTTCCTCTTGGATCATACTGCGCTGATACATGGTTTCCATAGCGCCTAAGACGCCACCTCTTTCTGTTAATCTGTCAAACTCAAGTAGAACGGCTTTTTCAACTAAATCTGTGAGCTCATCAATGATGAATGAGCCTTGGAGTGGGTTCTCATTTTTGGCCAGTCCTAATTCATGATTGATGATCATCTGTATAGCTACAGCTCTACGGACACTATCTTCTGTAGGAGTTGTGATGGCCTCATCATAGGCATTGGTATGTAGCGAATTACAATTGTCATATATCGCATATAGCGCTTGAAGTGTAGTCCTGATATCATTAAAGTCTATCTCCTGGGCATGGAGAGATCTCCCAGAAGTTTGGATATGATACTTCAGTTTCTGAGACCGCTCATTAGCGCCATACTTATACTTCATGGCTTTTGACCAGATGCGTCGAGCGACTCTTCCGATTACCGCATATTCGGGATCTACACCATTAGAAAAGAAGAACGAAAGGTTAGGCGCAAAATCATTGATATTCATCCCTCGTGAAAGATAGTACTCCACGAAAGTGAATCCATTAGACAAGGTAAAAGCCAACTGAGAGATAGGATTGGCACCCGCCTCAGCGATATGGTATCCTGATATTGATACAGAATAGAAATTGCGTATATGATGATCAATAAAGTACTGTTGCAAGTCTCCCATCAATCGTAGAGAGAACTCTGTGGAAAAGATACAGGTGTTCTGTGCTTGATCTTCTTTAAGGATATCTGCCTGGACAGTGCCCCTGACAGATTTCAGTGCTTTAGCCTTAAGTGTGGCATAGATAGCTGGCTCGAGTACCAGATCTCCCGTAAGGCCTAATAGCATCAGGCCTAAACCATCGTTCCCTTCAGGTAGATCACCATGATAGGTCGGACGAGGTATTCCTTTATCGTCGTAATGTTTTTTAAATGCCGCCTCAACCAGGTGGTCTAACTTGTGCTCTGTGATGTAGCGCTCACACTGTTGATCTATTGCAGCGTTCATAAAGAATGCGCATATCGTAGCCGCTGGCCCATTAATCGTCATCGATACTGATGTCCGAGGATCACAAAGATCAAATCCAGAATAGAGCTTCTTAGCATCATTGAGCGAGCAGATATTTACACCTGAGTTACCCACCTTACCATAGATATCCGGTCTGCGATCTGGATCGTGCCCATATAGCGTAACGGAGTCAAAAGCCGTAGACAAACGCTTAGCCGGCATACCTTTAGATAGGTAATGAAATCGCTTATTAGTACGCTCGGGCCCTCCCTCTCCCGCAAACATGCGTGTAGGGTCTTCGCCCTTGCGCTTAAATGGAAAGACTCCAGCAGTAAATGGAAACTCTCCTGGCACGTTTTCTTTACGTGTCCAAGTCAATATATCACCCCAGTCACTATATTTTGGCATTACAACCTTGGGAACTTTGTTGTGTGATAGCGTGGATGTATAGTTGTCAACTGTGATTTCCTTATCTCTAACCTTGTAGCTGAACTGGTCCTGAGCGTAGGCCTCCTTCTTATCAGCCCATCCATTGATCACCGACAATGACTCAGTCGTTAATTGTTGACGCAGTTTTTCTATATGCTCTGTCAAGTCAATCTCCCCTTCATTTTTGGATAAATATGACTGAGTAGCCTGGAAGTCTTGGTATAAACGGGCGATATCAGCTTGATCATGCGTTTCTTGGTCGTAGCGCTCGATAACCTCCTTAATCTCCGAGAGGTATCTGATCCGAGATGGAGGAATGATGTATTGCTTTTCGCTATGTCCAGTCTCAAGTAGAGCTATTGAGTCCATACCTAACTTAGACATGAGGTCACTAAATAAGCGATTTACTCCAGGATCGTTAAACTGTGCCGCAATCGTGCCATATACAGGCATATCATCTACTGGCTCCTCCCATAGTTCGTGATTGCGCTGATACTGCTTCTTGACATCTCTGAGTGCATCTGCTCCACCTTTCTTATCAAACTTGTTTAGCACGATTAGATCTGCAAAATCTAACATATCTATTTTCTCCAGTTGTGAGGCGGCACCAAACTCTGGTGTCATCACATATACTGATGTATCCGCATGGTCAACAATCTCAGAATCAGATTGGCCTATACCCGATGTTTCTAAGATGATGAGATCAAACTGTGCACTCTTGAGAATCGTCAGCGCACTATTGATGTCTTTAGATAGCGCCTGATTGTACTGACGAGTAGCCATAGATCGCATAAACACGCGATCATCATTTATGGCATTCATCCTGATCCGATCCCCTAAAAATGCTCCACCCGTCTTACGCTTCGATGGATCTACGGATACAATAGCTATCGTTTTCTTAGGGTAGGTCTGCAAGAATCTTAAAACAAGCTCATCCACAAGGCTGGATTTCCCAGCTCCTCCAGTACCTGTAATACCGAGAATTGGTGCTGCTGCAGCATCGGACTTGCTCAGTTCTGAAAGCCACTCTTGGCTATCATCGGGATATGCCTCTGCTAAAGTGATCACTCGACCCAGATCCATGTTTGCCTTGTCCTTCAGGCGCTTGATCTGACCATTGACCTTGTTAGGAATGCTAAAATCACAAGACTCCAGCAGATGATTGATCATGCCCTGAAGGCCCATAGATCTGCCATCGTCTGGAGAATAGATGCGTGTGATCCCATACTCGTGGAGTGCATCAATCTCTGTCGGCAATATCGTGCCTCCACCACCACCAAATAACTTGATGTGGCTTGCGCCCTGCTCTGCCAGCAAATCATGAGCATACTTAAAAAATTCGTTGTGCCCTCCTTGATATGAGGTTATAGCTATGCCCTGGACATCCTCTTGAATGGCTGCGTCTATGATTTCTTTAACCGACCGATTATGTCCCAGATGGATCACCTCAGCACCACTACGTTGCATGATCCTCCTCATAATATTTATGGCTGCATCATGACCGTCAAATAGTGATCCTGCAGTTAGGATACGAATCTTATTCTTAGACTTGTAGGGTGCAATTTTTTCCATGATACATTAATTTTTAATCGGTTCTTCCACGAACTGATCAGACAAGTAGGTATCCTTATGAAGTAGGCGCGAACCATACCATGAGAAAAACTCACCATCAACTAATCTTACTGATACATTAGGTAGTTCTTTTTGCAAATTATTCACGTGCTGCTCGGCAAATGAAAACGGCTCTGAAGACAAAAAGATTAAATCTATATCCATTGATTTCAGTAGCTCAATATCCACTTCAGGATATCGACACATCTCTCTAAACACATTAGTATATCCCATGTGCTCCAGCATATCATTGATGTACGTATCTCCACCAACTGTCATCCATGGACTCTTCCATATCATATAAGCAACTCGCCCACTGGCTTGTTCAAATGACGATAGTACATCTTGTTGACCCTCAACGATCTCCCTCGCTCGCTGGTTATTGTTGGTCATTGTACCGATCGCAGCAATCATCTCATATGCATCAGTCAATGTTTTGATATCGCTGACCCAAACAGTATGATGCTCTTGCAGCTCAGTTATGACCTCTTGGGTATTCTCTTCTTTATTCGCTAAGATCAGGTCTGGGCTTAGTGAGGATATCTTATCGATATGCACCGACTTTGTTCCGCCGATGATAGTTACTTCCTTTCTTAGACCATGGGGGTGAACACAAAACTTGGTACACCCTACAATCGACTTGCGCAAGCCTAAGTCAACTAATAACTCCGTAATAGACGGTACAAGAGAGACTATCCTTGCGGGAGTATCACTAAGTATAATCGTATTACCTAATTGATCCTGATAGTTTACTGCCACTCCCATCTTATTGCACGACATTTTTATGTTCATAAGGACAATGTCTGCATTTGCTGCCACAGCAAAATCCACGTTTCAAGTGATACGCTTCTGTCATAACCAACCACCCGTTCTCATAATAGTAATCAGCCTGATGTATTGCATCTGGGCTATTCCTATTTACCGTTTTTTTTGGCTGTTCATTATCCATAGTCATATCGCTACAGGATGAAAATTATAAAATCTTCGAGTATGCTTAGTGTATGTGTCCAATTATCGTACAACATAATGCAGCACATCAGGATTATAGCGCACTTGACGAATCATAGTTCTCCAATAATTCTACAATTCGATTAAGGAAGGTTCCTCCAAGATATCCGTCAATTACTCGGTGATCATAAGACAACGATAGATACATAATCTTCCTGATCATAATGGCATCACCACTCTTAGTTTCCACAACCGTAGGTCTCTTTTTAATTGCTCCTGTTGCCAATATGGCCAACTGTGGCTGGTTGATGATAGGAGTAGCCATGAGGCTGTTAAATGTTCCAATGTTTGTCAAGGTAAATGTCCCCTTTTGAACCTCGTCGGGGCTCAATGCTCCCTTACGTGCACGGGCAACTATGTCATTCAATTTTGAGGCAATACCCGTGATCGAGTAATTGTTGACTTGATGGAGTACGGGCACAATCAAGTTGCCATCTGGTAGAGCTGTTGCCACACCAATATTGATATCTTTTTTGATCTGTATATTATCACCGACTATCGAGGCATTGATTTTGGGAAATTCAGATAATGCCTTGGTCAATATATCAATGAATAAGGTTGTAAAAGTCAACTTGGTACCATGCTTCTTAAGGAAGCTCTCCTTGATATGACCTATCCACGACACGAGTTCAGTCACATCTGCCTCCGCAAAAGAAGTTACATGAGCAGAAACCTCTAAGGACTGTGTCATATGCTTAGCGATCATTTTTCTCATGCGACTCATCGCTACTAACTGATCACTGCCAACTGTGGGTAAATCTATCTCAGGAGACCTTGCTACAGTTGTCTTGTCCATCTTCTTCTCGGGATTTCCAAGAGGGATCACCTCTCGCTGTTTGATATATGCCTCTACATCTCTCTTAATTAGTCTCCCATCTTTACCTGATCCAGCTATTTTGCTAAGATCTGTCTCACTTATGGCATGTTTACTAATCATGGATTTCACCAATGGCGAATATGATGACATATCAACAGCTGGTGTTACATCTGCTATCATGGTCTCCTTTTCAACACTCTGCAATGGAGAAACACTTATGGTGCTTGCTGCTGTAGTTTTCTGAGCTGCTTGCCCCTCTTTAGCTTGGCTGGCAGACTTGAGTGCTGGCTGTCCTGCTTGAGCGTCTTCAGATCCCTCAACAGCTATTTTGACAATTACAGACCCTACGTTGATTACATCATCCTTCTGTGCCAGAATTTCTTTGACAATCCCAGATACTGGCGATGGTATCTCTGAGTCAACTTTATCTGTAGCTACCTCAAGCAAGGTATCATCTTCAGAGACTTGATCACCTACAGAGACATGCCATTGTATGACGGTTGCATCGGTGATACTTTCACCCATTTCCGGTAGTAAGACATCTTTAATCATAGCAGATAGCGTTAAAATATGATCCTTAAAACATGGCAGAATATTTAGCAGGTTGGTACTCAGCCATCATCTTTAGTACTTCTTCAACAACATCTATGGCATGTGGTTTACTCTGCATGTTACCATTATCACCATAAGCAGTTCTATGTTCTGTACTTGTGATCGTGACAGGTTGTGCATCGAGGTAATCGTAACCGCCTTGTTCTTCGAGCACTTTTTGCATCATGTAGGCAGTTCCACCACCTGGTACATCCTCATCCAAAAAGATTACTTTATTGGTCTTCTTCAAGGACTGTACAATGGTAGACTCAATGTCAAATGGCAGCAAGGTCTGCACATCAATCAACTCTACATCAACATCGTGGTCTTCTAAAAATGTAGCCGCACTTTCGGCTTCTGTAACACATGATCCATAGGTTACTATCGTCACATCACTACCCTCTCGTAGTATTTCAGGAGATCCTAATGGCACGGTGAATGTGTCCAAGTTATCAGGCATCATTTCTTTCTTACGATAGCCATTGAGGCATTCTATTAGTACTGCAGGATCATCTCCTTGCATTAATGTGTTATACATGCCTGCCGCCTGTGTCATATTCCTTGGAGTTAAGAGATGTACACCTCTCAAGCTACCTAAGAGCATGCTCATTGGAGAGCCACTATGCCATATGCCCTCGAGTCTGTGTCCCCGGGTACGTATAATTACTGGTGCAGCTTGTCTATTGTTAGTCCTCCACCGCAAAGTTGCTAATTCATCTGTGAGTGCTGGAAGGGCGTATACCAAGTAATCTAAGTATTGTATCTCAGCAATTGGTCTAAATCCACGCATTGACAATCCGATTCCTTCGCCTACAATAGTCCACTCTCTGATTCCTGTATCCCAGACTCGATCAACTCCATATTTCTTTTGTAATCCTGCGAAACACTGATTGACACCACCAATCTTCCCTAAGTCCTCACCAAAAGCTACAGCAGAATCATTGCGCTCCAGCAACTGATCAAAGAAAGCATTGAGAACTTCATAACCTTTGACCATGGGTGCATCATCAGCATAAGTGGCCTTCACAACAGCAACAGATGTGGGAGATACATCTGCAGATGCTTGGAGGTTGGTACCGTAAGTCTGGCTTAAATATTCTTTTTGTTCTATGTACCAGTTCTTCAGTGTCGATAATTGTTCCTGATTATAATCATTTGGATAGCGCATGATCACATCTGCAGCCACAGTCATCAACTTAGCTAATGCTCCATGATGTATTAATCTCATACGAGACGTGGCAGAAGCTACCGCATCAACGTCTTGATCCAATTGCATGAGGAGTCCACCCAATTCGGCTTTAGCATCATTAAATGGTCGTTGATGCTTCTTCCAAGTTTGCTTAGTGATAGTAGCAATTTCCTTGGCCCAAGTTATCTTTAGGTCGTCTATATCATTTTTAGTAGTAATGTTATTGTCAATCAAGAAACGTTCAAACTGTAAGAGACAATCCATCTCTTGCTCCCAATCAAGGCGCTCCTTAGTCTTGTACCGTTCATGACTACCAGAAGTTGAATGCCCGTTAAGCTGTGTCAACTCGTGCACATGAATTAATACTGGTACACTCTCAGATCTACACACGTTCATGGCATCCCTAAAGGTTTGATTGAGCTCTTCGTAGTTCCACCCTCGCACCTTGTATATCTCACAGGCTCTCTCATTCTTATTCATCCTTTGGAATCCAGCCAAAGCGTCCGAGATTGAACCTTTGGAGGTTTGTAGCTCTGTAGGAACAGAGATCCCATAACCATCATCCTGTACAACAAAAATCATTGGGACTTGCTCAACACAGGCTGCATTAAAGGTCTCATAGAAGATTCCCTCGGCAGCGGTGCCATCACCGATAACTGTCACGACAACTTCATTGCCTGCCTGAGAATAATCATTTACAATCCCTCGATTTCTGTAAAGCTTAGAGCTCAACGCTAAACCAAGAGCTTTCGGTAGATGTCCTGCTAATGGCGATAGTGCAGCTGATATATTGTATTTATTAGTGAGCGTAAGATATTCATCCTGTTGACCTATGAACGGTGTAGCAAAATGTCCATTCATCAACCGTCCAGAGTTGTAAGGGTCGCCGTCTACATCACCATATAGATTCATTAATATTGACTCGGGAGTCGCTAAATCCTTAGCCATTAAGAATGTCTGATCTCTGTAGTATCCCGAGTAGTAATCTCCCTCTTGAAAATACTTGGCTAACACAATCTGCCACAGTTCTTTTCCCGCACTCTCGATACCGAATTTGGCTTTACCAGTCAAGACCTCACTTCGTATAGACTTACTGATGAGTCGGCTTTCAAATGCAAGCTTTAGATATCGCATTAACTCCTTGCGATTAAAACGTCTTCCTGCTGACGACTTTTTTACTGTTTCTAAAACTGCCATAAGGGTTAGTTCATTTTGTAAAAGTATTGTACAGTATAGTTAATTGGTTGATTGACCAATTGTTTACAATATATATTCAATTATGCTTAAAATGGTTGCATAAAGAGGAAACTTATAATTTGGCAGCCATTAAGAACACCTAATCATGGGACAACAAAAGAGAAAAGTTGGTAGACCTACTGAGAAAGCAGGTATTGATACTGAGCAGGTTTTGGCGGAGTGCTTAAAGCAGTTTGCCCAATTAGGGTATGGCGGTGTAACTATTAAACTATTGGCAAAACAGACCGGTGTGGCTGACTCTCTGCTCTACTATCATTTTGGTCCCAAGGAAAAGATCTGGCAGAAGGCGACACTAAGAGCTGGAAAAACCATCTCTGACAGTTTGACGGATGTCTTCACAGTTTTAGACGGCACAAGTGGCCTGGAGCGCATCATTATTTATATCAAGAAAATAGTCCTTTTCTCATCTGAGCATCCAGAATTTCAGCAAGTTGTGGTCCAAGAGATGTTCTCTCAATCATCTCGCTCAGATTTTCTCATAGATGAAGTATTGAAACCGATCTTTTCGTACTTAGAAGAGGCAATCAAAGAGGAACAAAGAAAGGGGACTGTAAAAGCCATACCGCCAGCCAATCTATTCAGTTTTATAATTGGGTCAATCACCACTTTTTTTGCTCGAAGTTATCAGATGCAAAAGCTCTATGGTGTCAACAGCTTTGATCAAGATCAGATAAAACAGCACATACAATTGATTTCTGATTTGATCTTAGGTGGCCTGTTAACGGACAGTGAAGCGAGTGGGAAGGCCATCACGAGCGGCTGATCGCCTAATCTCGTTGAGTCGAGTTCGACAATACTCCAACAAAAGGAACGACTAAATGGATGGGTAGCTCAAGCAGCTTCGGAGCAGAGCTTTAGATGCCCAAAGATCATGGGCAGTTATTGCCAATTGCAAAAGTGTCTCGCCGAAGGCAACTCAGTCATGCGCCGATTAGTGAGCAAAGGATAGAAAATCACATCAAGGGCTCCATTCCTTATACTTTCGGTGAGATTCCTTATGATTAGAGTTACCCTTCTGAAGATCTCTCCGCAAGGTCGAGATGTAATAAAAAGACTTACGACCTTAACAAAAATCCACCATCAAGAGGAATGTAGGTCCCGGTCATAAAACTACTGGCCTTGCTGCAAAGAAATATAGCAAGTCCTGCGATATCAGTTGGTTTGCCGATACGGCCTACTGGATGCATTGCTGCCATCTGTTTCATATCAAATGCTTTAGTCATATTACTCTCAAACACAGCTGGCCCGATCGTATTAACTAATATGTGATCTGATACCAAGTCTTTAGCAAGTTCCTTCCCTAATTGTTTCACTGCGGCTTTACTCGGTCCATATGAATAAGCCATCATAGAATCTGGTGAAACTGCTGCAACCGAACTGATCATGACGATGCGGCTCGGATTTTCTTGATTGGCATTCTTTTTAAGTAATGGCAAAAGTGATTTGGTTAAGAAGAATACCGCCTTGACGTTCAAGTCCATTACTTTATCCCAACCTTGCTCAGGATAGTCCTCCAGTGGAGCACCCCATGACGCACCCGAATTATTGATTAAGATGTCGAGGTGGCCGACTTCATCTCCCAATTTTTCAGCAAAAGAATTGATATTCTCAATGCTCGATAAGTCTACTGTCATTGCCGTACACTTGCCCTTACCCAGCTTATTCATCTCAGCGGCGAATGCTTCGCATGTCTCAAGCGATCGAGAAGCGATGATCACATCCGCACCAGACTCTATTAATCCCTGAGTCATCATAGCACCTATCCCCTTGCCTCCTCCTGTGATCAGAGCTGTTTTGCCTTGTAGTGTAAATAGTTGTTCAATCATATTTTTTGTATTTTATGTTAGCGTAGCGCTGGTGAAAATTATTCTGGCGCTCAATAGCCGTTCTACATTTAGTCATTAATCAATATATCGGTTCCTTGATTGTTAAGCCATCGCCATGACCATCTGAGAACAAATGAATATCGGAGTAGCTACCTCTCAGATTCATGGATTCCATGGTTTCTAATCGACTCAATCGAACAATGTTCACGGGTTAGTGTGTTATACTATCATAAAAGCGTAAGAGCAATATAGTTCTCTTGTTAGAACAATCATCTGGGTATCCAATGAGTTTTTAGCTTTTATAATTAGCGATTTTGCTTAACTCACGAACTTGATAAAATACGTACGACATGAATAAGGAAATGGTAATGTTCACCATATCACACATCAAGATTAAGACAGCGCAACATGTCTTGGAACAAGAGGGCATCAAATCATTCACGCTTGATCAATCCGATAGTGCTCATGCCGGACTCTTTGGTGATATTAAGTTATATGTTCATAAGAATTTAGCTGAGAACGCCAAACGCATTCTGCAAGAACAAGGCGTATTAGAGTAGAGAGCTATTAAATCAAACAAGGGAAGTTACTTGTGTAACTCCCCTTGCAGACTGGTGACGATGGAAGGATTCGAACCCTCAACCCTCGGAGCCGAAATCCGATATTCTATCCAGTTGAACTACATCGCCTCAGTATTGACACACTTCGAACTACTTTTGGAATTTCCATCTTGTTCAATATGCCATAACATTAAACTTCTGCAAAGGTAGCATAATTGGTAATTAGCCATTTATGATTATCGCTATAATCTCATAATTACACAATCATGATTAATAGAGCACTATAACCAGGTCCAAATGTTATGGCCTATTACTATTCAGATTAAAGAGATTGATTAGTAGTGTAAGTTAAATTCCACTCGTCTATTTTGATTTCTACCTTCTGGTGTTTCATTGCGGGCAATGGGTTTTTGCTGACCAAATCCCTTGAATGACATTCTGCTTTTGTTAATTCCTAAACTCAATAGGTAATCGTAACACGCTCTTGCTCTATCTCTTGATAGTTGCATGTTATTCTGGGCATCACCTACATAATCAGGAGAACCATCTATATTGAGCTTATACTTTGGATATTTAGACATCAGCTTAACGATCTTATCTAGTATTGCAGTCGATGCCGGTTTTAAATTTGCACTGCCAGTTTGAAATTCTACATTCCTCATTGCCGTATTCAGTAATGAGACTTCCTCCTTGTTTAATTTAATCTTGGGACAGCCCTTGTTTTCTTTTGTACCTGCCAGATCTGGGCATTTATCATTTTTGTCGTAGATCCCATCTTTATCTCTATCAGGAGGACAACCATGGTTGGAGGATACACCAGCGATCTTAGGGCATTTATCCTTGTTATCTGCGACACCGTCCTTATCTATATCTAAAGGGCAGCCCAAATTAGTAGTGGCACCTGCTATACCTGGACACTTGTCATCAACATCATAAACCCCATCTTTGTCCTTATCAGCTGGACAACCTTTATTAGAATAGTCCCCTACGATATTAGGGCAATTATCAGAGTCATCAGGGATGCCATCATCATCCGAATCCGATACCAGGATCGTAGGGACAGCCGCTTGTATTTCATCAGGTATATCTGGAGAGTTTAATACCCCGAAGAATAATCCAAAGAAGAGTAGAATCACTGCAAGAGCAATGAAGAAATCATCTCTGTCCTTTTTATTTTTGAAGTCCAGTAAGTCTTTCATAAATCGGCATGGTTAAATATTGACTCAGGATGCCAGTTCCATTAGTTCTACTAATAAGACAGAGCTGTCAGAAATAGACACTTAAATAACTCTCCATAACAGAGCTTATCCTAAAATTAAATCCTCAAATCCCTTTCCATGGCCAATTAGTACAATACCTCATGCAATACTTTCTGCCCCTACTTCATGAAAAAGTCAGTTTTGATCTGATAGCAGCGCCTCAATCCGAGCAAGACGGTCTTCCAATTGTGAGATATCGAGTGCATTGATCTTCTAGAACACCAGTCCTGGCAATACTGTGTTAAATTGATGCTTAAGCTTGATGCTCGAGGGATTAGTTAATCCAGTGACCACCTTATAATACCAATGTGAGGTAGCTTCCTCAATTAATAAAGTTTATATCTATCCTTTATGTCAAAATTCGATTGATATCAATATTCAGATAGCACTATTTTTAATAGCCTTAATGAACACTGATTCTGTGAGAGTTGTTGCATACTATTAATCACACTATTACTGGCACTCCCACTTATGAGTCAAGAAAAGATACAAACAAAACAGCCTATCCAAGTTGAATGTGATCCTATCACAGGTCTATGTACCATCCCGGACTTCGAAACTTCAACCGATGAACCAATCTTATGGAAGACTGGAGAAGAGCTCATCTACATTGGAGATCCGATGTGTAGCTGGTGCTGGGGAATATCTCCAGAACTTAATGCCCTTGAGCGCTACGCTACAGCTCAGAGTATCCCGTTTACCATTGTTATGGGAGGATTACGACCAGGTGGTGGCGAGGAGTGGAATAACGAATTCAAAAACTTCTTACGACACCATTGGGAGGAGGTTAACATGCGCAGTGGACAACCTTTTGGTTTTGATCTCTTTGAATTAGAAGACTTCGATTATGATACGGAGCCAGCCTGTCGAGGAGCAGTAACTGCACGCACCATCGCACCAGAGAAAGCACTCAGCTTCTACGAGTTAGTGCAGCATTACTTCTATGTGCAGTCAGGAGATCCTAAGGAAGTATCATTTTATCAGTCGATATGTGAGCAATTATCTGTTGACTTTGATCAATTTACCAAGCTGTTTAGTTCAGAGGAAATGAAGATGGCGACCGCAAGCGATTTTGCACAGAGTCGTCAATGGGGCGTACGATCATTTCCATCTGTGGTCTATCGTAATGATGAGCAACTCTACCTAATTGCCCAAGGATATGCCTCGTATGAAGCACTAAGGGATCGGGTTGTGGAGATCAGCTCCAAGTAACCAAGTATCGTCCGTGAATCTCAAGCGGCATATCATCTTAGAATTAACCATTTAAGGAATGAAAATTGTAGTAGCTATCGCTAAAGCAGCTCATGAGGTCCGTGATCACAATAGCAATTATACTCTTGGCAGCGCTTACTGCATACAGTCAGCAGTCACAGCGTGCGATCATATTAATTAATGGCATAGCACATATAGCTGATCTCTCCCCTAACGGTTCAGTGATCGCATTTTATCAGAGCCTTCCGGATTACTTCAAGTCAAATGATAGTGATCAGTCGTTTATCGCACGGTTGGAGCAGCAGGGGTTAACAGAAGGAGGAAGCTTAGACCTATATGCAGATCAGGATGATCCACTCCAGACTGATTTTGCCCGAATTAAGGAGTACTCCGGAGATGAGAGACAATACATAGCCTTTACGAGAGGACGTGCAATCTTAAGCAGAGATGCTGTATCACAGATCAAATCACTGGCAGACGCCTATCGATCTAATGAGATCAAAGAAGTGATCATCAATGCCTATCATGATAACTCTCAACGACAAAAGCGCCTCGCTCTAAACCGATCAAAAGCAATCAAGGATCTATTAGAAACCTTTGGCATACCGTACAAACAAATTCAGCGAAATGCTCCTTATGGTGATGAGGGTGATCAGCTCTACTTCGTATATCTGAGAACAGTTCAGTAGAGATAGTTATTTTTACGAGTATACAATCCTATCATGCGTATACTCATTTTCATAGTTACTTCACTTTTATGTAGCAACCTCGTTGCCCAAGACTACTTTCCTGAACGAGGCAATCAGAACTGGATCTGGAAGACACCCGCAGAAGTGGGCTTAGATGCTATACAGATCGATAGCGCGATAGCCTATGCGCAATCGCAAGAGTCTGCTAATCCTCGCAACCTACAGATCGCACACTACCAGTCCTTTGGCAGAGAGCCATTTGGTGATGGTATCGGTCCTCACAAAACCCGGGGCGCTCAGACTGGCATCATCATTAAGGATGGCTATATCATCGCAGAATGGGGAGAGCCTGCCCGAGTAGACATGACCTTCAGTGTGTCCAAGAGTTTTCTGTCTGCTACCGTAGGTGTAGCCTATGATCAGGGTTTAATTGCTGATGTACATGACCCCGTGTCAGCTTATATGGCGCCTATATATCTGGATGATGTACCTGTCGGAGATAACAAGGCAGCATTCTTTGGAGAGCCGATGACATTAGACTTATTCGAGAGCGAGCATAATAAGAAAGTCACCTGGGATCATCTCTTGCGCCAGACCAGCGACTGGGAGGGCACGCTATGGGGCAAACCTGACTGGGCCGATAGGCCTGATGCCGATCCTACCAAGTGGCTCAACCGTGAGAAGAAAGAACCTGGTAGTGCCTATGAGTATAACGACACTCGAGTCAATGTCTTGGCATTAGCAGCCATGAACCTGTGGAATCGCCCTATCCAGGACGTCCTCAAAGAGTACGTTATGGAGCCAATCGGTGCGAGCACTACTTGGCGCTGGATGGGTTATCACAATAGCTGGATCATCCTCAATGGTATCAAGACGCAAGTCCCCAGTGGTGGAGGCCACTGGGGAGGAGGTATGTTTATCAATGCCTATGATCAAGCGAGATTTGGATATCTGACATTGAATCGTGGCGTCTGGGATGGTGAGCGCATCCTATCCGATGAGTGGGTTACGATGTCGCTGACACCTACCCCTGTCAAGACAGACTATGGTATCATGAACTGGTTTCTGAATTATGACCAAGTGAGGTTACCTGATGCACCTAAGGAGGCGTTCTTTCACCTCGGAGCTGGCGTCAACATGGTCTATGTAGATCCTATCCATGATCTGGTGATAGTGACAAGATGGACAGAAGGCTCAGCCATGAATGGTATTGTTAAGCGCGTGCTATCGGCTATAGAATAGTGTCTTACGCCATTCCCAGATTCAATTGAGGCAAACTTGATTTGGCTAAGACTCTCTGGTTAAATATCTTACGCCAACATAAATACATAGAATACATATGCTGAATTCGAAAACTATTAACAGAGTGATCCTACTACTTGCCACAATACTCTTACCGATATTGGGTATGGCACAAGGATTAGATCAAAAGATTGATCAAGCCTTTGCTCCGGTTTCAGACTTTGTTAATGATGTCGTGTTTTTCAAAATTGCAGGAACGCCATTTGTACTTCTACTACTGGTAGGTAGTGCCTTGATCTTCACGTTGATCTTTGGCTTTCCCAACTTACGATACTTTGGAACAGCTATTAACGTTGTCCGTGGGAAGTATGATGAATTAGACCATGCCAGTGCAGGCGACATGTATGGTGACTCTACCCCAGGAGGCGATGTATTCGAAACTATAAAAGATGAAAGCCAAGAAGGTGAAGTCAGTCACTTTCAAGCTTTAGCCACTGCCGTATCAGGTACCGTAGGTAATGGAAACATTGCCGGTGTTGCCTTGGCAATTGCATTAGGGGGACCTGGAGCGACATTTTGGATGATCATCTGTGGATTCCTTGGTATGTCAACCAAATTTGTAGAATGTACATTAGGTGTAAAGTATAGAGACGTTGGAGCCGATGGCACTGTGTATGGTGGTCCGATGTACTACATCTCCAAAGGTCTCAAGGAAAGAGGCATGGAGATGCTCGGTAAGATAGCAGCAGTCTTTTTTGCAGTATTCTGTATCGGTGGATCATTTGGTGGCGGTAATGCGGCTCAATCCAATCAAGCTACGATCGTAATCAAAGAGCTCTTTGGATGGAATAGTACGTCAGCTGGTGCCTTAGTAGGATTAGCTATGGCTGTGGTAGTTGGTATCATCATCATCGGTGGTATAAAGAGGATAGCTTCAGTAACTGAGAAGGTTGTACCATTTATGGCTGTACTATACATCATTGCCTGTCTCTATATCATCTTGACTAACTTTGGCTTGGTAGATGATGCAATCGGATTAATATTCAGGGAGGCATTTAATCCTACAGCAATAGGTGTTGGATCGATCATAGGTGTATTGTTAGTCGGATTTCAACGAGCAGCATTCTCCAATGAAGCTGGGGCGGGTTCTGCGTCTATTGCACACTCTGCAGTTAAGACTAAGTATCCAGTATCAGAAGGTTTAGTCGCGCTCTTAGAGCCATTCATTGATACTGTAGTAATCTGTACGATGACGGCATTAGTGATCATCATTTATAACTATGGTGGACACTTTGAGTATGGCGGTGACGGCAGTGGTTCTGTGATTATCGCTGGGGAGTCTTTTGAGGGTGCAGGTATCACCTCCAAGGCATTTGCTAACTACATTCCTTTTTCCAATATTTTCTTAACTATAGCTGTAGTATTGTTTGCTGTATCGACGATGATCTCATGGTCTTATTATGGATTACAATCATGGAAATTTCTGTTTGGTCGTGGTAAAGCGGCAGACCTCACATACAAGCTTTTGTTTTGCACATTTATTGTGATAGGAGCGGCGGCAAGTATGAACTCGATTTGGGCGTTTTCAGATGCGATGATTTTCGCAATGGTATTTCCTAATATGGTAGGTCTGTATTTGCTCTTTCCTGTGGTTAAGCGAGAGCTCAAGAAGTATATGGACGCAATAAAAAAGGCATAAAAAAAGAGGTTAAATCCCTTTAACCTCTTATTCATAGTATTTTATAAAAGAGCAAACAAAAACTGCGTGGTATTATCATTATAATCCAATCAGTTTCAGGGGTTTGTCGCCACTTTCATGACGACGTCATTTCCACTTATAAGACAATCATGTAAGCGTAATACCCCTACGACGAAAGCCTAAGTATTGTAAGCTATTATACATTAATCATGCATTATTACATATTATTAGGATCTAACATAGGTAACAGTAAGGCATACATCGAGAAAGCCAAGTTTTTACTAAGCAAGGAAGTTACCATAGACCTAAGCTCATCCCTCTACAGAACTGCACCGTGGGGCGAGACTAAGCAAGATTATTTTATCAATCAAGTACTACAGATATCTACAGGTACTAAGCCCACAGAGCTTATGTCGCAGATCGAGTCTATAGAAACAATACTGGGCAAACAGAAAACGAGTAGATACGGTCCTCGTACTATAGATATTGACATCCTCTTATGCGGTGATAAGATCATATCTGAAAATAATTTATATGTACCCCACCCCAGAATGCATAAAAGAGCGTTTACATTAATACCTTTGGACGAAATTGCTTCGGATGTGTATCATCCTAAACTCAATAAAACTATCAGTGAGCTCTTGGCAGAATGCCAAGACGAGTCAGAGGTGATCAAAATATTATGAGTGTTACTTTTCCTTATAACTACATGTGCATAGAAGGGAACATTGGTTCTGGCAAGACCTCTTTTTCATCTATGATTAAGGAAGAGTATAACTGCGAGCTCATCTTAGAAGACTTTCAGAATAATCCGTTCCTCCCACTATTCTACGAAAACAAGGATCGTTACGCTTTTTCGGTGGAACTATTCTTTATGACGGAACGCTACAAGCAACTTCAGCGGCAGCTCCTTCATAAAAACATGTTTAGCGAGTTTACCATAGCTGATTACTCGTTTGTAAAGTCATTACTATTCGCCAAAAACAATCTCATCGAAGAAGAGTATCGACTCTTCATCAAGCTCTGGAATGTGCTAAGTGCCTCATTTCCTAAACCAGATATACTCGTGTACTTCCATCGAGATATACCGACACTGCGGCATTTTATTAACATGAGAGGACGTGAGTATGAGATGCTCATAGAGGATGCTTACCTCCAAAGAATACAGGATACTTACTTTGAGTATTTCAGAAACATACTGACCTTTCCAGTGCTAATCATAGATGTCAATACTATTGACTTTGTAAACGCCCCTCAGCACTATGAGTCCATCAAACAGATCATAGCATCTAAATACAATCCTGGTGTACACCGGGTGAGCTTATTAGTATAGCCACATTTTGGCGGAACTCTTATTACTGATACGATTAATCATGTAGCTCAGACCAAACTCTAAAGTGCCTCGTCCATCCGTAAACTGTGTGATGCGACCTGCGCTAAGATCATATGATATATCGAGAGAAAGATCCTGGGTTACAAAGCTTGCAAAAATATTCACCGAAGTCAAAGACACCCCATCGAGTCCATCTTGGATAACTGGCATAATACCGAGAGCAACGGTATCATCGCCATATGAGTCTAACTCATAATGCACTGTTGATCTGACACCAACAGAATGAAATACGCCTTGACTATTATAAATGATCGTATTGGCCCAAGTTGTCTTTGAACTATAATAACGTCTGAAGCCAGCTGTTATCGTCACTCTCCTCTCAATAGGCACTGTTGATCCTCGAAATATAGCTTGATTATATGTATTGAGATGATGAAGCGCAAAGCCGACAAAATAGCTACCAGTTTTATCGTTTTCATATATCCAGTTCAGCCCGAGTGATAAATCCAAATTCACCCTATTCGTAAGATCAAGTAAGGTTACCTCTCCCGATGGTATACCCAAGTCAACACGTTGTTCTAAACGATCGTATTGGCTACCAAACCAAAAATCGGTGTCAGTCAATCGTATCAGATCCGTCCCTATCGTAGTTCCGATGGCTAATCTCTGTCTACTTGAGCCATTGTCAGCTAACAATCGTGTATAACTCAATGAAGAAGATATATCAGTTCGTGCTATTATAGCTCCCTGAGGATTGTCATCCAATATCCTGACCTCAACATTGAGAAAGTCTACCGAAGTAAGTGGCACATGAGCTTGACCATAGATACTGGATAACCTATTAGGCGTAATGGCACTTGCTGTAGTCAGCCCAGCAGATTGTGTAAGATTAATTGCTTCTCTATGATTAATTCCAATTTTATACTGATAATCACTAAGATTAAGCAATGCTGGATTAAGACTTGTTATACTTTGATTGATATTATGGAGTAACACGTCTTGGGCTGATAAGCTCCCATATCCCAAAAGGAAAGCTAATATGGTACTGAGAACTATTCTCATCGCATCAAGTGAGTTGATCCAGAATAAGTGTCTACTCTACCATCTGGGAACACTGCCGCCACTGTCCAAATATATGGACCCGCTGGCATAAGCTCCCCCCGATAAGTTCCGTCCCAACCATTGAGCTCAGAGTTGGTTTCCATATTTGTCGCGATATACAGCACCACTCCATTACGATCGTATACGCTAAATTCTGTCACTACAGCATTTGGAGTGCCATAGACATCAAGTATATCATTGACACCATCACCATTAGGCGTAAACGCCGTGGGCACTTCTACGTGATTAGCACGTTGTACAAATATTCTTTGCTCGTCATAGGCTACACACCCCTCATCGTCAACAGCCTCTACAGCTACAACTACTGATCTATCAATCATTTCAATAGTGAAACTATCACATGCGGCACATGGAATCATTCCAATCGGATCCGACTCCCAAAACAGATCAAAACCTCCTTGAGCACCACTGACCTCAACGGCCACATCTACGTCCTGAAGTTCGAATGTCGAGGTATCCGTTGCTAACCTAAGTATGAAGGTATCTGGTTCGGATACAAACACTTCAGGTATGATAAAGCGGCATTCTGATTCGTCAATAATCTCAATGCTATAGCTTCCAGCTCCTAAACTCTCAAATCGAGGTTCTGTACTGTTGTTACCCCCATCTAATATGTACATAGCCGTTCCTGTACCTCCTGTTCTATTGATATTGATTATTCCACTTTGCTCTCCATGACAGACTGCGTCAGATACCGTTACTGTACCACCCAAAGCATCATCAGGTTCTGTTATCGTTGCGGTGTGGATAAATGAACACCCTGCCGCCGTTATAATCAATGCTTGATAGTCACCCGTCGGCAAACCACTAATTAACGCTCCATTTCGCACGACTTGATCGGGGGAGTCCCAAATCACGTCTGTAACAGCACCAACTCCAGAAATCGATAAATTAATGGATCCTGCAACATCACCCTTACAATTGTTATTTACAATCTGATCTGTCACCTGAAATTCTTCAGCAGCTCCCACTTCCACTTGTAGATTATCCCCACATCCTCGGGCATCTGTAATCGTCACTTCGTAAGAATCTGCAGCAAGACTATCTATTGTGATTAGATTATTTGTCGTAAATACATCTCCGTTGACTTGAACTTCATAGGGTCCTACACCCTCACTTATATCTAAAGTTATACGACCGTCACTCTCTCCAAAACAGATATTATCGGCCACTTGCACACCGGTAGATACAGGTATAGGCGAGATGATGGTAACACAGGTATCTATCGTACACCCACCCTCAAATACAATCGTAGCACAATACTGATCGGCTGCAAGATCCGTTAATATCATCCCAGTAGCACCATGCATCCAGTCAATTGACTGAATTGTCCCTGTCACCTCTGTAATATTAATAGCCCCATCATCAATATTAGAACATCCTAAATCTTGTGATGTCAGACTAAACTCAACGAAAAATTCATCCTCTATCATGATAGCATCAGTAACACTACATCCTCTGTCATCTGTAACGGTATAGGTATACATACCTCCGGCTATCTGAGTTAAAGTTGCTCCGTCATCCCCTGTAGACCAGGCTATGTCGTATATACCAGAACCACCTGCAATATCAAGTTCTATTCTTCCATTAGGGTCAAAGTTGCAACTTGCATTAGAGCTCATAGCATTAACTGTGATAGGCTGAAGTTCCATAATATCAAAATCCATCTGATCTGCACAATTGAAACGATCAGATACAAACAAGGTATAACTACCCGCTCTGAGGGTTTCCATGTCTTCCATATCAATCAGGCTATCCTGTGCATCACGTATCATCATATCAAAAGGTGATATGCCGCCAGTAATAGAAAACTCAATCCTACCCGTTGCCTGTCCACTACAATCTATATCTACCAGGTCATCTATTGTGATATTCAATGCATCAGAGGCTTCCACCATGAAAGTATCTCGGTATACGCATCCTGAAGCATCAGTAACTGCAAAATTGAATTCTCCTGCAGTGAGGTCCGACGCTGTGTTCTCATCACTACCATTACTCCATGCATATTGATAAGGAGGGTTACCACCTGTGACAAATAAATCTGCGAACCCTTCTAAACCACAATACGCATCAAAAACCTCTAGTTCCACCTCTAGCTCCGGTAATCCATCAATGCTAAAATCTAAGCTAACCTCACATCCAAAGCCATCAATAACTCGTGCAGTATAATCTCCTTGATTTAATCCAGTTATCAATGGATTTGTGAATTCTTCTGTTCCTAAGAAATATCTGTATGGTCCCTTTGTCGAAATACTATTTAACTCGACAAGACCATTGGGATCACATGCAGAGGTGTTGTTCACTCTCCGTACGATATTTAAGTCAGGTGCTATACATTGTGAGGTTCCACATAATAAATTAACCTGCGGGCTACTACATGTGGCTGCTGACGTGCGCACAGAAAACATTACTGTTTGATCTGATAAGAGGTCACTGACGACAAATGATCGATCTGTTCCGATCATAGTCCAATCAACCTCACCTTCGATACGTATTTCAAATCGAGCGTTAGGATCAGGGTGACTCCAAGAAAACTCGAGTTGATCTCTCGCAATCTCCGTACAGCTAAGTGCCTCTGGCACTATCAAATCATCACTAAAATCTATACTTACTGTTTTCTGAAATGTACAACCTTCTCCATCAGACGCTTCTATTGTGTAAACGACATCGTCATCAACAATTGTAGATCCATCGGCTGTAGTACCTGATGCATCTCGAATCTCATAGTCCAAGAAATCAGGATTATTTATCGTTAGACTAACTCTATCCACAGAACCTCTCTGCGAGTTAGTCATGTTATCATTTATCAAAACGGTCCATGTGCCACCTAATTCAGACACATCGTTACCAAATATTCTTGAGAATGATGCTGCACCATCTATGCATAAATCTTGTCCAAAGGCAGATCCAGAAAGCTCTCCTAAGCCAATCAATCGATAAAATGATCCTGACGGAGATCTCAAAGTAATTGATACTTCGCTTTGTACATCATGTGTAAAGCCTTCGATACAAATGCTCGAAAATGACTGTGCAAGAGTAAAGACACCAGACTGTTGAATACCTACATCTATTGTTATGTCAGGTGTAGCAGTCGTACCAAACTCTGTAAGTCTAAACGGACTTCTGACTTCTGTTTCTCTTTCTACTAATGCAGGCAAGCCCAGATCAGTTAATGATGTCGGAATACATATTGAGTTATCATTAAACCCCGCAAAGGCTGAAGACAAGAAATTATCTCCGATAGGGATAACAAATGTATCTACAGCGCATATCCCGTTGTCATCAACTATCTTAAGTAATTCGAGGGTCTCAGCTACATCATCCTCAATAGCCGTTATTTCTATTGATGCCTGTGTCTGTCCAGATAGAACAATGAAGGAGTTAGCGGATAATACATAGTCCGAAGGATCTGCAGCGTCTGACCCGTTAGACACCACTTGAATAGGCACTTCAGTTTGTTGTCCAACGGGTGAATCGAATTCAATATTGAGTGTACCTATAGCGCATCCTTCATTCAAGACATTATCCAAGCCTAAATTGGAAGTTATTGAGTAGTTAGTAGTCCCAATACTTCTACCTTCTAAGAATACGCCACTGTCTAAATCAAAATCTCTTGTATCACCGATTACAATCTTGATTGTATAAACTTCACATGGAATCAGCTCTGCCTGCGCCTTGAATACATCTAAGTAACCATCAAATATAAAGTTAGGTCCACCTGTGTTGTCATTATAATACTGCGAAAATCCGAGTGATTCTGAAGGACCATCACACACAAGGTCAGGGTCAAAGTTAGCAGTTGAAGATCCAATACTTCCTGGATTCACACTATTGGTCCACACTGGAAATGTAGTAAATGTATTACCCGATGGATCATTTGTATCTGGGACTAAAGCAATATTCTGACGGTTGTATGCCGAACCATTGGGGTTCGGTCCAGTGATAAACATACCTAATGCGTCGTTAATTATATCACAAGTATGTTCTGGATATTCTTCAGAGGCAAAAACATATCTCAACTCAAAATCTGACTCTTGAGGTATAAATTGAATTTCTAAACCTACCACCTCTTTAAGCTCTGAAGGCGTAATTGCTTGCAAGTCTGCATCTGTTGACAGTAGATCAAAATCTGCCGTTCCTCCCGTATTCTCACTTGTATTTGCTTGATCAATAACGCCTACTCGTCCTGTAGACAATACCAATCCTTGATCTATACCGATATCCGCTGAGCCATTGTCAAAAAAGCCGATTGATTGACCACTACCGATCTGGTTGATACTAACGACTCTAAGACCATTGCCCACGAACACATCTCTGACGAGCTGCTCTACGCTTAAGTCAGTATTATTGCTGGTAGTTACTTCTATTTGTGAAAAGACGGAGGTAGGCGTGAAAGATAGGCATAGGAATGTTAGGAGGATTAGGATCATTTGTCCTACACCAAATTTTGGATAATATGCTCTTTTTATACCTCTCACTATGAAAAGAATAATCAGCAAATCACACGTCCTTGGGCGGCCCGTTGTGTTTATTGATTATACTTGTTATTAACATTAAAAATACAATTCTCTATACATGAGACACTTTCTGAAGCTCGTCACCTCATCTTGTCTAGGTACTATTTTGGCTTTTTTTGCATTTTTTTTCATTGTATTGGTGTTTACCCTACCAAATTCACCTAATACAACGATTTCTCAGCAGTCCATCCTGCACCTAACCTTAGATCTCTCCCTACCAGAACTGACTAATAACGTGCCAAGTCGCCCATTTTCACTCGAACAAACCACAGCAATTGGCCTAAATGACTTAAAACGTCTTCTCTCTGAAGCAAAAACGGACGAAAGCATTTCTGGGTTCCTTATCCAGACAGAAAATACTGCCCTATTGCCGACAAAAGCTCTCGAAATTAATAGAGCAATCAAATCATTTAAAGAGTCGGGTAAATTCTGCTATGCATATGGAGACTATTTTACACAAAGTGGATACTTAATTGCATCTGCCGCAGATAGTGTTTTTTTAAATCCAAACGGATTCATAGATCTACGAGGCATGGGTGTAGAGATCCCCTATTATCAAGGATTTGCGGAGAAAAGTAACATTAGCTTTGATGTATATCATGCGGGTAAATACAAGAGTGCTA
The DNA here is from genome assembly GCA_964414425.1 of uncultured Saprospiraceae bacterium. Lineage (GTDB taxonomy): Bacteria > Bacteroidota > Bacteroidia > Chitinophagales > Saprospiraceae > GYS-P2D. The sequence goes on from CAYPWL010000001.1 coordinate 245,672, forward strand.
TTGAGCCATACTATCGCAAAGAAATGTCTAAAGAGAATCGATATCAAACCACTGAATTCTTGCAAGATTTCATTACACATATGAGTACTGAAATCGCTGATAATCGATCGCTCAGCACTGAGGCCGTAATCCAAGCTATGCACCAGTTTGATACAGACAATTCCGAAAGCTGCAAATCTCTCGGACTTATCGACCGAATCCTCTATGAAGATGAATTAGAAGATCGGTTGAAGGAACTTACAAATACTAATAAACTGAATTTAGTCTCGATTGAAGATTATTACGCTAATAGTCCTAATGGCAAATCCACAGGTAAAGATCGGATTGCAGTGATCTATGCAGAAGGAGCCATAGACCAGTTTGGCAAAAGTAAAGGATCAATAACAGTAGAACGTTATGAAAAGGCAATAGACAAAATCAGTAAAAATGACAAAGTAAAAGCTGTAGTACTACGAGTGAACTCACCAGGTGGAAGTGCATTTGCCTCTGATGTACTCTGGGATAAAATCGAAAAACTCAAAGATCAAGGTAAAACTGTCGTCGCTTCATTTGGAGACTATGCTGCATCTGGAGGGTATTATATCGCATGCGGTGCTGATCGTATTGTGTCAGAGCCTACAACACTAACTGGATCCATCGGAGTATTCTCTATGATTCCGAACTTCAATGGGTTTTTCAAAGAACATTTAGGCGTAAACTGGGATACGCTCAGCACTGGTAATCATAACTTTATCTACTCGACATTCACCCCTAAGAGCGATGCTGATAACCTCAAGCTGCAACGAAATACGGAGCATACTTATCAAAAATTCTTAAGCAGAGTTGCAGCTGGGCGATCGATGGAAATAGGTCAAGTCGATGAAATCGCTCAAGGTAGAGTATGGAGCGGTGAAGATGCCTTGGAAGTCGGACTTGTCGATACATTAGGCGCATTAGAGGAAGCTATCGCAATTGCTGCTGACCTGGCGGAAATAGAGGATTTTAAAACGCTTCAATATCCGGTGATCGAACAATCTGTCTACGAAGAGCTCTGGACTGTCTTAATGAATGAAACCTCGATAAATACACAGCTGAATGGAGCAAGTGAGCATCGATTAATCCAAAATATCTACGAACGCCTTGAGCCAATCATACAAGCAACCGAAACTCCGCAGGCTCGCCTACCGCTTGTGATATCACAATAATATTTTAATAATTCATAATGCTTTGAAAACCTTCTTTGCTATATCTATGTTCAAACATCGATATTATATAAATCACAATATTCACAACATGAAAAATTTAGTATTAATTTTAGCTGCTACCCTTTTAGGTGTAACTGTTTGGGCTACTGATAATCACAAAGAAGTTAAGGAAATCAATACCGAGAAGAGCTCTGTATCTTGGGAAGGTAAAAAGGTGACAGGCACACATACTGGCCTTATTTCGATATCCGAAGGCTCTTTAGAGTTTGACCACGGAGCATTAACTGGAGGTAATGTAGTCATCGATATGGCCTCTATGAGTTCTACTGATCTCGCAGAGACACCAGCATCAAAATTGTTGGGACATCTTAAATCTGACGATTTTTTTGGTGTAGCAAACTATCCTACTGCAGAGTTAAATATTACTGATGTGAAGAAGTCAGACTCTGGCTATACTGTAACTGGTAATCTTACTATTAAGGGAATTTCAAAGCCCGTCACATTTGATACTGTCGTAACTAAAAATGGTGCCACAGCACAGATTGTGATCGATAGAACTGACTATAATGTGAGATACGGGTCAGGTAAATTCTTTGAAAACTTAGGTGATAAGACGATCTACGATGATTTCACGTTGGACGTTAATATTGTATTTTAAGAACAACAGTCACCCATCATAAAAACAAGCCGTTCAGATTATTCTGGGCGGCTTATTTTTTTTTGAGGTTGGTATGGTTTTATAATCAATCTTAAGGATTGGTCATAAGTTATATAACTCCAAAACCAATTGAGCATCACTACGACTCTATTACGAGCCCCAATAAGTGCACGTATATGCACAAGCAGCCAAACAACCCAGGCGAAAAAACCTGAGAATTTAAATTTTGGCAATTCCACTACGGCTTTATTTCTCCCTATCGTAGCCATCGAGCCTAAATCTTTATAAACAAATCCTGCACTACTCTTTCCTCTCAAGTGTTTAGCAAGAAATTTAGCTTGCTGAATGGCTACCTGAGCTACTTGTGGATGACCATGCTCGAAATCCTCCGACGGCAGATAAGCGATGTCTCCAATAGCATAAACATCGGGCATGTCTCTGACCTCTAATCTGTCATTAATCTTCAATCTATTACTTGGCCCTAACGCATCCTCAGTTACACCAGAAAATACAGGGCAAGTTACGCCTGCAGCCCATATCACCTTTTGGGTCTGTATAGTTCGGCCATCTTTAAGATATACCTGAGTATCATCTACGTCTTGCACTCTACAACCTAATTCAACTTCTACGCCTAATTTTTGTAATTCCGCCTTGGCCTTACCTGAAGCATACTCACTCATACCTGGAAGCAGTCTTTTGCCACCTTGTATCAGGTAGATATCGACTTCTGAAGCATTCAATTCTGGATAGTCTTTAGGAAGTATATAGTTTTTCATTTCAGCCAACGCTCCCGCCATTTCTACTCCTGTAGGCCCACCACCGACAACTACGATATCAAGTTTGATCTGGCGATCATCATAATCCCTTGTAATAACCGCATCCTCCAGATCAGATAAGATCTGATTACGTACATACAGGGCTTGAGCAACAGACTTTAATGGATAGCTATGATTCTTAAAGTTGTCATTACCAAAGAAATTAGAGATAGTACCATATGCCAACACGAGAATATCATAATTCACATGACCTAACGGCGTAATAAGCCGTTTAGCAGTAGCGTCAATACCTGTTACCTCCGTTACTCTGATGATCACATTAGCCTTATTCTGAAAAGCCTTCCTAAGCGGAAATGAAATCGATGAAGGCTCTAATCCAGACATTGCTACTTGGTAATATAGCGGCTGAAATTGATGGAAATTATTTTTATCAATGAGTACAACTTGAAAGTTAGAACGACTCAATTTTCTTGCTAAAGTCAGTCCACCAAAACCTGCTCCTACAATAACAATTCGCTGTTTATTGGATTCCGGAATATTGATTGGCATCAGAAAATTTTAAATTGGTGATTTCGTACTAATTAAAGTAAAAATAAAAGTAATCTATTAATGGAAGGAGCTGTACTACTACCACTATTCCCACTCGAACTTGTGGTCTATCCTGGTCAGAATCTGAATCTTCACATATTCGAATCGAGATATCGTCAACTCATACATGATTGCCAAGAACAGCAGCTTACCTTTGCAATACCCAGATATAAACAGGATACTCCCATAAAATTTGGGACCGAAATGCGCTTAGTCAAGATTGCAATGACTTATCCTGATGGCAGGATGGATATCATCTCTGAGGGTGTCGGTCCAATCGAAGTCAACAGGTACCTTAAAAAGCATCCTAACAAGCTTTACCCTGGAGGATATGTCACTCGCAAATATTGGGATCATGATGGGGATAAATTGCTCTACAATGAGCTTAAAAAGAGCCTATTGGATTTATATGAGCATATGAATATCACCAAAATACCTGAGGTTCTGTCTGGTTCATTTACCACATTTCAAATTGCTGAGAAAGTAGGATTTAATAAGGATCAAGAATATGAATTTTTACAAATCCCTGGTGAGGAAGCACGTCAACTGTATATGTTAGATCATCTCAGCATAATGATTCCTAAGATTAAAGAGATGGAAGAGGTCCGAAAAAAAATACAGATGAATGGTCATTTCAGAAATGTTATACCTCCAAAAGTTTAAATTCGTCAACGAATAAAAATTATGAGAATAGCACTGCTCGTCGTATTCCTGTGTAGCATGGGCGTAGGATGCAAACAAGAAAAAAGTCAGACAGGATCAATCGAGGGTCTCATCCAAAAGAGAGCTATTGCAGCTAATGCAGGTATCGCAAGTGCTCATCCTGCAGCATCGCAGATCGGTCTTGACATACTCAAAGCTGGAGGTAATGCTGTTGATGCAGCGATAGCAACTCAGTTTGCCTTAGCCGTATGTTATCCTGTTGCGGGTAACATTGGTGGAGGTGGGTTTATGGTCATCAGAAATGCTGATGGCACCAGTGCCACATTAGACTTCAGAGAGATGGCTCCGGCCGCTGCATATGCAGACATGTATCTCGATGAAGAAGGTAATGTGATCAAAGGCCTGAGCACCTTTGGCCACTTGGCAGCAGGAGTACCCGGTAGTGTAGGAGGAATGGTTGCAGCTTTTGACAAATACAGCAAGCTAAAAGACTGGAAGGCACTCATCGAGCCATCAGTAATATTAGCCTCAGAAGGTGTAGAACTAACGACCCGTGAAGCCCGTAACCTCAATAATAGAAAGGAGGACTTCCTGAAAGCCAATACAAGGCCAACAAGATTCACGAAAGATGGGACCTGGAATAAGGGCGAGCTCTTAAAACAGCCCGAACTGGCCAAAGTGATGGAAGCCATAAGAGACCATGGTTTTGATGGATTTTATAGCGGTTGGGTAGCTGACAGTATAGTTGCAGAAATGAATCGAGGAGGAGGAATCATAACACACGAAGACTTAGCTAACTACAAAGCACAGTGGCGTACCCCTGTTATCGGCGAGTATAAAGGTCATGAGATTATATCTATGCCTCCCCCATCCAGCGGAGGTATAGCCTTGCAACAACTACTCAGCAGTATAGAACCTTATGACATTGGATCTTATGGGTTTCAGAATCAAGAGGCTATCCATCTGATGGTGGAGGCAGAGCGCCGAGTATATGCTGATAGAGCAACACATCTCGGAGATAGTGACTATTATGATGTGCCAATATCTGGACTTATTGACGATCAGTATAATGCGAGCCGCATGGAATCATATGATCCATCGATTGCCTCTAAGAGCAATGACATAGAGGCCGGCACACCAGCACCGGAAGAAAGTGAGCAGACCACACACTTTTCTATTGTAGATGAGGAAGGCAATGCTGTATCACTCACTACAACTATAAATACCGGATACGGGTCAAAAGTGGTAGTAGGAGGTGCAGGCTTCTTTCTCAATAATGAGATGGATGACTTTAGTGCTAAGCCTGGTGTTCCCAACTTTTTTGGACTCGTAGGTAATGAAGCTAATAGTATACAGCCTGGCAAGAGGATGCTGAGTTCCATGACTCCGACTATAGTTGTAGATCCTGATGGGCAACTTAAGATAGTAGTCGGAACTCCTGGAGGCTCAACGATCATCACATCAGTATTTCAGACGATAGTAAACATCCTTGACTTTGATATGGATGCGAGCGAAGCGACACAGGCCTGTAGATTCCATCATCAGTGGCTACCAGATATGACTTTTTACGAACCTGATTGCTTTGATGAGGAGCTCATAGAAGGATTAACTCAGATGGGACATGTGCTTAAATCACGAGCTGAAGTTACCGGTGGCAATGGTCTGATCGGTAAGATCGAAACCATCTTAGTCCGTGAGGATGGACAACTCGAAGTCGCCGCTGATCGCAGAGCTGATGATACAGCTATGGGCTACTAACTATACAATTCTACTATTATGGCAAGAAATATAATTGGTGTTATCATAGGTATCGCTGCTGCAGGTATGGTCGTGTTTTTTATTCAGAGTGTAAGTAGCAGCCTATTTCCTATGCCTCAAGATCTCAACCCCTCCGATACAGAGGCGATGAAAGAATACGTCGCCACTCTGCCCCCATTAGCTTTCATACTATTACTATTGTCACACTTCTTTGGAGCACTGGCAGGTGCGGCCATTGGATCAAAGGTCGCCTCATCTCAACAGTTTAGAATTTCTATGTTTATAGGTGCTTTTATGCTTCTGATGGGTGTCATCAACTTAACGATGATTCCACACCCTGCATGGTTTATGGTTGCGGACATGTTCACCTATCTACCTGGAGCTTTTATTGGATATAAAGTCTATGAGCGATTCATGCCTAATCAGGCAGCATGATATAGGATTTCCTGTATTAACTCTCGCAATAGTTCTCCGGGATCGTTTCTACGACTTCCTATTCCTTTGCTTTTTAGGTCCGCTTGAGTTATGGCGTTGAGGATATGCCTGATTTTATCAGGACGATACTTAGACCTGGCAGCCATAAACTCACGCACTGCAAACGGAGGCACTTTGATTATAGAAGCTAATTGCTTTTCGTTATTAGTATTAGCTTGACTCAAGATCAACAATCGTTGAAAATGATTGAACAAGCTGGGTATGATAATCTGAATCGGATTCTTCTTTACGTTTCGAGCCAGATTCTCTGTAATGAAGAAGGCTTTTGATTTATTGACAGCACTGAGGTGTTTTAATAACTCAAATACATTGTAATCCTTACTGATACCTACATATCGCTCTACATCATCAGCGTCTATAACTTTGTCAACTGCTATGTTGAGTTCTATCTTTTCGATTTCGTTGACAAGCTTTTTTAGATCAGACCCTAAGTACTCACAGAGCAACTGACTTGCTCTTGCGTCTATCTTACGAGATTTGGCTCTCAGATGACTGGTTAACCATGCGTTGAGCTTATGAGCTTTAACGGGTTCGGAATGAAAGAATACAATATGCGGGCTTTTCTTCGCCTTAGAGACCCAAGACCACCTGCCATCAATCTTTTTGTTGACGTGAGCAATGACTAATACCGTATGTCCTACTGGGTTCTCGATGTAATTATCCAAAAGTTTTATATCCTTAAATGCCTGTGCTTCTTTAACTATTACCACCCTACGTTGGCTCATCATCGGAAACTGGCGCGCCTCATCTTGTATGTTCTTGATATCAATATCCCGACCATAAGTGACGATCTGGTTGAAGGCCTTCTCCGCATCAGTTAATACACTCCGTTCTATAATACTTACAATCTGATCAATGTAGTAAGGCTCTTCTCCATGCAGGATATACACAGGCTTGGGAGAGCCTGACTTTACCTCATTAATAATCTGATCTGGATCGTTATATATCATCTGCTACAAAGCTGTCATATCGTAAAACACAAACTTAGAAAGTTATGTCTTAAGTGAACCCTCTAAATACAATTGTATGTTATTAATGCGTATGAGGCTACTCAGCTTACTATTACTACTCGGATGGTTACAGATATCCTTCTCCCAAGAAAATATATCATGGGAGGAGCTCGCTGATGTCGAGTGGACTGAAGCCTACGATACGACTGTAGCGATATCACTTTTGATTGCTGACTTTGGACCTAATGCACGTAAGCATAGTGATAGCGAGGTGTATATCTCTGGCTATGTAATCCCCCTTGATGCATTAGGTATACAATTCGCTTTATCCCGCACCAATTATGCCTCTTGCTTCTTTTGTGGTCAGGCTGGCCCCGAAACGGTAATGGATCTAATGGTTGCCCCTGGCACTATCCCGGTAACCAAATACAACAACACCTTATTGAAATTTAAGGGCACGCTCATCTTAAAAGAAGTTAATCCAAATGGATTCAACTATCAGCTGATCAATGCTGAGTTGGTCAAGTGAATAGGTCTTGTATAAATAGTATATTACGTACATGTCACAATTGATCGAAGATTTAAAGGTACTGTTCACCAGAGACCTCAACAGACTCAAAAATGAAATCGTACAATATCATAGTGATGACGCACTATGGTCGACACAAAAAAGTATCAATAACTCTGGTGGCAATCTATGCTTACACCTCATCGGCAATCTAAAAGCATTTATCGGAAATGGTCTGGGAGAGAATGGCTATGTACGTGATCGCCTGAACGAATTCGGTGCTAAACACGTATCACGTCAACAGCTTGAACTCGAAATCGATGAAACCATACGAGCCGTTCATATAGGTTTAAATAGTGTAACAGAGGATAAACTGACAGAGAACTTCCCTATTGTGATCTGGGATAAGCCTACGGGGATGAGCTATACGCTTATACATCTGCACTGCCATCTAAACTACCATCTTGGTCAGATCAACTATCATAGAAGATTAATCGATCACAATGAGGCTGCGAACGGATGAGAATTCTTAGTAATTGTCGATCATATTAGTCTGTTGATCTAAGAAAAGATAGAGCACACCGTAACCCTTAATACATTGTATGCGTCTTTGAAGTAATTCAACATTTGTCAACATCTTTAACCTATTATTATGAGGCATCTATACATTTTCATTTTTGTATTCATATTCGGCACGCAGATCCAGGCACAAGAAGAGACCATATTTAACAGTGGTATACGACTCACAGGTGTTTTTGGAGGTAGTTTTAATTCTATTGCGGACTTTCAGGATGATTTTAATATCAGTAGTGGAGGGTTCTTCACTTTTGAAATCAACAACGACTTCTTGATTGGCTGGCAGGGCTATCGTACAGGCATTGACGACAATGGTAGAGACGTAGATATTAAGGGTAATGATCTCTTACTTGGATATACGGTCAATAGTGATCGAGTTGTACATCCAATCGTTTACGTACAGTTTGGCTCAAGTGATTTAGAGGTAGAAGGAGTCGGCTCGGACAATGTCTTCGTTGTACAACCTTCAATCGGTGCTGAACTAAACGTAACAAGATGGTTTAGAATAGGAATTGACGGTGGATATCGTTTCTTCAACAATTCGGATATCCCGGGTTTTACTGATCAAGATTTCTCAAGCCCAGTACTGGGGCTTCGACTTAAGTTTGGCTGGTCATGGGGACGTAGCAATCGTGACCGATACGAAGAAGATCATGATTTCGACATTGACTTCTAAAGAAATAACTAATGATGAAGCAGGAAGACACAAGCAATCTTCCTGCTTTTATTGTTCTTAATTATTACACATTACGCTCTTTAAAAAACATTTTAATGCCATCCTTTGGCCGTAGTGTTAATAGTGGTTGTGGTGTCACCTCCACAGAATCATCAAGTGTGATATCAAAATGATGCAACAACTCTCCTATAGCCATCTGCATCTCAAGCATTGCGAAGTGATTACCTATACATTGTCGAGGGCCGCCACCAAATGGATAATAAGCATAGGCATGAACGGTGCCTTTGCGATCTGATCCAAATCTGTTTGGATCAAAACTATCTGGATCCTCCCAAAGCACTGGAGTTCGGTGGGTACCATAGACATACATGGCCATGAGATCACCTTTGTTTATCGATACATTCTTAATCCGATCATCCTCGAGTGCTACTCGATCTAACACCCATGCTGGTGGATATAGCCTCATAGTCTCTGATAGTACCATATTGCTATACCGAGCTCCCATCAGGCTGGCCATATTAACACCCTCTGAGGTGATACGACTATACTCATCTCTGACTTGGCTGGTGACATTTGGATCACATTGCGACAGTTCATACAGGCACCACCCTAAGGCATTGGCCGTTGTCTCATGCCCTGCTGTAAACAGTATCAAAGACTCATCCAGCAACTGAGTTGCATTCATCTTCTCACCGGTATCTTGATAGGTACTGTTGATCAACATATCGAGCAAGTCATCTGCTTCCTCAGGGTTTGCTTGACGCTCTTCGATGATCCGCCTAATAATCCCCTTAGTCTCTTCAGCCAGCGTCATAGCTCTCTTAGATGCTCCCGATAACTTTCGGTACCAGTTGAATATCGGTTGTCGGATTTCTTTTACAATATATTGTTGAAGTGCCGTAAACGACTTACCCAAATCTGAAATCTCGTCTGGTGAGATTCCTGTGCTAAACAATGACTTAGAAACTATACGCAGAGTCAACTCCATCATAGCATCCGTCACCTCGATCCTGTTATCGGTTTTTATTCTGTCCTTTAAATCTACAATGAAGGCGTCTAACTCAGTTTTCATGGTTTGCACCAGTCCTTCCATTTTGGATTTATGAAAACCAGGCTGAATCAATCTCCTTTGCTGTAGCCAGTAGGCACCATTGGATGTCAACAAACCATTGCCGATATACTTCCCCAATGATTCTGTCTGAATGTCAGATTTTTTATAATTCCTATGGTTCTTCTGGAGGACATGCTGGATCACTTCAGGATCGATCGTCATGATCAACTTCTTACCGCTTATAATCCGAGTGATATAAGTAGGCCCATACGTATCGAGCGCCTCGTCGATTACCGGGATAGGATTTTCTATAAAACTTACTGCTCCCATGATCGTCTTCAGGCGAGGCACCTCTTTCACTTCATAGTGCTCAAACGTAGTACGCTCCATAATCAATTTAATCGTTGCACTGAAATGCGCTCATAACTCGGGGCTCCACGACTGGCGGCATTAAGTGATGATACACTCTCACGTGATGGGACAAAATAGTCGAACCAATACACGAATGTCTCGTTGAGGAATACGAAGTAGAAGTCCCCTTGTCGCCTGATCGTGATCATATTATCTCCTGGATTAAGTAGATTGAAATTGTCTCTTAGAAACATCAAGCCCCATATGAGATTACCACTATCTATAGCAAATGTGCCTTCGTCATTGTAACCTATACGAACTCGTGAGTCATCCGAAGCACCCATAAATTGTATACCCACAAATCCTTCGCTATCCTCTGCATTCATGACAACCTCTATTTCAAAATCACCACTACTGATACCTGGTACGAACTCTTCGAATGTTACTATATTTTCAAGATTTACTTCTGGTATCCTTTCTAATACTTCATCAAATTCAGCGGTCCTATTTTGCCAATCCGGAAAAGGAGCTTCTCTGTCAAGAAATATTTCGCTGATGTAGTAATCTAACCTGGTCCCTGCATAATTGATTACAGCATTTTGCCCTTCTGGTATAGGGTCTCCTCTCATTCGGCTGGCCCACTCACCATTAGCAAGTCGGTCGTTTCTATGCGGTCGATTGAGTTCGCAATGACCTAATTCATGAAATATCAATCCTTGCTTGTCAAAATCAGTTAACCCTGCCCAAAAAACAGTCTCGATCTCTATACGATGATTACCCAGACACACCCCACTCGATCCTCGATCAACTGCATCTCTAAACTGTATCGACAAACCAGTATCTGAAAAATCAATTTCTTGACCGTATGTAGCAGCTTCTTCAATAAACTCATCTACGAACTCTTGGAACACTGGATCTACATTGATTTCAGGCGGATCCTCAGAACATCCCATTAATAATATGGTAATCAACAATAGGCAACCATAACGCAACAGATTCATGTTCATATCTCCTTAACTTTGTTGTCAATGAAACGCATTAAACACTAAATAGCTCATAAAATCATGGAAATAATCTGTCTTCTCCCCGGAAATTATCAAATACAAATAATTATTTGGTCACAAGAGTATTTTACCGCTACCGGTAGAATAAAATTTTAAAAATCCTTAATATTGGATAGACTTATATCGTCATCTGTTAATTTTTGGGCAAATCAGTTCTAATTGAGTTAATTATGACTTGATTTTGCTGAGGATTTGCTAAAAAACACCGCTGGTAACATGAAAAAGGTAAGAAGAGACATCAATAAAATTTTGGTAGCTAATCGTGGTGAAATAGCCATAAGAGTATTTAGAGCAGCTTCGGAAATGAATCTACGGACTGTAGCGATCTATACCTATGAAGATCGATACTCTCTACATCGTTATAAAGCTGACGAAGCCTACCAAATAGGCAATGACAATGATCCGCTAAAACCATACTTAGACATCTACAAAATCATCAAGATTGCCAAGGATAATAACGTTGACGCTATTCACCCTGGTTATGGATTCCTATCGGAAAATGATGAGTTTGCTGATGCGTGTGAGGCCGCTGGACTCATCTGGATAGGACCGAAAGGTGATGTGATGCGCCAGCTTGGAGATAAAATATTAGCTAAACAAGTGGCTATTCGTGCAGGAGCACCTATAGTAGAAGCAAGTCCCGGCGCCATAAGTAGTGACAAGGAGCTCTTATCTGAAGCTAATAAGATTGGATATCCTGTGATGGTAAAAGCCGCTACCGGAGGTGGAGGTCGCGGAATGCGTATCGTGCACGATGAAAAAGACATCGTGAATGCCTTTAACGAAGCTTCGGGAGAGGCAAAAACGGCATTTGGCAATCCGGCTGTCTTCGTAGAGAAGTATATCAGCAATCCAAAGCACATTGAGGTTCAGATCATCGGAGATCTATATGGCAACATGGTACACCTGTTTGAGCGTGACTGTAGTGTACAGCGCCGTCATCAGAAGGTTGTAGAAGTTGCACCTGCCACAAGCCTAAAAGAAGAAACTAAAGAAAAGCTATATCAGTACGCCCTTGATATCTGCGGTGAGCTCAACTATCAAAATGCAGGCACAGTAGAGTTCTTAGTAGACGCAGATGAAAACATCTACTTCATTGAGGTTAACACACGTATACAGGTCGAGCACACGATCACAGAGGTCATCACAGGTATAGATATAGTCAAGGCACAGATATTGATCGCCAGCGGTATGGAGCTATGGGATGATGAGATAGGTATTAAGAGTCAAGAGGATGTGCACTATCGAGGTGTAGCTATCCAATGTAGGATTACTACAGAAGACCCATCCGAAGGATTTAAACCCGACTATGGACGCTTGGTCGCCTATCGTAGTGCCAGTGGATTTGGGATACGCCTTGATGCTGGCAACGCATATGCAGGTGCTAAAATCTCACCTTTCTTTGACAGCCTATTAGTGAAGGTTACTGCCTCAGGAAACAATATGGCAGCCGCATCTGATAGACTGCATAGGGCTCTCAGAGAATTTAGAATTAGAGGGGTAAAGTCCAACATACCATTCTTACTAAACCTACTCAAAGATGAAGACTTTAGGGCGGGCAAACCGACGGTTAACTTCATCAAAGAGAAGTCGCATCTATCATCTCAGAAACCTCAATGGCGGGATCGAGGAACCAAGCTCCTCACTTACCTGAGCGAAGTCATCGTCAATGGAAACCCTGACGTTAAAAAGCGTGATCCCGACGTGATTTTTGACAAAGCGATCGTCCCCGATCATGCCCATCTCGAGTATCAAAATGGTACTAAGCAAAAATTAGAGGCATTGGGGCCCGAACAATTCGCCCAATGGCTCAAAAACGAGAAAATTATACACTATACAGATACCACTTTTAGAGATGCACACCAGTCTCTATTAGCCACTCGTGTGAGGACTTACGATCTAATCAATGTGGCCGAATCCTATGGCAAGCGGCATGGCCATGAACTCTTTTCAATGGAAGTATGGGGAGGCGCCACATTTGATGTAGCTATGAGATTCCTTAAGGAGTGCCCTTGGAAGCGTCTTGAGAAGCTCCGGGCTGCGATTCCTAACACATTGTTACAGATGCTCTTAAGAGGAAGTAACGCTGTTGGATACAAGGCATATCCTGATAACCTCATCGAAAAATTCATTGAGAAGTCATGGGAGTCGGGTATTGATGTCTTTAGGATATTTGACTCCTTAAACTGGCTTGAGGCAATGCAGACAAGCATCAAGACCGTCAGGGAACGAACGAATGCCCTTGCCGAAGTATGTATCTGTTATACTGGTAATGTACTTGACAAAGATGCCAAGTACGACATCCAATACTATAAGGATATGGCAAGATCTGTAGAAGATGCTGGAGCTCATATCTTAGCTATTAAGGATATGGCTGGTCTACTCAAACCAATGGCCGCTGAAGTGCTGATCAGCGAATTAAAATCACATATCGATATACCGATCCATCTTCATACACATGACACCTCGTCGATCCAGAGTACAACTTATCTAAAAGCAATTAATGCTGGAGTTGATGTCATCGATCTCGCCAATAGCGCTCTATCAGGGATCACCTCACAGCCAAATCTTAACTCTGTAGCAGCCATGTTACAAGGTCATGAGCGAGAAAACCCAATCAATCTCTCGAGTATGAATGAATGCTCTAATTACTGGGAGACTGTGAGGAAATATTATTATTCGTTTGAGACAGAATTGAAATCTGGTACTGCTGAAGTCTACGAACATGAAATACCAGGAGGGCAATACTCTAACCTAAGACCACAAGCCAGATCTCTCGGGTTGGAGGATAAGTTTGAAGAGGTCAAGAGAAACTACAAAGCCGTAAATGACCTCTTAGGCGGTATCGTCAAGGTGACGCCATCATCAAAGGTAGTTGGCGACATGGCCATGTTTATGACCGCCAATGAATTTAGTATTGAAGATATCAAGACCAAAGGTCACACCATGGCATTCCCAGACTCTATGATCTCTCTCATGAAAGGTGAACTCGGCCAACGTCAAGAAGGCTGGCCCGAAGACTTCCAAAAAATGGTCTTAAAGAATGAAAAAGCCTTTACTGATAAACCTAATGCTCATCTTAAGCCAATAGATTTTGATACTGAGTATGAGCAATTTAAAGTGGATTTTCCAGAGAGCAAGAAGTTTGAAGACTTCCTAAGCTATAGCCTATATCCCAAGGTTTATAAAGACTTTTATGGGCACCAAGAAAACTATGGAGACACAAGCAAATTACCCTCTGCGGCATTCTTCTATGGTTTGAAATTTAATGAAGAAATCCAAGTTCAGATTAGTGTAGGCAAAACGATCATCATCCAGTATCTCAACACTAACGCACCTCGAAAGAGTGGAACGAGGCTTTCTATATTTAGGATGAATGGCTCTATCCGATCAATCATTACCTTCGATAAGTCTCTTAAGTCTACTGTCAAAGAAAATCGTAAAGTCCAAAGCGACAATGAAATCGGGTCTCCATTACAAGGAAACCTCTCGAAGATAAGTGTGAGCGTGGGCGATCAAGTCTCTACAAATGATCCTCTATTTACTATTGAGGCGATGAAAATGGAGAGCACAATTACAGCGCCTTATGATGCGGTTGTGGATCAGATTATCCTAAAAGAGAGAACGTTAGTTGAGCAAGATGACCTTGTGGTGATATTACGAACTGAATGAACTGAGTGATTTACAAAAATCGAGGTCGGCTCTCTTAAGAGGTTTGTGAATACAGGCATGAACTAAATGACAACCTTTAACGAATTGTAGGATCTCATCATTGATAGATGACGATAGTATGACCACTGGTGACTGAGAACCTAATTTCTTGATTTCCTTGATGTAGTCAACACCTTTCATAGAGGGCATGTCAAGATCAATAAAGGTCAAGTCTGGACCTGATGAGCGTTTTTTGAGCACGAGAAGTGCATCACGAGCATTCGTATAGGTTTCGATATTGCAATGATTGGTTATCACTTTAGATATCGTCCTCTTGTTGAATTTATTCTGAATGGGGTCATCATCGATCAGCCAAATGTTATAATCACTCATTACTTAGAACAATGTAGTATTGCAATATTGCTTTAACTAACTCTTGGGGGCAGAGTTAATACGGATTGTAAACATTGGTAGATAAGTGTATAAATCTATTGTTTACCTGTCTATTGCAGATCTGCTTATCTATGAATGGTAGATATATGTCGATTTTTGGTCTACAATCTGTAGTCACATTGTAGACCAAAGTGTGCCAGTCATCTTTTTTTTTAAGTGATTAATGTATTAGATCTGCTTATCTTGATAGGTTGACTACGAGTGATCAAAAAATCATCTTACCCTATTTTCACTTTCATTGTTTTTAATCTTAGCTCTTACATTAGTTCTGTGTTAGTGATACATCAACATGAACGAACCTCATGAACATTCTCATCGCATGTGACAAATTCAAAGGCTCACTGAGCGCTACAGCGGTCTGCAACGCTATAAGGTACGGATTACGTACTGCTCACTCCACTGCAAACATTATATGCTGCCCTCTGGCAGATGGTGGAGATGGCACGATGGATATCTTACAAGAGATCTTAGATCTCAGATCAATTAATATCGATAGCGTTGATGCATTAGGGCGACCTATAAAAGCACAATACAATATATCGCCAGATACTGCTTATATAGAGTTAGCGCAAGCATCCGGAATTACTCGCTTGAGACATAAAGAACTCGATGCGCTCAACGCACATGCCTTTGGTACAGGTCTATTGATGCGGCACGCAATCAATCATGGCATCAAGAAGATAGTCTTAGGTATAGGAGGTAGTGCTAGCACGGAGTGTGGATTAAGTATAGCGCACGCATTGGGTTGGACATTCTTAGATCAGCAAGGAGAGGCGATTGTACCCTCAGGAGGTAAGCTCAATTATATCGTCTATATCGAGCCTCCAACTGAGATGATTGAAATTGAGTTAACGGTGCTCTGTGATGTTAACAACCCACTCTTTGGTCCTACCGGCGCAGCATATGTCTATGGACCTCAGAAAGGCGCAACCGAGGCTCATATTACCACTCTTGACCGTGGACTCAGGCATATAGCTCAACTCATTCAACAATATAATGACCGAGACGTCTCTACCCTCATCGGTGGTGGCGCTGCTGGAGGTGTCGCAGCAGGATTATATGGCTTAATGGAGGCGAAGGTCATAAGTGGCTTCGATTATCTGAGTTCACTTCTACACTTAGATGATCTCATCAGCCGTGCAGATCTCGTCATCACTGGCGAGGGTCGTCTTGATGAGCAATCACTCTCTGGTAAGGTCGTCGGTTCTATAGCACAGCAATGTAGACAGCATAAAACTCTGCTTTACGCTGTTGTTGGCGAAAATCAACTATCTGCTGACTTACAAGATAGAGCAGGCATTAAGAAGGTTTATGCTGTGATGGACAGAGCAATTGATACTAAAGATGCAAGGAAGCATGCGGAGAAATATCTGAGGGAGATAGTTAAGATTATGGAGTTGTGAAGACCAATCTTACAACTCCCCCACGTCAATCTTAACCTCTGGTGGCAAGAAGGGTGAGGCATCACCCCTACCCTTAATAATTTCTCTTACGATCGTCGAACTGATATGAGAGAAGTTAGGTCGACTGATAAAGAAGACAGTCTCGACATCGTCTCCAACGATATTATTTAGTTGTGAGATGGTTTTCTCATAATCAAAATCTGAACCGTTACGCAAACCACGTATCAGATACTTGGCGCCAACAGTATCACAATAATGCACTGTTAATCCCTCGAATGTCCCGACATCGACTTTGTCATAATTTTCAAAGACTTGCTCGAGCCATTCCATCCTCTGCTCAAGATCGAATAAGGTCGTTTTGACAGAGTTAACACCTATAGACATTATAATCTTATCAAACAACGGTAGTGCTCTCTGGACAATATCCAGATGACCGTTAGTAATGGGATCAAATGAGCCTGGGAAAACAGCAATTTTCATAGTTAGCGTCCTGTAGTTAGTGAAATATATACAAAAAATCGTCCAAGATTGTTGACGCCTCGAATCAATTCATTTTGAGCAAAACCACAGAATATAATTTTGCTTTAAATGATATATTTGCATTCTTGAAAAATAATCGTTTGATTTAAAATCAATCTGAACTTTTAAGGCATTTACAATACATTAAATCTTATCATCATGAAGTTTGATCTCGTTGTAATAGGTAGTGGTCCTGGAGGCTACGTAGCTGCTATCCGTGGCTCTCAATTAGGGTTAAAAACGGCAGTAATCGAAAAAGAAAATCTGGGAGGAGTATGTCTTAACTGGGGATGCATCCCAACTAAGGCATTATTAAAGTCCGCTCAAGTATTTGAGTATATCCAACATGCAGAGGATTACGGCATAACGGTGAAGAGCCCCAAAGCTGACTTCTCGAAAATGATCGGTAGAAGTCGAGACGTCGCCGGGGGCATGAGCAAGGGAGTACAATTCCTCATGAAAAAAAACCAGATTACAGTAATCGATGGATTTGGCAAGTTAGTTCGTGGTAAAAAGGTCGAAGTGACTAAAGTTGATGGCAAGACTGAAACAGTTGAAGCTGAGCATATCATCATCGCCACAGGCGGAAGAGCGAAAGCGCTTCCACACATACCGATTGATCAGGAACTAGTCATAGGTTATCGAGAAGCTATGACACTTCCTAAGCAACCAAAGAAAATTGTGGTTATTGGAGCAGGAGCTATAGGTGTTGAGTTCGCGCACTTCTATAATGCAGTCGGCACAGAAGTGACTGTAGTAGAGTACATGGAGCAAGGATTACTACCAAGAGAAGATAAAGATGTGTCCAAAGAGCTCGGAAAAATCTTTAAAAAGAAAGGTATAAATATACTGGCTAACTCTTCAGTGGAGTCTGTAGAGAAGAAAGGAAAAGGAGCACTGGTCAAGGTGAAAAGTAGAAAAGACGATAGCGTCCAAGAAATACAATGTGACATAGTACTTTCTGCTGCAGGAGTAGCTCCCAATGTAGAGAACATTGGATTAGAGACATTAGGCATCACAGTGGAGAAAGGACTTATCAAAGTAAATGAGTACTATCAGACTAACGTACCAGGTATCTATGCGATAGGAGATGTCGTGGCCGGTGCTGCACTTGCCCATGTCGCCAGTGCAGAAGGGATCATCTGTGTAGAGAAGATAGCTGGAGAGAATCCTCACCCACTTGATTACGATAACATTCCGTCATGCACGTATTGCAGTCCCGAGGTGGCCTCAGTAGGTATGACAGAGGCTGCTGCAAAAGAAGCAGGTTACGAACTTAAATTGGGTAAGTTTCCATTTAGCGCATCTGGAAAAGCTAAAGCAGGAGGCGTATCAGAGGGATTTGTAAAGATTATCTATGATGCGAAGTACGGAGAGTTATTAGGTGCTCACTTAATCGGATCTAATGTCACCGAGATGATTGCAGAAATCGTCGTGGCTCGACAGCTCGAGACAACTGGACATGAAATGATCAAATCTGTGCACCCTCACCCTACGATGAGTGAAGCAATCATGGAGGCATCTGCTGCGGCATATGATGAAGTGATTCACTTGTAGACAGTGAAGAGATCAGGTATTAACTTTTAGTAATCGGCGCAGGATGTAGAACTCCTGAGCCGATTATTTATTTAGATAGGTATGAATAGAGTTGTATTAACTGTACTCGGGTATGTCCTCATGACGGCAGGTATATTGAGCCTTATCTTGGGCACAATTGGCCTAAGGCTACAACCAATCTCATATATAGATAAAGCAGTAAGCCCTCTTACCGCATTTATCATCAAGTTGCTCATGGTTATCGTCGGTATAGTCCTATTCTACCGCAGTAGGATGAATCCTGCAGATTACGAGTAAGGACATAAAAAAAGGTAATGCCGGAGAGACATTACCTTTTATAAATGCTATGATAAACTAACTAACTATCTTATAGATCTTTAACCGTATCAATAATATTAGCTGCTACCTTATAAGGATCAGCGTTTGATGCAGGTCTTCTGTCTTCTAACCATCCTTTCCATCCTGACTCTACAGTCGCAATAGGAATCCTGATAGATGCTCCTCTATCTGAAATCCCGTAAGAGAATTTCTTGATAGATTGAGTTTCGTGCTCACCTGTCAACCTTTGGTCATTGTAGGCACCATATGCTGCGATAGCATTTTTGATACGTGCCTTAGGCTTAAACTTGTCGCAGATTTCTTCGTACTTCTCTTTGCTACCACATGTTCTCAATGTTGTATTAGAGAAGTTTGCGTGCATACCTGAACCATTCCAATCATGATCCTTACCAAGTGGCTTTGGATGATAATCGATAGCGACGCCATACTTTTCAGCCGTTCTTTCTAATAGATATCTTGACACCCAGATACGGTCACCTGCAAGCTTAGCGCCTTTTGCAAAAACTTGGTACTCCCATTGTCCTGCTGCCACCTCTGCATTGATACCCTCAACGTTTAGGCCTGCGTCGATACATAGATCTAAATGCTCTTCGATTATCTCACGTCCATGTGCATTTCTTGCACCAACCGAACAGTAGTAAGGGCCTTGAGGCTCTGGATATCCATTAACTGGGAAGCCCAGTGGCTTATTAGTTTCAGTATCAATCAAGAAATACTCTTGCTCAAATCCGAACCAAAAATCTGAATCATCATCCTTGATCGTTGCTCTCGCATTAGTTGCGTGAGGCGTACCATCAGAGTTTAATACCTCTGTCATTACCAAGTAAGCGTTTCTTCTATCTGGATCAGGGCAGATAAATACTGGCTTTAATAAACAGTCAGAAGCTCCACCTGGTGCCTGATTAGTCGATGAACCATCAAATGACCACATCGGGCACTCCTCCAGCTTACCAGAAAACTTTGATTCGTCAAGAATTTTTGTCTTTGATCTTAGACCCTGTGTAGGCACTGAGCCATCTAACCACAGATATTCTAATTTGAACTTTGCCATTATGTTTCTTTTATGAATTAATTGTTGAAGTGAAGATAGGACGCCAAGCTTTTCTTACATCTTTACACATATTTACATTTGTCATCACCAATTCAACTAAATATTTGTAATCCACTGGATTTCAATGCTTTAGTTAATTTTAGTTTGTGATGGCTACGGCAAAGTAGATTTTAGGAAAAAATGAATATTTCACGATTTAGAGGGGTTTTTGTCGCTAAAACCATGTTTTTAGGCTCCAATTTTCATCATTTGCTTGTTTTTTTCATCGTTTTCTCAATTTCTCAATTGTCATACTTATCTGCGCAATCTAATCTGGGAAGTGACATTAATCTACTGATCGAAGACTTCATAGAAGGGCGTCAGGATGATGGAGATTTCGAATTGATAGAGATTTATGAGAACATCAATGACGCTGCCCAAAATCCAAGAAACCTTAATACGGTATCCGCAGATGAATTAAGAAACTTATTCGTGATCTCTGAAGTAGACATTAACAAGATCATATCTCATCGAGAGCGATTTGGCCCATTCGCAGATATCAATGAACTCCAAGCTGTACAAGGTATCGAGATTAGCACACTCAGACTGCTGAGCAAGTTGACCTACGTCTCAGATGGCGAGATTAAACCACTTGCACAGATACAATCTAACACAGAAGTATTGGTCAAACTCAGACGAGAACTCGAGACTCGTAGAGGATTCAGATCATTTAATTGTGAGGACCCCGTATATGCTGGGAGCCCCAATTATCTACTACTGCGCATCAATCACAAGAATGATCAGAAGCTTTCTTATAATCTCACTTTAGAAAAGGATGCAGGCGAGTCATTCTCTAATACAAGCGTGGGATTTGACTATATATCGGGTTACTTGCATAAAAGGGACCTCAGCAAACATCTTAGATCAGTCACACTTGGAGATTATAGTATTAGGATGGGCGAAGGACTCTTGCTTAATAATGGATTTAGTTTTGGTAAAAGCATTGCAAGTGTCAATATCAAGGCGGGCGGATACCAAGTTAAACCATATACCAGCACCATCGAAAATCTTGCTTTTAGAGGAATAGCAACACAGTGGAGAGTGAAGAATCTGGAGATCATGAACTTTGTATCTTACCGCACCCTGGATGCCAATCAGACCACAGATGACTTTGATCAACCCATCGTAAGCTCGCTTCAGACCAGCGGGTTCCATCGTAGTGAGAGCGAAATATTTGATCGAGACGCTGTCAATAACTTGAGTGCCGGACTGAGTGTCAATTATCGCATCAAAAGTACAAGCATTGGTATTAATGGGCTCTCACATCAGTTAAGCGTACCGTTAATACGTACCGATTCAGAGGCGAATCGATTTCGCTTCAGTGGGGATCACAACTATGGGGCGAGTATTGATTACAACACCACCCTGAAGGGGCTATACCTCTTTGGGGAAGTAGGTATCAGCAATGGTGGAGCAATTGCCCAAAGCCATGGATTAATGACGAGTCTAAATGCTAAACTTGATTTGGCACTACATGTAAGAAATTTTGATCGCGACTTTCAGGCGTTGTATTCCAACACCTTTTCAGAAACTCGTCGATCTGAAAATGAAACCGGTCAATACATTGGCTTAGAGTATCGACCATCGAAGCCTTGGAAAATTAACGTCTACGCCGACTTCTATAAGCACCCATGGTTGAGATTCCTTGTCGATTCTCCAAGCGATGGCACGGAGTATCTTGTGAGAGCAACTTATAATTTACGACGTAAGCGCACACTCTTCTGGCAGTATAGATATGAACGAAAACAAAGGAATAGCTCGCAGGAGAGCAACATCGATAGAGTTGTTGATACACAAGTTCACCGAGCGAGGATACAACTCAATGAAGAGATAAATCCTAATCTTGAACTGAGAACTCGAGTAGAAGCAAGTTGGTTTACTAAAGAATCTGAATTAGAAACGGGGCTCCTCGCCTACCAAGATGTGATCTATGACAATAGTCAAAGTCCAATTAAGCTGGCAGGCAGGTTCATGTATTTTAATGTCAGTGACTTTGACGCACGGATATGGGCTTATGAATCTGACCTAAGGTATGAGTTCAGTATACCCTTCTTTAGCGGTACAGGTCTGAGATATTACCTAAGAGCGAGTTACCGTACTCGTGCCGGAATTATATTTGAGGCGCGACTTAGCCAGACCAATTTTCTCGATGGACGTGAGATGATATCATCAGGTAACAATGAAATTTTAGGAAGTACCCAGACACAACTCAAGGCCCAAGTGAGGTATCGCTTCTAATGAGAGACTGAGATAAAGGATCAATATTTTTAGATTGTAGTACAATCGTGGTATTTTAGGAAAAACAACTATCCATGAAAATTTTGCTATCAACTATTACGCTTCTGTTATTGAGTTCTTCATTCGCAATAGCTCAATGTAGTCCAAATAGCACGACAAGGACACAAGTAACACCGTCTTCGAGTTCTACTTCATTTTATGGCAACACCGCATTCGATGCTTTCTTGAGCAATCCTAATGGCTCTGTTTATCAGAATAATACCTTGCAGGGTTATAAAAAGATTCAAGGTTCAGCATTTTTATACAAGGAGCCTGTTGAAGGCACTTTGGTGTTAAATGACGAATCACTTATTGAAGATGTGCGGCTATTAGTTGACTTATATGCCAATGAGGTAGTCGTCATGAAGGAGTCTGGGGAAATGGCCGTGCTTGACGGTAGATTTTATAAAGAAGTAAGAGTGCCATATGAAGGTAAAGAGATAGTTCTTAAAAAATCTGATTCTAACAAACCCAACAAATTCTATCAAGTTCTCTACGAAGATGGAGATATGATATTCTTCAAAGACAACTATGTAACATTACAAGAAGGATCTAATAATGGGTACTCAACGACAGAGCCCAAGTTCACTAAGAGAACCAAGTACTTCATCAAATATGGAGACAACCAGATTGCTAAAGTTAAACTCAAGAAAAAAGACATATTCCCATTACTCCCTGATTCTGAATTGTATGCTATGCAAGAATATGCTCGTAAGAAGGGACTCAAGCTCAATAGTGAGCATAACTTCATTGCCTTTTTTAAAGGTGGCAAGCAGTAATGTCTCAACTGGACTGAATCCAAGAACTTAATAGATTAAATACTTACTCCTTGTTTGTTTGAACGAGTTCAAATCATTTTGCCATGTTGCCCTGATTTCTTCTTCAGATAACCCTTTTATTATTTGTTTCCTAAGCTGTGCCGTTCCAGCAAGCTTCTCAAAGAAGTTATTGTCATTAAAGAATTGAGCCTTTCCATGATCAAATCTTTGATAGGCATCAAGCAGAAAAGAGAAATCCAATTGGGACTTTTCCTTAAGCGCTCGGCTGTCCACTTGAGACAGGTCTACTCCCTGGCACAGTTTGTCTTGATGCTTGGGATACTTGGCACCATCACGAGATACTGGAGTGAAGGCATAATCACCCTGCATGTCTGGATGTCCATAAATCTGAAATTGCTGAGTCGTCCCACGTCCAACAGAAACCGTTGTTCCTTCAAATAAACATAGTGAAGGATAATTCAGCACCGACTTGATATTAGGTAAATTAGGAGATGGTGCTATTGGTAACTCATAATATGAGTTATGATCAAAGTGCTGGCAAGGGATTACAGTAAGATCCACTGCAATATCATTGGCGAGCCAACGCTCACCATTGATCATGTAAGCATATTCCCCAATGGTCATCCCATATACGATCGGCACAGGATGCAGACCAACAAAGGACCTATACTCATCTTCCATGATGGGGCCATCGATGAGGTGACCATTCGGATTGGGTCTATCGAGCACAATGATGGGAATGCCGTTTTCAGCAGCGGCTTCCATGGCATAATGTAGCGTTGACAAGTAAGTATAAAATCGAGCACCTACATCTTGAATATCAAAGACCATAACATCAACATCTGTAAGCATCTCTGGACTTGGCTTCTTAGTCTTGCCATATAGCGAGTAAAGAGGTATCGTGGACTTATACATACCATTGTCAATCTCAGCGCCAGCATCTGCGCCACCCTTAAATCCATGCTCAGGGGCAAAAATCGCTTTCAAATCGATATCCTGATCAAGGAGATAGTCTACGAGATGCTCTCCCCTTATCATGCTCGTATGATTGACTACTAAGCCCACCTTCTTATCTGTGAGACTATGGATATATTGATCAGTGCGCTCTGCACCAACTATGATATGCTCGTCTTTTACCGTCTCAGATTGAGTCTGATCAGCAGAGAAACACTGCAGAAAACACAATGCACCGAATATGTAATACTTTAGCAGCATAGTAGCTTTTGTAGCTTGAAGAAATATGCGATAACAGATATCGAAACTACAGGTGGTCTATATAACAGAGATAGAATCATTGAGATCGCCATCATCGTAACGGATGGACATACCATCATTGACGAATTTCAAACCCTCATACATCCAGAACGCTCTATCCCCCATTCTATTACACGGATTACCGGGATTAATGATGAGATGGTAGCTGATGCACCTAAGTTCTATGAGGTAGCTAAGGACATCGTTGAGATCATGGAGGGTTGCATATTCATCGCTCATAATGTGAAGTTTGACTATGGATTTATCAAGCAAGAATTTAAGACCTTAGGTTACCCATTTAACAAGAAACGTATCTGTACTGTCAAGCTCACCAGAAGACATGTCCCCGGGCTTAAGAGCTATGGACTCGACAATCTCATCAAGCATTATAACCTAACTGTCGTAGATCGTCACAGAGCATATGGTGATACTTATGCCACTTATCAAATATTCAAAGATCTCTTTGAAAACGAGATGACTGATTTTGACATACAGCAAGCCATCAATGATGGTATAGATGCTACAGTCCTCCCTAATGGATTATCCATGGATGAACTCCAAGAGACTCCAGAAACTCCAGGGGTCTACTATCTGAGCAATGTCCATAAGCGGATCATCTATGTTGGTAAAGCCAAGAATATCAAGAAGAGACTGTTTCAGCATTTTAGAAAACTCAGTCGTAAGGCCGTTAATATCGCTAATCAAGTACATCATGTACATCATAATGAGACTGGCCATGAGCTCATAGCCTTACTGCTTGAACTTCACGAAATAAAGACCTTGAGACCAGAACTTAATAAAGCAATGAAGCGTAACCACTATCCTTTTGCGCTCTATCACAACCCAATCGCCCTACCCGAAAAACCACGATTACTGATCACTCGAAATAATAAGCGAAATGATCTTAAGTACGAAAAAATCAAACTCTTTGGATCTAAGAACGGAGGAGATAGCTTCCTTCAAAATCTAATTATCGAGTACGAAATCTGCTCCAAGTATGCTCGACTCAGAAGCAAAGAGTTACTCTGCTCCTGTGGCGGTGCATGTACCCAGTTTTTTGGGGATCAGATCTCCTATATAGAATCGCTCCTTGACGGATTGAAGAATGAATTTGACGAAGACTTAGTAATCATCACCAATGGACGTGACCCACTGGAGAAGGGTTTCGCCCTCATACAATATGGGAGATTCAGAGGTATAGGATTCTTCCCTCAAGATGAAGCAATCCTCAGCAAGGAGAAATGGGCATCCTATCTAACTCATGAGTTCTTCTATCCCGAAGCCAACGGAATCATTAAAACCTATATGAACAAGCACAAGCTGCAGACTATAAAACTCTAAACGCTAAGCGTGTAGCGATTCATTGAGTTCGATGGTCTTAGTATTGGGACGTCCGATTAATTTACCAGACATCGAGTCATTGTAGTAGAGCATATACGACCTTCCGTCTAAGTCAGCACCCTTCACAACATTTTCACCTTCTGCGACCAACTCGCCATTAATGTTTACGGCCTTTTTATCCTTGTCATACAATGATACTTTCGCTGCAGCTGTGATATACACTCCCGCTGCTACCGTACATCCATCACCTAATGATATACCTGTACCAGCATTGGCACCGAGTAGGCAGTTCTCACCTATTGAGATTACATTTTTGTTCCCACCAGAAAGTGTCCCCATGATAGAGGCACCACCGCCGATGTCAGATTGATTACCTACTACTACTCCACCCGATACACGCCCTTCAATCATGGCGCTACCTAATGTGCCCGCATTGAAGTTGACATAGCCAGCAGGCATCACTGTAGTTCCTGAGCTCAAGTGTGCTCCAAGTCTCACCTGAGATCCTGACACCACTCTTACCCCTGTAGGGATGTGATAATTAACCATGTACGGAAATTTGTCTACATGACTTACGACGAGCTCCTCACCACTGAGCGTAGCACTCATCTTGACCTGAGCCAAGTCTTCGGGCAATATTGGTCCACGATTCGTCCATGCCACATTATTCATCTTGCCAAATATCCCTGCACAGTTGATCTGATGAGGTTTTACCTTAAGTTGGCTGATGCATTGTGTCTTGAAGTATCCTTCCTCTGGACTCTCAACGGCAGTTGTTGTATAATATAAGAAGTAGGCAATCACATCTGTATCAGAATATCCATTGGATGAATGATTAACACTTAAGCTTGTGAGTACCTCTATGTTCTCATGTTTCTTACCATCACCTTTGAATGGAGCGAACTTGTTGAGGGCTTGCTCGATCTGCTCTGATGATAACACGACGTATCCATTTTCTCCAAAGCTCGACTTCCCCGATACATCTGCAATAACTGCTGCAGTACCATATGATGCTTCATAATTGATACAAGGATAAAAGACATCGAGCGTTGTCTCGCCGCGTCTTCTGCGCAATCCTAATGCAAATGCAACAGGTCTTTGGTAACCT
>CAYPWL010000002.1:0-100971 GCA_964414425.1 uncultured Saprospiraceae bacterium
TGTGCCTTGGTCGTGAATGGAGTTACCCAATCAAGAACCTTAGGATAGCGCTCTTGCATCTTCTTATGTATCTTCTTGAGTCGTTCTACCCAGTCTTTTTCATTAACATCATTAGCAAGGGTCTTAAAGAAATTATCTACTTCAAAGTCTAGCAATTCCTTTTGCTTCTGTGGATGTGTTATTGGCCTGTCGTAGCCCATAAGAGCATAGAAACCTTTACTCCCTTTATTCCCGAATATCTTAGTAGCCTCACTTGGTGGGAGATAATAGATTGCACCAATTGGTTTATTGACATCAACAAATTCATTGATTGATTGTGAAAGGATATATTCTTGAGACCAGATCACTGGCATAGATGAATCATCGAGATCAATGTCTTTGATTGATAGTAATTCTTTCGGAAGTTTCTCATCTACAGTGATCTGAACTTTATCAAAGTCGTCATAGAGATCTAATTTTTCTTCAGCCAATACTTCCCTATAGCGCTGTTGTAAAATCTGAAGTTCGGTAGGGTTCCTTCTATGCGAATAGCTGAACTTTATGTAATCTTCTAAAGCTTCTGGATGGTCAAATTTTCTTGTATAAAGCACATCAAGAAGCTCCTTGATATTCTCCTTAGTTATTACGTTATGATCTTCATCTGTTTTGACCCAAGACAAAGAATGTCTATTGTAAGAGCGTATCTGGATCGATAATGAATTAATATCTATGATCGGATAAGTCTTAAAATAAGGTTTATCCAAATTGTCTTGATCAAAAAAGCTCGTAATCATAAATCCATGCTCCCAACCACTTTTACCCATGGCACCCATGATTTCTTTATGGTTATTGGGGTATTCATGGAGATAACTTTTGATCAGCTTTTGAATATTTCGAGCAATTTCTTTTTGGTCATTACCTGCCTTTTCAATTATGCTGGTCAACTCCTCCGTCAATTTTGACTCGTCGTAATTGTTGAGAACTATCTCGCTCAAATCTGAATTAACGATACCATCACTTGACCGATTAGCAAACACCATCGTCAATAAAAATAGGACCGGCAAGGCCAAAGCATACTTCAGCCAAGCCGACCTTCCGGATTTCTTTTGATACATCATGTTTATACGTTTTTTGATATGTGAATGAAAGAACTGATGCGTCAGGGCAATCTCCAATCCGGAAAGAGATTGCTTGAGTAGCATCGTACCATAAGTTTGTCGAGAAGTATGTTCAAGTACTGCAGCATCGGCCAAATACTCATGAGTCTGCCGAAGGGCGGTCTTGTATAGATAAATCATTGGGTTAAACCAGAACGTGATCTGGATCACTTCAATGAGCAACACATCAATTGAGTGGCGACTCTTGACGTGTGTGCGCTCATGTTCTAAGATGTCTCGAAAATCCTCCGTCAGTTCTACCTGATCACTGATATAAACTCGATCCCAAAAGGAGAATGGCAAGTGCTCCGACTGGGTATAGACTACCTTACTACCATCTAGGTCAACGTTTCGACCATTTGCATTAAGACTATAGATGCGGTATAGCGATCTTAACAACCTCCAACCAAAGAACAGCAAACCAAGAACATAGACTCCCCACAATACATCAGACACTATAGCTGACCATTCTATGGTGGCCGTTGCCTCCTCTACTCTCACTGCAACTTGAGCCGGCAGCTCCTTGACCATGATCGCAATCGGAATAGTCTGAGAGATTTCATCTTGATACATGTTGAGCTCCATATGCCGCAGCTGCGGTATCAACATCCCCACGATCAATGATCCGAGTAGATACCACCTATTGATAGAGAAGAAAGTCAACTTCCTTAATAACCCGAAGAAGATTAGGTAAAACAGTGCCCAGCATAAGGTGACTTCGAGGATGTATTGTAGCATGAGTATGAGATTAGTTAGTGGTTGTTGAGTTAATTTATGCTCACAGCTTATACGTGACTGGCAAGGTGAAAAGGATATTAACTTTTCTGTCATCCTTTATTGCTGGAGTCCATCTGACATCTTCGGCGATCATTTTATCGAGGACGGCGAGAGCAGCATCACCACATCCTGCGCCGATGTCTTTCACTAAGCGCCTCTTGCCTATAATCCCCTCATCAGTCACGACAAATTGAACATATACTCGACCTTCAACTCCTGCATCTTTTGCCTCGTCAGGGTACTTAAGGTTTTTATATAGGTAGGTCAGCAAGGCATGATCAGAGCATTCTCTTTTTTCGCTATAATCAGTTGAGGACATATTGCATCCCTCAAAAAGTGGCATTTCATCAGCCACTTTATGGATATCGTCACCCCAGTCAAATACTTCTGTTGGAGTCTTGGGTTCTTCTCTTAGTTCAGATGAGGCGTCTGTATTGTCAGGCAGGTTTTCGTCACGTTCTGAACCACAGGATTGAATGATTAATGCTCCTGTACATAAAATCATACAGCTCAGTATCGCTGACTTTAGATTTAGGGAGTTTCTGTTAAGCTTTTTCATTTGTTTCATGTTAGCTGATTAATGGATGATGGTATTACTCATCCTCAAGTTGATTAATGAGCTCCGATAGATCCTTAAGACTGATGTCATTTTCTTTGACCAGGAAAGAGACCAACTCGTTAGCCGATCCTTGGAAGTAATTACCCACCAGTTTACTGAGTGAGAATTTGGTATACTCCTTCTTTTCGATGGTCGCATAATAGGCATGCGTCCGCCCATAGGTCTTGTGATCCACAAAGCCTTTCCCTTCTAAGATGCGCACGATGCTACTTATGGTGCTATGGGGTGGATGTGGTTCTGACATTTGTGAGATCAACTGACTTACCGTCACGGGTTCTTCTACTCTCCAGATGAGATGCATGATCTCCTCTTCTACCTTTGTCAATTTCTGCATATTCATGTAAATGGCTTATTACGCTGTTAAACTGATTGAGCAAATATATAACGTAATATATCGTTATACAAGTTAAGCGTGCATTATTTTATTCTGAGCATTGTAGCGATATTCAAAACAAATACTCGCCTAATCGAGGATTCTCTTACAATTGATACATCAACAATTCCTCTCACCCCCTAATCACAGGAGTCTCCTTATTCTTTGAGCATAGTCATTGATAGATCAATTATTGATTATGGTAATTTACTCGTATACAGATGCTCTACAGACTAAATTCTATACTCTGAGCTGTTGATAGATCAGATCTCACATTGGGTTATAAAAGATGCCCTTATGCAGGTACTCTGTCATCCATAATCGCATACCATAACGGCGGAATCATAGAAGCAATCATAGAAGCTGGATAACCATATGGCAGCTCTGGGGCATCAGCATGATGATCAAGAATCTGATATTTTTTACTTGCGATAAAGTGATGATCCGAATGCCTCGTCAGCTCATATAATAAGATTCTCCCAAAGGGATAGTTAGCATTCCAAGAGTGGTGTGATTGCACTCGCTCATACCGACCAGACGGTAACATCTTACGCTGTAGGCCATAGTGCTCTACATAGTTTATCGTTTCAAGTTGTAAGAAGGATAACACCCCAGCGATCATCAATAAAAGTGTAATCATAGGACTTGATGCAATTAATATGATTACCCAATAACTCAACTGATATACGGTAAATCTGACCATCTGGTTATGCCAAGTGAACAGCGACTGACCAGATTGTCTCAATCGATTATTCTCAATATTCCAAGCATTGCAATACCCACCAACTACAGATTGTATCCAGAAAGCATAGAGGCTCTGCCCTTTGCAAGAGGTGGCTGGATCGAGAGGTGTAGCGACATTCTTATGATGCCCTTTATTATGCTCTATAAAAAAATGGATATAGTGCGATGGTAGATACAATAACTTGGAGAGCCCTTGCTCTATTTTATTATTACGATGACCTAATTCGTGCCCAACATTAATACCCATAGCACTCAGTAGCGAACCAAGAGAAACAATGACACCAGCTATCTCATAGGTGCTCACCGCTTGAGTAGACAGGACATAGATCGTACCCGCAATAGCTAAGTATACCAAAGGCAGATTAAGATAGAGTAACCAGTCAAAAAATCGGTCCTTGAGTTTGTCCGCTACTTGTTCGCTCTTCAAGTTATCTTCCGATATCGTGCCCAGCTGATCTATGACAGGCACCATACCAAAGGCAAACACTATGGTCAGCCAACTCAATGGACCCATAAAATACAAACCAATGAAAAAACATAGCGGGGTCAAGTATGCCAATAGGTACTTTAAGTCTTTCATATCATCGAACTATTAATTTAAATATAGTTCGATTTATTTTACTTTGCAATTATGGGACGAAAATCAATTGATAAAGAGCGCATACAGAACACACAGAAAACCGACGAATGGCTGGAGGGGCTCCTCCCCTTACTGCAGGGTACCGATCTTGCCAAGTTAAACATGGACCAAATGAGTCAGCTCATGGGCAAGAGTAAATCCACGATCTATCAGTACTTCAGCACAAAGGACGAAATCTTCGATCGATTAGTCGTGCTTAAGCTCAGCCAAGTGCAAGATTCAATCAAGAGCGATGATCTACATAACACCATAGAGCTCTACGAGCACTTTGTGATGCGTATCTGTCAGGGGTTAGATGGTGTAACGATACAGTTCATGCACCAACTCAAAGAAGTCTTTCCATCGGTCTGGAACAAGGTCGAAGACTTTATGCGTGAGGTCCTTGCCTTTATCGAAGCCCTTTATACGAGAGGAATTAAAGAAGGTATCTTTAAGGACTTCCCCATCTCTATGCTGCTCGGCATGGATGAATTTTTCATGTATCAATACATCACTCAGTCTGATCGACCTATATCAGATGTTGATACGCTGGTCAGGCATTATATGACATTGAGATTAGAGGGTTTGAGACAGTGATCAAATCATCTTTTCTTTATATTGTCTTAATGAACAAGCATCATTATATACACATAGCACTCTTGTGCAGCCTGATACTGTTTATGATATCCTGCAAACAAGAGCATAAAGAGCCCGCCCTAATGGATGAGGCATTGTCGTCATTTACTCAACTCAATGGTGATGCGGAGTACTCCTATGCTGATGGCATCCTCACAGGAATCTCTAAAATGGGCATACCTAATTCATTCTTAGCTACTAAAGAGGCTTATGGCGACTTCATCTTGACCTATGAGGTCATGGTGGACGAAGGGCTCAACTCTGGCGTGCAGATCAGAAGTCTATCCACACCAGAGTATCAAGATGGACGAGTGCATGGCTATCAAGTAGAAATAGATACCTCACCTCGCCGTTGGTCTGGTGGCGTATATGATGAGGGGCGACGTGGCTGGCTCTATCCGCTAAGTATGAATACCGATGGTCAACAAGCATTCAAGAATGGACAATGGAATCGTTATCACGTTGAGGCCATAGGCGATACTATCAAAACATGGATCAATGATATCCCTGTTGCACACCTGGTAGATGACATGACGGATGCTGGCTTCATCGCCTTTCAGGTACACGCCATATATCACGAGAATGATGCTGGTAAAAAAGTACACTGGAAAAATATCTCAATCGAAACGAAGGATCTGTCCAGTAAGCGCAAAGCAACTACTGCTCCACAAGAGTCCTACCTCAATGAACAGATCACATCCCAAGAAGTCTCAGCGGGTTGGCAGCTTCTTGCAGACGATATAAATATTATTGAGTCTGATGAAGGGCTCTATGAGATTAAATTTGACTTTAAGCTCATGGACTCTGTCAAGACGGATAGGCACTATGCCGAAGACTACTATTACTCCCTCTATCATAATGATGTTAGCTATCCTGTGGGCTCATTACTCAATATTGATGCGGCGAGCAACCTCAGTGAGGACAATAATCCAAGCACTCGATACAAGGGTTTGGAACAATGGAATAGAGCGCACATCAAGGTTACTAATAGCAATATCCAACATTGGCTTAATGGCATCAAAGTAGTCGATCATCCCATATCATCACTACCTACGTTATCACTTTCTCCACCAGATAACACCGAAAGCATATACTATAAAAACTGGAAAGTAAAACTATGATCAGGATACTCCTATGTTTTCTCGTCTTAGCGCTATATAGCTGCGGAGAGACGATACAATCGATTAGTGTTGATGAGTTCGTCTTGCAAGAGGGATACACCATAGAGCTGCTTGCAGCGGAGCCCTTACTTGACTCACCTGTCGCCATGACATTTGATACGGATGGTTCAATCTATGCTGTAGAGCTGCCTGGATATATGAGAGATATCGAGGGCTCCGATGAAGACGCTCCAGATGGTAAGATTGTCAAGCTTACCGATGAGGATGGCGATGGTCGATATGATAACCGTACAGTCATTAAGCAGGGCTTAATAGCCCCTCGTGCAGTTGCCGTCGTCTACGGTGGATTACTCTATACGGCTGGCACCAGTCTCTACTGGGATCAGCTCGACGATGACCTCGATGCCGAGTTAGTAGACTCTCTATATGTCATCGGTGGCAATATAGAACATCAACCCAATGGCCTACTCTATAACATCGACAATTGGATCTACAGCGCTAAGTCTAATGCACGCTACCGAAAAACTGATGACGGATGGCAGAAGGAGGCTACATCCTTCAGGGGGCAATGGGGTATCTCTCATGATGAGCATGGCAGACTCTACTATAATGATAACTCCAATGCGCTCTATGGCGATGTCGTTCCTCCCAATATATCGATCAACAACCCCTATCTTAAGCCAGCATCGAGCATAGGTCGGCAGGTCACCAAAGACAATAGACTATTCCTATTACAAGCCACAGATGTCAATCGAGGGTATATCCCAGGTGTCTTAGATAGCGTAACAGATAAGGTACTTCACTTCACATCGGCCTGTAGTCCACATATCCATACCAGCGACGGACTGGGTGCAACAGTGCGGGGAGATGCATTCGTCTGTGGACCCGAAGGCAATCTTGTTAAGCGCTATAAGATGAACTATGATGGCTATAACATCAGTGCCACTCAGGCCTATGAAGGTGAGGAGTTCTTAGCATCTACTGATGAGACTTTTAGACCAGTCAATCTATATACTGGTGCCGATGGTGCCTTATATATCATGGATCTCCGCAAAGGGATCATCCAGCATAGAGCGTATATGACGAGCTACCTCCGTGAGAAAATCGAAGCGAGATCCATGGACTCTATAATTGGCTTAGGTCGCATCTACAGAGTCTATCAAGAAGGTCAATTAACCGAAACTAACTGGCCAACCGAAGATGCCGATTGGATCAAAGAACTCTCGAGCAGCAATGGTGCCAGAAGGATGATAGCGCAAAAGACGCTCGTCACTTCGACTTCTGAGGAGCTCAATGACCAGCTTGCTGATTATGTCAATACTGCGGATACCTGGGGTATCATCCATGGCCTATGGACTCTTGAGGGTCGTGGTGCACTTAGCCAAGATCTTCTAGTCGAGTTAGCACAGCAACATAGCGATACCGAGCTATGGTATCATCTACTGCAACTCGTTGACGAATCCTATCAGGAAGCACTCTTGAC
Source organism: uncultured Saprospiraceae bacterium (assembly GCA_964414425.1). GTDB lineage: Bacteria > Bacteroidota > Bacteroidia > Chitinophagales > Saprospiraceae > GYS-P2D. The sequence goes on from CAYPWL010000002.1 coordinate 7,509, forward strand.
ACATTTATCAACAGATTATGACGCCATGCTCGAGCCACTCGTAGCACATCTCCAACCGAGTGATCAACACCAATCTAATGGTGTACTGGCAGAAGCGGCAATCAGCGGCATGTCAATCAATGAACTGCAAAGCTATAGATCACAGATCACCAAAGGAACTGTCATGGATAGCCTAGCTTCAGTCACCCTGTCCAACTATGCCACTAATACAACTGTTGCGCCACAGCTGATGACCCAGTTTTTTAAAGATCCACGTACAGCAGGCCTTCAGTTATACAATACTTACTGCAGCTCTTGCCACGGTCAAGATGGTATGGGTAGAGAAAACCTCGCTCCTCCGATCATGCAGTCTGAGTATGTCAATGGAGATGTAGATCACCTCATATTACTCATGCTACATGGACTCCAAGGGCCTATCAAGGTGAATGGTAAAACGTACAATATGAATGCCGTCATGCCAGGCATCAAGGATAATCCAGCACTCGGTGATAAGGAGATTGCAGAAATCATCGTATTCGTCCGCAATTCATTCAGCTTCGCCAATCCGTTCGACTCAAATATATTAGAGAGAATTGGTGAATTGAGAGAACAAACTAAAGACCGCACTGAAATGTATACTGAAGAAGAGCTGTTTAGTTGGAAGGGAGATTAAATAACTAAAATTTTGATTTTTCTATTTAGAAGACTTGATTCCAAATCAATAAAGCACTTATGATGAGAAAAAATTTATGTTCCATAATCACAACCTTCAGTGTAGTTGTTTTCGGTAATATTCAGTTGAATGCACAAGATCTTATTAACGAAATTGCATTCAGCTCAGAATATAGAAAAGCGGGTGATGTAATCTTCCAAAATGTTCGACAGAAAAACTATAGTCCAATCGAAATTCAAACTAAAATTGGATCAGAAATAGGGTTTGACAATATTGATATTTGTGGAGATGTTTCTGAAATATTAATCCCAATTTCTGGCATAATCAAATATTTTCATCACAAGTGCCGTCATAGTAACGCAATGATTGCTTTAGAGAAAAAGTATCAGTTTTATGATTTGGATAAGGCGACTAAAGAGCGTATTAGAGAAGAATATCGCGAGTACAATCCAAGATAGTTGTAGCTAAATGTAGGCTCCAGTCTTCTATATCTGAATACCTTTACGAAGTTTGTAAGATTGAAATAGTTAAGTCATCCTCTACGACTTAGCGCCTTTGCGAGCGATATCACATCAATAAAAAAAAGCCCTCCTGAGAGGGCTTTATGCATCAACCAAAAAATAAATCCTATTACTGCCATTAAGACGTAAGCTTATGTGACAGGTCACCTGTCTTCTATTTCTAAATGTTTTAATGTAAACTACTTAGCATTTTAACGAGCTTCAAAGTCACCATTTGCGGCTTAGCGCCTCTGCGGTAGATAGCGTGTATAATAATGCTATACCTTCATGCCACCATCTATGGCGATTGCCTGACCTGTGACGTAAGAGTTCTCATCTGAGGAAAGCCAGCTGATTAATTTAGCGACTTCAAAAGCCTCACCGAAGCGCTTCATCGGTATGCCAGACTTGACGAAATTAACAAGCTTGTCATCCTGATCCATATAGGATCGCCCCATAGGTGTATCGATCACTGTAGGACATACAGCGTTAATCTTGATTTTATACTTCCCATACTCATGAGCAGCCGTCTTGGTCAGTCCGATTACAGCATGCTTACTAGCAGAGTAGGCACTCATACGAGGTGCAGCACCTAACCCGGCAAGAGAAGATATATTCACTATAGCACCGCCCTGTTCTTGCGTCTTCATATAAGGCAATGCCGCCTTCATGCAGTACCATACTCCTCTTACATTGACATCCATTATTAACTCAAATAATTCATCTGGTTGGTACTCCATGAATGATAATTCACCAGCGATACCCGCATTGTTAACCAGTATATCTATCGAGCCGTACTTGTCATGAGTAATCTTCATGAGTTGCTGGACGGCTGACCGATCGGTGACATCAATCTTCTCGATTAATGCCTCACCGCCATCCTGCAATATAGATCCGCATGTTTTGTCAGCACCGTACTCATCTCGGTCAGCGATCACTACCGTAGCTCCCTGCTTAGCAAGTTCAATAGACGTTGCTCTACCGATTCCTGACCCTCCTCCTGTAACTATTGCAATTTTGTTTTTCATATCTCTTATTAATCAGCTATTCAGATGTAATACTCCGGCTTGACCAATTCTCTTACTCAAGCCGCTGTAATGCGCTTTCAAATTATCGAATATAAAGGCCAACGGCACATCCTCAAAGTGACCATAGTCTTCTATATATTCCATAAACAATCCACCGTCTCGATCATATTGTTGAAAGATACTATCCTCCTCTCCATCAAAGTCCAATGGGTCTACATTTAGCTTTTGGCAAAGTTCTTTATTGAAGGCAGGACTGATCTTAATCCATCGATTATCGAGATAAATATCTACCATACCATGCGGTGTGAGTTCATCAGTACCGAGTCGCTCTATGAGTTGTTCGGCTGCAATATGGTTTTTGACTTTGGCGAGGTGTAGTCGTGCCGGAATGCCTACTCCTCTGAGGCTGGTCACTAGTAGGATTGCCTTATCAAGGCAATGACCCTCGGCTCTCTGCATGATATTACTTGCCTTCCATTGATCTACCTTAAAATATAAGATGCTTGCAGTATATCTCCATCCATCTCTCACGCTCAGATAGAGCGCTATGGCTTTCTCTTGGTCAGTCATGTCACTCTGGACATGTCGATTGATAAATTTCTGAATTAACTCATGACCATAATCCAGCAGTTCAGTCGCCTCTGTATACTGTTGCATCTACTGTTTTTTCTTCTCTTCAAACTTGCTGAGCATATCTGCCGTCTCGCTCAGCTTAGGATCAGCGGCACGTTCTATATCGAGACCCTGTGCCAGAGTCGTTGACCAACCTTGGTTGTAGAGTTCTTTGATACGACCGATAGCCTCGTGGCTATTTTGTAGGATATCATTGATGACTGCGTCAACATCTTTTTTGAATGACTCCATGGGAAATGATCGATTGACCAGTCCTATACGCTCGGCCTCTCGACCCTTAACACGGTAGGCTCTGAAGGTGAGTTCCTTCGCTTTGATTAATCCAACTCTACGAGCTAAGCGCTGCGTCATCCCCCATCGTGGCATGATCGCCCACTTAGCATGTGTGTCGCCAAACTGTGTTCCATCCGTACAAAACATCATGTCAAACATCAAGGCTATCTCAAGTGCTCCCGTAAAGCAAAATCCATGCACCTGTGCGATAGACACTTTAGTCATATTCTGTATCATCTGACAGTATTCATGCCCTAAGGCAAGGGTGCCCGTGTCAGACTCAAAGCTGTCGGACTCTGTCTCTTTCAGATCTACGCCTGCTGAAAATGCTCGACCCACACCTGACAAGACATAAATCTTCACTGTTGGGTCGGCGATTGCTTTTTTAGTGATCGCAACGAGCTCAGTCATCAGCTCATGGTTGAGTGCATTGAGGCTCTTAGGACGATTGAGCTCCACTCTAAATACTCCGTCCTCATTAGTATATTGAACAATTGATGCTCCCATTAGGCTGACATTATAGGTGCATGAAGGATACCCCCGTCATTGACGAGTACAGATCCTGTCATATAAGATGACGCATCAGAAGCTAAGAATACAGCCAGCCCCGACATCTCGTCTGGCACCGCCATTCTCTTCAATGGTATATTACGGGTGAATGCCTTTTGATTCTCCTCGTCCTCCCAGAGCATCTTACTCAATTTAGTCTTTACGAGGCCAGGACAGATGACGTTCACACGTACATTATGTTTTCCCCACTCAGCAGCCTGATTTTGGGTAAGCATGACGAGTCCGGCCTTTGATAAATTATAGGCTGCGAATCCCGCTGTAGCATGCAAGCCTTCGATTGAACTAATGTGTATCACACTACCGCCGCCCGCTGACTTCATGTGCGGGAAGGCCAACTTAGACAACTCCATTGGAGCGTTCAGATTGATATCCATCGTCTTTTGATATGCACTATGGGGCATATCCTCGATAGGACCAAAATATGGATTAGTACCAGCGTTGTTGATTAGGATATCGAGCCTACCATAATGCTCTACAGTCTTAGCGATGAGATTTTCTCTTTGCTCGGCATCAGCTACATGACAAGCTATGCCAACCGCATCGAGCCCATCGACTTTAAATTGTTCGGCAACAGCCTCGACCGATTCTTGCTTCCTACTGCTGATGACAACCTTGGCTCCAAACTCTGCCATACCCCGAGCCATGGCCTCTCCGATTCCCTTACTTGCGCCAGTGACCACTGCTACCTTACCCTCTAAATTGAATAGTTTTTTTATTCTCATAATTTATCTCTTCTTGTATTTACTCTACTATGTATTGGTCACCATCATTTGCTAATACTATAGGCCCATCGAATATATCTCCTAAGCCACGCCTAAAAAACCTCCTTGAAATAGGATTCTCTGGCACTGGCACCAAATGACTTAAGATTAGTTTCTTCACATTGGCTTGTTGTGCAATTGTTGCGGCTTCTGCCGGTGTACTGTGATAATCCAATATATCATCCAGTATCTTAGCATTGCGCTCATTGCCGATTTCTTTCATCAGCTTACTGCCACGAGCAATAAAGTCTTTTTGCATGGCCTCATGTACTAATATATCGGCACCCTGCGAAAATGATATTAAGCGCTCGTCATAGGAACAATCCCCACTCAAGACCACCGATCGATCTCCTACATCGATCCTATAGGCGTATGACAGGTCTACTGGATCATGATTGACAAGAGTAGCGGATATCGTAACCACACCATCACTAAATACAGTCTGCGGGCCCTGATCAATTGATAGAGCTACACCTGTAGCTCCGGCGTGGGCAGGATTCATGATATCCGGACCATGATGAGCCACCCTAAAGCTATTCTCTGTAGCGAGCATATCATCTATACCGCTTATGATCCTATCTATACCTTGAGGCCCATATACAGTAAGCGGTTGGGATCTACCCATCTGCCACGAACGATTGATAAATCCAGGTAGATCGATAAAATGATCAGAGTGCCAATGTGAAATAAATACCTCAGTTGCCTCCACAAAGGGCAGTCTCAAATCTTCGAGCATCTCCAGACTTCCTTCGCCAAGGTCAAAGATGAAAATCTTGCCATTAGCTATGATCACATTGCAGGTTTGTGCGCGATCTGAGGGTATCGGAGCGGACGTCCCCACCGTGATCAATCTAAAATCCTCTGTATCGTTAAGGATGTCAAGTTGCATAGCATTGCTGGCCTGCCTCTCTATAAACTTGTCAATCAGCTTATCCTGATTGATAAATACAAAGATTCCTACGAAGATCGCCAGCACCAGTAACACACATAATATGATAAGTGAAGATCGTCTGATCGTATTAAGATTTTAGTCTAATAATGAATGTACATATAAGAACTTGACCTCGAAGGAGAATGTCATTCTAATAATTGACATACCTATTGAGCTACTCAGATTGAATCCTGTACGAAGATTACTTTCATATTGGCGGAGGTGACAAAATCGCTCCATTCTTTTTGAGAAATCATATTAATAAAGACTCTAATATGATTTGCTCAACCTCGCAAGGTGCTTTTCCATTAACATTAGCGCCAATTGGTCAAATGCAGATATTTAAAACATAAGTACGTAGATATCATAGACAAAATAGATAATGATGTATATGAACCATTTTAAAATATAATCGTTGGTTGTACAATTGGCATTATCAAAAATAATTACTATTTATGCAGCTTATTTGGCGATATTGCCAATATTGGAAGTAAACTCGTATGAAAATGGAAACATTAGCCCAAAAAGTAGAAACACTTCAGGAGCCAATGAAGGTGGTGGTAAAAAGAAAGCCAGGTCGACCAACTGCCGATACAGAGATTAATATCGAACACTTGTGTGATGTAGCTGTCAACGTGTTTGCAGAGAAAGGATATACTGGAACAACTACAACTGAGATTACCAAAAAGGCGGGCGTAGCTCGATCATTAATCCATTATTACTTCGGTAACAAAGAAGAACTGTGGAAAGCCTCAATCAAGAGGATCGCTAACGAATTCATCAAAGAATTCGAGTCTTCTAAGAAAATCCACAAAGACTTAGATGGAACTCAGATGATCAAAGTAGTCGTAAGACAACTGGTTCACTTCTATGCCAAGTATCCAGCATTTCCTAAGATCTTAGCTCAAGAAATGAGTGAAGAGTCTGAGCGCAGCGATTACATCTTAAAGAACTTCGTAAAGCCACTATGGGCCCTCACAGGTGAATTATTTAAAAAGCAGCGTAAGAGAGGAACGATCAAAAAGATCGACAAGGAGTTTCAGTCACACATCCTATTGGGGATGGCGAGCAACTTGTTTTCTAATCCTTACATGACAAGACATCTCTATAATATTGATCCGTTTAATGATGAAGTCATAGAGCGATATGCCGATACAGTAGTTGAGATCTTCTGCCACGGCATGGTCAATGAATAATATCATCGATTAAAAGACATATATCGGAAGGCTGTTGCTAAGGAGTAACAGCCTTAGCCTTTTTTTATGTTTTAGTCATAGCATCTCTAATCATCTTCCATGAGACCACATGGATGTTATCATCTCGTAACCGCTGACGAAAGGCATCGCTCATCAAGACTTTGACATCTTTAGCTCTCCAAACTGCGCCAAAATCTCTATGATTAATCATCACCTCGTGCAACTCTGCATTGTCCTTGCCGAGGTGCACCAGTAGTTCGTTAATACCAGGCTTCACCTGTGACAGGATATTGGCATAAGCCTCATCCCATGATTCAGGTGTAGTCGAGAGCATCAATATAGGATTGACACCCACTTGATAGGGCCCTAATAATTCAGCTACATCCCACTCTGGAGGTAGTCCATTGTAAGGCATCAACACAGGCAATTTATACTTATTGCCGAGTTCAAGATAAGCCTTAAACAGCTCTTCATTACCATACAAGGTGCCCATGTGAGTGTCAAGATGCGTCAACGGAACACCAAACTCTAAGGCTCTGCGGACTTGACCATCAATCTCTTTCTTCACTTCCTCAATATCATATACCTCAATCACATCATGAACCAATGGATACATAAAGTCTCTTTCGGTGAGTATAGAGCGTATCTCATTAGAAGAGCTGACCCCATCCCACTTGTAATGTTCCCACTCCGCAGTCAATGTGAGGTGTATGCCCCAGCACATCTCAGGATGCTCCTTAGCATACTGCGCTATATGAGGAAACCAAGGACAGGGCACCATAATACTTGCTGAACTGATAAAACCATCCTCGAAAGCTTCGATAGAGGCCTCATTAACGCTATGAGCCACACCGAGGTCGTCAGCATGAATAATCAGCAGCTTATCATCAGCATCATATCCCATTCGCTCCATAATCGAGGAATTAGGTTGCGCCTGGCAAGAGAGCAAGAATGCAACAAAAAATGCGAGCATTACTAAGTTGGTCATAGTCTGTTTCATACTTTTAGCTTTGTAGTAGTCAAAGTCATCATAAAATAAGAAAAGATGCCAAGAAAAATAAGAATGGGTATGGTAGGAGGTGGTCGTGACGCCTTCATAGGAGGGGTACACCGTATCGCTGCCAACATAGATGGACAGATAGAGCTGGTCTGCGGTGCCTTCAGCAGTAACCCTGAAAAGTCAAAACTATCAGGACAAGATTTTTATCTCGACCCAAGCAGAGTTTATGGCTCTTATGAGGAGATGATCATGACTGAAAAGAGTCTCCCAGAGGATGTCCGAATGGACTTCGTCTCTATCGTAACTCCTAATCACGTCCACTATGGACCGGCTAAGATGGCCTTAGAAAATGGCTTTCATGTAGTCTGTGATAAGCCCCTGAGCTTCGATCTTGAGGAGGCCAAAGATCTTGTATCCACAGTAAAACAAACTGGACAGCTGTTCGCCCTGACACATAACTATACGGGCTACCCCATGGTCAAACAAGCCCGTGCCATGATCAAAAATGGTGACCTCGGCACTATCAGAAAGGTAGTCGTAGAATATCCACAAGGATGGCTCTCAGACTTCATCGAGTCCACCGATCAAAAACAAGCAGCGTGGCGGACAGACCCTAAACGATCGGGTATTGCCGGAGCGATGGGAGACATAGGAACCCACGCCGAAAATCTGGCTGAATACATCACCAGTCTGGAAATCTCAGAAATCTGTGCAGATATCAGCACACTCGTTGATGGGAGACTCCTCGATGATGATGGTAATGTCTTGCTAAGATTTAACAATGGTGCACGAGGTATCCTCCATGCCAGCCAAATCTCAAAAGGTGAAGAAAACTCTCTTAACATACGAGTCTATGGCACCATGGCTGGCTTAGAATGGCACCAGATGGAGCCGAATAGCCTAATCGTAAAGCACGGCGATAAGCCTACAGAGATCTATCGTACAGGAGTCGGAGATCTCTATGCTGCATCGACAGCGCATAGTAGGATTCCAGCAGGGCACCCCGAAGGATACCTTGAGGCTTTTGCTAATATCTATCGCAATTTTGCCAAGTGTGTGCAAGCTCGTATCGACGGTGTGGCAGTAGACCCAATATATGATGACTTCCCGACAGTAGAAGATGGGCTACGGGGTATGCAATTCATCTATAAGGTGATCGAATCAGGCAAGAGCGATCAGAAATGGGTTAGTATGAGTTAGAAAGTTGAAAAGTTGAAAAGTTGAAAAGTATGCCTTGTCACTTTGAACTTGGCACTTGACATTCTTCTTGATCCCTCTTTTCCTGCATTTAGTCTAAAAGACAATTAATTATATGTGGCTGAGTAGCTATCGGTGTATCTTATGTGGCCAATACTATTAAGCTATGTTATCTACTTATTTTAAATTTCTATGCAGTGCTGCTATTCTTGGTATAGTCTTATTTGCAGCATGTCGCACTGCACCTGAACCCGTAATCGATATGGATGCGGGTGTCCCCAATTTTGGCCTACATGACCAAGATGGTGCCTTTCACAATCTGTATTACTACTCGGATGCCAAGGCTGTCGTATTATATGTACATGGTAATAAGTGTCCGATAGTCCGTAATGCCATCACTGATATCCGATCAGTACGTAAGGAATTTAGAGATCAGGGAGTCGAGTTTCTGATGATCAACTCCAATGTCCAGGATGATAGGGCTGCTATTGCTGCCGAAGCAGAGGAATTTGACATAGATTTCCCCATACTTAAAGACGACGCCCAGTTAGTAGCAGAAGCATTGCAACTCCATCGTACGGCCGAAGCGATCGTTATTGATCCATACAGCTGGTCAGTAGTTTATCGTGGACCTATTAATGATAGAATCGGATACGAAAGCCAGAAGAATGATGCTGACAAACACTACCTCGCTGATGCGCTTACTGCTCATCTTGCTGATGAAGACATCGCTGAATCTTATATCAAGGGTAAGGGATGTCTGATCAAGCGACTGCACGATAATGATGAGGATTTTTCCTCGATATCTTATGCAGATGATGTGGCTCCGATCTTAGTAGATAAGTGCGTGAGCTGTCATGTCGAAGGGGGGATCGCTCCATGGCAGATGAAAAACTATGAGACCGTATTCGGATGGTCACTCATGATGAGAGAGGTGATCCGCACGAAGCGCATGCCACCATTTCACGCTGATCCAGAAACGGACAACATCGACCACAACATTGCCCTGACTAATGATGAACTAAAGACTCTAGTACATTGGATTGATGCTGGTGCTAAGAAAGATGGCGATAGAGACCCACTAGCGGAGTATAAAGCTCAAGCTCCCAAGTGGGATCAGGGTGAGCCCGATCTGGCCATACAACTTAACGAAGAAGCAATCCCTGCTACAGGTATTATCGATTACCGCTATCAAGAGCATGAAGTAGAAATCGATCAGGATATCTGGGCGACGGGATTTCAGATATTACCGGGTAACCGAGAGGTGCTCCATCATGTCTTAATCAGTGTCATCTATCCAGACGGCTTTATCGAGCCTATAGATAGATCGAGCCCATGGCTTGATGGACTACTCGCTGCATGGGCCCCAGGTGGAGAAACAGAGACATTTCCTGAGCATACCGGACGTATCATCCCTAAGGGGTCTAAGCTACACTTTCAGTTACACTACACCACGAATGGAAAAGCACAGAGCGATCAGTCAACGGTAGGACTATACTATACCACGGAACAACCAGATAATGAATATTTGATGGTGGGTGCATTTAATACGAGGATCCAGATCCCGCCCAACGAGAAAAGCTACAAAAATACGGCTCGACACAAGTTTGAGCATGATGCTACACTATATACACTCTTCCCACACATGCACTTCCGTGGCAAGGCCATGAAGTTTACTGCACTATATCCTGATGGACGGCGAGAGGTGATCCTAAATGTGCCCAACTACAACTTCAACTGGCAGCGAGGATATGACTTCGAAGAGCCATTGAAACTGCCCGCTCGGACAGTCCTGTATGTTGATGCAGAATTTGATAATTCAGCTCAAAATTCTTTTAATCCAGCACCGGAGCGGACGGTCTATTGGGGAGATTATTCCTTTGATGAGATGCTCATCGGCTATATGAGTTTTGAGTACCACAAGGACAGTCAAGACCTTTCCATGAATTGATATAAAACCTATGAGGTCGTAGGCTAACAAGTAAGGAGATAAATAAGAATGTACATGAAGGAGGTCGTAATCGAGGCGAAAGACCTGAACAAAAAATATGATACTGGACAAACAACTGTTCCTGTCATCAATGAAATCAATCTATCCCTATACAAGGGTGAATTCACAGTGATCATGGGCAGCTCAGGGTCGGGCAAGTCCACATTGCTCTATCTGTTGAGTGGATTAGAGACCCCTACAAGTGGAGAGATCTGGCTCGAAGACAAGCCTGTGCATACGCTCGATGAAAAGATGATGACGCTCATCAGACGAGAGTATATCGGATTTGTATTTCAAGACTTTAATTTGGTACCTAACCTCACCTTCCTCGAAAATGTACTCATCCCTGCCTATCTCGTCAAAAATGATCGCAAGCAACTCAAATCACGTGCCGAGGAGCTTATGACCAAGATGGGGATCATCGATCTGAAGGATCGCCTGCCATCGCAGGTTTCCGGCGGTCAGCAACAACGATGCTCGATGGCACGAGCAATCATTAATAACCCTCGAGTGGTGATGGCAGATGAGCCTACAGGCAATCTGAATTCCTCTTCCTCTGAGGCAGTATTGGATATCCTGACCGATCTCAATAATCAAGGTCAATCCATAGTCATGGTAACTCATGAACCCAAATCAGCAAGTCGCGCTGATCGCATCATATTTCTGCGTGATGGATTGATCGAAGACGAATTGTCCTTTGACAAAGGAGTCAGTACCGATGACAAGGAGGTACAGCTGTTGAAATGGCTCGCAGGCAAGGATTGGTAATGAAGAAGAGTTGATCAACAGCGGATGAAAAGTGTATTACTAATTACTTGGGCGAACATCAAAAGGCGAAAGGTACAGACCCTTCTCGTTGGGATATGTATTGCTTTGGCAGCATTGCTGTTTTCCACAGTGATCGGTATGAGTATTGGGATGCAACGCCCATTTGACAACCTCTTCGAAAAGCTGAAGGCATCACACATCGTACTGGATTTTGATATCCACGTACATGACCCACAAGAAATTACTGAATGGTTCAACGCTCAAGAAGAGGTCGTTAGCGTCGGTGTGCCTAAGTCGAGGAGATACATGAGGCAGTTCCCGCAGTTTAAGGGTGAGGAATTAGTCAATTCCGCGTACCTCACCGAGTTTCATGGTAACGATTTAGAAAATGATCGCTTAGATATCTTACAAGGCAGTGAATCAAGATTTCCTCTGCCTGGTGAAATCTGGGTGCCCAATAACTGGTTAAAAGGGGCTGATATAACTATTGGAGACACGATCATGGTGCCCACCAGCAATGGCTTGTTTCCTTTGACCGTAGCAGCTATTGCAATCGATCCTCATCACTCTAATGGACTGATCAATCCTGAACCTGCATGGGTAGGCCCAGGGACTTTATCGATGCTATTTCCTGTAAAGGACTTAACCCGTGTTGTCATGGGTATCCGGCTTACTGATCCAGAGGTAACCGAAGCCGTCTGGAAGAAATTTAATGAAGAGTACTCCTATAGAGGTTTCAGCAGGCTTTATAAGGAATACAAGTCCTTCTTTCAGATACTCTACCAGATCACTGGTGGCATACTGCTCATCTTCGTAATCTTCGGGATCATAGTCACACTGATCGTCACCTCATCGGTCGTGAGCAGTTCTATCCGCACCGATTACAAGATGATCGGTATGCTCAAGGCCCAAGGATTCACTAAACGAAATATGATCAGTGTATACGTCATTCAGTTTATGCTCATCACCTGCTTAGCGGTACCTATAGGATTAATAGGTGGCTACTTTACCACGCTATTGGTATTTAAGTCGTTGATCACGGCCATCGGTTCTGTAAACTTTGATATAGGGCTGCTGGCCCCATCGATCTGGACTTTCTTTGCGTTTCTCATCGCCATCTTGCTGATTTCGTATCGCAGCGCTATTGGAGCTACACACATCCAACCCGTTACTGCTATCCGTAATAATGGTCCCCCTCAAAAATCTTATGGCAATAGTAAGTTTGGGCTATTCAAGCTGGGACCACGATCTAACGTGGTGAGTTTTCTGTCTATGCGATTCTTGCGGTCCAATATCATGAGAGCCGTACTCTTATTCGTAGGGTTGAGTTTTGTGATTTTTGTTCAGATGCTGTATGTCAATGGTTCGAGTTCATTGTCGGGACTCAACAGTAACAGACCAGCTTGGGGCTTTAATTATTGTGATGTGGGCGTGCGCCAATCAGGACCTCAACTACCAAACCAACAAGACTTCTTCAAGGAGGATATGGAGGACGATGAACGAGTTAAGGAGGTGGTCAAAATCGGTGGATATACTGCCACACTTCCTGCAACGGAGACCCGAGCTCCTAAGCCAATAGAGGGTACTATATATGATGACGAATTAGAAAAAGTCGGCCACATAGTGGTAGAAGGCAGGCATCCAGTATTTGAAGATGAACTCTCACTTGGTCTAACCAGTCAAAAATCCCTGGGGGTTGAGATTGGAGATAGTATAGGTCTATATATGGAAGGTCAGCTCGTGCACTATACCATTACGGGCATCTATCAAAGCCTGAATAACTTAAGTGAGGGATTCTTTATGAGATTGGAGGGCATCCAAGAAGTTAATCCACTCTATGAACTCAGAGGATACCAGATAAAGCTGAAAAAGGGTGAAGATCATCAAGCATTTGCCGATGATCTCATTAAGACCTATGGGAGTGCTTATGACGTATTTATTATCTCGGAGAGACTTGGTAACCTCGAGAACATACTTAATGGGGTCAAAGACCTGCTGACTCTGATTTCCGCTTTATTCTTGGGAATCTTGTTCGTCACGGTATTCAATGATACCGTTCTAAGCATCAAGGAAACGCAGCGCAATATCGGCATATTTAAAGCCATCGGTATGACACCATTTCAACTGCAGATGGCACTGATCATAAGAGCTATAATTATAGCGGTAATCGCCTTAGCAATCGCAGTACCACTGTCGTTATATATTATCCCAGTAGCATTAGGGAAGTTTACGGTCTTTGCAGGCTTAGCGACCTTCCCATATTTATTTGATGCGACGGGCAGCCTGCTAGTGATACCATTTATACTTGTCCTAACCATCATAACGGTCTGGTTAGCCTCTCGGCGCTTGTTAAAGATCAGGCCGAGGATATTAGTGCGCGAATAAGATTGATAGATCAATGAAGTATATAATCGTCTACATCCTAATCATTAGTTCGTCCATCTTGCTTGAGGGCCAACGATCTGCTGCTATCCGCAATGTAGATCAGTACCTCCAGAACTATCTGGAGCGCACTCCAGTACCGGGATTTGCAATCGCTATAGTTGAGGATGATCAAGTCATCTATAATAAAGCCTATGGAGTAGAACGAGAGGGATACGCCAATCCGATGACGCCTAACAGTATCCTCGCCATAGATGCATTGGCCAGAGGGTTTACTGCTATGGCCGTATTGCAATTGGTCGATCAGGGCAAGCTCAATCTCGATGATCCCGTGACTGACTATATACCTTGGTTTCAGACATCTAACAAAGACTTTAGCGATCAGGTAACCATCAGGATGTGCCTAAGTAATACATCTGGGATTCCTCCACAATTTGAATCTAAGCCGACCCTCGATGATCAGGATGGACTGAGGGACTTCATTGCTTCATTTGAACAGCATGTCATCAAGCGACGACCAGGGATGTCTCATGAGTACTGCGACGAGGGATACAGCATCATCCACTATATCATAGAATCTATCAGTGGATTAGATTACGCAGACTATATCGAGCAAAAGATTCTGACTCCACTCGGCATGAGTAACAGCTCTGCCATATACCAAGAAGATCTGAATATCCTACATGGTCATGAGATGGATCTCGCAGCCTGTAGGCCTGCCGTTTATGCACGGCCTGATCCTAACTTTACAGCCGCAGGGTCACAGTTTTATTCTACTACAGAAGATCTGAGTCACTACATGATTGCGCTTATAAACGGCGGCTACTATAAGGGTAAGCAAGTCATCAGCAAAGCAGGCTTAGCAGAGCTATTTAAGACCAACACATCATTTGAAGGACTGGGTACAATGTTGGGTGGTAATGGTATCGACATACAATATGCACTGGGTTGGATGGGCATGTCTATCGAGGATCGTGATATCATGATCCACACAGGTGGCAATGGAAAAAGCGGAGCTATACTGGGTATCAACATCGCTAAGAATCAAGCTTTTGCCATACTCTTTAATGCTGATGTCAATCGATTCGATAGATTTGAATATCCGGGGATGGAACATGCAGTCAACAACGTCATCCACCTCATCAATCAGGAGGACACAACGGAGTTTGGGTTAGTACGATCTAATCTCGTAACCACAGAGTCATATGACCTGCCCGAAGAGCTATGGGGCAACTATATCGGACGCTACGAGCCAATAGGGAGTCAGCATCCTTTTTTTAATAATAGGACCTTAGAGGTGGTTAAGATCGATGATGAATATCTTGAACTTACGGTACATCATCAAAACAGGTTTAATGGTCGCTATCGATTAGACTTCTCCACTAAGGCCCGGTCTACTCTGCGCAATATTGCTCAGCCCAGAGATATACAGTTTAACATCTATCCAGATGGCTACGTAGGTGGTCTGTTTATGTTTGGCACAGAGTTCCAAAAACTCGATGACCAAAAGTCCAGTAAAACAATTGCGCTGACCTCTCCTAACGGATTAGGGAGCTTTAGCCTACCTATAGGATATGAGCATCAGTGGCAGGGCGATCAGCTCATTATGGGGATAGACAATGGCGGAGCTCTTACACTCCAAATCAATCAATTACAAAAGCGCAGCTTCACTACACTTCTGGAGTCAGCGCTTGCCGATAAGGAGGTATCTTATAAGGGCAATATGAATACATCCACGATAAAAGAAGGCTTGTGGACAGAGCAAACCGTCTATGTCAAAGAAGGTGAGACTGTGCAGCAATTCATCATCGCGCTATACCAAGATCCTAATAGTAAACGGGAGATGAGCCTGGTTATATCACAAGCCTATGGATCGTCTGACAAGCGGACCTACGGCATCATCCAAAATCTACAGCGGACGATACAGCTTTAAGCTTACGACTCGAATGTCAGCTCAACAACGTCTGATTGACATCGAGCTTGACACGCCAGTATGTAGCCAGACTTGACCTCCGAATCATCGAGGGCATAGCATACATCCATGCTTACCTCACCAGAGTGTACCTTAGCCACACAAGTCGAGCAAGCTCCACTAGTACATGAGTACGGAGCATCGATTTTCTCATCGATGAGGGCATCCAGTATTGTCTTATCAGAAGGTACGGTAACCTCATATTGCTTCCCAGCAAGGGTGACTTTTACCGTGGCTCCGACACCAGCTGCCGTACCTACAGGCTTCGTACTGACGAATCTCTCTGTATGTAAGAACTCATTGTCGATGCCTTTCCCCTCAAGGTGGTCGATGATCGTATCGATCATAGCTCCTGGACCGCACACCAGATAGTGTGCTTCAACTGACTTCTTAGGATAGTCTCCTAAGAACTGATCTACCTTAGACTTATCAATACGGCCGACCCATCCTGACCAGTTCATTTTCCCCTTAGAGAAGAGTCCTTTAAGGCCGCCTGATTTTTCACGATTAGGCTTGCTCAAGGTCTGCTGATAAATGAACTGACCTGTATACTTACTGGCTAATTGTTCTAACTCATTTTTGAATATGACGCAGTCCTCATTCGTGTTACCATAGAGGAGATGACACGTGCTCTTAGGCTCCTCTTCAAGGATGGTTTTTATCATCGAAATAATCGGCGTGATACCACTACCAGATGCAAAGAAATAGAAGTCTCGCTGCTTATGCTCAACTAAGTCAAGGGTGAACTTACCGTCGGGCGTCATAACATCCACATGACTCCCCGCTTTGAGTGTATCATTAATATGATTGGAGATTAACCCCTTTTTTACTCGCTTGACATTGACACCATAGTCGCCTTCTGTTGGACTGGTGCACAGCGAATACGATCTGCGTTCCTCCTTGCCATTTACATCAAATCTTAGCGTCAGGTACTGTCCTGCTCGGTACTTATAATCATCCTTAAGATTGTCAGGAATATCAAAGTATATGGACTTAGATTGATCCGTTTCCTCTACAACTTTCTTTACTGTCAACTTATGAAATTCGTGACTCATATCTTCTCTTTTTAAAAGGATTGAACGGCCTTAAATAGCAGCACGAACCCAAATATAATTAAGGCGCAACCTGCTACTTTGTTTATGATGATCAATGTTTTTTCATTGATTCTCTTACGGATCATCTTGGCCATTAAGACCTTAAGAGAATCCGTAACGATGATGGTTAATATTATGGCTATAGCAAAATATTCACTCTCGATTACTGACAATTTCTTAGTGGCAACATAGGACGTGATCGTACTCAACCAAAAGATAAATGTGAAGGGATTAACCGTATTGACCAAGAATCCCTTAGTCCAAAACCCTGCCCAGCTTGTCGCTGTGACTTGCTCAATATCTAAATCAAGTTGGGATTTCTTCATAAAATTAACAACACCAACACCCACTAACACGATACCGCCTATCAGGCCCATCCAAAAGATGAAATTGGGGTGCTGCACTACAGAGTCAATGCGCTTGATAAACAGCAGCGTCAGCGAGACTATGATAATATCACTGACCCATATACCAGAAGCGGCTGTCAAGCCCGCCTTAGTACCATGCTCCAGAGTAGACTGCATCAATACGATGAATATTGGCCCCAGCAGTATAGCCAGAGTCAAGCCCAGATAGATGCCATCAATAATATACTGCATAGCTTTGAGTAGAGCGTGATTATGAGCGACCTACGATGAGGCCGATCTCTAAACTCGCACAAATATATACCTTGCCAGGTACCTAAGGCCAATCTACCATTTACAATTGGTATTGAGATCGACGAACCGACAAGGCTGCTCTTGATATGGGCCGGCATATCATCATCTCCTTCGATGTCATGCTTGATAAATGGCATACGCTCAGGGACAATATGATTGAAGAAACTCTCAAAGTCCATCAGTACTGTAGGGTCAGCATTTTCATTGATGGTGATACCAGCAGACGTATGCCTGATGAATACGGTCATCATAGCTTGGTCTGGCATCTCACCAACAGCCTCAACGATATAATCTGTTATGATATGAAACCCACGACTGTATGACGGTAGCGTCAGAGGGATATGCCGGATCATCTGGACTGACTGGGTTTGGGGCATTCTAACCTACCAAAATATTTTACCAGACTCAGGCCTACCAGTACATAACTATCATTGTTGCGGCTATTGCCCCGCTGTCTGCCTTGATTCAACGGGTTGTTAGTAGGATCAGATAATAATACTGCCGTCTGCCCACGTGTTTCCCTGAGGTCATTGAAATCGGGAAAAAACGTACTCACATCATCTAAGTAATCCGTCGCCGCAACTCTTAGGCCTACCTCAATATTAAAGTTCCAATCATAGTTGATATCCCACTTAAAACCTACTCCAACTAATCCTGCCAAAGTAAACTTGCCATACTCATCTCCTATAGCTTGACCTTCGGTACCATTTAATCTCAGATTAAACACTTCGCCGTCAAACTCACGCTTAGGTGTGAATGATAGTGCTGTAAATCCACCGAAGAGATAGGGTGTATAATTTTCATCATCACTACCATGGATATATGGGAAGAAGTTGAACTCTAACTGATTGCTCAACTCAAAAATATCCGAATAAAAACTCAACTGCCGACTGAACTCAAAACTATTGAGTGAGTTACTGTCATCGGCACTGATTCGCGCATAGTTAAATGAGGACTTAACAGAGATGCGCTCATCAAAATTATATCTGAATAATACACCTCCCGATACATTAGGTCGAGCAAAGCTCAGACTAGTCTGTAGGTCACCAAAATAGTTTGATGAACCAATCCACCCTCCTACTTCAATTCCTTTTTGGGTATTACCTCGGATACTGATTAGTAGGGTGAAAATAATTATGATCAAGACTTGCTTTCTCATTGGACGAAATAGTAACGAGCATTCACGGCCCTTAATTGTTGCTATTGTTATTAGTTACTGACTCATCTTCTGTGAGACCAAGATCGAGTTTGCGTTCGACTACATTAGCATACATATCGATCGCATAAGATCTGTAAGTATCCGGTATATTAGATAGGCGCTGCTCGAATCCAATTGCTTTAGTAGTACTGATTATCTCTCCTATACTTCCTTGCGACTTAAGCTGGTGGCACATCTTGTTAGTGTCTTGAGCTCTGTAGATTGTTGTGATCTGTCGATCTATCTCATTAGCAACCTCTTCAGCACTATCATATGCCCGATCGAGAGGTACCCCAAAGCTTAAGTGGATGCCTCCTTTGTTTCCTTTGATTCCCTTGCTGATACTCTCAAAGTCTTCTGTTGGTCTCTTCTGATAACTTCCTCCAGTCTCTCTGATGAATAGTTCTCTCGCCTTGTCAGCGTCACAAGGATCCAGCTCATATGATATCGCCACGGGCACAATAGATAAGGACTTGATATAGCTGGAGAACTCCTCCTCGCTTGATTTGCTCATGGCAAGCATCTTAATAATAGCAGGTTGGGTGATATCTCGGCCATCCTTAGCTCTACCCTCCCCCTGTGCAATCCATACATTGCTATGATCCTTAAGTACTGAGTGAGCTATATACTTTGACAGATGTCTGAGCGCACGAACTTTTTCTCTGGGCCCCTTAACAGAGCGCTTCACGATAAAGCTCTTATTAAGCCTCATCAAGTCAGAGATAAATGACTTAGACTGCAAGTTGTCTCCGATCGCTATCCGTACCGTAGGGTATCCGCATATCTTAAGAGCATAGTTGACCAGCGCTGGATCTAGTACGATATCACGGTGATTGCCGATAAACAGGTAGTTACGATCTTTGTCAAGTTGCTCCAGACCAGATATAGTAAATGATGTCGATGTCTTAGACAGCATCTTATCGATGAATACTTTGACGATATCCTGGATACCTTCGATATTGTGGATGCCCTTGAGCATGCGCCTCATACGCTGACGGACAAATGGGTATGCCAACGCTTTCATCAACTTAGTCTGTCGCTTGACACGGAGATTGATGATCGCTGAGATAAACCCATCATCCTCGATCAACCTATCCAGGACGTCCCGGACCTCATGATCATGATATGGACGTATATCTGCAAACTCGTCTGATTCGCTATGTCTCAAAGTAGTATCATATTAGACCACAAAAATAGCCAAATAGCCATCTTCAATTCATGAATACTGTTGAGCGCTCTAAATGACCCGTTGAAAAGACTTGAACATTCTAATGATTGTACTCATCTACGAACACCTGCCTGACATACTGTTCGTATCGCTCTGCTCTATATCTGCGCCAGTGCTGACCGACATCGATACAGTTATCAATCACTTGCATAAAGTTGCGCATTGGGCTTTTTCGGCGCAGCGCATTAACCAATTCTTTTTTTATCGAGTTATCAGTCACTTCCAGCAGAAAGTCTTGCATCACCATGCTTAAGGATTGCTTAGGCATTGGCGGAACTATGATACACTTCTCTATCGTAAGCTCTGGATCAAGATCGGATTCATCCTCGGGTGCTATCGTCACGATCTTGCGATTCTTCCTATGGATATAACAGGTGTTCCCCCGATTGACGAGTTTAGCAACTTTCTTAATGATCTGATGTGGGGATAACATATGAATAGATGTGGAGCAATGATACTGCTAATAAATTTGTCCCCTCTTCAAGATAGAGGGTTTGGGTGAGTTGAATAATCACAAATTCATAAAGCTTAATAGATCTTGTTCCACTTGATAGAAGTGATTTAGAACCTGATCGTTGTCAAATCGCATAACATGATAGCCCATGGCTTTAATTATTTTCTCCCTGTCTTCATCATAGCGTTTAATCTCTGGTCTATGATGATAGTCCCCATCAATTTCTACTACTAACCTGAACTGATGACAATAAAAGTCTGCTATAAAGAAATTAAGCCTGTTATCATACAGCTTAAATTCTATTGGAAATTGTCTTGTGAACTTATGGCCATGAAACCTTCGATTTCTTACGTGAAACCAGAATTCTTTTTCAGCTTTTGTACTGTTTTTTCTGAGCTGCCTGGCCAATCGTATTGCATCGGCTCTGTTCATCCCATTAAGTTATATAACTCACCCCGAAAAAACAGTTGTTTTTTCTTCCCCTCTCTTTTAAAGAGAGGGGTTAGGGGAGAGTTGATTGTTTTACTTGCAAGCTCGTCTCGCCTTAGTGGAAGAGGGGTTAGGGGAGAGGTGGTTAATTATCTTATCGACCATTATCCACTAAGTGTGCATCTCGTGCAGCTCTAAGATATTGAAGCATGATGGCACAATTATTTTGCTCAAATTCATATGAGGATATACCTAGCTGATTGCAGCCGGCGCATGGATCCACTGTTAACCCAGAACTTACAAAGAGTCCCACTTTTTTATGAACAGTTCCTGCTTTAGGATAATAGATCTTGGTATGAAACCCTAAAGTGTCCAACTCCTCAAATATGTACTCTTCATGATATTTTAAATCGCTCCCCCACAATACTCGATCGATCAAACAATAGGTGTCATGGTAAATCACATCTATGGTAGGTATAGCATATAGTGAATCTTTGCTGCTGACCTGAACTATCTCGAGATTATTGAGTATTTTCTGATCTGATATATTTCCTAAATCACAAAGATTTAAACCACCTTGTCGATTTCTTACTAAATGATATTTTAATTCACTTTCTGATGGAATTCCATCATTTGTATACCACCCAAAATCAAATGAAAATGTAATAGAATCATTCTTGATATAACCAACATATGAATCTATCCCTTGTGCAGGTTCATAACTAAACCCTAAAGTATCAAGAGGTGTATAAACAACTTTTGAACGCCCGCTTTGACTATGATAGTCATGTCTATAGTCTTCTGCCGAGTGCTCCAAAAATTGACCTAAGTGCGAGTTACTCTTCCTCCGTGATGAGATAGATATCATGAGAAGTGATATTATACCTAATAGGGTGAAAAGCTTATTTGATCTGAAGAATATTATCAATTATAAGATGCCAAATCTATGAGTTTAAAACAACGCTTAACTCACCCCGAAAAAACAATTGTTTTTTCTTCCCCTCTCTTTTAAAGAGAGGGGTTAGGGGAGAGTTGCCAACCGCAACTCCTCATCACCTAAATGCGCATAGCGCTCCTGAATCTCTTCAGTCAACCACAGCGGGAATACGTAGTTAAGCGCATGATGATTAATCACCATAAAACTTAGGAGCACTGATACTGCTATTATACCCCACAGCGGCAAATCAGATAGACGCTCCGAGAATAAATTGGGCGCATTACAACTCAGAATAACTGATCCACTAAAATATCCTTGTACTGTCGAAGCATAAGAATGAATGACTAATAGTTTACTCTTCATACGTTTGTGATTATGCCGTCGCATCTTATAATTATCAAGGATAAATAGGATGAGCAATACGAGTGCCAGAAAATAAAATGCCAAGCCACTACTCATATAGGCACTGCCCGCCATGATCAACCCATAAAATAGAATAGATAACAATATGGTTAAGATGATCTTTGGCAATTTGAAATAGCTCATATAGTAGGACCAAAATCTATTACGCCAGAATTTTTCCATCTGTCTAACTTTCTCCTCCTGCACCTTAGTAAATCCATACACACCAAAAGACTTATATACCTTATGAAGCGCCCGATCAAAAGACAAGTTTGGATCATCTGCTTGCAGTGCTTCAATCTTATCAGCGATATGATCAACCAGCTCCAACTGCACATCATAATACTTGATATACTTCTGCTCGGTGAAGTCGAATATCATCTGTACCTGCTCTTCTGATACTTTAGTCATATGGGCATATTTATGAGGTCGTGATGTAAGTGCTGATATCGCTGGTACTCCTCGTTAATTCCTTTCTTCAAAAAGCGGAACTTAAAAAGGAAAAAGACTCCATAGCCAAATAAGGACAAGCTTATTATAATCTGGGTGGACACCAATCCAGGATCAAACCAACTATGAAAAGCAAAAAATAGAAACAATAACGGGGTATTAGTTACCCATGCACTCTTGGTGTAAACTGGCATTGAGGAAATCATAAACAGACTGTGATTTTTTCGCAATCTCTTTGACTCGATTGTTTCCACTATCCCTGTCAATGTGCATCCCAACCAGAATATCCATAATGCATCGATGTCAGTTATTGTTATCAAATTATAAATTATCAAAAACAGAAGACCACTTAAAAATACCTGTGGAGGTTTACTTGCTTCAACGAGTGCCTTAAGGTGTTTTAACAAGAATATTCGCCAAGACTCATAAATCTTAGATCGTTCAAGTTTTCTGACACCCTTCCTACCACCAAAAGAATCAATGGCAGTATTTAGCGCTTCAAAAAAATGAAGCTGTGGATCAGTTGTGATCCTTTGCTCTATATCCGACAATATGTGATCCACGATCTCTAATCGTACATCGAAGTAATCGTGACTCAGTAATCCACTTACCTGCTCATGGACGATATGTATTTGATTGCCGCTAAACTCCATCATAGACCAATTGAGATTTATAATTCTGAAGTAGTGGTGCCACAAGCCTATGACATACATTGAGATGATAGTAGTAAGCCCATAATTGCGTATAAAAGAAAACTATAATCAACCCATATAAAGACATATCCGCCGCAGTTGGCTCACTGCCTAAGTTATAGAAATATATAGGTGCGAAAATGAAAGAGGTTAATTCGGCTTTGTACTGATAAAAGAAACTGACTGAGGAGTCGCCAGATCGAGATTGCTTTACGATGTCTCTATCTCGATGCAGCTTAATCCCTTCATAAATTGCTACCAAGAACATGAGCGCAGCTTGGGATATTATAAAATGGAATGGGACAATGTTTAAATAGATCAGAAACAATATTGGACTTATGGCTAAGTGTACCATCCAATTACAGGCAAACCACTTAAAAAATTGCCATCGTACCAATCTCTGTTTAGTCTTATAGTAGTTCTTAGCAATCTTAATGATCCGATCATGGCCTCCAAAAGTGTCATGATACCCATGTACTTTTTGACGAAATTGAGATCCTGACTCTATGTAGAAGTCATCACCCAATGCTGACACATAGTGATCTACTAGCTCCGCTCGGACGTCACTAAAGTTACCCTTACTATGAGATCGCTCCAAGATTGTATTAAACAAGTTATTGATGAAGTTGATCTTCTCCTGCTCTTTAGGTCGATCGCCGATTTGACTATAGGTATAGTGCAAGCTATAATCCTGAGGCCGCCATTGTCCGGTCTTACTCCACATAGCTTAGGCGATTTTGGTTTGTGAGATAACCTGAGATCTATATTCCTTCAGTAGCGGCGCTACACGTCTCTGACATACTTTGAGATGATAATAGTAGGCCCAAGAACAGTAGTAGATAAGCGCTAAGGCCATTAAATGGAGCAGCCAACTGAAATCTCCACGTGGATTCGTAAGTTGATAGGCATTTACTACCATCCCAGGTAATAGCAGTTTGTACTCATAGAATAGATTTGCCGCAGAGGCTCCTGATTTCATCTGTCTGATGACTTTTCTATCTCGGAGATATTTGACGCCTTCGATAACACAGAATACCAAAAGCACAATTAGTACTGCAATTCCCGTCTGCATCTGAGTGCTATTGAGATAAACGACGTATGCTATTGGCACAAAAACAAGATGAACTGGCCAAAAACTCAGAAACCACCTATGGAATTGCTTTGCAATGATTCTTTGCTTAGAAGCATAAAATTTAGTGGCAATCTTATTGATGCGTTTATATCCTCCAAAGGTCTCATGATACTCATGAACTTTCTCTCTGAACAGGTATCCCCTCTCCACATAGAAATTCTCTCCAAGCTCACTGACGTAATGGTCTACGATTTCGGCTCTGAGATCACTGTAGTTTCCTTTGTTCTTTGACCTCTCAAGTGTCGTGTTCAACAGGTTGTCAATGAAGTTGATTTTCTCCTCTTCAGTGGGTCGTTCACTGATATTGTCATAACTATAGTGTAAGCTATAATCTTGAGGTCGCCATTGTCCTGTCTTTGTCCACATAGTTAGGCAAGTTTAGTTTGTGCTATAATCTGAGACCTATACTCATCTATGAGTGGCGCTACTCGTCGCCGACATATCTTGAGGTGGTAATAGTAGGCCCATCCGCACAGATAATACATCAATGGAAATACGTATGCGCATAACCATTTAGCATCAATAAGATCAAAGACATCCATAAAACTGAATGGGAGTATTGACAATAGTATGATCTGTAATTTATACTGGTAAAAGAAGCTAATTGAAGATTCTCCTCCCTTTGCACTTGACCTGAGCTGCCTATCTCTATAATATCTATCACCTTCATGTACTGCCACGCCGAGTACAGCGATGAGCATGAATATGATCTGGGTTCTTAAATCAATAGACGAACCAATCAAATATCCAACCGGAATGAAGAGTAAATGTGCACCCCAATATTGACGAAACCACGTCCAAAACTGTCGATTAATCAGTTCATGCTTCGTCTTGTAGAAATGATCTGCAATCTTAATGATTCGACGGGGACCACCAAATCTATCGTGATAGTCATAAACGCAATCAACGAATTGGGTTCCCATAGTTCTCTCAAAGTCTTCTCCTAACTTTTCTATATAGTGATCCACTAACTCTGATCTAAGATCACTGTAGTTCGCTCTACTTGCCGACTTCTGAAGAATAGCATTGAACAGATCATCTATGAATTGAACCTTCTCCTCCTGAGTATTATAATCAGACTTGAGTGCTATATCATCTGGTCGATCATATCGGATAGGTCTCCACATTCCTTGTTCATCCCACATACTAAGCAAGTTTAGGTTTAAGGATGAGGTTAATACTCGTGATAAAATCTTGCATTGCAGCAAGTCGAGTATTGACTTCTGTCTTACCAGATTCTGTTAGGCGATAATACTTGCGCATCCGATTACCGATGCTGCGCACCTCCGTGGTGAGTATACCCTTGCCCTCAAGTCTATGGAGCGCAGGATATAATGCCCCCTCGGTAAGCTTCATCTCACCAGCAGTCAGATCTTTTACCTTTTGGGTGATCTCATACCCATACATCTCATCATGCTCATCGAGGAGCTTGAGTATTATGGTATCAAGACTACCTCGTAGTAACTTAGAATCAATCATAATTCTAATATACATAATTTTCTTAGGTATAAGAATCTTAGGTATGTTCAAAATTAAGAGCTCAAGAATGTCTCTTAGCAAACCGACTCGGATTCTCTCCGGTGATCCTCTTAAAGATTCGATTGAAGTAAGATAAGCTTTGAAAACCCGATTGATAACACGCCTCACTTACGGTGGCACCCGATAAAATATACCGCTTAGCATGGGTAATTCTGTAGCGATTAAGGAACTGGATAAAGGTATATTGAGTCATTTTTTTAAAATAACGGCAGAAGGCTTCCTTAGTCATGTGACATAGATCCGCAACCTCCTCTAAGCTGATCTGTCGATGATAGCTGTTGTCAATAAAGGCATGTACTAATCTGAGACGTTCCTGTTCTTTACTGCTTTGGTTATTATGAAATGGCTCGTTATGCAATAGCTCAGTAGTGCTATGTAGCGTTAGCTCACGTAATATTCTGATCAGAGCGATATACTGATCAAAAGCTTCCATACCTTCTAAGTCGAATAGTTGATCACCTATATTACAGAGGCTTTCTCCTCTCAATACGACACCATATTTTGATTTTTTAAAAAGATCAGCAAGTCCAGATAATTCTGGTGCATATGATAGATGCTGCTCTATAAAATCTCGATTGAAGTGCAACACCACTTTGGAGTAATCAGACTTGAGACCATAATCAAAATTGAGATGTGGTATATCTGACCCAATCACTACTAAGTCATACTCCCTAAAGGTTGATATATGCTCTCCAACGTGTCGAGTACCCGACGGAGCTTTGATATAGACCAATTCATACTCAGGATGCGAGTGCCAAAAGAATAAATCACTCAATCTGGGATTAAACATCAAGCTAAAGGATCGATTAGCCTGGCTCGTTATGGTCTCGAGTTGAACTTTCATAATTACACAATATTGCAATTATTGAGGATTCAAGATTGATAATTAATCAATATTGTACAACAATAGATCAATACCATGAAAATATAGATGTACTAAAGCTCATAGTTTTATCCCATCAAAAAAGCTACCAAGATGAAAGAAGAGCATAAATCTATGGCGCCAACCATGATGCCCAATCAAGGGCATACCGATAAACCGGGTAATCCATCTACTGCCACATCAAGTAAGCGCAAGCTTAACGACCGCTCCAAAGGCAAAGCATTGAGGGTCTTAAGCGAAGAGGATTGGAGTTTTTGGAAACACAATGGATATATCGTTATCAAAGGAGCGATCTCCAGAGAACAAGCGCTTAAGACAGCTGACTTTATCTGGGAGTTTGACGAAAAAGATCCAAACGATAAGAGTACTTGGTATGCTCCGCCACGTGCCGAGATGCAGATGAAAGAGCTCGCCGGTAGCGGAATGGTAGAAGTCTATAATCATCAGCTCTTGTGGGATAATCGCTCGACTCAGCGAGTATACGACGCATTCGTTGATATCTGGGGATATGAGGACTTGTGGGTCACAATTGATCGCACCAATCTGAACTTTCCGAAGCGTGATAAAAATGGCTTCGGAGGATTTATTCATTGGGATTATGATCCTGAAACTCGCCCTCAAAATGTCCAAGGAGTGCTGGCTCTGTGTGATCAGACTGATCCTGATATGGGAGGATTTCAATGCATCCCACGCCTCTATCGAGAGTACGATACTTGGAAGCTTACTCAGCCAGAGGGTAGAGATCGATTTAAACCGGATATCTCAGGTCTTGAGGATGATCTCGTCAAGGTTTCCCTGGAGGCTGGCGACCTCTTAATCTTCAACAGTACGCAGCCGCATGGCATCAGACCTAATCTAAGTGATGACAAAGTAAGAGTGGCACAATACATATCTATGATGCCCGCCGAGCCCGATAATCAAGAGATGCGTGACTGGCGTATCAACTCTTGGCAGCACCGGATTGCACCCGAGGGATATGCCTTTCCAGGTGACCCTCGAAACTGGGAACAAACAAAATATAGTACCGCAGAATTATCTATTCTTGGAGAAAAGTTGTTAGGTCTGAAAAATTGGTAGTTTTACTGACTATCTAATTATATCTCAAGAGCTATGATCTCTACTATTGATTATTCAGTCATAGGACTATATTTCATTGGCATATTCATTTTTGCTTGGTGGATCACCCGTCGTGATCGCCAGAACCAACAATCAACAGATTACTTCCTCGCCAGCAGAGACACGGGGTGGTTTGTGATAGGCGCCTCGTTGTTCGCCTCCAATGTTGGTGCGGAGCATATCATCGGTCTTGCAGGATCAGGAGCACGTGGTGATATGCCTGCAGCACAGTTCGAGATATTAGCCTCGCTTGTCCTCATATTATTGGGGTGGCTCTTTGTGCCATTCTATCTGAAGACTGGAGTCTTCACTATGCCAGAGTTTCTGGAGCGGAGATATTCCTCCAGTGCACGAACCTATCTATCTATCGTGTCTATACTCGCTTATGTATTGACTAAGATATCGCTCACCATCTTTGCAGGGGCATTGGTGTTTGAGGTGCTTGGCATTCCATTTTGGACGGGAGCGCTGATCGTCATATTTGCCACTGGTATCTATACTGTATTTGGCGGTCTCAAGGCCGTCTTATACACCGATATGGTACAGCTATTCATCCTCCTCGGTGGTATGATCTTGGCGACATTCTTTGCCCTTGACCAGATAGGTGGATGGTCAGAGATGAGGTCTATTGTCTCTAACTATGGCGTGAGCAATCCAGGGTTTGACAGTAGCAATTTCTTCAACCTCTGGCGTCCCAGCTCTGACTCAGATTACCCATGGACAGGTATGCTATTTGGCGCACCGATATTAGGGGTGTGGTACTGGTGTACCGATCAATTTATCGTTCAGCGGGTACTCAGTGCTAAGGATATCTCCAATGCTCGACGAGGCACGCTCATGGCAGGATATCTCAAGCAATTGCCTCTATTCCTATTTCTTGTCCCAGGCATATTAGCTTTTGCCTTGGCATCAGAAGGCCTATTAGCCTTAGATATAGCAAATCCTGATAAAGCGCTACCACTGATCATCAGTGAGTTCCTGCCTGTAGGAATTAAAGGTTTAGTACTTGCAGGTCTCTTGGCAGCATTGATGAGTTCTCTGAGCTCAGCTTTTAACTCATCATCTACTCTGATTACCATAGATTTTTACAAGCGTGCTAAGCCACAGGCCTCCGAGAGAGAGCTCGTCTGGGTAGGTCAGTTTGCCACAATTATACTCGTATTGATATCACTATTATATATCCCATTGATTAAGGTTATGACGCAGTCTGGTGGTATCATACAATACCTCCAAAGCGTACAAGCTTATATATCTCCACCGATTGCTGCGGCCTTTTTATTAGGCTTATTCTTCAAGCGTATTAATTCTCGTGGGGCGATAATCAGTCTTTGGACTGGTTTTACAATTGGGATATTCCGTCTGGTCTGTGAGTTTATGGTTCAAAATGAGGTGGTCGCCATAGGAGATAACTTTTTGATTGACCTTATCGTGGCTCCTAATTTCCTACACTTTGCCCTATATCTCTTCTTATTCTGTTCAGTATTGTTGATCATCGCCAGTATGTCAGCACCTCAGCATACTGCTGAAAAGCTGAAAGGTGTAACCTTTGATAAAACTGCTGAGGACTTCTTCGAAATACGCAGAGTGGATGTGATCTATACCGTTGGATTGGTTCTATTAGTACTGGCTGTCTGGTACATATTTAGTCCATTAGGTATAGGATAAAATATAGCGTCGCATGGATTATCAACTTGATGGTAAAACGGCATTAGTAACAGGCTCCACGGCAGGAATTGGGCTTGCCATAGCGAAGACGCTTGCTGCAGAGGGTTGTCATGTCATCATCAATGGACGGACGCAGGATCGTATCGATGCTGCTATCGATGAGATTAAGACAGATCATCCTACTGCTCAACTTATAGGTATAGCTGCAGACTTTGGTGATGTTGCCCAAGTAAACAAGTTGATCAACTCCATAGATCGACATATAGATATCTTAGTCAACAATGTTGGGATATTCGCCCCAAGGCCATTTGTCGACATCAGTGATGATGAGTGGGTTAATATGATGGAAGTGAATGTGATGAGTGGCGTTAGGTTGTCAAGAGTATTTCTACCCTCCATGATCGAGCACAATTGGGGACGCATTGTCTTCATTAGCAGTGAGTCGGGTGTGCAGATACCTGATGAGATGATCCACTATGGTGTATCTAAAACTGCCCAAATCGGCCTCTCCAACGGCATTGCCAAACTCACTAAAGGCACAGGAGTAACGGTCAACAGTGTATTGCCAGGATCTACAATGTCTGAGGGGGCATCTAGTTTTCTCAGTAATCTAGCAGCCCAAGAAGGAAAGACTAAAACTCAAGTAGAGGAAGAGTTCTTTGAGAATGTACGCCCCAACTGTCTGTTGCAGCGATTCGCCTCGACCCAAGAGGTAGCTAATATGGTTACCTATCTCTGCAGTCCACTTGCCTCAGCTACCAACGGCTCAACTATAAGGGTGGACGGCGGAACAGTGCCAACAATATTATAATACCATATACGCTACTAAAACGGCCAAAAGGCAGGTCGCTCTCTAGTACTATTAGCTATTAGTGTACAATTAGCACACTCAGGAGGATTCATTCTAAAAGTAAATGGGCTACAATTAGTATCCGCAATAAATCCTTGCTGGGTCACATCAATAAAGAAACGTGTAGAGGCCTGACTGACTACTGAAAAATATCCGAAAATCTGGTCGTCCTCATCATCAACATTTCTCAAGTTCCCACGTATTGAGGCCGGTGGTGGATCAAACAAGGTTCCATCTATATTAATGAGTTGATCTACTGCACCCCAATAATTGAACTCCTGTTCAGAAATCCGCATCTGACGGATATGTGCACAATAAATCACATTGAATCTTCTATTGAACAAGGTGCTGAATAATGGCTGTTCAAATAGTACAGTCCCATTAAGTTCTCGAGCATCAAAGATTTGTAGGTTGTTAATATCAATTTGTTCACTGACATAGCACTTATCCGGAAAAAGTACACTTGGATCAATCTCCTGAAATTCATATTGACCTTCGGCTCTCCATCTAAGGAATGGTCTATCATTATCATCAACTGTTGTGGACAAGAAGACATTTACCATCTCTTGAGTTACCACATTACCAGAATTGTTGATTAGCGCCTCGGACGTAACCGTAAAGTCGAGTGAATCTATCTCGACTCTCGCAGCAATCTCAGCAGGATCGCTCACGATCTGACGTCCATCGAGTAGATTTATCTCAACGTGATAAGAGCGCCCTACCTCTCCTTGCATAATTTGCTTGTAGCTTCCTAACTGTTCTTGATCTTCAATGAAATCTATACGCTCACCTTCATCTGAAACCACCTGAACACTGGCCCCTGATATCGGCGTAAGTATGTTGTCATTGCCGACTCCGATGACAGCACTGTTGCGCACATTGATGATATACTCCTGTAGCTCATCGGCTATAATACCATCAACTGCAACAAATGAACGATCCGTGTCGATATTGAGATCTATCTCCTCAACACACGATCCGATTACGAGTACACACGCTAAAATGTATATAAGTCTCATAGGTCTAAAAGCTAAAGTTATAAGTGATAGACGGGAATGCTGCTCCTAAAGTGGCGATCCTAAAGGCTTCGATACTCGCCGATGGCTGTTGCCTAAAGAATACAGAAAAGGCATTGTCTCTGCCGTATAAGTTAAACACAGAGAAGATCAAGGTACTCTCAAGTCTCTTTTGGCTATTGCCAAATGGGCCGATCGTATAGGACACATCTAAACGATGGTAATCCGGAATCCTAAATTCGTTGCGATCCGAGAAAATGGGAATATTCCTAATGTTATCTACTCGGAAGTTGCTCACCGGCACGGTAAGTGGTCTACCTGTGCTGTAGGTAAAGTTGACCGAGAGCTCACTAATCTTTCCGACTCGTTGGCTCATCCTGAAATTGAGCGAGTGAGGACGATCAAAGTTGGAAGGGAACCAGTCCCCTTCGTTTATTGCTGCTTGCTCTGGTGTCTCCAAGACTCTGCGCAGTGATCTGGAGTATGTATAGTTAACTTGCCAGTTAGTGCGCTCGGTATCTTTAGTATAATTAAGCTCGACACCAAATGCTTGTCCCTCACCCGTTACGAGTTCTTGCTCAATAAAATCATTCAACAGAAGATCTGCAAAATCTTTATACTCTATAATCTCAGGCTGTCGTCTATAGAAACCCTGTATCGAAGTCTGAA
The DNA here is from genome assembly GCA_964414425.1 of uncultured Saprospiraceae bacterium. Lineage (GTDB taxonomy): Bacteria > Bacteroidota > Bacteroidia > Chitinophagales > Saprospiraceae > GYS-P2D. Next base: position 39,775 of record CAYPWL010000002.1, read on the forward strand.
CCTGTCCATCATTAAAGTTCTTAAAGTAACCCAAAGAAAAATTGAAGGCCTCCTGAGGTCTAATATGAAAATCAGATAGCTGCCAGATATCAATAGGTGTCGATGAAGATGTATTGGAGATCTGATTAAGATATTGAAATGACCGGTTGAAGCTAAACTTCAAGGAGCCATCATCTCCGAGTGTCTGTCTTAGTGATAGCCTCGGTTCTAATGATGTATAGGTCACAATATTCTCACCCTCAGCAAAAGTCTGTATCGATAGTATCGAATTTTGAGTTCTTGGTGTTCCTGGCTCATAGATAGCCACCTCACCCGGACCTTGACGACTATACGTTGTATATCTCAGACCTAAGGATAAGGATAGGCTCTGATTGACATCGAGCTCATACTGTACGAATGGGCTGATGGCGATTGCACTTTCATCATCTAAGCGATCAGGAATAACCGTAGACTGCTCGCCCTCAGGAGCGATCTCTCCAGGCCTCACGTCAAACATGTTGACCTCGACACCAGCATTAAGTCTGCTCTTATCATTGATCTGATAGATACCCTTAAGGGTAGGTCGGATATAGAATACGCCATTAGAAAATCTCGACACATCATTGCCTTGGATATCAAACAAAGAGCTATCATAATCTCCTACGTTTAAGATTAGATTGATACTGAGATCATCATTGATGAGGTGATCTAAATATCCAGTAACTGTCTGTGTTTGATAGGCAAAGTTGACTTCATCAGCGAAGTTGAATTCATCAGCGCTGAAGAATGCCGTAAAGCCTATTTTAGTTTTCTCTCCGATTCGGCCATCTGCCTTGGCAGTAAAGTCATAAAAGAACGCCTTGCTCCGTTGAACATTAATATTCTTGACTTGATTGAGCACCCAATCCATGTAGCTTATTCTACCACCAAGGATAAATGAACTGCGGTTCTTTTTGATAGGGCCTTCTACGGTCAATCTGGAGGTCACTAAACCTACACCTCCGTTGACTCCAAACTTCTCATTATCCCCTTCTCTCAACTTGACGTCTAAGACAGATGATAGTCGACCTCCTAATGCTGCCGGCTGATCGCCTTTATACAGATTAACCTCGCCCACAAGGTCCGGATGAAACAACGAGAAGAAACCCAAGGTATGCGAAGGATTCAATATCAAGGCATCATCCTGTAAAATCAGATTTTCATCTGCGTTACCTCCACGTACGTTAAATCCTGATGCGCCATCACCCGTACTCGTTACCCCAGAGAGACTCTGTATACTTCTCAATACGTCAACCTCTCCAAGTAAACGTGACATTTGCTTTAATTCCTCTATTCCTATCTGCTCTACACCCGCTATGACATTCTCGATATTATCTCGTGCGGAGCGATCTGTGATCGTCACCTGCTCAAGTTGAATACTTGATGAAATCATCTCTATCCGTAATGCGCCATCCTGATAGATACTTAGGTCAATGATCTTTTGAGCATATCCAAGTACATCTATCGTCAATCTGCTCTCTCCAGCTTGAAGTGATAATTCAAATACACCTTGGACATCTGTAGATACTCCGGTATTACTCGCTCCAGATATAAGGATATTAGCTCCTACGATGGGGTCATCAGCCTCTTGATCGAGTATTATACCCGTTAACTTTACTTGTCCTGGCGTAGCACCGCCCGGTTGACCGATAGCTACCTGTTCAATTTCAGGAGCATCTTGAGCTAATATTTGATTACTCCATAACACTATGGAGCACAATAAGATTGTAAGTAGTTTTTTCATAAACCGGTACTGATGACTAAAGCATCAATATAACAAAGGGCTTGAAAAAGCTGATTGTTTATATCGTGCACCTCTAAATGTCGTCAAAACAGACTAAACTAACGGCAGGAACTATCGAGTTTTATTTATCAAGAGCAACAGATCACTGGAGGTGTCATCCCACTGAGGCGGCGATAGAGCAATCTGTCCTGGGGCAAACTGATTGCACGACAAAATCAGATCTTGATCACCATCAGCATCGATATCATACTGATCCATCACCATCCATAATCCTTGATCAGCTGAAGCTGCTTGATATTTACTGTACTGTTGTTGAGTCTGAGTTGGGATCAATACTTGTACAGCAAGCTTGTAATCCACTGGAAAAAAAGAGGCTACCACAATTGCATGACTGCCATCAGCTTCTTTGATTACTTCTACTTGGCTTGCTCCATCTATATGACTGAAGTAACGTTCTGTATAATTACCCGAACTGGTTCGTTCATAGATTCTTAGCCCATGATAGTCCTTGGCTTGGATCGAGTAATCTGCATTGTCCCCATTGGTCAATATGATCTCAAGTGTACCATCACCATCTAGGTCCTCGAGATCCATGTCACTTATGCCATGCTCCGGCGGAAATGGCAGTATTCGCTCGTAAGAATAATCCCTGAGGTCAATTTTATATACCCCTTCTTGGGACTGACCGCACATCGCCACAAGGTCATCGTGACCGTCTCCGTCTATGTCCACTATTTCAAATTTGTAGCATCCAGGTAGTGGCAACAGGGTCTTAGTGCGACGAGATTCTTTATGATACATCGATAGCTCTCCAGAGACATTACCAAATTGGGAAATGAAAATGACACTGTCGTGATCTACAGCGTGTACAGGCCTCTTTAATCCTGGCAGAACTATTGAGTGCTCCCTGATCACTGAATTATTAATTGACTTGATACTACCGCTGCGATTATCATTAGGTGAGATCAAGCCCATATCCAGCAAGTATGGTTCATCCGCAGACAGGTTGATCTGACTAAACATCCCAGAAGATTTGGACTGGTCGAGCAATCCTTGATCCAAGCTATAATGAAACATAGAATCAAGAGTAGCGAGAAAGATATCTCCCGTACTATCTATTGCAAATGCGGTTATGGTAGGTGTGGCAACTATGTCATCGATCAACTGCTCTTCAAAATACCCCTGAATAGGATATGCCTGTGTGTCGATAGTCAATGTCGCTGGTGCCATAGCAAGATAGTACTCTAACATTTCTTCCCAGTGCTCATCGGTCATCGGGATCTGCCCTTTCTTATTGTAAAAGGTCTTGTTGGCATAGTCATACTTAGATCTCCCTTCCCACACAAAGTGGTTAGCCATTTCTGGAAATACACCATGCTCCCAAGTGTCTTTAGTTAAGTGAGTTGGGTCAGGCAGCAAGTGACATGATCCACAATAATGAGTAGCAGTGGCTTCGCCTGGCGACTGCAGTGCACAGGAGTGATAAGATATGATACCAACTATGAGTATGAAGAGTGTATACTTCATCATTTATGGCGTTATCGTTCTACTCTCTCCTTTGAAATTAGTGATCGTTACGGAAGTAGCATTAGCAGGAATAGCAATCGCTCTGGAACTCTGTCCGAGATATGAGCTGCCATAATTATGCTCTTCTACACGAGTTCTATTATTCATACTATAGACCACCTTGCAGTCATCAGAATTTAGACTTACGATCTTAGACGGCCTAATTGATCTATCAAACTTTTTGATTTCTCCCTTATTCTGTCCGACTACATAGCTCAGACCATCAGGTGTCTGCAGGGCTATGAGCGCCTTGGCATCCTGAGGGACATAAAAACCGCTCTCGCCCACAGTCACTGGTTTCAACTCTGATGTACCTGTACCTCGTAACATAAGCCCATTAAAAGCGTCTAACCTTCCTTGAATCAACTCATTGCCATAGTCATTACCTACAAGCAATAGATCTACATGCCCATCATCATCAAAGTCTCCTGACTGTATACCATAGATCGGAGCTATTTGTGCTTCAATCGGTAGCGGCTTAATCGTAAATGCTCCATTGTCATTGATTAATAGTACATGCTGCTGGTAGTTTACCTCGAACACCTGAGACTCTTGCTGTGTCTCGGGAGTAATCAACTCATCTAAAGTGAGTCTACCATAGGCATCATAGCTCGGATACATTTTACGGGTTTGATTGATCTCTTTAGCAAGATCCATACGAGATACCGTAGGATACTCTATATACTGATCCTCCCCGCTCAAGAAGTAAGCAGATGGGATCATATCAACATCATCATTATCATCAAAATCCTTCATATAGACCCGATAAGGTGTCTGATCATTCACCTTATTAAAGAGGTTGCCACCACGATTACCAACTACATAGTCCGTGTCACCATCACTATCTATATCCACTGGAGAGATACTATTCCAAAATCCTAAATAATCAGACAGACCTATGTCCATCTTCTTGAGTGTTCCCTGATTGTTGATGTATGCCTGTATATCCATGAACTCTCCTACGACCATGAGGTCCTGCCAACCGTCACCGTTGATATCTGTCCAGAGCACATCCGATACATTACCCAGTTTACTAAACTGATCGGATTGGTCAGATAGCTTAAAACTTATGGCTCCTGCCGATGAGTGATTGTCCAATAGATAGCTATCCGTTGCTTCTGGATAGTTAGTAGGTACTGCCCTACCCCCGACGAATACATCAATATCTCCATCCCGATCATAATCGGCAGCGGCTACACTGGCAGAAAATATCGTCGGCATCTCTATGTCTACTGGGATAAAGGTCCCAGAGTTGTTCTCGTAAATTAAATCCTTATGAAGAGGATTGTCACGATCAAACTCGTAACTGCCCGCTGTTAAGTATAGATCTAAGTCCTTGTCTCCATCAAAATCAATAAACAGAGCCACTTGCTCCTCTCTATCATTATTGCCTGCTATCAATGAATCTTGTCTGAACTGTCCTTCAGCAGTCTGATAATAGACTTGCTCAGATACATAAGCTGACCCTGGCACGTAGAGATCATCTAAACCATCTCCATTAATATCTGCAGCGCTGAGTCCAGGTCCAAGCTGAGATAACTTATGTGGTAATAAGGCCTGTACATTATAATCGATATAATCCCACTCAAGATGACTGGCCTTCAAGCTCTGATCACTGCTGAAAATCGCAGATGCAGCAGCATCTTCTGTTGGCGCTGAAGCCTTCTGAGCTCCGTCATAATCTATCGTCATGAGTTGATTGATTGCTGACACATCGCTCAGTGTGGTAATCATTCCATCTGGCCAAGTGATCCTAATGTGATCAATCGTATCTACTGCTCCAAGTCCGATATGGACACGCTTGTCATGAGTGGATAGATATCCCCGATATGGTGAGTATTCATAGGAAGCATGCTCATCGCCATACAAGACTTCTACTCTTGAACCAAGGGCATCAAGGTTGTTGTCCACACCAGTCAGCTCAATTTGGATGTAGTTGCCAAGATTTCTCTCGTTAGCATTATTCTTATATATCGACAGCGGATCATTGATGTTATTGATGATGATATCGAGGTCTCCATCGTTGTCAAGATCACCATAGGCTGCACCATTGGAGAAGGTTGGCACCTCTAATCCCCAATCCTCAGTAACATCCTCAAAATGATATCCATCCTTGTTTTTGTAAGCGTAGTTCGGCAGCTTGACCGAAGGAATTTTAGACAGCAATATCTCCTTGGAGGCAAATGCAAAGGCGTCAGCACGATAATCTGTATAATCTCTATCGGTGACATCCTTAGGAAACCCATTGGTGATGATGAGGTCACGGTATCCATCATGATCAAAGTCAGCCACCAGCGGTGTCCAACTCCAATCAGTTGCAGACATCCCTGCCATAGACCCAATATCTTGGAAGCTGAAGGTGTCTTGCTTGCCTGCTATGCCGGGGTTGAGTTGCAAAGTATTGCGCGCAAACTGGTAGGAATAGTTAAATTTTTCGTTGTTGAGATAGAAGGTATAGTTGGTAGGGCCAAGTAATCTCTTCTGTCGATAGTTGTCCTCTGGAAACATGTCAAGAGCGATTATATCATCGTAACCATCATTATTGATATCGATGACATCATTGCCCATCGCCGAGTAGGACGAGTGCTTCAAGTAGGTTCTGGATTGATCGGTAAATGTCCCGTCACCGTTATTGACATATAGCAGATCATCAGAGAGAAAGTCATTGGTGATGTAAATATCCTTATAACCGTCACGGTTGATATCATTAATATTAACTCCCAGACTAAAGCCTGGATGTACTATGCCTGACTTTTGTGATACTTCAGTGAATACGGGGTGACCCAAAGAAGCATTATAATCATTGCGATAGAGTCGATCCACTCGTTGAAAATCACCCGTCACCTTGTTATTGTAGCGACCTGGATTGCGAGTATTTCCCATTTCATTGACGATGATGAACACATCGAGATCTCCATCATTATCATAGTCAAAAAATGCACTATTGATCGAATAAGAATCATCAGCAAGACCATAGGCTTCTCCCATCTCCTTAAAACTTGGTACTCCATCTGCATCAACGCCTTGATTTATGTACAACTCATTTTGTCGTTCTGCCGGATCCTCTGACTTGCTGTTGCAGATATAGATATCCTCATACCCATCAGCATTAATATCGACTACAGCTACCCCGTGGGACCATCTATTGAGTTGACTGATCTGAGCAGCATCGGACACATCCGTAAACTGCATAGATCCATCATTTATATAGATCTTATTAGCTACGAGATTTCCCGTCGCTACAAAGTCCAATTTCTCATCATTATTGAAATCCCCAAGGCCTATACCTCCTCCGTTATACATGTATTCGTAGTCGAGGATATTGAGCGTTTCGGTTTCTATGATCTCGTTATTAAACGTTACCCCTGTATGCTCAGCGCTGAGTGATTCAAACAAGGCTGTGTCAGTCGTACAGCTCATCATACAAGCTAATACCCCAACTATGAGCACTATCAGAATAGAATTATTTTGCTGGTTGTTTTTCATATACTACTACTGGAGCGTCGTTTACACCAAAAAATATTACGTCTGAGTGATTCGCTCTTTTGATCACTTTTATATCTCGTATCTGGCCTTTGACAACCAGTCCAGATTCTGATCGATTTAAAGGCTTGAATGTCCCGTCCTGATTATTGATCAGCACTAAGCCCTCGGATGAATCCAGTCTGCCTACCTCAGGCTTAAGCCCATATAGGTTACCGCCAACGATTAGGTCACTAAAACCATCTTCGTTTATATCTAACGATTCAATAGTATGAATTGATGACCATTGTGCCGGTTCTGGTAGATAATGCTTAGTGAAATTATCCCCTCCTTCATTGATGAAGATGGCGGATCTCAACTCTTCGGCTTGTAATTTATAACCCTTTTTTAGGTCATCCTGAGATAATAGATCGGCCAGATGACTCTCGGCATACTGATGATTCTTAAGAATCTTCTTCTTTAGATGTGGCAGCTGACCAGTAAGATCGCGCTTAGCGGCAAATAGTCTTGACTCCTCATCCTCGGGTGCTGTCCAGAGTAATAAGCCCTCCGCCTTAGAATTGTCATCATAATCTCCTACATATAGCTGTAACGGTTGATCTGAGCTCGATCTAAACTTAGAGTTGTTACCCCAGTTACCAGCGATTACGTCAAGATCTCCGTCGTTATCGACATCTGCAGTCGTAATAGATTGCCATAACCCTGTCGATTGCGCCATAGCACCACCGTTAGTGAGCGTCGACCCGCTATTCTTTAATACATGGATACCCATCCATTCTCCAGCAACAAGAACGTCTTGATCACCATCGCCATCTATATCGGCCTTAGTCATATCTGTGATCATGCCGATCTGCCCAATCTCTTGAGTAGTTATATCCTTCCAGATACCGGCTTGCTCCTCTACTAATAGAAAGTTGCGAGACACCAGGCCATAGTTGCCAGGTACGCCTAGAGAAGATGCGAATATCGCTCTGCGATCATCTAACTCAAGATCTATTATTCCAGATAGGTTGCCGGCTATCGGTAGTACCATTGACTCATTAGTCTCAAACAGTCCAGTACCGTCATTGAGATAGGAACGCACCTTGTAATACGCTATACCCCGACTCACCTCATTACCGCCTACTCCGATGATCAGGTCCAAGTCTGTATCATTATCCAGATCATAGAGCAAGCCTGTCACTCCTTCATAGTCTTTATCATTATCCAGGGCAGGTTGAGCTTTCCTGATAAACTTGCCTCCACTATTCTGAAGAAATACTTTGTCAGGGCTTTCTGCAGATCCGAGCAATACCACATCATCAAGTCCATCACCATCAAGATCGCCTGACAATAGATCCGGCCCCTCCTGTGAGCGCATATGCAGCATCAGAGACTCTTGATCAAAGTCGTTAAATAAGTTCTCTTCATGTTCTGCAGTAATCATCCCTTGTACAGCAGCCAACATGGGTGCAACTTCTGATTGTGATCCTTGACTTTTAGTATTACTTCCTGCGTCAGACTCAAGTACGGTTAATGTCTGATTGATATCTACATTCTTCAACTGCTGTTTTCTCCCTGATGGCCAGGTGATCTCTATTTGATCAATTATAGCAGCATCACCTAATCCAAGGGTAAGTATCGGCTCCGTTGAGCTTTGAAAACCACGTGCTTGATAATTTTGACCACTGATCAATTGTCCTCCTGCTTGTACCGACACTTTTGCACCTATGCCAAATGGATTCAATCCTGCGCCATCAAACTTGATTCTGATGTAAGCATTACTCGATCCTGTGTTCTCATAGACGAAAGCTGGCATATTCACATTGTTTACCACTAAGTCTAAGTCGCCGTCATTATCAAGATCCCCGTATGCTGATCCATTACTAAACGATGGTTTAGCTAGACCGAGAGCTTGGGCTTGATTCTTAAAGTTTAAGTCCCCTCCATTAACGAAAGCATAATTGGGTAATGCTGTAGACGGAAGTAATGGCAGGAAATCTCTAAAGTCAAACCTGCCCTTCTCTTCTACTATTTTTTTGACTTCATCCTTATCCTCTAAAAAGTCAGAGAAATCCATATCAGTGATGTCATGAAATACTCCATTACTCACGAAGATGTCTTTAAGACCGTCATTATCGAAGTCAAACATCAGCGCTGCCCAACTCCAATCTGTGGCCGCAAGCCCGAGTGCATTAGCCACTTCTTTGAAATGACCATCACCTTGATTCAGTTGGAGACAATTCTGCGTATACTGATAATGATAATCCGTACGGTACTTAAGATCCTCTAGCTTATAATCATTGTAGATTGTGTTAGCTCTTAATCGCTCTGTTGTAGCGGGAAGCATGTCTGTACTAAATATCTCATATGCCCCATCATTGTTAATATCTGCAATATCCGCACCCATACTGGCTGTAGAGGTGAACGGAATACGGTCCGTTAACTCCTCCGAAAACGTACCATCACCTTGATTTAGATATAAGTAATCGCGCTCCCAAAAGTCATTGCTAATATAAATATCAGGCAAGTCGTCATTATTGATATCACTTACCGATACTCCTAAGCCAAAACCTATCTTACTCCCATAGATGTTCGCTTGATCACTGACATCTATAAATTTGCCTCCTTCATTACGGTACAGCTTATCGCCTCCGAACTCATCGCGTTCGTTACGTATGTTCTTGAAATTGATACGGCTGGGATCCTTAAAACTATTATTTAAGAGATACATATCTAAATCTCCATCTCCGTCATAATCAAAGAACGATGCGTGAGTGGAGAATCCGTCACTATCTATACCATATTGTGCCGCCGACTCTGTGAAGCTTAGATCACCATTGTTTATGAATAACTCATTGCGCTTCTCATTACCGGATACATCGCCACTATTACAGACGTATATATCAAGAAGACCATCTCCATTTATATCCACGAATGTTACACCCGTGCTCCATGACATCTGACCACTTACACCAGCCTGATCTGTTATGTCTTCAAATGTAAAATCACCTTTGTTGAGGTATAATCGATTAGGAGCCATATTGGCGGTAAAATATATGTCCGCTAATCCGTCATTATTGATATCACCCAAGGCGACGCCGCCACCGTTATAGTAGTTGCGATAGGTAAGGACATTGAAGTTCTCCTGATCACTGACACTGTTGATAAAATCGACGTTAGAAGTCGTGGTATCTACTAATCGAAACAGTGTTCCTTCACTATTTCCATCAGTATCCACATGCTCCGTATCTGTACAGGATGCAATCGATAAAATCATTGCCAAAAACAAATAATAACGCATAATCTGAATCTTCACGAACATACAACAGCTAACTATATACACAAAAAAAGAGGTAGACTAATAAGTCTACCTCTTCATATATCTAAGTATCTAAGACGTTGCTTAGAATCCTTCGTTTTGTTGTAGCATTGGCGTTCCTTCAATCGAACTCAACAATATCTGTTGACTCGGTATTGGATAAGCCATATATCTTCCATCTACATTTTGAGCATCACTTAAGTAATTTCTCTTAAGTGGATCTCCATCTGCTCTCGCATTGTTACGAGCGAAGTAGTCATTCATAGTCGACTGAAGCGTACCATATCTTCTTAAGTCGTACATTCTGTGACCTTCCATTGCAAGCTCTAACCTTCTTTCAAGACGAACTGCTTCTCTTGCTGCACCTGCATTAGTCCAAGCGTCATCATAAGTACCTACACTGTATGTAGCCCAAGTAATCTCAGGATCATCCATACTCGTTGTTATAGATGAAGCACCCTGAACACATCCACCTGCACGTGATCTCACTTGGTTGACTAAAGCTCTAGCCGCCTCAAGGTTACCTAACTCTACTTCTGCCTCAGCTAACATCAACAATACATCAGCATATCTGATGATATTATAGTTGATTGCTGAAACTTGAGGACCCCAAGCTCCAGGAGAGTTTGCAGAGTTAAATTCAGTCTGTGCGGCCTGATATTGAGCTTTCTTAGTACTGTATACGCCAGCAAAGCTTCTATCTCTGATCCATGTAGGATTGTGCAAACCATAGTCATAGTAAGGCACATCATCTCTACCTACTGTCCAATCTAAACGAGGATCTACTGTCATTCCAACAGCTAAATCTTCGCCCTGTGTTACAGGTATAGGTAGACCCGCCTCATCTGTTCTAAAGGCATTGGCTAAATCAGCAGAAGGCTGATTAAATCCACAACAACCGAACGGACTCCCTGAATGCGGGAAGCCTAATCGAGTACCATAGTTACCATTGTTCGCATTAGGATCACCATCATTTACTGAATATTGCACAGCAAAAATTGATTCCACACTATTATCTGTAGCAGCATTGAAGTTGTCATAAAAACAAGGATTCAAAGCATACTGACCAGAGTTTACAACAGCAGATAACTGTTCTCTTGCCTCAGCAAATTGACCGTTGTGCATAAATACTTTACCTAGGTATGCTTGAGCAGCTGTTCTATTGGCTCTACCTACCTCTGAGAAGCTGGTTGGCAAATTATTAATGGCAGTTTGGAAGTCTGCTACGATACGTGGAATAATATCCTCGTTATTCGCTTTTCTGAAATCGAAATCTTCTTCTGTGTAGTAAGGAACATTTCTGAAGTTCTTCCATAAGTCAAAGTGGAAGTGTGCTCTTAAAAAGGCAACTTCTCCTGTGATTTCAGCCTGTCTTGCCGGATCAATTGTTTCAGAGGCATTATTTAGTGCTGCAGTCGCATTTGCTCTTGCAATTCCCTCGTAACGCTCTGTAAATAAATCTTCTATTAGACCATTACTCGGAAGCCACTGATATAACTCTATTTGAGTAATATCAACAATATCTCCCGCATCAGATCCTTTGTGTGCATCATCAGACGCTACATTAGACCAGATCCAGTGACCTGCATCTTTACCCCATGGGCCAAGATTACCCCAAGTACCATTCCACCCATCAATCATTGAGTAAGCAGAAATTAAGGATGCTTCGATGCCAGCTGGGCTCTCAAGTGCAGCGGCGTCAAGAGATCCTTTTGGAGCAACCTCCAAAAACTCTTCACTACATGCAGCCAACAGTGCAACGCTTGCAAAAACAAGCAAAATTTTAAATGCTTTCATGTTGTTATAAATTTTGTTTTTCACTAAAAATTAAGATTCACACCAAATAAAACAGATCGATTGGATGGATAGTTTCCAAAGTCCACACCAGCAGCTGTGTCCGCTCTGCCAAAATTTGATATCGCTGGATCAAGACCAGAATACCCTGTAAAGGTAAACGGATTTTGAGCCGTTATGTAAAATCGTACATTTCCATCAAAAGATGGGAGATTTGATAGGGTATATCCAATTTGGATTGTCTCAAAGCGTACATATGAGCCATCTTCTACGAAATAATCGCTTGATCTACTGTGATTAACCAATCCTGCTTGATCTAAAGCGGGGAATGTTCCTTCAGTATTAGTAGATGAAAATGCGTTCTCAAGACGCTCTACTGAAACGTTAGCTTCGAACTGAGAAAAATCAGTAAACAATCTATTGAAATTGTAAATATCATTTCCAAATGAACCAAAGATAAAGGTAGAGAAGTCAAAACCTTTATAGTTTAATCCAAGTCTTAATCCTGCTGTTAGATCTGGGTGGAAGCTACCTATGATTGAGTTATCATCATCATTAATGACACCGTCATTATTAATATCCTCATATCTCAATCTTCCTACTGCCGCTCCTACTTGCTCTGCATGCGCATCAACTTCTGCTTGGCTTTCAAAGATTCCGTCAGTTGTTAATCCCCAAAAAGAACCTATCGGATCTCCAACTCTGTTGATTGTGATCGTTCCTATACGTGTTCCTGTGTTGCCAAAAAATTGATCCGACTCATCATTAACCTGAGTAATCTCATTTCTGTATGCTCCTAATGTTAGGGACGCATCAAAACTTAAATCACTGGTGATTTTGTCACGATAGAACAATTGTGCATCGAAACCTGAGTTTCTCATTGACGCAATATTCTGGAATGCTGTTCCCGCTGTTCCTGCTGTTCCAGGAAGCGCAGCATTAAAGAGGAGGCCATTTGTATTCTTATTATAAATATCTAAGACGATACCGTACTTACCTTGATTGAATGTTGCATCAATACCAAAATTATGTTGTTCCAGCTCTTCCCATCTGCCAGCTGGGTTACCTCTTCTCTGAAGGGCAAATCCTGTCGATAGGGTATTATTTGTACCCGCTATATCGAAAAATGAACTACCTGTTCCTCCTCCAAATAAAGCGAATGCATTATCAGCTGGAATATTATTATTACCACTGATTCCGAAGCTATATCTAACCTTTAGATCATCAATACTCTCATTATCGATAAATTCTGTAAGTCTTACACCTATACTTCCTGCGGGGAATGTTCCTCTACGATTCAATGGACCGAAGTTAGACGCACCGTCATTTCTTACAGTTCCACTTAATATAAGCCAGTCATCATATACGTAATCTACCTTGACAAAAACTGAATTCAGTGAACTTTCAAATCCTCCTGAGCCTACAGATCTTGAGTCTACATTTCCAAGTCCAGTATTGATAAATCTTGAGTCTACACCGAATACAAAGAAGTCATTGAGGCTAGCTCCAATGTTTCTTCCTTCGTTTCGTAGTGCTTCATAACCCGCAATTGCATTGATATCATGTTGTTCTCCTAGAGACACAACATAGTTCAGAGTATTTGTCCAAGTCCACTGAAAAGAATTATTAAATGCCTCACTGAAGTTATTGGTAAAGTTCTGAGGCTCTCTCGCTTCAAAATTAGGGAATGTTGCATTTTGAGTAAAGCCATTACCAATATCAAAGCCTAAACTTGTTTTAAATGATAAGCCGTCAATCAGTTCAACCCCTCCATAAACATTACCAAATACACGGTTGAAGGTTCCAACATCATCTCTATCCTCTTCAACCAACTTAACTGGATTGTTACCTAAGCCCTGTCCAAGCTGCTTAGGACCAGCGAAATTCACGCCATCATCTGCAAATACAGGAACAGTAGGGTTACTCCTGATAATGTTAGTGATTACATTCTGCTCACTTTGGTTTCCTCCTGGTTGACCAATTTGGTCTATACGAGATAACGCAATATTCTCTCCGAATGTAAACTTGCCTGCATTAAAAGCACTGTTTGCTCTTAATGTATATCTACGAAAGAAGGTTTCTTCAACTGTACCTTGCTGATCATAGTAGTTACCGGAAATACTAAAAGTACCTTTATCAGTACCTCCAGATACATTGATATTGTGCTCTGTAATCGGTGCTGAACCAATCACCTCGTCCCACCAGTCAGTTCCTTCTCCAGTTGCCGTTCTATACAATAGGTTACCACTACCTGGCACTCCTAATGTTGGCGCTATGAAACCTAAAGCAGGATCGCCGTTGTAAAACTCCGGGAAAGTATTTCCTTGGAATAACTCTGGCACATCAGTATATGCTTCTTGCACATATCCTCTGTATTCATCAGCGCTCGCCAGTTCAAATCTATTGACAGTATTCTGGATGCCATAGTATCCATTGTAACTCACTTTAGTATTACCAGCTTTACCTTTCTTAGTAGTAATTACTATTACACCGTTACTTGCACGTGCGCCATATACTGATGAAGATGCTGCATCCTTAAGGACTTGCACACTCTCGATATCATTTGGATTGATACTATTTAGAAAATTGTCTGTTGTAGGCACTCCATCGATAACAAAAAGAGGGTCATTAGCCGTAAGAGAGTTAAATCCTCTAATTCTTATGGCTGTACCGTCACCAGGACTACCGGAAGTTGATAATGTAAGACCAGCTGCTTTACCCGCTAATTTCTGGCTTAAACTCGCTGCAGGTACAACATTGAGGGCTTCATCATCTACAATTGAAACGGCACCAGTAATATCTCGCTTACGCTGAGTCTGATAACCTGTAACAACGACCTCATCCAGGATCTCTGCATCTGGCGCAAGCGATAGATTAATTACTGATTGGTTACCAACTTCAACAACCTGAGCAGCATAACCTACAAATGAATAGGTGAGCGTCGCTCCTTGTGGAACAGTAACCGCATAATTCCCATCGAGATCAGTAATAGTACCGTTAGTCGTACCTGTCTCAATAATACTCACCCCAGGCAAACCGAGTCCGTCCTCATCAGTAATAACACCAGTTATGGTGCGCTGAGAAAACAGAAAAGTTGCTGAGAAGAGTAAAAGCATCGTGAAAAGATGCTTTGCATTCTGTGCTTTGCACAGAACAGAAATACAATAGTTTCTCATACTTAAAATTTTTCTTTTTACATGATTTAAACCCTACAAGTAGGGCGTTCGAAATTAAACTTGTGAACTAATTAGAATAGTTGTTAGCCTCGTAATAATACAGGCTAAATAATAATTCGCAAAAAAAAATTGAAATTATTTAAACACAATTGCGTTGAGCCAACAATATAAAGGCTCTAAGAGCAATAAGAAGGTTGCTCTGGATTAATTTTGATCGGGTCCAATCTGAAGCGACAATTGGGTTAGACGATGTCTAATCTCACTATTGACTGCAACAGTTAAACTTATAGTAATAAGGGAACGGCCAACAAGAAATACCTGTAACGCCCTATTAATCGAGTTGAAATACTCTGATATAGTCTATTTCCATCTGCTGTGGAAACTCTGTTGTAGCATCTGGAGGTCCAGGCCAATTACCACCTACGGCAACATTGAATATGAAGAAGAATTCATTGTTGAATCTCCATGCTTCATTGCGCACATTAGCTGGAGTAAGTGTGAAAAACTTGGTTTCGTCTACATACCATTCTATTAAGTCTTGTTCCCAGACAATACTGAATACATGGAAGCGCTCAGCTAAGTCTTCATCTAAGCTTATTTCTGAACCTAAGAATGTGCTAAAGCCCCTTCCTTGTGGGCCCCAGTGGGCTGTACCATGAGAAGTGGCAGCTTCGTGTCCTACATTTTCCATGATATCGACCTCACCACAAGCAGGCCATCCTACTTCATCAATGTTCTGTCCTAACATCCATAATGCTGGCCACATCCCTTGGCCGCGAGTGATTTTAGCTCTTATATCTATACGACCATACTGAAAGAACCTTTTGTCTTTAGTAGTTATACGAGCAGACTCAAAATTTCCTGGAGGATTCGCTGTAGCTCGCATGACTAGTGCTCCATTCTCAATGGCTGCATTTTCGGGTTCGTTAGTATAGCTTTGTAATTCGTTATTACCCCAACCACATAGATTCGGACAGCCATCCCCCATCTCAAAGTTGTAGCTGTTCTCATCAATTACTCCCCCATCAAATTCATCTTGCCAAGCCATGCTATAACCAAATTGATTTTCTGCAGTGCTATATCCTTCGTCAGTCAAGACAGACGTATCATTGTCTACTATTCTCACTCTGGCCTCCTCTGTGCGAACGTCAGCACCCTCTGCGCTAATTATTCGTAGCATGACTGTTTCATCTACTTCTTTAATGTCGTCATCCAGTAGCTCTAAGAATATATCCGTCGAGTTCGTATTGGCCTCTATTATAACTGAAGAGTTCGCTCCTAAGAAATCTACCCCAGGCTCTGCAGTCTCACCTACGAGCTCGTATCTTACTTCAATCGGCTCAGGAGTAGCTTCACTCAATGCTACTCTTAAGGTCAATCTTGGAGTAGACTCAAGTACTTGCATATCGCTAACACGTAATGTAGGCAAATCGTCCATTGGCTCTCCAGTAGGTCCTGAAGTACCCGTACCTTCATCACTGCCACATGCGATAATCAACATCAACGTTACTATAAGATATACATACTTCATCATGACTTTACCTTTTCTGATTCAAATAAAAGACTATTTATTATAATATACACAAGCCCAACTGTCGTAGTATACACGATGGCTAAGTAAAGATTGGATGTTTACTCGGTCAAGAGTCTAATCAATCTTGTCATATTATTACGACTTACTCTGTATCTAAAGTCTATTTCAGGATATATTTAGTTTTTATTTCTTAATTCAGTTGGAATAACGTCTTATGAGAAAACTACTTGCCTTATTATCTATGCTCTCTGTAATCATATACTCCTGCGCATCAGTAGAGACTAACGAAGAAGGCTTATCCAATCCCAAATACTATCACGACAGCGTCCAAAAGCTATCAGAAGTAATCGTATATGATATATTTTCTCCTCCTGTAGCCAGTCGTAATTATGCCTATCCCAATATAGCTGCATATGAAGTTCTGGCAGCCACCCATGATGAGTACAACAGTCTCAGTGGTCAGATCAATGGATTTTCTACAGGGCCGCAGATCGATGACCAAGAAATATCTCCTGCGGTGGCAGCAATAGAAGCATTTATCACAACCGCTAAGCACTTCATCTTCTCTGAACAGAAACTTCTTGATTATCAAGAAGAACTATACCAGACTTTACGGGATCAAGGAATCTCTAAAAAGGTCTTCAACAACTCCGTGGAATATGGCAAAGCCATGGCAGCACATGTGATACAATACTCCGGTTCTGACAATTACAAGCAAACACGGACTTTTCCTAAATACTCTATCACTAATGACGAATCCAAATGGAGACCTACACCTCCAGGATATATGGATGGCATAGAGCCACACTGGAAAGAGATCAGACCATTCGTATTAGACAGCTCTAATCAATTTGTTCCTCAACCCCCGACACAATTCGATATGACGGAGGGATCACAATTTTATAAAGAAACGATGGAGGTGTATGAGGTTGTTAAAAACCGAACGGAAGAGACAAAAGAAATTGCCAGTTTTTGGGATTGCAATCCTTATGTCCTAAATATCACAGGGCACGTGATGCACGCCTCCAAAAAGATAACGCCTGGTGGACACTGGATCGGAATTACGGAGTTGGCTTGCCAAAAAGCTAAAGCAGATCTCGCTACGACTATTGAAGCATATACACTTACCTCTATAGCGCTTGCAGATGGTTTTATCAGCTGCTGGGATGAAAAATATAGAAGTAATCTGGTAAGGCCTGAAACGATCATCAACGAGTACATTGATGAAGATTGGGTGCCAACCTTGCAGACTCCACCATTTCCTGAGCACACAAGCGGACACAGCGTAATCTCACGTGCAGCAGCAGTGGCTTTAACAAGCATTTTTGGTGACAACTTCCAATTTGATGATACCGTCGAACTCGCTTATGGACTACCCGTACGATCGTTCGAATCATTTTATGCGGCATCAGATGAAGCCGCCGTAAGTAGACTATATGGTGGCATACACTATCGTCCTGCGATTGACTATGGTGTCGATCAGGGTGACAAAGTTGGTAAGCTTATATTGGATAGACTTACCATGAAAAAATAGGTGTTAACTCAATTATCCCTGTAAAAAAGGATTATTCTCTCTCTCAAAACCAATAGTCGTTGCCGGACCATGCCCTGGATAGACAGTATAATCATCAGGCAGCGGCATCAACTGAGTCTTAATACTGTGAATCAATGTATCAAAGTTGCCACCTGGTAGATCGGTACGTCCGATACTGCCATGAAAAAGTACGTCTCCTCCAATCACTTGCTTGGAGTCATGATGTATAAAGCACAGACTTGCAGGCGAATGACCAGGGGTATACACCACATCTAATGACTGCTCTCCGAAGTCGATGGTGTCGCCAGCCTTAATATACTTAGCTATGTCAGGTGATCCCTCATAAGCTATACCATAGAGCTTACTTACATTTACACAGCTATTGAGTACAGGAATCTCCCCTTCATGAGCCTCAAGGGACAATCCAAAGGTTTCTGAGATATACTTATTTCCTAATACGTGGTCGATATGGCAGTGTGTATTGATTAATCTTACTGGCTTCCAACCATGATTTTTGATGTTATCTGTCAACACTTTGCGCTCCTCGCCATTAGAACAACCAGGATCAAAGATGATACACTCCTTAGTGCCGTCGCAGATGGCGATAACTGTATTCTCTTGAAAAGCATTAAAAGGGTATATCTCTATGGTCATAAACGTCTTCTTTATTCTTAACTATTCATTAGTGTGGGACAAGTATAATGAGATGTTTATATTCATCGCATATTATAATTGATTTGAAGCAGATTCGGTTTACAGTTTGGTTTGTTATATGCGCTCTGACGACGATATCATTGTGTGGTCAAAGCATACGTACTGATTTTGGCAAAAATCGAATCCAATACCATGATGATTTCACCAAATGGTGGGAGTATGAGACTCAGAATTTTATCGTCTACTGGTATGGTAAAGGTCGTAACATCGCTCAGTCAGCCATACAGATGGCCGAAGTAGTCCATGGAGAGATACAGGACATCGCAGAACATCGTATCAATGACAAGATTGAGATCATCGTCTACACTGACATCTCTGATCTACTACAAAGCAATATCGGCAGCGAGGATACTTTTGAGACGACACATGATGAGACTAAGGTCATAGGGAGTAGAATATTCGTCTACTTTGATGGCAATCATAAAAACTTAGAGCAAGACCTTAAAACAGGTATCGCCCAAGTCTATATCAACTCTATGTATGCACCTAACGGACTCCAGAGCATCATAGAAAGTGATCCTGATCTCAATGTACCTACGTGGTATAGAGAAGGGCTCGTCAGTTACGCTGGCTCCAGGTGGAATCCATATATCGAAGATGAATTAAGAGATGTCTGGTCCCAGAAAATATCTCGATTTAGAAAGTTTAATTATCTATCTCAAGAGTTTCCACGATTGGCGGGACATAGCATGTGGTATTATATCAGTGAGCGATACGGTCAGACTTCCATCACGACCCTCCTCTATCTGATGAGGCTTCGCAATGACTTCAACGAAAACGTTGAGTTCGTCTATGGTATAAATGAAAAAACATTGCATCGTGAGTGGCAAACGTATTTTACGCTCTTATACGATGAGGAAGGGTTCATCCCGCTTCCTGAAGACGATATAATCGATGAAAAGCGCAGACAGTTTTGGCCAAAGACTACCTTGGAGCTCAGTCCTGATGGACAGACCTTGGCATATGTCGTAAATGAGATAGGCAAGGCACAGATCAGATTAAGAGATCTATCATCGGGTGATGAGAAAGTGATCATGAAATATGGTAGCAAAAATGCTGTCCAAGAGACAGACTATAACTACCCCCTGATCACATGGCACCCCACTCGACCAGAGCTAACTGTTGCCTATGAGTGGCGCGATAAGATCACACTGCGCAAAATAGATCTGACGTCAGATGAGTATATAGAACAAACCATCCCAGAAAACTTGCAGCGAGCATACTCTATAGACTACATATCGGATGAGGAGTATCTCATGTCTGGGCTTGATAATGGATATTCTGATCTCTATACCTATCACACACGATACAGAAGACTTACGGCAATAACCGAAGACTATCATGATGATATCGATGCGTCTTATGTCAATATCGGAGGCCAATGGGGCGCCTTGTTTTCCTCTAATCGGACACAAGCACAACTCTTAAATGAGCGCCTCGACACCATATTGCCTACCACCTCGTTTGATGTATTCTTTCTGCCCCTCGAGAGCGACTTTGCCCTGAGACTTACTAATACACCTGAGATCGACGAGCTCCAACCAGTCTTAGCTAATGATCACTACCTCGTGTATCTCTCTGACGACAGCGGCGTGCGTAATCGATGGACATTGGATCTGAACAGTCGACGACCACCATATCGCAACTCTAATTATGATCGCAATATCATCAATCATACTGCATCAGTGAATAGCGATCAATATGTCTATCATGCTTACAATGACCAGGAATATCGGTTCTATATCAGCAAGCCAGCGTGGGCTACAAGTTTTAGAAGCGCACCCATAAGTATTGAAGAGCAGGAGGAGCTGGATAAAGAAGAAAAGTTTGAGCTTGCTCCTAATCAACTCCTCCAAACCAGATATGACGATCCAGAGGTGTTAGAACCACTTGAGACGAATCTGGACTTCAGAATCGTCAAAAGAAACTACCAAGTCAACGATGCTACTCGTGTAGATAAGGTCCCACAATTTATACCTGCCCGTGCGGTAGCCTCAAGACGACAATTCAAATTAGAAGATATCATCACCAGAGTGGATAACGAAGTACTCTTTGATGGGCTCGAAACAACCGCTGTCAATAATGAAATCGAAGCCCAGCAGGCAGGATTCCTAATCAAGGCTGTAGCCAAAGATATCTTTGAAGACTTTGAGGTTTCTGCTGGAGTAAGGATAGCCTCGGACTTTAGAGGTACCGAGTTTTTTGCTACTGTGGATGATAATCGTAAGCGCCTCGATCATCGATATGCGATCTATCGCAAGCAGTCCAGTGAGGATGTTATGAATGAACGCTTACGAGAACAGATCTTAGTCGGACTGTATCGTGCAAGCTACCCCCTGGACACCTATACGAGCCTAAGAGGTATCGCCACCGTAAGGATAGATGAAACACATTTTTTAAATCAAAATCCTATAGCTGTAGAACTGGGCCAAACCAATGAGCAAAGGATCGCTCTCAAGGGAGAGTTCGTCTACGACAACACCATAGAAATTGACCTAAACCTACGACAAGGCACAAGGTATAAAGCGTATGTGCAAGCAATCAACCGGTTTGACTTAAGTCTATCTAATGGGTTGGACTTGGATTTTAGCAGAGCTTTTACGACCGTGATAGGATTTGATGCGAGACATTATGTTCCGTTTTTAGGTAATTCGATTCTCGCACTGCGATCATCTGGTGCTACCTCCTTTGGCTCGGAGCGCATCTTATATTTTGTGGGTGGGGTTGACGGCTGGATCACGCCAACCTTTAGTGAGGATGTTCCCGTGCGTCAAGATCAGGCATTTGCCTTTCAGACTATTGCGCCTAACCTAAGAGGATTTGATCATAACATACGCAATGGACAGAGCTATCTACTCGGGAGTGCTGAGGCACGTATCCCGATCTTTAAGTATTTCAGTAGAAGTGAGTTGAAGTCCAGGTTCTTACGCAACGTCCAGGTGACAGCGTTTTTTGATATCGGCTCGGCATGGTATGGACTATCCCCAACTTCGGAGCTCAACGATATCATCAATACAACTACGATCACTGGACCAAATATCTCTGTCCAGGTAGATCTGGATAGAAGTCCATTTGTGTATGGCTATGGATTTGGTGCGAGATTGCTCTTATTGGGGCATTTTATTCGAGCAGATTATTCTTGGGGTGTAGATAGTGGTATCGTCCAGAATCCAAGATTTACTTTGTCCTTAGGTACGGAGTTTTGATTGTAAATCTGAATATCTTTTTTACCACTTAGTCCGACTGGCAATCAACTCGATCTGCTGAAGCATATCACGCTTAGCTTTGCCTGGAGCCATGATAAATCCATCAATCTGTAAGAATTTTTTCTGCTCCTCATTGACAATGACGTAGGTTATAAATGGTCCACCCATGAAGTCATTTTCCATCTCCCAGATGCCACGAAACTCTCTGGCAAAGTTATCTCCGACCGTCTTATCCCAGTTAAGCATGGGCAGGTCGACGTCATTGATCTGGATATAAGAGTTCTCTGCATCACTGCTGACATTCTTACCGAATACATCAAAGTTTGCTTTGACCGCATCCTTTTCTATAGATGCAGGACCAGTATATGGGTACTGCCTCACAGCTATACACATCACAGACTCCTTAATATCACGTCTGAACCAAATCAATCCGTTGTCCTCTGGCTTATCGAGTGCAATCTTATAATCTCCAGGAATATTAACTGTAGCACCGAAACGCTCTTGTGTCATACTGGCATAACCATCGCCTTCTCCTAAGACATATGCCGCTGCATATAGTTGCTCAGAGTCATGCTCTAAGATTTTGGCCGCAATACCATCGTAGTTTTTCTCTACAGCAGTAGCTAACTCATCAAGTGATCGGGCAAATACATAAATCAAGATTTGACTATTCGCCCATTTGTCACGGCCTACAGACGTATTAAATGTGGGATCAGTCATGGCACGTTGATACCCTTCTTCTCCCAGATCGGCCCGAACAAATTTAGTTGTGGGAGACTCCTCGTTACTCAGATTGGCAACGATGAGATAAGTCCTCAATTGCTTCTTAAGTGGTTGTGCAGCCAACTCACCTACTTGAAATCGGCGAAGATCAAAGGTAGGTTCTGGACTCGGTGTGATCGGATAAGCCGAACTAAACAGGTAGTTTATGGTGTCACCGACAACACTATTCCACACTACGTTATCAGAAACTACGACCACCTGATTCATCTTGCCGAGAGCAGTCGGTCTGCCTTGTGCTGACTTAGTTGGATCTGATACACCACAAGAGAAAGTCGTGATAGCGATCAGGACTAATGCACAGGTGTACTTTATTATTTTTATCATATGTGATGCTCCTTATCTAACATTAAAAGATAGCACCTCTAAGATGATCAAAAGACTGAAAATGTTGTATTACAACAGTTTCTTAATGATATCCTCTTCGGTGATACCCTCCGCTTCTGCTTTGTAGTTACGCACGATTCTATGCCTCAACACATAAGTAGCTATGGCTTTTACATCTTCTATATCAGGAGAATACTTACCTGAGATAGCAGCATGACATTTTGCCCCTAAGACTAAGTATTGAGAGGCTCTTGGTCCTGCGCCCCATGATATGTAGTTGTTGACGACCTCTGCGGCCTTCTCCGTGCCAGGCCTTGTAGATACTGCCAGTGACACGGCGTACTCAAGCACATTGTCAGCGATTGGAATTTTTCTGACCAAATCTTGGAAGTATAATATCTGCTCGGCTGTCAAGACGTTATCCAAAGTAACTTTCTTACTTGCAGTAGTCTCCTTGACAACATTGATCTCCTCTTGATAGCTCGGATAGGTCAAGGGTATGTTAAACATGAATCTATCTAACTGCGCCTCTGGCAATGGATAGGTACCCTCTTGCTCAATAGGGTTCTGTGTAGCCAACACAAAAAATGGTTTAGCAAGCTCGTATCGCTCACCACTTATCGTCACGCTGCGCTCCTGCATCGCCTCAAGCAATGCCGCCTGAGTCTTAGGAGGTGTACGGTTGATCTCATCCGCTAATACGATGTTAGAAAATAGAGGTCCCTTGTTAAACTTAAATTCTCTATTGTCTCCGAGGATCTCAGATCCTGTGATATCCGACGGCATCAAGTCAGGCGTAAACTGTATACGCTTGAACTCGAGATCAAGCACTTCTGAGATCGTGCTGACGAGAAGCGTCTTGGCTAATCCCGGCACACCGACAAGAAGACTGTGTCCATTCCCAAATAGTGAGATAAGGACCATCTTAACTACTTCCTTTTGCCCTACGATTATCTTACCAATCTCCGCACTTAAGTCATTATATGATTTAGCTAATGCATCTACCGCCTCAACATCACTACTATAGTTTTGCATGTTATTACTTGTACTTTATTTGATCTCGTAATTAGTTGTTATCAATCGCGCACAAAAGTACGTCGACCTGAGACTAACGAATGTTTTTAATCTATGTTTTAGCGGGTAGCTTCTGTTATAAGTAATCTTATGATTGATTTATACGCTCCAGGAACTCTTTTTCGGTCCATATAGTCACTGTGCCGAGGTCTTGTGCCTTCTTAAGTTTTGAACCTGCCTTCTCTCCTACCACTAAAAAATCAAGCTTGGAGCTAACTGCGCTAAGGGGTTTTGCGCCAGAAAGAATAGCCATCTGCTTAGCCTCGTTGCGAGTCATCTCTTGCAATGATCCAGTGAATAAGATGGTCTTGTCTTTCAGTGGAGCATCGTCCGCCACCTCGACAGGTTTATCATCTTCGGTCTGTGAAATATTAACACCATACGCCTCCATCCTCTTGATCATCTCGATATGCTCTGGTTGGCTGAAGTATGCCTGGACATTTTGAGCGACTACAGGACCTATATCCTTAATAGAGGTGTACTGCTCCTCATCCCAGTCTACAAGATCATATATGGAACTGATCTGTTGGGCTATCAATTGAGATGCCTTCTTACCCAGATGATGTACGCTAAGACTATGCAATAGCTTGGACAGTGGATTCTTTTTGGCTTTCTCAATGGCTGCTTGGAGCTTTTGAACAGATTTAACCCCAAAGCCTTCGAGTTTTTGTATCTCGCTGTAATCTAAATTATAGACGTCGGCAATATCCCTCAGCTGTCCGATTTCATAGAATCGCTCGACATATGCTCTGCCAAATCCATCAATATCCATAGCCACCTTGGAGACATGAAAGACGATCCGCTCGAGATCCTGAGCCCCACATGTACAGGATGGACATCGCCAGGCGGCCTCGCCTTCTGCCCGTATTAACTCGACACTAGCTGACTTATCAATCGGGCAGTATTTAGGAAAGTCAATAGACTTCTCGTCTCCCGTCCTGACGCTTTCTACAGCCTTAACGATATATGGGATCACGTCACCGGCACGCTCTATCAACACCTTATCTCCTAATCGCAAGTCACGCTCTCTGATAAAGTCCTCATTGTGCAATGAGATTGACGAGACGGTCACACCTGCCACATGTACAGGTTCTACTTTAGCTACAGGCGTGATCGATCCGATCTTGCCAACCTGATATTCTACATCCAGGAGTGTTGATATGACTTGCTTGGCTTTAAACTTAAAGGCTATAGCCCATCTCGGGTGGTGACCCGTCGTACCACACAGCTCCTGAATTTTGGTGCTATTTACTTTTATGACGGCGCCATCGATCTCGTAAGGATATTCATCACGGTTCTTTTCCCAAGATTCAACTCGACTGATGACTTCATCGATATTTTGGCATAAGACCTCATCAAGATTATGGACTTTGAACCCCATCTCTTTTAATAGCACCAATTGATCAAAGTGGTTATCTATCTGGTCTAATACATTTTGACCATCCGCACCTGCGGCATATCCGAGCTGAAACGCAAATACCTCTAACCCACGCTCTCTGGTATCATTTGGATTTTTCATCCTCAGCCCACCTGTAGCAGCGTTTCGAGGATTAGCAAAGAGTGTTTTCCCTTCGGCTGCTCGGGACGAATTGACCTGATCAAAGGTGCTACGTCGGATGACCGCCTCACCTCTTATCTCGGCAGTCTGAATAGATTTATCCGAAAACTTAACCTTCAATGGTATCGACGGTAAGGTCTTGAGATTAGTGGTGATCACTTCTCCCATCTGTCCATTGCCTCGAGTCGCACCACGATCAAATAAGTCATCACGATAGATCATAGCGACACTACCTCCATCAAACTTAGGCTCCACACAATATTGTATATCCTCGTCCTCAGCTATACCTGCAAGCTTCCTGATCTGCGTGTCAAATTTCTTAAGATCCTCACCATTGTATGCATTGTCAAGCGATAGCATCGATACAATATGAGGTACAGCATCCATCTCTGGGTTGAGGTCACTGGCAATACGTTGAGTCGGGCTATCTGATGTGATTAATTCAGGATGAGCAGACTCTATTGATTTGAGCTGATGGTATAATTGATCGTATTCTATATCAGTTAATACTGGATCGGACTGTACATAGTACTTCCACTCATGATATCTCAGGACTGTCCGCAGTCCTTCTAACTGATCAACTGATGCTGGAACATTGAGCCAACCTTTGGACTGCTCATATATATACGCCGCTTCCTCTGTATTGTACATTGATTCTATTAGTTACACAAAACTATACTCCCTGATACAACCCGGGATTCCTCTAAAAATATCTTCTATCTCGGCAATTTCTTTTTCAGCATCGCCTGTGGTATAATAAGTGCTGTAGATTTCTATTTTTTTCTGTTCAAAATCAAATGAAATAGGAATAATAGGAATCTTAGCACCATCAGCTATATAGTAGAACCCTGTCCTAAATTTTTCGACTCTCTTGCGGGTACCCTCTGGTGTGATCAATATGGTACGCTTATCTGCCTGCATAAAATCTGCCACGACACTATCGACGAAGTTTGTATTGCCACTGCGATCTATAGGTATTGCATTCGTTAGCGGTAGTATATACTTCAGGATACCTTTGAACATTTCCTTTTTTACATAGTACTGGGCATCCATCTTGAGCCAGAACTTCACTAATAGACCCAGTGGCACATCCCAAGAAGAAGTATGAGGTGCTACTATAATTATTTTTTTGGGTATCTCATGTGGATAGGTCCCCACTACCTTCCATCCGATTAGATGATATATCCACTTACAGATTAAACTAAACATGATGAATCCTCAATAAATTAATGCTTGCAGCAAAAATAGATTAAACTTTTTAGGCTGTGAGGTATCTAATAGGCAATTAGGTTTGACTACTTTATAGATTGATAAAAAGCAATAGGCACGGAAAGAGAGGATAACATAACAGCGTTGCTTAGTCAAGAATCTACCCGAGAGCGGGGGTTCAAGTTGTTGGTTGACACCTATAGCGAGCGACTCTATGGATTGATCTATAAGATGGTCAAGACACATAGTCGATGTGATGATATCCTACAAGAGTCATTTATCAAGGTATACCAGAATCTGGACAAATACCGTGGTGACTCTAAGCTTTATACTTGGATATACCGCATCACTGTCAATGAGACGCTCCGAGAACTGAAGAAAAAAAAGACGGCACCTATGAGTCCAGATGATGTGGCTGATAAGTTGAGTCCTGTAAACGCAGAGTCTGAGCTCAGCGCTGAGCAGATACAGCATACGCTGGCTATGGCTATGGAAACATTGCCTCCCAAACAGCGTATGGTGTTTAACCTCAGGTATTATGAGGAGATGAAATATGGAGATATGTCTGCCGTCCTATACACAAGCGAAGGGGCACTGAAGGCAGCATACCACCATGCAGTAAAAAAGATTGAAAACTACATAGCAACATATGGAGTACAAGGATGATATAACAGAAGAACTAAGGGAGTTAAACGCTCACTTCTTATTGCGGTCTCACAATCACAAAGTTCTCAAAAAGCCCAGCGCTAATTATGCTAGCGAGCTATATCACAAAGTAAGTGATAAGCGACAGACTAAGGTCATCCCGCTCTGGAGCCGACCGCAAGTATGGGGTGTCGCTGCAAGTCTACTACTAGTAGTAAGCAGCATATTTCTTATCGTAAATCAGAACGAGCCGACCTTAGATGAGATAACTGAATCAGATGTCTATGCCTATATCATAGATTCAGAAGATATCTATAGCGAGGATATATACTATAGTAACACAATAATTGATGACATAACACATAATGAACTTGGGATCCTCGACCAGTCGATCATAGAGTATCTCGATGACCACATAGAAGACATTGAATTAACAGAACTAAATTCATACTAAGATGATGAAGCAACTTATAATCATACTAATTCTCGGCGCACTCACTACGAATGTTACAGCGCAAAAGGATCGAGAGAAGATAGAATCACTAAGAATAGCACATATCACAAGTGAGCTCGATCTCTCAAGTGAAAAGAGCCAAGTCTTTTGGCCAATATTCAATACGTACGATGATTCTAAGCATAGTCTGCGTAATGAAAAGCGAGCCATCCTTAAAGGTTCTGAACAAAGGGCTGATGCTATTGATGAATTAATCAGAATTGAAGAAGCGCAATATCTGCTATTCAAACAATACATTGCCGACTTGAGAGATGTCTTATCAGATGATCAGATACTATCACTGATTAGCGCCGAAAAGAAATTTAAGGAGCGGCTGATAAAGAGATTGCACTCTGACAGGGCTGGAGAAAATTGATCTATCCTATCCATTCCTTTTTATCATCATATATTTCTGAATGACTCTTAGTGCATTAAGAAAGCGCCCTCGACGTATGATATATATTGCAATGTGTAAATCGCTCTATACGTGTAACATGTGATATAATTTAATACGTCAATTCTTTTTTAGATTGTGGAAAAAAACTTCGTGAGAAAATTTTGAGACTTCGCTATTTAGTTATCTTCGCCTCGGATATAATCCCAGACATAGTTAAAAAAAGAATGGATAGTAGAACCAAACTGTCTCATAGTATTTTGGGTCTGATAGCAGAGTTTGAACACTCTCTTGAAGACGGCAAGCGACTATATCTCGATGATAAGGAATACCTCCGTATCATATCATATTATAAGGAAGAATTAGATCTTGATAGTGCTATTGTCGCTGCTGATTATGCAATCAAACAATACAGTTACAGATCTGACTTCAGAACTTTGAAGATCAAGCTATTGATTAACAAAGGGCTGTTAGACCATGCACTTGATGCAATAGGAATGGCGGAGATGGTCTCACCTAATGAGCTTGACTTGAAATTGTTGAAGATCAACATATTCATCCTGCAAAAGAGATATGTACAGGCCAGTAGCTTGATAGACGAACTCAAAACAAGTTGTAATCAGAGTGATCTGCAAGATGTATATGTTGCAGAAGCTTACTATTGTGAGAGTCTTCAGGAATATTACCAGATGTTCCAGATACTTAAGAACACACTCATCTTAAATCCGAATAACGAGGAGGCCCTCATTCTGATGAATGAGAGCGTGACTCAAAGCAAGAATTTTGAAGAGAGTATCTTATTACACAAGGTGATCGTGGACAATCATCCATATAATCATCTGGCTTGGTACAACTTAGCGAGCGCATATGCATGCGTCGGTGAATACGCCAAAGCTATCGAAGCCTCTGAATACAGTTTTATCATTAATCCTGGATTTCAGCAGGGTTATTACGATTGTGCCGAATACCTGGTAGAGAAGAATCACCATAGTAGAGCATTGGAGATTTATCAAGAAGCATTGACGGTTTTTGGACCAGAGATAGACCTCTTGATGAATATCGCTAACTGTGAGTACAAGTTGCAATTAGTTGATCAGGCTAAAAGAACACTTTTCGAAGTGCTTGAGATAGACAACTACAGTGACGAAGCACTCTATCTACTAGCTAAGTGCTACCTCAAGAATCAAGACTATAATAGTGCAGTTAAGATCTTGAGAAAAGCTATCTCCATAGAAAATGGTATCGAAGAGTATTTCGATGCACTTGGAAGAGCATATCATAAACTTAATGATGTAGATAGAGCAAGCTACTACTATAATAGAGCTGCAGAACAAGGCTTAGAGGTCTCTAAGTACTGGGAAAACTATATCATCTTCTTGATGGAGCAAGAAAAGTATGACGAAGCAGAAAAGATCATCAAGCGTGCTGATCGATATACCTTCAGCTATCGCCTGCAATATCTCAATGCATCATGTCAGATACTATTAGGTAATGGCCAGTACGGCATGGAGCTATTAAAAGATGCACTGCTTGAGGAGTTTGCTGAGCATACCATTATATTCGAATTACCCGCTATGCTCGTAGATAATCCGGTGATACTCTCGATGATCAAATACTACGAAAAAGAAAATATCTAACGATTTATACTCAATTCAATAACCAGAACTGAGAGGCTGCTTTATTAAAAGCAGCCTTTTTTTCTTGCCCCGACTTGAGTGATACTATAGCTATGCTTGGATCAATGGCAACGCTGCGAGAGCGGCACCGACAATCCCAGCATTATTCTGCATAGAAGCGATCTGGACTTTATCTCTTAGTTCTATGTACTCAAGAAATTTTTCATGCTTCTTACTTACGCCGCCGCCAAGTAGTACTCGATCTGGATTTAGCAAGAGGTCCACGTGATTGATATAATCATTGAGCCTCGCTCCCCATTCATCCCAATCGAGTTCGAGACGCTTACGTGCCCCATTTGAGGCATATTTTTCCCAAACCGAATCTTTATGTGTTAGATGTCCTAATTCTGTATTGGGCACTAGCTTACCATCCAAAAATAGCCCAGAACCTATGCCCGTACCTAGGGTCAACATTAAAGTAGTTCCAGACTTGTCAACTATATCTCCATAGGTCACCTCAGCGAGTCCAGCAGCGTCAGCGTCATTAATATAAGCCCCGTTATTGCCGACATACTCTAAGAAATAATCCCTCAGATTAACTCCCAACCAAGACTTGTCAATGTTAGAAGCAGAATGAATGACATTATGCTTGATGATTGAAGGAAAGCCACATCCGATCACTTTACCCTTCCAGTCAAAATCTTCGATTAATTGATTGAGCACCATAGCAACTGACGTCAGCGTTGATGGCTGCGGAGTGGCATACTTAATTTTCTCTTTGGTAAACTCTCCCGTCTCTAAATCTACTAAGGCCGCCTTAATGCCCGTACCGCCTATATCTAATCCTAATATCTCTGCCATTCCAATGATGCTTGATGCAATTATTTGATTACAGTAACTTTCATAGAGACATCTGTCTTAGGTCTGTCCCCTCGGTTAGTCGGTGTAGATGCAATCGCATCTATTACGTCTAAGCCTTCTATCACCTGTCCAAAGACCGTATACTGCTGATCTAAGAACGGTGCGCCACCATCTCTTAAGTACAGGTTTTTAGCCCCTTCTGGATACTTGATTTCATATCTAAGCTCATTTTGTTTTAGCTGAGCTTCTGTAACACTCTTGCCGTCAACTATGTAGAACTGTGAGCCACTTGATTTCTTCTCTGGATTGATTGCGTCACCCTGACGAGCTGCAGCAAGCGCACCTTTGACATGTGCAATATTTGGTTTTATTTCTGCATCCAGCGTATATCCAGGACCTCCTGTACCTAACGACTGATTAGGCGCTGCACCACGACTCTCAGGATCTCCACCCTGTAGCATGAATCCATTAATCACTCTATGGAATAATAGACCATCATAATATCCCGACTCCGCCAGCTTTATAAAGTTGTCTCTATGCGCTGGGGTCTCATCAAACAATTGAACCAGCATATTGCCAAACTCCGTCTCAATCAACACTAAGCACTTATTAGGTGCTTGGACCTCTACTTTCTTCTTAAGCTCTTTGACCTTTGTTCCTTTCAGACCTTTGAGTGTAACGTCATAGCTACCTGACAACAAGTAATGGTGACTTGCTATACTATCTGACACCAACTCATCATCACCAAAATCCCACCAATACGTGTCAAATCCATCTGACTGATTGATAAATGTATAACTCGTTGGAGCAGCATTATCTGCTGGTGCCTGTATTGCAAAATCCAACGTCTTCTTAGAGCAAGAAGTCATCAAAATGACTGCAAGGCTTCCTATAATTAGTTTTCTCAATTCTATCATTAATTCAACATTTTTATCGTCATTTTCACATCTGATAACGGCCTATCCGAACCATCTCTCTGAACCGCAGCGATCTTATCGATTACTTCAAAACCATCAACAACCTGACCAAACACAGTATATTCTGCGTCAAGATCTGGACGGCCTCCAACACTCATGTACTTTTCAATCTGAGCCTCATTGTACTCTATACCCTTACGTTGTGCCCATTGATCAAGTAACTGTTGTGTTTGTTGCTGTCCCTGAATTATATAAAACTGAGATCCGCTTGACCTTTTCTCTGGATTAGATGCCCCTCCTGTACGTGCTGCGGCAAGTGTCCCCCTGAAGTGAGGTGCCCCTATCTCCGCTTCTATGGTGTATCCCGGACCACCCGTACCTAAGCGCTGTCCTGGTGCAGCATTCTTACTATTAGGATCACCTCCCTGAATCATAAATGTGGGAATCACTCTATGAAATAGTAGATCATCATAGTACCCATCCTTTACGTGCTTGATAAAGTTGGCCTTATGTATAGGGGTGCTATTGTATAACTCAACAGTCATGTTACCGAACTCTGTCTTGATAACCGCTTTTTTTACTGACTCTCCTCCACAGCTTATGAGCATCATTACCACAGCCGTGAACAGCCCATATTTTAGTAAACCTTTCATAATGTTTAGTTTTCGACGTAAGACTTGAAATATTGTATCACTAAATTTTTTAAAAAAATTTCTTGAGCATTTACTCCTTCAACTGGCAGCACCCTTACCTGTTTATAATGAGGCCAGCCATCTTCATCTTGCCCTACAAAATCAAAATACCCTTCTAAGCTCAACAGATGACATGTCGCTACATGCATCAGATCTTGTTTTTCCTCCTTAGTTAGATTTTTCTTCAAAAGATTCACTTCTTGAATGCCGATCAAATACAACACAGAGTTGAGGTCTGGCAACTCACTACGATTAAATCTGTCTTTGATAAAGTGCCTTATCTTAAGCCATTCAAAGTCTAATTTCCAGTCCTCCATAACAAGACCGCAAATATAATCGAATGATCATTCATATCTAACCTGCGCACTAACACGACTTGCTCGTGCTGCAGCTGGAATCGACGCTAGATATCCAAGGACTAAGACGGTCAACATAACCACCACCACATCGAAGAGTCTCATCTCTATAGGATAACTCGTAATGGCAAAGCCCTCCGGCACCCCAATTAAATTAAACTGCTTCTGCAAAACATAAAAGAGTGCCGCACAAAAGAATCCTATCAAGAATCCAAAAACACTAATTAATAACCCCTCGAAGTAGAATATCCTTCTCACAAATGACTTCTGACTACCGAACGATTGCAGCACACTGATATCTTTCTTCTTCTCCAATACGATCATCCAAAGACAACCGATGACATTGAAGGTGATCAATATCAATACAAATCCTAAAATCAAATAAGAGGTCCATTTCTCAACTCGCATGATCCTTAGATTAGACTTGTCCTGATCATAGCGATTGAGCACTTCAAACTCTCCTCCAACTAACTTCCTGATCTCCCTAACCACTGAGGACTCATTAGCCTCTGCAGTCATTTTTATCTCTATCGCCGATAGTTGGTCATATAGATCAAGTAGCGCACTGACGACCTCATATGAGGTGATGACATACTGATTATCTCGTTCATTTTTAATTGAAAAGACCCCTCGGCCGAGTAATGGTCGAGACTTGAAGTCCTTGTCAAATATCTTCTTGTTACGCTTAGGTACATGTGCCATGATAGGCGTAAATGGATTATCAAGAGATACATTAAGTCGATTGCTTACCCCTTGACCTATGACAGCGTGGCTACCATACTCTGATGGACTGAAATCCAACTCTCCTCCGATCATAGAAGGCTGCAGGTTGATCACATCATTGTGATACTCATCAACCCCCTTGATGATGCCTACATGTTGCTTGTTGCCATACTCCAATAAAACGACCTCCTCCAAAGTTTGAGTAAATACTGCTACTCCCTCAATCTCTGAAAGTTTAGAGATCCAATCTTCGTCATTGTAGAAGAACTTGCCTTCAGCTGGTACGATCTTGATGTCTGGATTGAATGTATCCAGATAACTTCTGGTCACTTGCTCAAATCCATTGAGCACGGACATAATAATGATCAATGCCGCAGTACCTATGGCTATGCCTAAGACAGATATACCTGTGATGATATTAATGGCATTTGTTGATTTCTTGCCAAACAGATATCTATAGGCTATGCTAAGTGATAAGGGCATATTGTGATTGAGACCCCAAGTTATCACATCTTTAAAGAGATGAAAGTCCTAAATCTCGATTCTCTTCTGGAATGAGCGCTTTATAAATCAGAGATTGAATTTTGGGCCTGTAGTTGTTCTTACCCAACTTATTGTTTTTCATGGATGGGTATGTCCTGTTGGATAGAAATATATAGATGATATCGTTATCAGGATCGGCAAAAACTGCAGTACCTGTAAACCCTAAATGACCAAAGCTATTACGACTGGCATACTCTGACATGTTTTCAGTCTTGTCAGGATTCAATTCTTTTAGATCAAAGCCTAATCCTCGCCGAGAACTTGCCCAGTGACGGCGTGTGTATCGCTCTACAGTTGATGGCTTGAGATAGTTATAACCTCCATAGTACCCCTTGTTTAATAGCATCTGCATCAAGATGGCGAGATCTTGCGAATTAGAGAATAAGCCTGCGTGCCCACTGACGCCATTAAGCATCGCCGCACCCATATCATGTACAGTACCCTGGATTTTAGTCATCCTGAAGTAATTATCCTGCTCTGTAGGAGGAATCCGATCCTTATTAAATTTTTCTAAGGGGTTGAATGTTGTTGTCCTGAGACCAAGACGATCATAGAAATGCTCCTTGGCATATCCATCTACCTGGAGGCTCGACAGATTCTCAACTGTGCGATTACTGATATAAAATGCCAGATCGCTATATCTATAGTCTCTCTTTTCACGGAGATCAGATTGAAATATCTGATGGTATATGCTATCCTGATAGTCTGCTCTCAGATATAGATTAGGTGTTACAAAATGAGGGAACTCGTTAGATTTTAC
The DNA here is from genome assembly GCA_964414425.1 of uncultured Saprospiraceae bacterium. GTDB lineage: Bacteria > Bacteroidota > Bacteroidia > Chitinophagales > Saprospiraceae > GYS-P2D. The sequence continues at coordinate 74,793 of CAYPWL010000002.1, forward strand.
TTTACCATAATATTCTTGAGAGGGTCTTTTCGCTCCCTTTTCATTTAGGGTGTTTCTGTAAAATGGTATCCAGCTAATCAGCCCTCCCCTATGAGCAAGTATATCAGCATATTTGATATCAGCTTTGTTACTATTCTGCTCTTCAGGGATGTAGTCTTTTATGGGAGAGTCTACATCAAATAGTTCTTGGTCATCCAAATGCATAAGGGACAAGGTAGTTGCTAATATCTTAGTCACTGAAGCGAGGTCATATACATCTGTGTTTTTTACAGCTCGCTGCTTACTATAAGTATGATGCCCAAACGATTGATGATATACTATCCTATTATTCTTGGCAACGAGTACTTGACATCCTGGTGCGGCTTTCTCTTTGATCATCTCATCGACGAGATCCGCAATCATGCTTAAGGTATCTGAATCCATCCCTACTCGCTCAGGATTACTATATCCTATACGTTGTAATGATGCAATACTGTGTCCGAGACCTACGGGATACTTTGCAGATGCCGTCACTGGCAGGCGACCACTGATGGCAGTTACACCAAAAAGTGCTTGTGCTGCTACTTCATAACTGAGTTCATTGTCCTCGTAAGCAACTACTACGGTAGGTATATTTTCAAACCATTTCAATGCATATGGTGTGCCGAAGAGTACATAGATGACTTCAGTACGTCCAGATAAGTCATTGATGAATTTAATCTGTTGTTCATTAAGACCATAGTCATTGCGAGCGTACCAACTCATATCATGGCTACTGACGATCACACGATCATAGCTTGACAGCTTTTCGAGTGCATTTTGATAGTCAGCAGATGACCCATCCTTGGCTATTTTATGATGATCCACGTCTACATAAGACTCAAGTCTCTTTTGAAAAGCATTAATCTCTGTAGCGCCTAATGCAACGCTAGCATAGGTATTTTTCTTTAAGTCTTGTATCGGTAGGATGTTTGCACTGTTATTAGCAAGAGTCAGTGCTTTCTCATAGATTTCTGTTTTAATATTTATGGCTTCATCACTATTGATTTCATCATAGATATTAGTGGCATTCGTCCAAATGCGTTTACCTGGCAGATCTAATATTTCTTTAGTTCTCAGTATTCTGTAGACACTCTCGTCGAGACGCTCCATGGAGATCCTGCCATTATTCACCGCTTCCAATACACGTGCATATCCTTGAGCAATATCCTCAGGGAGGAGAATAACATCATTGCCCGCCAGAAACGCTTCTAAATCAGCTACACCTGGATCAAAATGTTTTGTAACCCCTTTCATCTCCATAGCATCCGTGTAGACGATACCATCAAAGCCTAATTCATTGCGCAACAGATCAACTATAGTTGGACCAGACAACGTAGTCGGTCGATTCTCTCGATTATCTAATGAAGGCACATTGAGATGGGCGACCATTACTGATGTGGCTCCTTGCTTAACTAGTTGCTTAAACGGATATAGCTCTATACTGTCGAGACGTGCACGACTATGAGGTATAATCGGTAGATCCTTGTGAGAGTCTACATCTGTATCTCCATGACCTGGAAAATGCTTCAGACAAGCCATCACATCCACATCCTGCATGCCTCGCATATACGAGTAGGCTTTGGCAGTAACATTATCACGATCCTCGCCAAATGATCTCATATTGATCACCGGATTATTAGGATTGTTATTGATGTCTACATCTGGAGCGAAGTTTACGTTAATCCCTAACAACTTGCACTGTCGGCCGATTTCTTTACCCATCCTATACACTAACTGGTCATCCCTGATGGCCCCGATAGTAATCTGTCTTGGGAAACTAATGGCTTGATCTGGAAATCGCATCCCTAATCCCCACTCTCCGTCAATAGCGATGAGCAAGGGCTGCTTGGATAGTTTTTGATATTCAGTGACCAGCCGGGTTTGTCTGAGTGGATCTCCTTGAAAAAAGCAAATCCCTCCTATATGATAGTTTTCTATTTGGGACTTGACGTACTTGATATGTTCGGGGTCATCTTTTGAAAAGGCTCTGATCATGAATAGCTGACCCACTTTCTCTTCTACAGTCATCTCTGACAGAACTTCGGTAGTCCAATCTCTAACCAAGCCATCTTCCTGTGCGATAGATACTAAGGAGCACATCATGAGGCTAAGTAATAAGAGGATATGTTTCATCGGTGCTTAATTCGTGGGTGTTGCGTAATTGTCTGCAAATTACAAATTACATTTTATTTTAATATGTTGCTAATAGAACTAATATTCCCCAACTCGAGATCCCCTAATTTATTAGAACATAGTACCTTGGGCTAATCAGTATACCAATACAAACACATCCTATGAAGAAACTCTTCCTATTTTATCTGAGTTGTTCATGGTGCGTTTGCCTTATGGCGCAGTCAGAACTGCCTAAGGTAACAGACACCTATGCAATTACTAACGCATTTATTACGCCCTCCGCTGGCGCTACACCTTATTATGGTACCATCGTGATGACCGATGGGATCATCTCAGCAGTTGGCCCATCAGTAACCGTACCATTTAGCGCCCAAGTTATTGATGTTGATTCTGCACATGTATATCCTGCATTTATAGCCACATTGTCACATGCGGGTATCCGCAATGCTGATGATGACGAGCGTGTCGATGTAGATCGACCAGGTTATCCCCCTAATGATGTCGCAGGCATCACACCAGAGAAGAGTATGAGCTCAGAATACTCATCTTCTGATAATTCAGTCAAAGGACTGAGAGAAGCAGGATTCGCTGTAGCACACTCGGTGCCTGAAAAGGGTATGTTACCTGGCATGGGGTCAGTGATTAGTCTGTCAGGTCAGGACTTTGATCAAAGTGTCCTAATCCAAGATATGTCTGTATATGCTAAGTTCGAAGGGGCTTCACGAGTATTCCCCGCAACGACTATCGGAGTCATGGCCAAGTTCAGAGAACTCTATAAAAATGCCGAAATAGGTGCTCAACACCAGAAAAGTTATAATCAAAATCCGTTGAATAGAAAGCGAGGAGGTCAAGATGCCGCTACTAAAGCGCTTTATGGAGCGACAGACGGTTCCTTGCCGATCTACTTTCAGACCAATTCAACGCTGGCTGTAAGTCGAGCACTCACATTGCAACAAGAATTAGGCTTCAGTATCTTCTTAAGTGAGCTTAAGGCTGCCCCACAAGTGCAGTCTATCCTCAAGACCAACTCGCAGCCTGTGCTCTTCTCGCTCGATCTACCCGATAAGGATGATACGGATGATGAGGAGATGACGGATGAAGAAAAATCATTGCTCAAAAAGAAAAAGGAAAGCATCGCAGCTGCCTGCTCGCAAGCTGCAGGATTCGCTGAAGCTAACCAGCCATTCGCTTTCTCATTCGTCGATGTCAAGAGTAAAGAGATCCATAGTCAAGTTAAGAGGCTGATAGATCATGGATTGAGTTTTGACGATGCGCTAAGTGCGCTAACTATAGATGCAGCCCGTGCACTCGACATAGATCAGATCACAGGTTCTATTGCTAATGGCAAGGCCGCAAACCTCATTGTTACTACGGATACGCTCTTTAAAGAAAAGACACAGATATCTAAGGTCTTCATAGAGGGAGAGCTCTTTGAGCAAAAAGTGAAAGAGAAGAAGAAATCTGGAGATAGTGATGTAGAGGTTGACTTCTCAGGTACCTACTCTTACAGTATTGACATACCAGGTATGAGCCCTCAGGGCAAGATGACTTTTGTCAAAAGCGGTGACACCTATGAAATAACGATCAATAGTAATCAAGCTCCCGGTGAGACATTTGACGCAACAGATGTAGAAGTGAATGGCAACAATGCCACTTTTGACTTTACCATTAACAATGGAGGATTCTCTATTTCGGTATCCAATGATATCACTTTAGAAGACGACTCACTCGAGGGTACTGTAACTATACCAGACTTCGGCAGCTTTGAATTGACTGGCGAAAAAATTGACTCACCTGAATAATCCAATCATGAATAAACTTATATCCACAATACTAGCCCTGAGCTTCTGCACAGCAATATTTGCTCAGGAGCAGGGCGACATCCTCATCACTGGTGGCACCGTAATTACCATCACTGGTGACGTACTTGAAGACACCGATGTCTTGATCCGTAATGGTAAAATCGATCAGATAGGCGAGGGCTTATCTGTATCTGGTGATATCAAAACTATAGATGCCGAGGGCCAATATGTGATGCCAGGTATCATTGATGCTCATAGCCATATCGCACTCGACGTAGTCAACGAAGCAACTGATCCTAACACTGCCAATGTAGATGTAGGAGACGTAATCAATCCTTATGACATAGGTATCTATCGTGCCCTCGCTGGGGGAGTAACCATCTCACATGCTATGCACGGTTCGGCTAATGCAGTCGGCGGTCAATGCGAGACTATAAAGCATCGATGGGGAACATACAATCCCGAAGCCATGAAGATGGTCGATGCACCTCGCACGATCAAGTTTGCTCTTGGGGAGAATCCAATGCGTGTCCATGGTGAGCGCAGCGACATCGTACCTCGTACTCGTATGGGTGTTGAGCAGATCTTTAGACAATCATTTGGTAAAGCACAAGTATATTTGGAAGCTTGGGATAACTACAATAAGAATCCTAATGCGGCAGCAGCGCCTCCATCATATGATCTAAAGATGGAGACGATGGCAGATATATTGAGAGGAGAGATCATCGTACACTGCCACTCCTATCGTGCGGATGAGATCCTGATGCTCGTCGACGTACTCAGAGATTATGGCGTTGATAAGATCTGCTTCCAACATGTTAACGAAGGATTTAAAGTTGCCCCCGAATTAGCTGAGTATGGTGCTATGGCATCGGTATTCGCTGATTGGTGGGCATACAAGTTTGAGGTATACTACAGCACGGCTTATAATGCCGCTATCCTGACTGAAAATGGTGTGGTGACATCCATCAACTCTGATTCTGGTGAACTGATCCGACACCTATATCATGAAGCTGCTAAGACACAACGATACGGTGGACTCTCAGATAATGAAGCCCTAAAGTTAATCACCATCAATCCAGCTATCCAGTTAGGCATCGATGATCGAGTAGGTAGCATAGAGGTAGGCAAAGATGGAGATATTACCATATTTGACAATCACCCACTCTCTATCTATGCCATACCGCAGCAGACTATTGTCGATGGTATTGTCAGATTTGATATCAATGATCCAGACGATATGAGGATTAATATAGATCCAGAGGAAAACATCTCAACATTCACCAATTATAGCACTGGACATCACGAGGAGGATAGATGTATGCAGGATGCCTTAGAATTTTTTAGCAACCATTAAGACCCAACAATTATGAAACGATATATAATAAGTATAGTCATCATTCTTGCTTATCAGCTTGCGTTTGGTCAGCAGATCGCCAAGTCAACCTACAGTAAGACACTATTGAAAAATGCTACCGTCCATACCATAACAGATGGCATAAAAGAGAATACTGACGTCCTCATCGACGATGGTAAGATCATAGAGGTAGGTACAAATCTCTTCGCTACAGATGCTACCATCATAGACTGTGGTGCTCATCATATATATCCAGGCTTCGTGAATAGTGGAACACAGCTCGGGATGTCAGAAGTCGGGGCCGTATCTCTGACGAATGACTTTAATGAGATTGGAGATTTCATACCGCATATGAAAGCGCTAACTGCTGTGAATCCAAATGCTGTAGCCATACCAGTCACTCGAGTTAATGGGGTGACTTCTGTTATTGCTGCACCTCGAGGTGGGCTGTTCCCAGGGACTGCCTCACTCATCAATCTCCATGGCTATACGCCTAATGACATGTATGCAGGCTTTAAAGGGGTTGCAATGAACTTCCCCTCATCGGCTAAACGTGGACGTAGAGATAGAAGATCAGACGAGGATATCAAAAAGGCGCAAGAGAAAGCCATGAAGAACCTCAATGATATATGGGCTAACCTAAGTACTTATGCCAAGATTGACTCTGCCAAAGGGACTCAAAGTACAAGCGCTCCAAAAACCTACCAGCCTGAGTACGATGCACTCATAGATGTATATAGAGGGAATACTGCCTTGATGATAGAAGTCAACAAGGATCAAGATATCAAAAATGCCATTGAGTGGGTCAGCGATAAAAACCTCAACGTGATCTTTACAGGTGTAACGGAAGGCTGGAGAGTAGCTGAGGAATTGGCTGCGTCTGGCATACCCGTAATTACAGGTCCTGTGTTGAGCATACCTGGCCGAAGCTATGTGAGATATGACTCCAACTATCGCAATGCTGGCATCATGCAGCAAGCCGGAGTCACAGTAGCGCTTAGAACTGATGATGCCGAGAATGCTCGTAACCTACCATTCAATGCTGGCTTCGCTGCGACATATGGCATGGGTGTCGAGGAGGCCCTCAAGTCAATCACGATCAATCCGGCTAAAATCTTTGGTCTTGAGGATCAGTATGGCAGCATCACAGCAGGTAAGGTAGCTAACTTGTTCGTCAGTACAGGAGATCCATTTGAGATGAAGACGGACATCACACATCTCTTCATTAATGGTTGGAATGTTCCGATAGAGAGTAGACATACCCTACTCTATAATGAGTTTTTGCATCGAAGTCCAGGGAAGTAGAGAACCTATAGATAAAGGAAGAAGGCTGTTGATTTTTCAACAGCCTTTTTTGTTTTATTCTATTCAATCAACAAAGAAGTTAACATATTACAATTTATTATTATATTTGTGCTTGTGTTCGCACAAACTCCCAAAAATAGCAGTAAAGTATAGGTGCTTTCAAGCACTTGATTAGATGACTTTATAAGGCTATTCAGATGAAAACGATTTTACCAGTATGGTTACTGCTATACTTGTCATGCCTCACAGATATATATGGGCAAACTGCTTGTGACTCTACGCTTGCAGGTCTCACCGTAAATTTGAGTTTAGGTTCTAACTGTCAGTTGACCATTGATACAAGCTCAGCACGCAATCTCATCACAGGTGCGCTGCCAGAGCTTACTTATAATCCTATAGTAGTCACAGCATCAGGAGATACAGTATTTAACAATACGCTCCTCCCTGAGCATATCGGACAGACACTCAATGTTACAATTACCGGGTCAGGATGTGCGATGAACAGTAGCGGTGGCATAGGAGCCTGGGCGATGATTAATCTCGAGGACAAAATCGCTCCAGAGATCATTTGTACAGATACGACACTGTCTTGTATTGATTTCTTTTTCTTCAGAGAGACTGGAGGAAAAGTACATGACTGCGATCTTGACACAGTGCAAACTGTCTTATTGAACTTCGAATCAGCTTGTGGCACTCCTGATGAAGATGATATCTCGACTATTGCTAATCGCATTTTTAGAGCTACCGATAATAGTGGTAATAGCGATACCTGTACACAGCAGATAAGAGTAAGAAGACTCCAAGAAAGTGATATTTCATTTCCAACTGGAGATCTCACTTTTTCATGCGACCTGCTCACATCCTTTACTAATGCTGATGGCAGTCTTATTGCCCCAGACTTAGATTTAGTTGGCAATGATCCTGACGATCTGTCTCTTACGACTCTATACCCGTTTGGCGTACCGACAGGTAGTGGCGCATCATTTTTTGGTAACAACTTTAGAGAGTGTAGAGTGCGAGCAAGATTCCAAGATCTGCCGCCAGATACGATAAGAGATAACACTGTTCGATACAATAGATTTTGGACCGTAACTGAGTGGTCATGTGATAACGAAGAGGTCGAATACACCAGAGTTCAGACGATCACATTTACAGACACAACCAGTGCAGATTTTTCATTTGTACAGGATACTTTAATCTTTGATTTGGATCCAGATGACTGTTCTATAACTGTACCTATAACCGAGTTGAGTATCATCAGTATGGGGGATGGCTGCTTCTCAGAGCCCACCCTCAACTTCGAGATTGTAGCTCCGTTTACAACTAACAGTCCAAGCAACGATACGACGCTATTTATCGGAGTAGCAGATACCTCCACAGTAACGATTCGCTCATATGACTTCAATGGCGCATCCGTAACTAAGTCTTTAACCGTAATTACTCGAGACAATACTAACCCTGTGGCTATATGCTATGGTGCCCTGGATGTATCACTAAATAATACTAGCGAAGCAAGCATGCCCGTATCAAGTTTCAATGTAGGATCATTCGATGCATGTGATGGAAATGTTACATTCTCTGCTCGCAAAATGACCGTCGATACGTTCAGCACGGATAAAATTACTTTCGACTGCTCCGATGGCACTGAAGCCATGGTACAATTCAGAGTTACTGATGGTAATGGCTTAAGCAGTATCTGTATGACCATGGTAACAATAGACACTACGGGAGCAGCTTGCAATGTTGCCCCAATGGCAAATAATAGTAGATTAACCAGTGTGAATGGCTTTGTGAGACACTTGGATAGAGCTCCACTTGATCGTACTGAAGTCGTCATCGAAAATCTTCCAGGCCTTTCGGCAACAACAAATAAGGAAGGCTTCTTCGAGTTTGATAGTATTCCTGTCGGGGCAGATCTCGTTATCACGCCAGTACTCGATAACAATCCTCTGCTTGGCATTACTACCCTTGATGTAATCCTACTGCAACAGCATTTATTAGGATTGGATGAACTCGATAGTCCATACCAAATTATAGCCGGAGATGTAAACCTCAATGGTTTACTCGATGCTGGTGATTTAATCGAAATAAGAAGGTTGATCTTAGGGTCTTCGACAGAATTTACTACGGCTAATAGTTTTTCATTTATTCCTGAGGCGATCAGCTTTATCGATCCATTTGATCCATTTGAAAATGGTCAGATCCTTGGGCTATCAACTATCCTTAATAACAGTGATGAGACATTCAACTTTAACGCCATCAAGATGGGTGATGTCAATCAAAGTTATTTAGAGGCCGATCAGCGCAGTAGTGAGTCTATCACTATGGAATATGAGATAGTAGAGATGGGTCGATATGTAGAACTCAACATTAAAGCGAAGACTGATATAGACATCCTCGGATTGCAATCGACGCTGCAGTATAATCCAGAGCTCCTCCAACTGATGAAGGTTGGAACCAATAATATTGGTTTGACTACTGAGCACTACAATGATACTCGTGCTGACGAAGGCCTGATACCAATCAGTTGGAATGAGTTATTGCCAAAAGCTGTGAAAGCTGGAGACGTCATATTCAGAGCGACATTTGAGCGTATGTATGATGACGATATAGCCTTTGCATTTAACTCATCACACATGCCTTCTGAGTTATATCAAGAGCATGGACGATATCAGCTACGCTTAGAAAAAGCGAATGATGTCATCGGACAAAACTTTACCGTGTTTCAGAATGCCCCTAACCCGTGGGCGTCGAGTACAGCTATCGAGTTCAGTATCCCAGAAGGTGGAGAAGTAGAACTTAACATATACGATACCGCTATGAATAAGCTTGTGAGCAAGTCAGCATATTTTGATGCTGGCAAGAACAGCTTCATAGTAGACTACAGTGATCTCGAGTCGACAGGTATTTATATCTATGAGATCACTCATGGAGACCAAGTAAGAGTTTCCAAAATGACCAAGTTATAAACCCATCTATATATTCGATAAAAAGCCTGATCTGCGTCTGCGGATTAGGCTTTTTTGGTTTTAGAGCACTTCAAGCTCAAAGAGCTCATCTAAATATGCTTCTCGAGTTCTATTGTTATAGGAATCCCTACAACCCTCTAAGGTGCCACTTCTCATGATGCTTTCCCAGATGCCACGATCAGTACAACCCTCATTGTGATCTCTAAACAAGTAGCAATGTCCTAACTCATGAAATATGATAAACTCTCTGCTCAATGTGGAAGTTAGTTCCCAGAAGGTTTCATCAATAATTATATCCCTAAAACTAAATCGATGAACCCCATAAGAACACCGCCCAGCAATATCCTCTTCATCAATTTCTTCGATGACAGCGGTGATGCCAGAAGTGCTCAGATCTATATCTATACCTCGTTCTAAGGCTTCTTCTTCAAAATTGATAAAATGCGGGATCAATAATGGATCTATGTCAGGCCAATCACGACCGCCTAATTCCTCCGAAATATCGGAAGACATTAAGGATGTCTCTTCTTGACAAGAGGTTAATAAGGTAAGGGCCGATATAATCAATAGGTAGCGCATAGATTAAAAAATTTCGCAGTTAGGAAATCGTAATTATGCGCCTATATGCAGAGGTTTAGATAAGAAGAACCTCTGCAATCTTTAATGTATTATGACTGCACTGAGCGTTTAGAAATATTTAACGGCAGATCATCCTTCGGAATCTTCAGTGGGACATCTTGTACTGGTGCGTCATAGCCAGGATCACAGCTGAGATCATATCCCTGTAATAATTGAATCATCACTAACTTAATCTGCATCTCTGCAAAAGAATACCCTATACAGTGGTGAGGTCCAGCACCAAAGGGTGCATAGGCATACGGACATTTCATATGTTCCTTACGTTGAGCACTGAATCTCTCTGGATCAAATTGATCTGGATTGCTCCATACTCGCTCGTCGTTATGCGATAGCTGAAACGAACAGGCCACCATCGTATCCTTAGGTAGCGTTAGACCTTCTACCTCCATAGCTTCTGAAGTTTTTCTAGCGACCAGGGTCAATGGAGGATGTATCCTCAGTGTCTCTTTAAGTACATCTGACAGAACCGTAAACGCTCTGAGATCTGTTAAGCTAAGTTGACTACTATCTACATCTCCGATCTCATCCCGTACTCGCTGCTGCCATGTGGGATGCTTAGCCAGGAAGTAGCTCATCCAAGTCAAGGTGATCGCCGTGGTGTCATGCGAAGCCATTAAGACGAATATGAGATGATCTATGATCTCTGCATCAGTAAATGACTCGCCATCTTCACTCTTAGCAATACAGAATTTGCTAAATAAGTCATCACCGGGATTGTCTCGCCTATCTCGTATGATTGATGCAAAATATCCCTTGAGGTACTTTCGTCCATTGATACCCCTGCGATACTTAGTAAAGGGCAAATTGATCGGTAAGGCAATAGCAGCGGCTACAATATCTGTTATGGCATGATTGATCTTAGTCAAGTCTTTATCTGGGCTGATATCAAAAAATACTTGAGTAGCTAGACTTAAGGTCAAGTTTTTATAAAAGGGAAACATGTGATTAGGTCCATCCACAGGTAGACTGCCCAGTTCCTTCTGTATTATATCAGGCATGAGGGAGAGATATCCCTTCATAGGCTCTTTCTTAAATGCATCACGCATGATACCCCGATGATACTTATGCTCGTCTCCATCCATGAGCATGAGGCTATTAGGAAAGAGGTCCCCTAATCCCGCTTCCCAAGCTTCTTTACTCTGGCTTTTCTTGGACTCCTTGACGAGGATCTGTTTATTAGTATCCACACCTCCAAGTACCACTTGCATGTACGGCCCAATTCTGACTTTAAAAACGTCACCGTAGATGCCTTTAAATTCTGTAAAGAACTTTGAGGCATTGCTAACAAATGGCCTGAAGTCATGAAAAGGATAATTCCTTTTTCTCCCAGGTATATGCTTTAAATCTTCAGCACGACTAAATGCCATAATTTATTTGTTCAATGCTCGCAATCTATAACTTTAATCTTTCTGCCCTGTTCTACTTCAAATTTATATTTTTAGACTGTACAAAAAAGCCGTGCTATATGTCTCAGACTGTCAAAGTGTTAATTGATTCTTTTTATGATTTGGAGAAGGCCAATGCTAATGATGTATATCTGCGACAACCCTTTGGGTCGAAATGGGAAGAATATACCTATGCGGAGGTAGGGCAGATGGCGCGCAAAGTTGCAGCTTATCTTAAATCTCTAAATCTGCCTGCAAATTCTAACATTGGTCTGATCTCTAAGAACTGCCGAGAATGGATCATCGCTGATCTCGCCATTATGATGTCTGGTCACGTATCGGTGCCACTATACGCAACACTAACAGAAGACACCCTCGGCGAAGTGCTTGACATCGGAGATGTGAAGATGCTATTTGCAGGAAAACTGGACAACTGGGACATGATGAAAGCTGGGGTGCCTGCAGAAATGCCCGTAGTTAAGTTCCCTCAATATGCTAACCAAGCCGTTATAGATCGAGGCACTGACTGGCAGGATATCCTTGATAAACATGGGCCCATCACAGATAGTCCAGTTCCCAATCCTGAAGATCTATGGACCATAGTCTTTACCTCGGGCACTACAGGTACTCCTAAAGGAGTCATGCATACCTACCAGATCTTAATGACTGCCACTGAGCATACCATAGAAACTAATAATCTCCAGATGGAGAAGAACAACAATCGGTTTTTCTCCTATCTCCCGCTCAACCATATAGCAGAACGTATGGCTGTCGAGGCCCAAAGCTTTTACTGGGGCGGAACGATATCCTTTCCCGAAAGCTTAGACACCTTTGCAGCCAACTTACAAGATACTAAGCCCACTCTTTTCTTCGGTGTCCCTCGGATATATACCAAACTCCAACTTGGTATACTTGCTAAGATGCCACAGAAGAAGCTTGATAAATTAACCGCCATACCTATTATCGGAGGTTTTATAAAAAATAAGATTAAAAAAGGACTCGGACTCGACGCTGCACGTGTGATATTAGTAGGTGCTGCACCTATGTCTAAGCAAGACAAAAACTGGTGGAAAGCGCTCGGCATGCCCATCAGCGAAGGGTATGGAATGACCGAAAATTTAGGTGCCGCAACCTTTATGCCTGCTGATATCGACAAGCCTGGATCAATAGGCCAGTTTTATAATGGTACAGAGGTACGCATAGATCCAGATACTCAAGAAATACAAACTAAGTGCCCATGGAATATGCTCGGGTACTACAAAAATCCTGAAAAGACTGAAGAGGTGCTCAAGGGTGGATGGTTGCACACCGGTGATCAGGGCAGAGTAGATGAACATGGATATGTATATCTAACTGGACGGGTTAAGGATACCTTCAAGACTGCTAAAGGGCAGTATGTTGTCCCTGCCCCTTTAGAGTTCAAGTTTGCTGATAATATGGATATCGAACAGATCTGTGTCTGTGGTTTGGGCTTACCACAACCGATAGCCCTTGTGGTTCCATCAGAAATCGGTAAAAATAAGTCCAAAGATGAGCTGGGTAAATCTCTCTCCCATACACTCCATAAAGCTAATACAGACCTGCCTGGGTATAAAAAGATATCACATGTCATGGTGGTCAATGAAGATTGGGGCATAGAGAACAACATCCTAACTCCAACACTAAAGGTCAAGCGTACGGAGGTCGATAAAAAATATCTCGACACCCTTCATGAAGTTTGTAAATGTGCAGATCCAGTTTATTGGGAATAATTTACTAGCTGTACTATAAGTTAATTAAGCATATTTGCATGATAAATCAAGATTATGGATAAATCCATTTTAAACGCACTAATACTTGTTGTACTAATACTCGTAGGTATTAGTACAAGATTTTTATTCTTGATCGATGGAGAGTCGATCTTACCTAACTTCAGTGCGATAGGCGCGGTAGCCATTTTTGGAGCGTGCTATTTCAAGGGCATGAGTAAGTGGATCATTCCTCTAATTATATTATGGGTTAGTGATATAATCCTGAACAATGTGTTTTATGCTCAGTACTATGAGAGCTTCCAAGTATTTGGGGATCTCTGGGTATATCTCTCATTTGTTGTAGCAGGATTGTTAGCTTATCAGATTATGCGTAAGCCTTCTTGGGGTCGACTTGCATTCACTGGTGTGGTGGCAGGTGTGGTATTCTTCTTGATTAGCAACTTTGGTGTGTGGATGAGTGGTACGATGTATCCTAAGACTTCTGCGGGACTTTTAGCTTGTTATGAGGCCGGTATCCCTTTCTTCAGAAATACGCTCTTAGGCAACGTCTTTTACTCATTTGTTTTAGTGGGCTTGTACGAGTATGTTTTTGCTCCTATGTTGTCTATAAAATCATTTAGACTATTATCTCCGACCGCATAAGGGAGACATACTTCTATATTCCTTTACCCTCTATTCTGTCTATGGCAATACGCCATTCGTCTGGCATCATAGCTCTTGAGAGCTTCTGATAGTCATATGGTATAATGATCTGCTTAGATATGGCGCTGATTCGTTGATGCCGCCGACTAAACACTTTACACTCCATAGTGAACCTATCCTCTTCTATTGAAATCGTACGGCACCCGATTATAGCCGTATCAGGAAACGTTATGGGAAATATGTACTTGCAATTTTGATAACCCAGGATAGGACCGACTCCTTCACTGAAAGATAGATCCATACCCATCTCGGCGAAATAACCGATTCTCGCACTCTCTCCCCATCGGAGATAATTGACATTATTTACATGCTGAGCGGCATCCATATCGCCCCACTGGATATCATAGTTCATCGTGAACTTGAACTGTGCTAAGTCCTCTTCAATAGATAGATATGCCATAGTCTGTTCTTTTACTTTATCCTCTCTAATATCCAGTCCTTCAGATCTTGTATTACTCCCTCTCGCTCAGGTTCATTGACCAATTCGTGATATAAATCTTCGTAGAGCTTTATGGTCTTATCACTTGACTGGCAGCGTTCATATAATTCTTTAGTACCAGCGGGGTCTGCTATTTTTTCTGCCATGCCATGCATACCCAGATAGGGTAATGTCAATTGGTCAAACTTTACATCTGTTCTCTTAATCGCTGCTAACAACTCTGCTCCTAATCTCGCCCGTATCCCACCCGTATAGACCAATGGGTCTTTCATATAAGCATCAAGAACTTCTGGCGACCGTGTAAGAGTTGCTTTCTCGAGTGGTTCAGTTTTCAGCTTGGGTAATAATTTGCTGAGTAGTGGGGCAAGCTTCTGAAGAACAGGAGAGAGGTCTTTATCAATTTTTAGCGCAGCTCCAGATGTAATTAGTCCTGCTAAATCAGTGCTTTCATCATAGTTAACACAATAATTGACCGAGATCAAGCCTCCCATACTATGACCGAATAAGAATTGAGGAATGCCATTAGGCTTATAAGCGTGTAACACGGCTGATAAGTCATCAGTATAGTCCTTAAATCGATCCACATAAGATTGTAGTCCTCCAGACTTCCCATGGCCTCTATGATCATAGCTATATACCTCGATATTAGCCTCATTCAGTGCTCTGCCTACATGCTCATATCGATACCCATGCTCAGCAAATCCATGTACTATAACCAACTGAGCGATTGGCTGTGGTACCGACCAGTGATGTATATGTAGCTCTTGTTGATCCTTATTCGTAAGAGTTCGGGTATTGTAGGCCATAGAGGAAGTTAAGTTGTTAAGACTTCCTCAATATAACAAAGCCACTCATGGGATTCCATGAATGGCTCTGTACATTATTAACGTATGCTATAGTTCTTATCCTCCGAAATCATCGAAGGCAACATTCTCTTCTGGTATACCCCACTCATCTGCCATTGTGAGAACACACTGATTCATGATAGGAGGTCCACAGAAGTATAATTCTATTTCTTCTGGCTCTGGATGTTTGCTCAAGAACTCGTCAATCACCACTTGGTGGACATAGCCCTTGAAGCCATCACCCTCAGGATCATCTAAATCTTTCTTAAGCACCCAGTTATCTTCTGGTAGTGGATTATCAAGAGCAACAGCGAAGCGGAAGTTAGGGAACTGCTTTTCTATCTCTCTAAACTCCTCTACATAAAATAACTCTTGCTTAGTACGTCCACCATAGAAGAAGGTAACCTTACGGCCAGTTTTTAATGTGTGGAACAAGTGGTATAGATGCGATCGCATCGGTGCCATACCTGCACCACCCCCTACGTATAGCATCTCTGCTTGAGTCTCCTTTATAAAGAACTCTCCGTATGGTCCTGAGATCGTCACCTTATCTCCTGGCTTACGGCTGAATACATATGACGAACAGATTCCAGGATTGACATCCATCCATCCACCTTTTACTCTATCAAATGGTGGGGTTGCAATCCTAATCGTCAAGGAAACTATATTACCCTCAGCTGGGTGATTAGACATAGAATAGGCACGGAAAATCGGCTCTTCATTCTTCATCTTAAGATCCCATAACTTGAACTGATCCCAATCCTTCTGAAACTTATCAGGAGAATCATGATAGTTAGGGTGTGCCGTGATATCGATATCCTTAGAGTAATCTACGACACACTCTGGCACATCAACTTGTATATATCCTCCCGCTTCGAAGTCAAGCGTTTCACCCTCAGGCAATTTCACAATAAACTCCTTAATGAAGGTCGCTACGTTATAATTAGAGATTACCTCACACTCCCACTTCTTAATACCGAATACCTCCTCAGGTACTCTGATCTCCATGTGCTCTCTCACCTTGACCTGACATGCCAATCTCTTATTCTCAGCAGCCTCCTTACGTGTTAAGTGATTCATCTCTGTAGGAAGTACGTCGCCTCCGCCTGCGTCAACATGACACTCGCACATCGCACACGTTCCTCCACCCCCACAAGCGGATGGTAAGAATACATTCTTGTCTGATAGTACATTGAGTAATGAACTCCCTGGCTTAGCCTTTAGAGGATTACTGGTGTCACCATTGACTATGATATTGACATCACCCTGTGGTACTAACTTTTTGTTAGCATACATCAGCATGAACGACAATCCCAGTATCACTATGGTGAATATGGCAATCGCTGATATAATAGAAAGCATGGTTTATATTTTAATTTTCCTTTAGAAAAATGTCTATCTCACTAAAATGAAGCAGGGTCGATACCGAGCAAGCTTAAGAAAGCCATACCCATTAATCCTGTCAATAAGAATGCCATACCTAATCCTCTGAGAGGTGCTGGCACGTTACTATACTTTATCTTTTCTCTGATGGCTGCTAAAGCAACAATTGCTAGGAACCATCCGAATCCTCCACCTGCACCAAACGCAATTGACTCTGCAAAGCTATACTCCCGTGATACCATAAATAGTGATCCACCGAGGATAGCGCAGTTCACTGTAATCAGTGGCAAGAATATACCGAGTGAATTATATAATGATGGAGAATATTTCTCAATAACCATCTCTACGAGCTGCACCATAGATGCAATTACCGCAATGAAAAGTATGAATCTTAAGAAGGTCAGATCTAATCCAAGGATTCCTCCCTCATCAAGAAGATAGGTACTGATCAACCAATTGATAGGCATAGTCACCACCAATACAAAAATCACCGCAAGACCCAATCCAAATGCTGTCTTCAAAGTCTTGGATACTGCCAAGAATGAGCACATCCCTAAGAAATAAGAGAGAATCAAATTCTCAATGAATGCCGCCTTAATAAATACGTTTACTAATTCCACTATTCTATGATTTAAGAAATGTCAACTAATTTAGGATTCCACGATCTGTGTATCCAGATCATAATCGCTATGATGAACATGGCAGCAGCTGGAAGTACCATCAAGTTATTATTCTGATACCAACCAAACCATGAACCATCGGCCAAGGTGTTGATCGCATATTCAGTGGAAGGACCAATAATCTTCCATTCGATCGGAGTACCGGCAAGAAATGTTCCCTTACCAAATACCTCTCTAACCAATGCTACAGCAATTAGTATCACACCATAACCAAATCCATTACCTACACCATCAAGGAATGCTTTCCAAGGACTATTAGCCATGGCGAATGCCTCCAGACGTCCCATTACGATACAGTTCGTGATGATTAATCCGATGAATACAGAAAGCTGCTTATATGTAGGATAATCTAATGCCTTAAGTGATAGCTCTACCACTGTTACTAATGTGGCAATAATCACCAACTGCACGATCATCCGCACTTGCTTAGGTATAGACTTACGCAATAATGAGGTGAATAGATTAGAAAATGCACATACAAACACAACCGCTATCGCCATAATAATCGATGGGAATAACAAGGTTGTAACTGCGAGTGCACTACATATCCCAAGTACCTGTACGGTGATTGGATTATTATCGTTGAGCGGATCTGTTAATAGCTTTCGTTCCTTCTTTCCGAAAGCGAATAAAGGCTCCTTCTTTTCTACAGTAGTTTCAGCCATTATAATTTTTTCTGTGTTTTAAAGAATGGTTGATAATATTGAATACCTGCGTATAGCATATCAGATACTCCATCAGCCGTAACCGTTGCGCCAGAGATTCCATCAACCTCATATAACTCGTTTCTTGCTCCACCTTTTCTAACCACTACAGAGGTATAATTTCCTGATTCATCATACAGACTCTTACCAGCGAATTGTTTTTTAAATGCTGGATTGTCCTTTATCTCTGCTCCCAATCCTGGAGTCTCTCCCTGATGGTCAAATGATGCACCCACAACAGTCTCGAAGTCATCTTTAATGGCAATGTTGCCCCAGATTTCATCCCACAGCCCATTTCCTCTAATAGAAACGATGTATACTTTTTTACCATTGTTATCAAAAGTAAATACTGGGAAAATTCTTTCCTCGGCAGGCTTCTTCTTTTCCTTCTTCATGTCGACGTTCTCAGCTTGGCCTCCTTTATATCCTCTTGCTTCGACTTCCTCAGCGCTAACAGGATTACCATTATAGTCAACTACTGTCTGTACAATCTTATCGTTGAAGATGGCAAGCACTTCGTTTTCTGGAAGCTTATCGGCTTTTACATCATCTCCCAGCTCTGTCTCGATAGCAGCAAGGATCGCCTTCTTATTAAAGATCGCCTCGTTCTTGTCGTGAGTCGGCTTCAATCCTGTAGCCATAAGAGATAAGACCAATGCAACTACCACGGTCATAATCATCACAAATGTGATCACATAAGTATTACTACGCATGGGCTAATTTTTTTCTTTTACTGATATGTGGATTCAATACCATTCTATCTAATAATGGTGCAAACGTATTCATGAAGATAATGGCCAACATCCATCCTTCAGGATATGCAGGATTCAGTACCCGTACGATCATACCGATAAATCCGATTAAGAAGCCGTAGGCGATCTTTCCTCCATTAGTGGAAGCTGCGGTAACTGGATCAGTTGCCATAAATGCCATTGCAAAAAAGAAACTACCCATGTAGAACTGATAGTACCACGGCACGGTCATAAATGGTGTAGCATCCCAAGCATTGAGTATCATTGCCATCAACCCTGCTCCTACTACCATGCTCAACATGATTCTCCAGCTGGCTATACCAGTTACTAATAAGAATCCAGCACCGATTAATATGAGTGGCTTAGAGGACTCTCCGATTGAGCCTGGTATCGTACCCCACCACATCTGTGACTCGGAGTAGACGGCTGTAACCGCATCCCATCCACCTTGATACGCAAGGGCTAATGGGGTGGCACCTGTAAATCCATCGACGACCTGACCTCCACTAAACTTGTCGAGATCCATCCATCCAAATAATCCATTGAATAGGTTATGGGCCCATCCATATTCTGCAGCATATCCTGCTCTCACATGCTCAAATCCTGATACCCATGCATCATCTCCTGATATCGTAGTGGGATAGGCAAAGAATACGAAGAGTCGAGCCATCAGGGCTACATTCCAGATATTCATTCCGGTACCTCCAAAGGCTTCTTTTACAAGGATTACAGCAAATGCTACTGATAATACCAAGATCCAAATAGGTAGATCTGGTGGCATAATCAATGGTATCAATGCTCCAGAGACCAAAAAGCCTTCTTCTACAGCATGTCCTCGCTTAGATGCGTACCAAAACTCGATACCCAAGCCGACAACGTGAGTCACTACAAAAATTGGTAATAACTTAATCAGTCCATGAGCAAGCTTAAGATGAAAGCCCTCCAAGAAGCCCAGATACTCACCCATCGCTACAAAATGCTGATGACCTATGTTATAGGTACCAAACACATAACATAGCTGCATAGCCAATACCACATGTACCATAGTGCGCTTCAAGTCCATACCATCTCTGACATGTACTCCGCTCTTAGTAACCGTATTGGGTGTTGCCAAAAAAGTGAAAAAAGCATCATAGGCCGTATGCGCTAATGGTCTTTTTTTCTTGTCTGGTTCTAAACTTTTTATTTTATCTATTAAACCCATATCAGGACTTAGTTATAATTTATCTTAATCGGTTGTTATCCTTGTTCGCGCATCATGTCTAATCCTCCTCTCAGTATATCCTGAACAGGCATCTTAGACGTACATACAAATTCGCATAGTGCGACATCTTCCTCAGAAAGCTCGTAAATACCCAAGCCCTCCATTTGCTCAAAATCTCCAGTCATGATCGCCTTCAACAAGTGCTGAGGATATAAGTCCATCGGTAAGACTTGCTCATACTGCCCACTCATCACAAATGCTCTCTGCTCTCCATGCGTACAAGTATCCCCGTCAAACTCAAGGTTAGGGTACAAGAAATTCGGAAATGTCTTGGATATAGTAGGTCTCGCCTTAATAGGTAGCAACCATCCAAATATCTCATAGTAATCACCCTCCTCAATCACTGAGATCTGATCACTCCTATGGCTAAGGAACGCCTCTGCTGACGTTGTCGCTCCGCTGAGCACATCGCCGTCAATTAGCCTGTTCTTTTCTCCTTCTATGTTATCCTTAATGAGGTCTCCGATATTAGCTCCAATGTAAGTATCTATGTAACCCGGATCTATGACATTAGCTCCACCAACTGAAACGATGCGACGAGCGTTGTAGATCCCTTTGTGCATCAATTCACCTAAAGTGATAACCTCTTGCACTCCGAGAGTCCATACTGTCTGGCCTGAACCTATAGGTGCCGTATGATGTATCTGCACACCTATATTCCCACTTGGATGTTTCCCTTTAAACCATCTCTTCTCTACATTTTGAGCTGCTGTTAAGGCTGCATGAGGAGCATCATCGCTATTCGCACTTAGCCCCAAGAATACCTTGCCTTCTGTCAATCTATTGAGCGTATCAAGACCTTTTTGGAACATCTCTCCACGCCCTTCTAACACTACACTTGTATCAGGTGATAGTGGTGCTGTGTCAAATGTGCTGATAAAAATATTAGTCGGTACGGCATCATGTGCTGGAAGCACATCGTATGGTCTCTGATTGAAAAGCGTCCACCCTCCAGTACTTAACAAGTAACTGACGATGTCATCTCTGCTCGCCTCTGAGATACTTGGTGGATCAAACTGCGCATGCTTCATCTCACTATCAGCAAGAATTACGATATCAGTGATAGATCTTTTTTCTCCTCTATTGATTTCGATTACCTCGCCACTTACTGGTGCCACAAACTTGACGACGGGATTTTTCTTATCGAAGTATATCGTATCTCCGGCTTTTACTTCATCTCCTATTTCTACAACAATTTTTGGTATAGGTGACAGCCCTCTGAAACTATTAGGATTAACCGAAAATCTGGTTACGTTCTTTTTGACAGGTGCTCCTGTAGGCTTGCCCTTGAGTAAGATATCATGACCTTTCTTGAGTTCTATGATATTAGCCCCATTAGTGTAGTCAGGACCTGCACCTTTCCATAGTGAGCTTAGCGAAGGCGCCTTGTCCTCACCATCAATATCAATACCATTCTTAGTGGCCTCTATGGATAAGAAATTTTGGCTGAGCGTAAGTACGGCACTTACCAGTATTAATGCTCCGACCACAATCAAGATACCTATCACAAAAATACCACTGCCACCTTCTGCTGACTGGGCATGTGCCATCTGTGTAAATAATGATAGTGCGAGAACTAAATTAAATCGAGAGAAGAACTTGTGATTTGTATGCATATTGATACTATAGCTGTCAAAAATCGGCGCAAAGATACTAAGCTTAGAGATTTCTTTGCGGTGAGAGATTCAATCACGAATGATCGAATTTCTATTTAGACTAATTATAATTTATCCTTTCTTACTAATTCGGTAGATTACATCAGCAAAATCGTCCGAAACAAGCATCGAACCATCTGCCATCCATTCTATATCTACTGGCCTACCCCAGACCTCATCAGTCTCTGTATCCAGCCATCCACTTGCAAATACTCCATACCCCTCAGAGTTATGATCCTCATCAAGTGATACAGTGGTTATTCTATATCCTATTTTCTTTGATCTATTCCATGAGCCATGCTCTGCCATAAATGCCGTCTCTCCATAATCAGCCTCAAACTGAGTACCATGGGTGAACTCAATACCGAGTGGTGCGACATGTGGCCCTAAGTTCTGAACTGGCGCTACAAAGTCCTTGCAGTCCCCTTTAGTTCCAAAGTCTGGATCAGATAAATCCCCTTGGTGACAGTATGGATATCCAAAATGCTGCCCATCAGCAGTAGCTCTATTAAGCTCACATGCCGGAACATCATCTCCTAACATATCTCTACCATTGTCTGTAAACCACAGATCACCCGTCTCAGGGTGCCATGTAAAACCTACTGTGTTACGCACACCCGATTGGACTACTTCCATACCAGTACCATCAGCATTAATCCTTGTGATAGACGCAAATACTGGATCTTTCGATTCGCAGATGTTGCATGGTGCCCCAACTGGAATATATAGCTTGCCATCAGGACCAAAAGCTATAAACTTCCAACCATGGTGCTTTTCAGTAGGATATCCATCAAACAATACTTCAGGCTCACCAGGATCGTCAAGACGGCTTTCTATATCACTGAACTTCAATAATCGGTTAACCTCTGCGACATATAAATCTCCATCTCTAAAGGCTACGCCATTAGGCATGATGCCTCCCGTGAGCAGTATATGCTTTTCATCGACAATCATATCTCCATCAGTATCCTTAAGCGCATATACATCACCTTTGGATCTTGTCCCTACATATAATACACCAGTGGGCGATAAGGCCATGGCTCGGGCATTCTCGACATCGTCAGCATAGATATCGATGGCGTAACCCTCTGGCAGATTAATCTTAGATAGAGGAAGATCTGATGCTGCGACTTCTTCTGTCGGTTCTGGCTTTTCAGGCGCATTAATTGTGGTATTCTGACATGACCACAGTAGTACGAAAGGGAGCAGTATGGTTAATTTCATTTCGACAAGATTTCGAATTGTTTATTCTGATATTTAGGTAATACTATGAGTTCTCTCAAAAGCTTGAAAGTCTTAATAGGGTTTTTGACAGTCTGCAAATTAATAATGAACGCTGGGACAAATCCTCCTGGGTCCAACACAAATTGATGTGCCACATCTATATATCCATTTGGCAGTTGGGTGATCTTCCAAAAGCCCTGACACTGAGCTATCTGGATATACTTCTTACTTGGCTTGTAGTCTTCGTTAACACATGAGACATCTATGCTCAGCAATTTTTTCTCTTCATCATATGTCATATCATTGAGATAGATGCCATCCCTGTCCTTAACTGGAAATGGAGTATTGACGGTAATGTAGTTCACATACTTGTTTGGCTCATCTACGTATGTCGCAACCTCGTCAATGCCGTCAAACAGTTCGGGGTATATATCAAAGTCCTTAAACACGGCTAATAAAGCGGAGATTTCGCCCTCCATCTGGGCCTCTATGCGATATGTATCAAACTTGGTCCAATCATTTTTTTTGGTGTAAGCCTTAATCCAGCCTTCATTCTTTCTTAAGGTCCATTCTTCTTGACCAAAGAGGTTAGACCCAAAAAGTAGGACTGCAAGTAATATGAATAAACGTAGTTTCATCAAAATGATATATTTCTTGTTATGTCCAAAAATTCTGTAAGGATCATAGCAGTAGCTCCCCAAAGGATATGACCTTCTAAGTTATAATAAGGAACGTCTCGCAGTATAGTTCTGTGCGTCTCAAGTATTGTTTTTGAAGTCCCGTCTCGTATAAACTCCTGTATAGATCCAAATAGGACCTCTGCGACCTCATGATTAGGTTTTATATTCTCTGGTTCATTGAAGTATGCCACGTAGGGTTGGACCATGTGATTGCTAGCAAAAACATAGAGAGGGCTTAGTTCTCCAAGCACCTGTATCTTATCCTGGGGTATCCCGATTTCCTCATGGGTTTCTCGCAGCGCACATGCCAATAGGCTCTCATCACTTTGCTCCAAGCGTCCTCCAGGGAAGCTAATCTGTCCACTATGCTTATCATCCTTGTGGTAGGCCCTGCGCATAAAAACGATTTGACTTTTATCAGTTTTATTGCTCAACAATAGTAGTACAGCGGCCTGGTGAGCATCGGATCTCGGCTCATAATACTTATCAAAACGACCAAGGTCGGTCGCAGCCAACTTAATATGTGAAGATTTACCGGGTTTGTCCCCATGTAGTGCTGTCTTGATACTCTCAAGCTGTGCTGGTAACCTGCTGCCCAAGAGTTACGACATTTTACTTGTTAGACTGCTTGAGGTATTTCTCAATAGCCATAGTCATAGATGGCGTATCAGAAGTGGGTTCTATGTTGATCTTTAGCCCACGATCTTCTACAGCTTTCTTCGTCTTCTTACCAAATACTGCAAAGCGAGTGTCGTTTTGCTTGAAGTCAGGAAAATTCTCGTAGAGTGACTCAATTCCTAACGGACTGAAGAATACCAGTACATCATACGTCACATCACTAAGATCTGATAAATCACTGGCCACAGTGCGATACATCATGACATCTTTGAAGTCGATTTCCTTCTCGGTGAGATAGTTGACCACATCAGTAGCTCCAAGATTAGAACATGGCAACAAGAATCTTTCGTTCTCTTTGTGCTTCATAAAAGAAGCTTCGAGATCAGCAATCTTTCGCTCCCCGATGAAGACTTTACGCTTGCGGTATATGATGAATTTCTGTAGATAGTCGGCGATAGCTTTAGTCAGGCAGAAATACTTAGTACTCTGGGACATCTTACAACGTATCGTCTCACAGATGCTGAAGAAGTGATCAATAGCATTCTTACTTGTGAAAATAATCGCTGTAAACTCGTCAGGTCTAATTCTATTTCTTCGGAATTCCTTCTCAGTGACTGGATCTACATGTATGAAGGGTCTCCAATCAATCTGTAAGTCCCATTTTTCGGCTAATTCAAAATACGGTGATCTAACCGGCTTTGGTTGAGAGATGAGTATTGTCCGGACTTTTTTAAAAGTTTCGGCTGACTGAGCTTTCGGTTCTGCGGACATCAACTTATTTATTCCTTACACTGACAACTCACCCGCTCAGATCTCTTAAAAGAATTAAGACAGGTGCTATTTCGACGGCGCAAAGATAAATAAAAAAATAAATGATACTGAAGCCAGTGATGTTCAAGGCAAATAGGGTGCCTTTTGCCTGGCGGATCACGTAAGTTAAGATTACAGCGCTTATGCCAATATATATAAACACTCCCTCAAATGATTCAGGTCCAAATTGTAAGCCAATCAATAGCGGCAAGAGGATCACTCCCAATATAGAGTTGTGGATCATCAAGCTATAATTATGAAGATTAGATGCTGTGGAGAAGGGGAACGTAAAGCCGATCATCTGTTGTACTGTATGTCTAACTACATATATGAGGATCACTCCCGCTAATACATAATACCAATCTAACTCGAAAGGCACCTCAATAAATCTATCCCCTATCATGTAAAGAAATAGACTCAGATTTAACACAAAAGCTATGTATAGGAGGATATTCTGAATATTGAAATAGGTCTTATCTGTACGCTTCAACCCCTTTAGCTGGCTCGCATTAACGATGGACTGCAGGGATTTCTGGAAGCGCAATCGATTGCTACTAATCCCAAAAGCTATAATGATTAGACTGAGCAGAGATACGATCATGGTGAGCATCGAAAATCTAGCATCACTATGCTTAGGAGAGATCGTCTCTGGTGCCTGCTGGGTCGGCACTACTACAATAGGATTAATGCTAAAGGGATTATCTAAATCAATAGCGGCTGGGTCAATAACTGGCTCCGTCTCTATAGGTTCAACCGCCGTTTCATCTGACTGTATATCAAATGGATTATTGCCTTGACCAAAAGTCAAACCAACTAAAAGTAGCAGGATCATAATCGAAGCCCATTGCATATGCCGAAGGTATTACACTTAGCTATTTGATAAGACTAAATTTCAAAAGTTTTGAAAAATTGAAAGCTTATGGTCTGTAGCTTTTCTTAAAAATCATAATCTATTGAATATTCCAAAAATTGGTTATTGCTTAGATTTTGTCTGAATGTTGGGTACTCACATTCTATATATGAATACAAAAACTCATTGACTGTAGATTGATCAAGAGAAA
>CAYPWL010000002.1:101071-190133 GCA_964414425.1 uncultured Saprospiraceae bacterium
TGCCCCAACGTTGTTTTTTGAAAAATCTCTAAAATCAATTGAAGGCACTATTGCGGCAACCTTCCTGTCTAGTAAATTATTCGGATTATTCCCGAAATCATATTTTGAATAAATCAGTTCGTCCAATAAAATTCCATTTAGGTCACGGCCAAAAACACCATTAGTAGTTCCACCAAAATGTCGAACAATTTCCAAGTTGTCATCTGATCCATATATGTAATGGAACGTCCCAAACCTAACATCCTGAATTTGCTCAAAAAAATTGAATTGAACAACTGAATCTAAACGATCGTCTTTGTTAAAATAATACCTTTCAAGTAGTGCGTTATACGCCTTACCAATTCCTATACTATTGGCAAAGCAGAGAGAGTCAAGGTATAAGTCTGTAAAATCAGCATGAACTTCAATTGATAGCATATAATTTGAGAACAACTGTCTGCTTTCATCACACCTTTCTGTCGATTGTCCAGGAGAAATTTCGATTACAAAACATCTTTCGGGGATCAATGGGCCGAGAGAATTACTCACAATTTTTTCTATCTGACCTGATCCATTATAGATTATTGAGTCTCTACCCGCTTTTATTAATACATCATTTTCATAAACTAATTCCCCTATATCCGAATGATTGGAAATTCGAAGCTTAGAATTAACCACATCATCATTTTCGGAACAGGATATAATTAAAAGTACTAATGGAAGAAACAGTCGTATCATAGGGCTGAAAATGGGTATGGACAAGTTAAAAAGATTTTATCTGTAGCGTCTCATTTATCTGCCGCGTCTTCTTTACCTGTTAATGCCCTGTTAACCAAGCATATTACCGCCAAACTCATCACATTAGTAGTGCATCTTTGAATTATGCCTAACTATCTGATACGACGGCTCGTTATATTAGGAGCGATATCCATTTTTGGGGTGTTGTTCATTCAGGCTTATTGGTTGAAGCGAGCCTTTAACCTCAAAGACTCAGAGTTTAATCAGACTGTCACGATAGCCCTATTAGAGGTAGCACAAAAGATTGCAGACTTCAACAAGTCTGAGTTACCTAAGCAAAATCTGATTCAACGTACGTCATCTAACTACTATGCCGTCAATATCAATGATAACATAGACGCTAACATCCTTGAAGACTATCTGATCAGAGAGTTTGGTCAGCGAGCCATTAACACGGATTTCGAGTTTGCCATATATGATTGCCAATCGCAAGAATTAGTCTATGGTTCATACTGTAAGATGGATAATCTCGAAGAGTCTCAAGACCGTACAGGCGTATTACCGACTTTTGACAATCTCACTTACTATTTCGTTGTGAAGTTTCCTGGGCAGACAGGCTTCCTGCTAAGTAATATGTGGCAGAATATTGCTTTTAGCTTTTTCACCTTTCTGTCACTTGCATTCTTAGTATATGCCATGTGGGTCATCCTGCAGCAGAAGCGTCTATCAGAACTACAGAAAGACTTCATCAACAACATGACGCACGAGTTTAAGACGCCGATCAGCTCCATCAAGATAGCATCTGACTATCTCAAAAAAAATGAGCTCTTAAGTCAAAATCCCAAACTCAAGAAGTACACCGAGATTATTTCTGATCAGAACAAACGCCTCAATAGTCAGGTGGAGAAAGTCCTTAGTCTAGCCAAATTAGAATCTGATAGCTTCAAACTCAATCTTGAACCTCTCCAGCTCGTGGATGAAATCACAGAAATCGTCGAGGGCGAAAGTCTCAAAATCAGCCCAGGGAAAATTCAGATCCTACAGGAAGGATCGTTAGGCAATCAAACCATCATCGGTGACCGACTCCACTTCACTAATGTGATCTACAATATCATCGACAACGCTATCAAATACTGTGCAACCGCTCCAGATATACTGATCAATATCAGCGAAAAAAAGAATAAGCTGATCCTAAATATCAAAGACAATGGTGTCGGGTTGAAAGGGGATGATCTCGATCGAGTATTTCAAAAATTTTATAGAGTATCAACTGGAGATGTCCATGATGTGAAAGGATTTGGGCTTGGACTGTACTACGTGAAAAATATCTGTAAAGCCCATGGATGGGATATATCCATTGATTCTGTTCTGGGTGAGGGCTCCACATTCTCAATACAAATACCTCAAAACCATGCGTGATCAAATCCTATATGTCGAAGACGACGAAACACTAGCCTTCCTAACTCACGATGCTCTTAGTGAAGAGGGTTATGATGTGCATCATTATATTACTGGTGCGGATGCCCTTACGGCATTCAAGAAAGACACCTTCGACCTGTGTGTACTGGATGTGATGTTGCCGGTTATGGATGGCTTTGCATTAGCAGAAAAGCTGCGAGCACTTAATACTCAAGTCCCAATCATATTCGTCACCGCTAAATCCATGAAGGAGGACCGCATAAAAGGCCTGACTATTGGTGCTGATGACTATATCACCAAGCCATTTAGCATTGAGGAATTAATCTTAAAAATCAACATTTTCCTCAAGCGTAGATTTATTAAGTCCGATCTGGATCAAATCGTCAATATTGGCTCAACCTCCTTTGACTTTAAAAATCTGACACTGGATTATAAAGGCGAGGTGAAGAAGCTTACGCAACGACAGGGTGAGTTAATGCAACAGCTCTATCTCAATATGAACACTGTCGTATCTCGTAAGGACTTACTCGAACGTGTGTGGGGTAAAGAAGACTACTTCCTCGGTCGTAGTATGGATGTATTCATCAGCAAACTGCGCAAACATCTATCCCCTGATGACAGCGTGCACATCGAGAATGTTCATGGGGTTGGATTCAGACTGGCTGATAAGTAGGTTCTATATTTTCTCTCGCTAAGACGCCAAGGTTTCATCCATACTACTGCACTCATGCTGTCTACCCTCTTCGTGTGCTCTGCGACTCTGCGTGATACTTTCTCTCACAAAGGCGAGTATCATAACGATAGTACTATCTCATACCTGGTTGCTTCAGTTCCCATCCTGAATCTTCTTTCTCTGCATCAACCATTGCTTTGACATCGGCGAGGAGCTGCTTAGCATCATAGATGATGCCGTCTTTGATTGTATACCTGACTCCTCCAACTCTCACGACTTCATTGTCCTCGGTCAACTTGATCGCACCTGTACCATATAGCACTTTTAGATTTTGAAGAGGGTTTTCATCTATAATGATGATATCTGCTTTTTTGCCTACTTCAATGCTTCCGATCTCATCATCGAGTCCTAATGCTTCGGCACCATTTAAGGTCGCGGATCTGATCACTTCAAGAGGGTGAAATCCTGCCTCTCTCAATAGTTCCAACTCTCTGATATAAGCAAAGCCATACAGCTGAAATATAAATCCAGAGTCAGAACCAGCCGTTACACGCCCTCCACGATTCTTATACTCATTGATGAAGGTCATCCAGAGATGATAGTTTTGGCGCCAGTTGACTTCCTCCTCTGTACCCCAGTAGTGCCAGTAAGATCCATGAGATATCTTACTCGGCTGATAGAAGTGCCATAAGCTCGGGATTGTATAAGTCTCGTGCCACTCTGCTCGTCGTGCTCGATGTAGATCCCTGCTGGCCTCATATATATTAAATGTAGGATCAAGGGTAAAGTCCAGGTCAATGAGTTCGTCCAACACTTCATTCCAATGGTCTGAGTGTGGCTCAGCCGCCTGCTTCCACAATCTACCTGCCTCACCAAAGCGATGCTGCTCATTCTGATAATTATAATCAAGCGGATAGTCCTGTATCGTACGATCATCGAAGAGCGCCTCTGGCAATCCGTACCAGTGCTCCATACTGGTCAATCCCGCACGTGCTGAGTGTAGGACATTCCATCGACCCACTTCGAGTTGTGCATGATGACAAGCTGAGCGTAACCCTTGCTTTTTATTCTCATCAAGAGCTGCGGCAAATAAATCTGGCGCTAGTCCAAAAAACTTAATACCATCGGCACCATTAGCAGCGTTTTGGCGAACCCAATTGCGTGCCATCTCTGGTGTGCTGATCGGATCTTCAGAACCCTGGCCAAATACTGTGTATGCCTCAATCCTCGGTGCAGTAATTTCGCCCGACTCACTTAATCTCTTATGCTTGAGCACCCAGTCAAGTCCATTGCCACATGATGGATCTCTGATGGTTGTGATGCCGTGTGCCATCCATAGTTTGAATACATACTCACCTCCCGCACCTTGCCATCTACCACCGATGTGCCCATGCATATCCACGAATCCCGGCATCACATAAGCTCCATGAGCGTCAATCTCATGACCACCAGACTCTAAGGCAGGTCTCCTGCTCGAGTCAATCTCTACACCTGGATATCCCACCACTTGGATATTTTTAATGATATTATCCTCGATAACGATATCGACTGGGCCTATAGGCGGTGCTCCTGTACTATTGATCAAGGTTGCTCCACGAATGATTAATTGTGAAAACGGACCTTCTCCTTCTTTGATAAGGGGAGCTTCAGGAACAGACTGTGCCGTAATGCATAAAGCATTCAAAACAAGAGAAACAAAAAGCAGCGTACGTAGCATATCACACATATTTGATATGCTATACTAAGGAATAATCGTGAGACGATCTCTACATCAACTTCTTAAGTCCTAATCTGGCCATAACCAATAATCCTACTAAGAGTAAGATTACATACTGGAATGGTAGGAATGTTACAGCGAATATGCGTGTGCGATCTAATAACCACATCACCGCAATAATCGCAAGCATAACCATGATGAGTCCAGAAATCTTATTAAATCCTGGGATGAACTCAAATGGTACATTTCGCTTAATCAACCAGAGCGTCAAGATCATGATCATGATAGGTAGCACCTGTGTATAGAGGTTACTCTGCATGATGGGCTGACGCTCAAATAAGAATAAATATACATTCAATACTATCGCAAATATCCCAGGGATAGTGGCGCCATAGACGAGTACAGAATAGAGATACTTCCAAGGAGATAGATGCCCTTCGCCCTTACCAAATATACTTGCCAAGAAGGCCGTAAGTGGAAGCGCTATGAAATAGAATCCTATGATCTCAGGATTATTCGTGCAGGCATCAAAAAACTCTTGTAATGTCATGCAATTATATGTTCATCATTAATCTAACAGGATCCTCAAGCAACTCTATGACCTTGACCAAAAAGGAAACAGAAGAGCTACCATCGATAACTCTGTGATCATAAGATAATGCCAGATACATCATAGGCCTAATCTCAACATTGCCATCTACTGCTATTGGACGCTGCTTAATGGTATGCATCCCCAGTATAGCTGATTGTGGTTTGTTAAGGATCGGCGTGCTCATCATTGATCCGAAGATACCTCCATTGGTGATCGAGAAGGTCCCCCCTTTCATCTCATCGAGGGTAAGCTTTCCTTCTCTTGCCTTACCAGCAAGCTCCTTAATCTTGTATTCTATCTCATGAAAAGCTAAAGACTCACAGTTATGAACTGGTGGCACTACTAATCCTGTAGGTGTCGATATAGCTATAGAGATATCCGCATAATCGTGATAGATCAAGTGGTCTCCGTCAATAATAGCATTGACTTGAGGCATCTCCATGAGTACTTGGGCACAAGCCTTAGTAAACAGAGACATGAATCCTAACTTGATACCATGCTTCTCGACGAATATCTCTTGGTACTGCTTACGGAGGGCAAAGATGTTAGTCATATCGACCTCATTAAATGTGGTCAACATGGCCGAATTATTCTTAGCGTCTACTAATCTTGAGGCTATAGTGCGTCTCATCCGAGACATCTTCTCTGTTCTGGTCGTTCGGGCAAATGATGCCGCCGCTACAGATGATGTTTTGCTTGGAGCATCATTGCTCGCAGTCTGAGCGGCCGGAGCAGCACCTACTGCATCCTGCTTGGTAATTCTACCTCCGACTCCGGTACCCTGTACATCACTTGGCGCCATACCTTTTTCTGCCAGGATCTTAGCCGCAGATGGTGATGGGTGTCCTGCGGCGTAGCTGTCAGACGTCGGCTTTGCAACTTCTAGAGCCTTGGCTGCGGGTTTCGCCTTAGGTGCGGGTGCTGCAGCTTTCTCCCCAACCTCAATCTTAGCAACGAGTGCGCCAATCTCGAGATCATCTCCTTCTCCAGCGACATGTCTTACTATACCTGATGCCTCAGCAGGAAACTCTAAAGTTGCTTTGTCAGACTCAAACTCGCAGATAGGATCATCTATATTAACAAAGTCACCATCCTGAACAAGCCAAGACGACAAGGTCACCTCAGTTATCGACTCACCGATCACTGGGACTTTCATTTCTTTTACTTCACCCGTACTTTCAACGGCTCCTGTATTTTCAACCTCTTTTTCAGCAGGCGCTGCTGGTTCTGCCGATTCTGCTGGTGCTTCTTTCTTCTCCTCACTTAATGATGAGGGCCTAGAGGCCGAGGTATCTATTTTAGCTACTACTGCTCCGATCTCTAAATCATCCCCCTCTGCCGCTACGTAAATCAACTTACCTTCTGCCTCAGCAGGAAACTCTAATGTTGCCTTATCAGACTCAAACTCACAGATAGGATCATCTAACTTTACAAATGACCCATTCTCCTTTAACCAAGATGATAACGTTACTTCGGTAATTGACTCTCCAATTACAGGGACCTTCAACTCAACAATACTCATGATTTAGATTGTATGTGTGATAATTTTTAGATTACTCAAAAAATGAGCTCTATTATAAAGTTCATAATTTTTAACAAGCAGACAAAGCTCGGTAAGACTTAATCGCTAGCGAATGGGAAAAATATGTGTGATTATGGTCCGATTACTGCTCCTCTACTGGTCGAGCATCAACTAATAGATACATGAGTCTGTTGATGTCATCGGGATTGAGCTTAAGTTTACCCTTAAGTGTAACCTGTTCGGCCGTATACTCTACAGGTACAGTGCTCTCGACCTCCATCACAGTCTCGGGGCCTGCACCTCCACAAAAGAAACACATGTTGTACGGATATGCTGAAAAGATAAACTCAGAGTGACTCTTATAGCCTTCTACTGGTATGATATACCCTTTAACTTCTACTTCTTGATCTTCGAGATCCTGTACGGATTGAGCAAAAACGGGCTTGTCGATCTTAAATCCTAAGAATTCATCATACTCCTTCTTGTAAGTAATCTTAGAAAGCGTCTTCCATAAATTACTGTTAGGTTGAGTTCTATCATCAGTTGATTGAGCTATAACTGAAAGGCTTATTGAAGTCATAACTAAAAGAATCGTCAATCTTTTCATGATCTATGTATTGTAAAACTTAAACGATAAAGTTAACAGTAAAGGTTCTTAATTAATCTTTAATTCAATAGTAGTCCGTCTGATTTATCATCAGGACGTCTAAAACAATCGCTCCTTATGTCCTAAATCAATAATGACACTCAAGTGATTTACCCCACCGCTTAAGTGATAATTACCAAGGCCATAATCCAATCTAAACTGCTTCAGCTTAATACCCACTCCAAAGCTAAATCCACCAAAACTTCTAAATACATTGCTCCGTAGCTCCTGATTACGCTGATGATTATATCCAAATCTCAATCTGAGTGCTTCCTTCTGACCAATGATAAACTCTCCACCAAAGACTAAGTGTCTGAACAGATTATTAGTGAACACCTGCAATCCAGATTCTTCAGAGGTCATCTGATTGATAAAAATAGGGTCATCCTCTACACGTACCGACTCTCGGATATCCCATCGCTGTAAATCTCTCGCCGTTACTAAAAATTTAAACGGCAGGTGCGCCAATTTCTTGGCATATCCAATCTGTATATCCGTAGGTAGGGATTCTCTATTCTCACTAAACTGACTCAACTGGAGACCGATATTCCTGACTAATAGTGACCATATCACACCGTCATCAGGCTTAAGATATTGTACACCCAGATCCAGAGCCACACCTATAGAGTTATACACGTCGAGATCGCTCCTGATCAACTTTACTGTCGTACCTACGGATAGTCGATCACTGATCAACTTGGCTGCGCTGAGGGTCAGTGCATACTCTGCAGCATTAAACGTCCCTAAGATATTATCCCGAGCATCTGCACGGATAAACTCCCCATAGCTCACATACTGACCGCCTATCGCCAGATTAAGACCTATCGAGTCGATATCAAAACCGTAAGCAAAATAGCCGTGATTGATATCTGCGATATGAAAATTGTGATTAATAGCGAGTTGGCCTGCAGTTCCTTGGTTTAGGGCCGCTGGATTGAGCAGAGCCACATTGATATCATCATCTCGCAAGGTCGAGCTATAACCCCCTAAAGCCGTAATCCTCGCACTTGGAGCAAGGTTCAAGAACTCAAAAGTGCCTACTCCTCCCAACTGCCCAACAAGAGCTTCAACAGAGAGGCATAAAACACATATCGTCGAGATGAATCGCATTACTGTGCAATATCTCCATTTTCTTTAGTCCAAATGGTCTTACAGATTGCTAATTCATCACACATCATTCTTTTGACGGGCTCTCCTGTTGCATCAAACTCCTCGAGGAGTCCGTACTCATTTTCTCCCATGCGATAGGTCCCTTTCCAATGGATCTCACCATTCTCATGATATTCTTCAAATGGACCATTCTCTTCGTTACCTTCAAATGTGACATGCTCCATCAACTCGCCTGTCTCTCTATATTTAGTAACAACACCATTGAGTACGCCATGATCATACACCATGATCAACTTGAGCGGTCCACTTGGATAGTATGTTTTTAAGGTGTCATGGAGCACATCATCACGATACTGCTCATAAATGTCAACCTTACCATCAGGATAATAGATATATCGTTCTCCATGCAGCTGACCTCTGTTGTAATTACTCTTAGAGTAGAGGTACTCACCATTCTCGAGGTAGACTATTTTTTCGCCGTGGATTAGGGAGTCTTTGTCGATGCTATAGATCTCTTTCATGCCAGCATCAGGATACTCTTGCACGATGCGGTTATCTGGCTTACATGCCAAGAGTGAGACTCCGACAACTACTATGGATAGGAATAAAGCTTTCATAAACAAGAAACGACCGACAAGCTGCCGATCGTTTCTATGCATGAGTATATTTTTAAGACTAATAGAATGTACTTCTATTATCAGTGATCTCCACCTTATCTTTTAGTGCTTGCAGTAGTTCCGTGGCAGCACGGCCTTTGACTCCTTGAGCAACTGTATTCTTTATAAATGCAACATTTGTTACATCACCAGCTTGTTGCTTACCTAAGGGTTGTACCACAAATACTCCACTATTACCGAGTATCTTTTGTACTCCACCACTTGCAAAAGCAGCTCCTACAACTTCCGGCTCATTACCTATCGCCGGAACAAATGTGTTCAGCATATTTATGTTTCTGAGTGTATCCACTTTAGCACCATATTGAGACGCTACAGATCCTAAGTTATCAGACAATGATCCCAATATTGATTTTCCTTTCAACTGATTACGTACGGCTACCTCCACTTGATTGCGCACTTCTGCTGCCGACGGCATGCCAGGCTTTTTGATAGCACTCAGACCAGCAACCACATAAGCATTATTGTAGTATAATACTGGATCTTGAAACTGATACACCTGAGGTGATACGTCATTAACTGATGTGCCAGAGGTAAAAGCCCACTTAGCTATCTGACGTGACTCATTACCTGGAGCCATACCTGTGATGAGGTAATCATTTGCTCCAAGCTCATTAGACGTTTGTACCTCGAGATTGCCGATGCTTGCAACGGCAGTAGTAAGATCATCTAAATATGGATGTTCACTAACCAGGTCTACCATATTATTATATAGCGCATCCTGCGTTTCTTTACTTGGTACAATAGGCACATTTACATAAGCCATCTTGTACTTAGACTCTCTCGTATTGAACTTTTGATCACCGATATAGATTAGGTGCCATCCAATCTGAGTCTTCACCTTGTAGTAATTTCCTTCTTTACCGTCTATGAATGCAACCTGATTAAAAGGTCCAACCATAGCTCCCTGAGCAAAGTATCCAAGGTCTCCACCATCTCTGCCAGATCCAAGATCTTCGCTAAACTTAACTGCAAGTGTATCAAACGGAGTTCGACCCAACTTGACTACAGTCATTAAACTATCGATGATTGACTCCGCCTCATCAGATTGAGCCGCATTTCCTGGCGTTACTCTTTTTAAGATATGACTGGCACGTACAGAATCAGGAAGCACCTGCTTGTCTAACAATTTCACTGCTTGGAAGCTTCTCCCTAATACATAGGGGCCATACACTTTACCTACTTCGAATGAGCCGACTTTATCTGCATAAAACTCATCGAGCTCTTCAGCTTTTGCATAATAATTAGTGTAGATACCATTATTAGCTTGGGCGAATAATGAATCAGAATCCGTCGTAGCAAATCTGCCAATGACGCCATTCATTTCATTTCTGCAATTGAGTGTATCACCTGGCGTAGGTAATACATCCATCTTTACATATGATAATACTCGCTTCTCCTCTGTGCGCTCAAAATCACTCTTTCTATTAGAGATGTATGAATTGATATCTGAGTCACTCACCTCAACATCTGCAGTAATCACATCAAAAGGTATCTTGACAACAGCTGCACTAGCGGTTGCATTTTCTTCTGAGTACATCGCTTCTGCTAACCAGTTAGGCGTGTAGATCGCCTTTTGTGCCAGACCAGTCATTTTATTCTGTAATTGGGCCTTGACAATTTGTTTCTCTTGCTCACCCCAGAATTGTGCAAACTGTGGACTTAGTGCTTCTCCACCTTCTAACTGACTTCTGATCTGTTGAAGCTGTCCAGTCATTAATTGTCCCGTCTGTGGATCTCTAAAATTCTGATAAATGATAGGACTTAAGTTAGATCCAAATTGAAGGTCCATTAACTCGTCATAACCTACGCTCAGTCCTAACTTGTCAGATTCGCTGTTTACGATTTTCTGCTCTACGAAGTAGTTCCATAGTGCTGCTCTACTTGCATTGGGATCTTGAGCATTAGCAAACAGTGAGCTATATGCTGACTCGAACTCTCGGTTAGAGACGTCCTGGCCTGCAATCTTACCTATTGAGTTACTTACTGATGGACCACCGCCACCTGGACCCATTGCGTCCATTAATATAAATGACAACGTTGCCAGTGCTATTATGATAAACACCAACCACATGTTGTTTCTGATCTGTCCTATTAATGCCATAGTATGATATGTTAGCTATTGTCCGTTTTCAAAAAGATGCGCAAAGGTAGCA
This sequence comes from uncultured Saprospiraceae bacterium, assembly GCA_964414425.1. Taxonomy (GTDB): domain Bacteria; phylum Bacteroidota; class Bacteroidia; order Chitinophagales; family Saprospiraceae; genus GYS-P2D. The sequence goes on from CAYPWL010000002.1 coordinate 112,298, forward strand.
TCTTTAGTAACCTTATTCAAATGCAAAAGTACTCTACATACATATGAAGAGATACAGTCGGGACGCCTACATCCTCATCGTGTTGATGTCGCTCGCATAATAATGCATATTACAAGGTTTTATGTTAATCAATTTTATCCTACTGGCGACAAGATTTATTGATTTAGTTAAATATATTCGTGGACATTTTTTGTTAAAACCTTCATCAAAATATTTAGAATGAAATCTCAAAATATCCTAATCACAATAGTATTGGTTATAGCACTGGTATCAACATCTTGTGTGAGCAAAAAATCTTTTGAAGCCCTCCAAGGCGAAAAGGATGAGCTTGGCATGAAACTCGAAAAACTACAAGCTGACTTTGATGCGTCAAAAGCTAGCCAAGATTCTGAAATAGCCTCACTTAAGGAAGCAAATTCTAACCTCTCGACGCAGAAGTCATCTCTTGATGCTGACCTCATGGCAACAAAAAAAGAAATGGATTCTAAAATTGCCCAGGTTCAAGCCAATGTCGACGATAAGCAAGCACAACTCGATGCCCTTAGATCGGAGATCAATTCCGCATTTGCAGATGTAGATGCAGCAGTGTCTGGCAGCAATGCTCGAATCAAAGAAGTAGAAAACTTCTTATACTTAGATGTAGCTAATGAGGTAGATTTCAAATCAGGCTCTACAAGTGTAAGCAGTGATGACAAAGAAACACTTGAGATGTTAGCGAACATGCTTAAAGGAAATCCTTCTGTAGCACTAATCATCGAAGGTCATACTGATGACAAGCAAATCCTTGATGGCAAGGCATATAAAGACAACTGGGACCTCAGTGTGGCAAGAGCAACAGAGGTTGTGAGAGCACTCATAGATATGGGAGTTAATGCAGATCAATTGATTGCATCTGGACGTGGAGAAAACATGCCGGTGGCTGATAACGAAACTCCTGATGGCAGAGCTCAGAATAGAAGAACCGAAGCCATCTTAGTACCTAACATAGGTAAGCTATACAAGCTAAAAGGATAATATCGAATCCATATCGAAAAAACTAATCAAGGTCATAGCTATCGAAGCTATGGCCTTTTTTTAGGTCCAATAGGTTTCTACTGAAGCAATCAACTTATGATCGTCTCTATTATAACTGAGACGGTGCGCTAGTCTACCATCTTCTGCCCCTATCAACCCAGACTCCACTAGTATCTCATCATCCAAGAACGCCTCTGCCTTAATATGGAAGTCGATACGCTTCAGTTCTCTCTGGCGATAAGGTTTAGGGACATTTTCGAGGACGTACCTTACATAGCTTAGATTATTGACATGTCCGTTCCAGTCAATGTCATAGGATTTAACTTTGACATCCTCGGTATGGATAATATCTGAGATTTTGCTCAGTCGAGATGGGGGAGGGTCCAAAACTGGTTCATCTGGATGTACCTTGATCGCTTGGAGAAATTCTGGCATACCTGCCATCTTACGATCCACAAAATTGAGTAGCGTCCAAGTACTGCTGGCATAGGCCATAAGCCTTCCATCCAAATCATACATCTTGTAATCTCTATAGGCCAAGAATCGATCAAAGTGTGATGGATAAGTTAGGATACTCACTCGCTGACTGAGCTTCGGACGATCGATTATAGTGAAAGACTTACGTAGCAATACCCATGCGAGGTTCAGTGGTTGTAATTCATCAATTGAAGCACCAAGTGACCTGGCACTACCCATAGATGCCTCTTGTATGAGATGGAGGATTGCCAGTGGCGTCGCCCTTTGATGACCATCTACTTCCGAAGAGCGAATACTATACTCCTCTCTCCATCGGATATCTTCGGGCACCTTATTAGTGTCCACACTGACCATTTATACCGAGTACATAATTTTTGACTACCCCTATTTCTGCTGCTACCTCCGAACCGAGAAACCCAGTGATCATATCATCACTCAGATAGGATGCTGCATACTCAGTAAGATCTTTACTTATAGGCATATAAGTCCAATGCCATTTTTCTTCCTCATAACCGGTGCGTCCGCCTGACTTGTCCGTGTATGGCTGACAGAATCCGTATGTGGCGGCGTGTTTCAGTAACCAGTTATATTCTTGGAGGCCCTGACCTGACTCAAAGTAAGCATTGTCAAAACTATTGAGGTCAATGTCCGTACCCCAGTGGTGTCTCGACGTACTAGGCATAGAACTAAATAGGAGGATCTTCTTGGCCCTCGACACAAAATCTTCTACATTACTCGCAGCGGTACCGTCAGATAATATAGTCTCTCCTGTCCACTTACGCTCCCATATGCCTCGCTGATACTCGAAGTTGCGAGTGGCGGAACGAATCGTAAACTTGATGCCATCAGATGAGGCATGTTCATACATCTTAAGATAATCCTCAAATGCTTCCTTCCGTAGATACATACCCTTTCGAGAAGCATAATGGGATGGAATTAGGACAAAATCATCGTGCTGGTCTGGCTCAAACTGACCCATGATGTAGTCTATCTTATCTGTGTCTATTGGTTCTGGCTCTTGGGGCATTACTGTTTCTTTTGGCTTATTTTGACAAGCTATGGCCATTAACATTAATAGCCCGAGGCTAATAATACTTCGCATCTTCTTCTGCTGATTTTGCAAACTCAAAATCCACATTTTTCCTGCCGTAACCAAACGAACCATGCTCCTTAATCAAATCGACTAACTCTGGTGGTATACAATCTACCCAAGATTCTTCATCCCCTGTAGAGATGAGATCGTACACTTTATACGGGATGATATGCATGTGATCGTTATTGTACTTCTTGACTTGGACGATCTGCTTGTTCTCTATGAGATGTTGATACAAGAACTTTATACCTCCAGGGACAGGCAGATTATCGACGAATATCATCTGATCACCTTCCTTCTCAAGGGCAGGATAGGCATACACGGTGATGTTCTTGCTAAATAACTCACCAAAAGCTGCTAAGAGGCGACCGTCTTGGTTACTATGGTATTTGTCAATTAGGATGTCCTTAAGTTCATGTACGCCCATCAAGATACCCAGACGTTGTATTTTATAATCAGAGAAGTAGTTGATCAATTTTTGATGATTGGTACAATTGGAGATGATCACGGTCAATCCCAGAGCATTGAGTAATCTTACTCGATCTAAATAGCCCTGATCAGTAATCGGACCGAAGCGATTGAGGTTATCCATCGTCAACTCCGCGATAGGCATACACTGATCGGGATCCTCCGATTCTTCTGTAAACTGTTCGAATGAGTTTACTATCGCCTCTTTAGTCACCTTAGTGGGTGGCCTAAAGTGGCCCCTGATCACCATCAACTCCTTGCGATAGAGGAATTCTGATGCATGTACTGGTATACCATCCTTATCAAATATGGCTACCTCGGTAATATCATTTTTTACCAAACTTAGGGCTATCAACCTATTGTTAAAATGCTCAAAGGCTTCACCCTTTGTACGTACCATGTCGATAGAGACACGACTCTTCAAGCCATCCAAAAGACTGCGTACGAACAACTCATAATCATGACGATAGTAGAAGCAGGCATAGATCAAGTTCACTCCTAATATTCCTATGGCCTCCTGTTGCTGGCGATTGTTCTTATCAAGCATCTTGACGTGCATGATAATATCGCTGGGTTCGGAGCCTTTCTTATGGATAAATCGCAGCCCCATCCAGCCATTACCTTTTATGGTCCGTTGATAATTGATAGCCGAAACCGTATCTGCAAATACGAAATAATTAGCTTCAGGCCTGGTCTCATAAATCCGCTCACGTATGAGATCAAACTCGTGATCAAGCATCTTATAGATCCGAGCCTCACAGACGTATCGTTTTGCCTGACCGTATATGGCATCAGAATAGTGCTTGTCATAAGCAGACATGGTCTTAGCGATCGTACCTGCTGCGGCACCTACTTGAAAGAAATGTCTCGCTACCTCTTGACCTGCTCCTATCTCAGCAAAGGTGCCATAGATGAGATCGTTGAGGTTAATCTCCAGAGCTTTCTGCTCCGTCTTCAGTACTTGACTTTGTGCCATTAAGTATGTTATTTCTGCGCTTCCAGAGTTTCTCTTCTCACCACAGGTATCAAACGTATATTATCTTAATTATTTGCTGCAGCAACAGGATTAATTCTAAAAAATACTTTACTGATAGAACCTCAAGTCATAATATATGGGTCATCAAAGTCAAAGTACTATTGATCATACCTTTTAATGGCTTAATTTTGTGGGCATGTTTCCACATTATGATGTCATAGTAGTCGGTGCAGGTCACGCTGGATGCGAAGCTGCAGTAGCTGCCGCAAATATGGGCTCAAAGGTTATGCTAGCCACTATGAATATGCAGACGATAGCTCAGATGTCCTGTAACCCTGCTATGGGAGGAGTCGCCAAAGGACAGATCGTGAGAGAAATCGATGCCCTCGGAGGATACTCTGGTATTGTGACTGATCATACAATGGTACAGTTTAGGATGCTCAATAAGTCCAAAGGGCCAGCTATGTGGAGCCCTCGTGCACAGAGTGACAGGATGATGTTTGCGGCTAAATGGCGCGCGCTTCTGGAAGCTAATAAGAATATTGATTTTTGGCAAGAGATGGTGACAGGACTCATCGTCAAGGATGGTCGTTGCCAAGGAGTGTATACGAGCATCGGACTTGAGATCCCCTCATCTACAGTGGTACTGACTAATGGTACCTTTCTCAATGGACTGATACACATCGGAGAGAAACAGTTGGGAGGAGGCCGTGCCGGCGAGCGTGCAGCAAAAGGAATCACTGAGCAACTTATAGACTTCGGCTTTGAGTCAGGGCGCATGAAAACCGGAACTCCTCCAAGGATAGATGGCAGAACCCTCGACTATAGCAAAATGGAGACCCAAGCTGGAGATGAAGAGGTCTGTAAGTTCTCATTTACTGACACACCGGTGCTGGCTAATCAACTCCCATGCCACGTAACTTATACGTCAGCCGAGGTTCATGAAACACTTAAGGAGGGATTTGATCGCTCCCCGATGTTTAATGGGCGGATCAGAGGACTTGGGCCAAGGTACTGCCCATCCATAGAAGATAAAATCAATCGATTTGCTGATCGCGATAGACATCAATTGTTCGTTGAGCCAGAGGGTTGGAATACCTGCGAGATATATGTCAATGGATTCTCCTCGTCGCTGCCAGAAGATATCCAATACAAAGCTTTGAAGAAGGTGCTGGGCTTCGAAAACATGAAGATGTTTAGACCAGGCTATGCGATAGAGTATGACTTCTTTCCGCCTACGCAACTGAAGCCATCTCTGGAGACTAAGCCTGTCGACAACTTGTTTTTTGCCGGGCAGATCAACGGCACTACAGGTTATGAGGAGGCCGCTTGTCAAGGATTGATGGCTGGTGTCAATGCGCACCTCAAGCATCGAGAACAAGATCCGTTTATATTAAAGCGGTCCGATGCGTATATAGGAGTACTTGTAGATGATCTGGTTAATAAAGGCACTAAGGAGCCTTATCGCATGTTTACCTCACGAGCAGAATATCGCATCCTGATCCGCCAAGACAATGCTGATCTCAGGTTGACTCCTATCGCACAAGCTCTTGGTATGAAGGAGTTCGACACTCGCATGGAGGAGGTGACTAAAAAGCAAGACGCTATCCGTAGCATCGAGAAATATCTAAGCAATACCTCGATCACCCAAGATCAAGCCAATGGCTGGCTGAGCAACATCGACTCTGCACCGCTTAAGCAATCCGTTAAGCTCAAGACTGTGCTAAGCAGACCGAGAGTACATTTGGCAGATTTAGTCAAGGTTCACGAACCGTTGAAACAGTTCTTATCTGATATACCCAAGGACTTTGTAGAGTCCGCAGAGGTAAATATTAAGTATGAAGGCTATCTTACCAAAGAACAGGAGATGGTTGAAAAAATGAACAGACTTGAGAATCTCATACTAAAGGATGACTTCGATTATGATGGCATTAGTTCACTATCTGCAGAAGCGCGCGAAAAGTTAGTAGAAATTAAACCAAGGACGATCGGTCAAGCCAGCCGTATAAGTGGCGTATCACCATCTGATATTTCTGTTTTATTAGTTCATGTAGGTAGGTAGTAAAGGAATGCTGGCAGAAACATATTGGGATAACACTGCTTTACGTTATTGCTCTATGCGCCATACTATTCTGATTATATTCAGCTTGCTCACCGCAGAGTTCTGTAGCGCTCAGTATGGGGTTGAAGAGATTAATCGTGAGGTACACTTCATTAATGAGTCTATCCACGGTGCTCTCGTATTGCATCGCATCTACGAAAACTTCAATCAAAACATCAATAAATACGTCGACCTGCCAAGTTATGAATTGAATAACTATAGCAATAAGGATCTACCGGGTAATGTCTATGACGATCCGGAGCAGTGGTTTTACGATGAATCTCCTAATGAGCTGTACGAAGAGATCAGACAATATACTCGTACCACCGGCAGCTCTCCTATCGTGCGAAATATCCACAACATCTCGCAGAAGCTTAACGCAGATCGATTTAAGACAGAAGAGCTCGCAAACAGCCCAAATATTAATGAACTCAGCGTTATAAAAGATCTGTACGATGGGCTCGAAGATGTTGTCGGTTACTTTGATAATATCAGAGCATCGGTAGAGTCTTATGATCGCCTGCTTGAGCAACGCCGATATGACAATGTCCTCAATGAAAGCCAAAAGGTAGTCTACACTGCCATATGTGAAATTCACTTTGACATCAAAAAAATAATCCGCAACCTCGGTCGTGACAATCAGAGTGCTGTGATCCGTAGTCTATCCAAGATAGAACAAGAAAAAAACTGGCTGAATGTATCGATCAATGACCTAGAGTCACAGGCCGAAGCTAAAAGCCTCAGAGGTTTGGTCGGCAATATCAACAGTATTGTAAAAGAGTTGTCTAATTATGTCAACAACCCTGCTGTTCCTGAGGAATATGCCCTGTTTGGCAAGGGATACTATTATCAGAATGTGATCCTCCTCACTATGATGAATCGTTATGGCAATGGGTATGTAAGCGAGTTTAATCAGTTTTTAAAACAATACAAATGGCCTGTATTGCACCTGACAGAGGAGCCTCATTATCTCAAAATCATCTATCCTGAGACTACTCCAAAAGAACTATTGGAAAATCCAGCAGAAGACATAAAGACCTTAGATCAACTCCGGAGCAAACCTCTCGAATCTGTGCAAACTAAACCTATAGATACGTTTTATGCAGAAGGCAAAAAGAAAGAACAGGTAGAGCAGCTCGAGGTAGATATCCCTGTAAACATCGCTCATAGCCATGTCATATATGTGGACTCACAATTCTTTAAAATTCAGCTCTATGACCATCTTATAAAAGACGGAGATATGGTGTCTATCAATGTCAATGGAGAGTGGGTATATAACGATATATCTTTAGAGAAAGAAGCTAAAATCATAGAACTGGAGATCTCTCCAACGAAGCGCAATTTCATCATGGTTCAAGCCGTCAATGAAGGGTGGCGTCCCCCTAATACAGTCGGGCTGCGATACATCAGCAATGGTATAGTTGAGAATATCATAATTGCTAATGACCTCAACTCGGCGGAGCTCATAGAAATAAAATACCGCCAATAGCATGTCAGGAATAGGTATAATAAAGCTTCTTGCGTGAGGATTATCGACGCAGTTCTCCTGTTCCTTTTGATCGGACTATCTGACGTCAATGGTCAGTCTTATTTCGATTATAATCAGGATGTCCAACGGGCATATACCTTCATCTTGCAGCTGAAGATGGATAGCGCACAGTACATCATAGATGAGTTGAAAGCAAACGCTCCAGATAACCTTGCGCCCTACCACGTTGAGAACTATATTGATTTTTTCACCGTATTTCTCGGAGAACGGGAGGATGATTTTACACAATTTGAGGAGAGGAAAGATGCCAGGCTTGAGAGAATCAAGCAAGCAGAAATCAATTCTCCTTTTTGGAGACTATCGCAAGCCGAGATCACTTTACAATATGCGCTTGTCCGCAGTAAGTTTGGCGAATATCTCAGAGCTGGCTGGGACGTAAATCGAGCCAACAAACTCCTCAAGAAAAATCAATCTATCTATCCTGACTTTAAGCTCAACTACAAGAGTTTATCTGTTATCCATTCGTTGATGGGTTCTCTCAAGGGAATCAAGCGAAGCTTAGTGCAGTTGTTTACTTCCATGGATGGCGACTATGCCCAGGGGATACAAGAAATCGAAGATCTATATCGGGCGGATCCTTCAGAACAATACATCTTCACTCATGAAATCAGTGCTATCAGAGCGCTCATCAGTATGCATGTAGAGAAGAAGCCTGAACAAGCCTACCATATCATCAATCAGGAGGATATCGTAGCAATGCATAGTCCGACGTTAGAGTTTGTCCGATACTCTGTAAGTAAAAACTATGATCAAGCGACAGATCAGACTGATGCGATTCTTGTGAGGGCTTTATCTTTTGACGGAGATCTATCATTTGATTATTTGCAGCTATTACTCGGTACAGAGTATCTGCAACAAGGTGATGCTCGGGCAGCTGAGTACTTCATGTCTTTTATCGAAAACTTTGAGGGCAGGCACTATATCAAAGAAGCACACCAGAAGATGGCTTGGTATGAGCTCATCATGAACGACGACGAAGCCGCATATACGCACTGGATGCATAGATTGCTCCAAGTCGGTCATACTACCATCGGTGAGGACCAACAAGCTCACCAAGATGCGCTATCAGGTGTGATGCCGCATAAGGCCCTATTACAGGCCAGATTGTATTATGATGGCGGTAGATATCCTGCAGCCCTAAATCTGTTAGATAAGGTTGAAATCCGTGAACTCTCTACCGAAGATCAACTGGAATACTCTTACCGTAAGGCAAGGGTGCTACAAGGGTTATATCGATATACAGAAGCGAGCGAACTCTATAAACAGGTCGTTTCTACTGGGACCAGTGACGGAAGATACTTTGCCTGCAGTGCTGCCCTACAGTTGGGGATCATTGATGCTATCCAGGGTCGATACGATCAGGCAGATGTATACTTTGATCTATGTCAATCTATCAAACCTGACGAACATCAAGAGAGTCTCCACCAGAAAGCCAAGAGTTGGCAGCAAAGATTAAAGGGGCGCCAATCCAAAGATTAACGCCCCTCCAAAAAAATCAATAACCAGAAAGCGGTTTCGCTTTATTTCTTCTTCAAGCTTTTGAGTTTTGTATCTCGATTTTGTCTTACGATGCGCAGTCCGTTACCATCGACGCAGAATCCTACATAATCAAACCTGCCAAACCTGCCATCGAGGCTAACTACTTGTCTTCCGTTGGCATCAAGTATCTCAGCAAAACCATCGCCGTAATCGCAGCAGATGCCGTCACCATAAGAATCTTGCAACTCGAGTTCATAGCATCCTTCGCTTAATTCGAACTCATGAGTGATCACCTGTCCTGCTCGTCCATCTTGATAAGGGCCACCCGTATGTATCTCATTGAAATCAAGATCAGGTCAACCCTCATTTTTTATTTAATGTATTGAACACCATATATATACAGACTAAGACAGAGGCAGATGCGGCATCGGAGTCTATCATGAAGCTTTCTGATCTGTTGAGATTTCAGATTTATGATGCCGCCCAAAAAGATTGGATATCATATGTACAAGAGAAGACATTCCTACAAAACTACTTGGACTTAGAGGTTATGCGGCGAGATGGCCTGAGCTATGAATGGTATGAAGCTGAAGATGATATTAAAGATTATGCCATACCGACATTTGTGTTTCTACCGATCATTGAAAATGCGATCAAGCACTCTCGCACCTCTCTTGCAAGTGGTGAATTCATCAATATAAATCTCTCTACAAACCAAAATCTACTTATCCTGAGCTGTAGTAATAACATCGGTGATATCATACATGCTGAGGGTAGCTTTGGCCTAGAAAACCTCAAGAAGCGACTGAAGCTATTATTTACTCAAGAGGCCCCTCTGACTATTGAGGAGAAAGAAGGTATTTTTAGGGTAGAGCTATCTCTCCCGATCGATGAACTACATAATAATAGATGATGAGCCTATAGCCCGACAAGGCATTAAGCTACTGGCGGATCAATTGTCCTATCTCAACTACATTGCTGAGTATCCTAATCCTATTGTTGCTCATGAACACATCACTGAGGATATCGATCTACTATTTCTCGATATCGAGATGCCAGGACTCAATGGTCTGGAGTATCTCCGCCGCCTAAATCCTCAGATAGCAGTCATCTTAACCACTGCCTATCCGCAGCACGCCCTTGAAGCATTTGAATTGGACGTAGTAGACTATCTCGTCAAGCCCGTCAAATTTGCCAGATTCATCAAGGCTGTAGAGAAGGCCCAAAACCTCCAAGAATTACAAAAAGACATTACTGAAGTAGAGTTACATGCCGATGAAATCTATGTCAAAGCAGACCGCAAGTACCATAAAGTGAACTATGCTGATATCCTATATATCAAGGGTATGAAGGATTATGTGATGATCCATACCACAAGTCACAAGTACATGACGGCGCTGAATCTCAGTACAATTATGAAGCAACTCCCTCAGAAACTCTTCGCTCGTATCAGTAAATCCTACATCATCAACACTCAACATATTGTGTCAGTCGGCTTAGACTACGTTGATATAGCCGGTAGCGAAATCACCCTGGGCAACTCCTATAAAGAGGACTTCATCAACACCCACGTGAAGAAGACTTTGTTGAAGCGATAGGCTATTTTTTCATATCAATCCCTTTTTGTCATTTCGACAATAGGAGAAATCTTCAGTCTTCATTGCAGTAAACTCATGGCTCAGCACAATGATAAATGAGCCTACATCCGAAGTCAAATTATTCCTCAATCGTGCCTTACTCACATTGACAAAGAGTTCCGTCTACTCAACAATACGATCATACCAGCGAACAAGGCTACAACTCCTATAGCTAATATAGAGATACTCTGGATACTCCCCCAGTGTCTCAGCGCAATGGCTATAAATGCCCAGATCACTACTCCTGCATATGCTCGATCTCGCTTATGATAGGCGATATGACCAGCAATAGCTGCAGCAACGATCATAATGACAATCGTCCAATTAATCTCGGATATACCCAGTCCATTCCAATTATAGAAAGCCAATGCACTGCTGATATTAAGTGCTGTGGCAAGTGTAATCCATGCGAAATAAATGCTGAAGGGAAATTTTTCGAGCCAATAGTGTTGTACACCCTCAACTTCCTCTATCCTGATCATATCTCTATTGATCATAACCAAGTTCATCAACATGATGATGATGATTGCCACGGTCAACCATAACCAATCATAAGAGGCACATACTAACCACAAACCATTGCAGACTACATTAATGGTATACCATGAGTGTATTCGTCCCCATAACTTGTGTTGGTTCTGTGGAGTCTTAAACCAGTGATAGATCGGGAATATGATCAAACCTAAATAGATCAATCCCCATATCGAGAAAGCGTATCCCGATGGCACGATCAATGGATTGCTATCTGTCCCTGTTGTCCCTACAGGATTATCTCCTAATACTCCACCAGTAGTTAATCCATACAGGACTACCATAATCACCATAGCAAGCAAGGATATCAGCACATATTTTCTCATGACAGGATAATGATCTTGGTATCAGGATTGTTCCACTACTCAATAGACTTAGTAAGAAGCTTATATAGCGTACCGTCAGTTTTTACACATCCCTGACTGAGCATTTTAAAAATCTCCTGCTCGCGATCAGGACTATATTTCTTAGCGGATTGATAGATCTGTATATCACTGGGAGGGTAGGTTTTGAGGCGCTTTATTCCGGCATCAGTAGTGAGGTCAATATCAGGTGCATTGGTATCTATAGCAATCAGGTGGATGCTCTCGGCTTGACAATGGAACATCTTAATCGAGTGAGGACTATAGTGCGCCACGTACTCTATCTGCCTCATGATCTTTTCAAAGACGACTTCACTAAACGAATCGATCAAGCCCTCTGCTTTTGATTCGTCCGTTTTTATTTTCTCCCAGTCACCTACAGGAATGCCATTAACCACTAAGAAGTCGATGAACTCCTTTTCTAGGTTTTTGAGTTCTTCTAGTGTCAACCGTCTATACTTCATCGCAGTAAGTCTTGTCTTGAGCAAACTTAGAGTTTTATCTCATGATCATCGTAACAAGCAATAACTCTCATACGTTATGATGGCGATGCGATATTATTTCTTCTTATTGATCTTGGTGTTCGGCTCATGCAGCGATGCTCCTGACGCCTTATTTCAGCTAACGACAGAGGCAAGTTTTGATATTGCGCCTGGGCTCAATACGATCGAAACCTTCATTTTTCCCATCAGCCAGGTACCAACTAATTTTGCGGTATTAAGTAACGGTGCTGATCCTAATACGATAGGATCTATCCAGCCCAGTAGGGCAACGATTACTGCACCTTTCGTTGCATTCGATTGGAGCATCGTTAGAGAGGTGTCGGTGCGAGCGATATCCCCGAGAAATCCAGAGCTGAATCGAGAGATTTTCTTTCAAGATCAGATCAGTCTCAATAACCAAAATGAATTAAGGCTATTCAGCTCACTATCCGACGTTAAGAATATCTTGATTGATGAAACTTTTAATTTGGAGGTTCGGTTTAACTTTAGAAATATCACTCCTGCAGAAATACCAAGTAGAATAGAAATGAACTTTTTAGCCAATGGAACAGAGTGAGATAGTAAAGAAGCAATATATGGTGGAGTTTGAAGTGCCAGAACTTACTCCTTACTTGATCAATATGATTCCCGATCAACGGGCTTCTATAGATGAGATGATGGTCAAGGGTAAAATGGTATCATACTCCCTATCAATGAATCGCGATAAGGTATGGTCTCTGATGCTGGCGAGTCATGAGTCCGAATTACTCCAACTCATCGATGAACTGCCGATGTCATCATATATGAGCTACAATTATAAAGAGCTCATGTTCCATAATACAGTGCATCTTATCCCTGCCATGTCCCTAAACTAATCTCAGAAATCGGCTGCTACTGCTGTGTGCTGATCCTATTGCCATTAAAGTGTATAGTTTGCTCCAATCTTTTATTAGCCTGATCTGATCGAAGGTCATCAACATAATAGTAGTCCGCCTTGCCGCTATTCCCTGATAGAGTAATGACAACATATCCATGATCACGGATATTGGTGTATCTCAGATGTGGGTTGTCTTGATGAATACGTTTCTCGGCCATTTTGGCGGAGTCCTGAGTAGTATAAGAGTCTATGTTAGCACTGGAGATACTCGTTGCTCCGATCTCAACGGCGACATGCTCACCACCATCATCAGCCACATCAAATGCCCACGAGCAATGCGTATCTCCAGTAAGGAATACCGTGTTGGCAATTTCTTGTTCTCTGAGATAATCTATTATTTCTTCTTTCTCAGATGGGTAACCATCCCAGGCATCAAGATTAACCTTCATCCCATAGACATTGCTTAAGTCCATATCCGAGAAGATTACTTGATTACCTACAATCTTCCATTGAGTAGAGGAGTCCTCGAGTTCATCCTTGAACCACGCCAGTTGTTTAGTACCGAGCATTTTTTGGTCGTCGCTAATTTCTTCTTCATTATCCGCTGGTTCTGTGCGACCCTCTAGGCGCTCATCCAGCATAATTAAGGATGCCATATCACCAATTTTAAATGAGCGGTAGTGCTCATTGGCTTCATTGTCTCGGATAGGCATCCACTCGTAATAGACCTGTCTAGCGATGTCTCTTCTTATGCCATAGTCTCCTTCGTCTTCCTGATGATTTTGTGCGCCAGCAGTATAGGCATTGTTAGTGATCTCGTGGTCATCCCAAATCGTGATAAATGGATGCTGCTGATGCACCTTTTGAAGATCAGAATCAGCTCGGTACTGTCCATAGCGATCTCGATAATCTGATAACGTAATGATCTCATGTGGAGGGTAATGAATCCTACCAATCGTAGTGTCTCCATAGGTGCCTGGGCCGTATTCATAAATATAATCTCCAAGATGCAGCACCACGTCGAGGTCTTCATCAGCAAGATGTTCATAGGCATTGAAATAGCCCCACTCATAATTACTACAGCTCACAGCACCGATTTTTAGCCCCTCAACTTCTCCTTGAGGGAATGTCTTCGTGCGACCGATAGGGGATTTCTTTCCCTCTGCCTCAAACTGATAGTAATATGTCTTGCCAGCATCCAAGTCTACTACATCTATCTTAGCTGTGTATCCCGATAGGCTATCTGTCATCAGTTGACCATTAAATAATGAATTAGACATATCAGGTCGATCAGAAAGAGTCCAGACTACATTGACAGACTTATGATAATCTGGTATTGCTTTAGTCCATATGATCACACTTTCTTGAGTAGGGTCTCCTGAAGCAACCCCATAGTAAAATGGTGCTTGCAGAACATCGAGCCCTTCCCATAATGATACTGGAGTTTTCACATGTGGTTCTTGGCAAGCTTGTATCGTAACTAGTGCGATGACGAGGGCTAATATGTATCTATACATGAGAGAGATTTGTTCCTCTAAAGATATACAGCTAAGGCGGAGTAACCAGATAATAGAAAGTGATTAAATAAATCGGAAAATTTATAAACAGGTATGATTAGGGGCAACTCACCCCGAAAAAACTATAGTTTTTTCTGCCCTTCTCTTTGAAGAGAGGGGTTGGAGAGAGTAGATGAGGAGCCCATAAACCGCCTGATTTGATAAACCCCGTGATTAGGCATAATTTCGCAGTCATTCTGAGATTATGTCAACACCACAGACGGTAGCATTTCACACTTTGGGCTGTAAGCTGAACTTTTCGGAGACCTCTTCGATCAGGCGCAAGTTTGAGGGCCATGGTTTTAGTACAGTAGGCTTCCAAGAGGTGGCAGATATCTATGTGTTGAATACCTGCTCAGTAACGGATTTTGCGGATCGCAAATGTCGCTCTGCGGTGCGTAAAGTCTTGAGACAATCACCAGATGCTAAGGTGGTCGTCATCGGCTGCTATGCCCAACTTAAGCCCAAAGAAATTGCGGCAATCCCTGGAGTTGACTTAGTACTCGGAGCAGCAGAGAAGTTTAACATCCTCAATTATATAGATACGCTCTCGCAGCATACCGACAAGGGGATGGTGCAAGCGGGTAAGGTGGAGCAAGCCAATACCTTTGAGGAAGCCTTCTCCTATGGGGATCGCACCCGATCATTTCTCAAGGTACAGGATGGATGTAACTACAAGTGCTCCTTCTGTACGATACCTCAAGCCAGAGGAAAGAGCCGCAGCGACACAGTAGATAACGTCCTTAAGAATGCTCGCAAGATTGCAGATCTCGGCGTTAAAGAGATTGTATTGACTGGTGTTAACCTTGGAGACTTTGGCAACGGTACCGAAGTCATCGAAGGTATGAAACCAAAGAAAGAGGCACTCTTCGTCGATCTCATCCAAGAACTTGATGAGATAGAGGGCATAGAGCGATTTAGGATATCATCGATAGAACCTAATCTACTTACAGAGGAGATCATCCAGTTCGTCGCACAGTCGGAGCGCTTCATGCCACACTTCCATGTGCCTCTACAATCTGGTAGTGATAAGATCCTCAAGCTCATGCGACGTAGGTATAAGCGAGATTTATATGCTGATCGAGTAGCCATGATCAAAAGCGTGATGCCTTATGCTTGCATCGGTGTTGATGTCATTGTTGGATTCCCTGGTGAGACAGATGAGGATTTTAAGGAGAGCTTCGACTTCATCAGTGGATTAGCCGTGAGTTACTTGCATGTATTTACCTATTCGGAGCGGGCTAATACTCTAGCTGCCGAAATGGGTGATGTTGTTCCGGTCAATATCCGCAGACAGCGCAATGAAGCGTTGAGAAACTTATCTCTCAAAAAGAAACAAGCCTTCTATCAATCGCACTTGGGAACAAGTAGGCCGGTATTATTTGAAAAATCAAAGAAAGAGGGAATGATGACGGGATTCACCGATAATTATATTAAGGTGGAGTTGCCATATGATAGCGGTTTGGTTAATCAAATCGAGGACTTCAGCTTAGGTCAGTTGACGCCAGAATTAACCATTACTCAGTAAAAGCATGATTAAAGAATAGTAGTATCTTTTGGTTAAAAAAAAAGTTATGTCCATTCTCTACAGTATTCTTCTCTTTTTATCGACTTCAGCGACAGACTCTACATTTTCAATCGGGCTTCCTTTCAGTATTAATATTGGGGAAACCAAAGCGATAGAAATTGAGGATAAGCTAAGTCTTGTAGATAAGGAGCATAAACTGTTTCAAAAAGATATTCCCTATACAAAGTATCAGGTAGCCGGAGGACAATTTGCTATTTATACTGGTCTCAATGGGACAATCAATAAGGTGATATTTGATGGTGATGAAGACCATACCCTTCCAAGTAATCTGAGAAAACTGGGTCTAAAACTATCACAAGGTAAAAAGTGTGATATCTGGGGAACGTCCAGATCGAAACTTCTCGACTTGCTAGAAGAGTCAGGAATCAAGGACATCGAAAAAATCGATATATATGACCTAGGATTTGTTGTTGATGACCTCTATGTAAAAGCAGTATTTCAAGATGTCTGTGGACTTAATGAACTTCACCTCACTGAAAATTATTAGAAATCCTTTATCTCAACATTCATTCTGACTAATAACCATACATACTTTCTTAAGGTGTACCTTTAATCCTGATATAAAGAAGCGCCAGTATGTATCCTAACCTGTCCTATTTACTCCATGATCTATTTGGTACGGCTCGAGACAATGGCTTGTCAGTCATTCAGATGTTTGGGTTATTGATGGGATGTGGGTTTTTTGCCTTAGGATACATTCTGTATAAGGAGCTAAAGAGAAAAGAACAGTTAGGCATCCTCAAGTCTACAAGCAAACAAGTCTGGGAGGGCAAAGGAGTAAACATCAATGATGTCATCAGCAATGGCATTTTTGGTTTTGTACTCGGCTTTAAGATTCCTGAGATTGTGATGAACTTTGCCGATTTCAAGGATGATGCTGCGGGCTTTGTATTCTCAAGTCGTGGTAATCTACTTTTTGGTCTACTCGGGCTTATAAGCTTCGGCGGTTTTTCCTATTGGAAGGGTCAACAATCTAAAACTGAACAGCCTAAGCAGGTGACTCGAGTTACCCATCCACATGAACGAGTCGGAGACATCATCGTGCTTGCCGCAATTTTTGGTATTCTGGGATCTCGACTGTTTTCTATACTTGAGAATATGGATACCTTCTTAAAAGATCCAATCGGGCAGCTGTTCTCTGGCAGTGGGCTCACCATCTACGGTGGATTTATCTTAGCAACTATAGCAATCGCTTATTATGTCCGTAAGAACGGTATGCCCGCGATCCATGTAGCAGATGCCATAGCGCCAGCACTTATCCTTGGCTACGGTATAGGACGTCTGGGGTGTCAGATATCAGGCGATGGCGACTGGGGTATAGTCAATGAATTGGCTAAGCCAGGATGGTTCTTCCTACCCGACTGGATGTGGGCCTATGACTATCCCAATAACGTACTCAACGAAGGAGTAACAATAGATGGCTGCTCTGATAAGTACTGTAGCAAACTCTCGCCCTCTGTATTTCCTACGCCTATATATGAAGTGATCACCAGTGGCATTATCTTCCTGATATTATGGTTTAACCGACAAAAGATTACAAAGGCCGGTGTGATGTTCAGCCTGTACTTGACACTTATGAGTGTGGCACGATTCGCTGTAGAGCATATCCGTGTTAACCCAAGATACAATGTAGCTGGATTGGAGTTATCACAGGCACAGCTGATCTCCATAGGGCTATTTGCTATCGGAGTATTTGGGTTGTACTACTTTAAGAAGAAGGATAATAAACTGATCTTTTAAAAGATCGTCTATAGGATTAAATCGTATCACCAGCTTTCATCTTCTCAGCATTCTCAAAGACTTGGAGTGCTTCGATGACAGGCTCTACATCTCCCATGATGATCTTATCGAGACTGTACAAGGTCAGATTGATCCGGTGATCAGTAACTCGGTTCTGTGGATAGTTATACGTACGGATCTTGTCCGATCGATCGCCACTTCCTACGAGCGACTTTCGCTTTTCTTTTTGTTCGGAGTAGACCTTTTGCTCTTGCGCTTCACGCACCTTGATGTATAGTCTGGTGAGAGCGATCTCCCTGTTCTTATGCTGCGACCGAGAGTCTGTACTCTCGGAGACTATTCCTGTAGGCAAGTGCGTAAATCGTACACCTGACTCGGTCTTGTTGACGTGCTGACCACCCGCTCCACTAGCTCTAAATGTATCTGTACGTAACTCATCCTTGCGGATATCTATATCCTCTACCTCAAACTTAGGGATTACTGCAACTGTAGCTGCAGAGGTATGTACTCTACCCTGAGATTCCGTTTTGGGGACTCGCTGCACACGATGTGCGCCGGATTCAAATTTCAACTTACCAAAAACATTATCTCCCCTAACTTCAAGGACTAACTTATTAAATCCACCTACGGTACCTTCGTTAGCCGATAAGGTCTCGACCTTCCAACCTTGAGTCTCGAAGTACTTACTATACATCCGATACAGGTCGCCAGCAAAAATACTGGCTTCGTCGCCACCTGTTCCCGATCGAATCTCAAAGATTACATCCTTGTCATCATCTGGATCTTTAGGGATGAGGAGCACTTTTATTTCTTCTTCTACCTCAGATTTCTGTTGCTCAAGCTCAACCAGCTCCGCTTGTGCCATTTGCCTCATCTCATCATCTTCGTCATTAGACATCTCCGTAGCTGTCTCAATATTTCCTAAGAGATTCTTATACCGATGATATTGATCATCCATGACCTTGAGGTCCTTGTACTCTTTATTGAGCTTGGTATACTCCTTTATATCTGAGACAATCGAGGGATCAGATAATTTTTCTTCTACGTCGAGAAATCGGCTATGTATAGCTTCTAACTTATCAAGCATGATAACTTACTAAAATGATGAGATAATATGTGCGAAGTGCTGAGCTAACCGACGCTGTTCTTGATCGTCTGGATCAGATCTGTAGAGACTACCTGACGAGGAACATTCTTTTTGATTAGCTCTCTGAAGGACCGCTCTGTTTTGAAAAGCTTGCTACACTCATCGTCTTTTTGTACGATGTCCATTAATTGCTGAGAGCTCTCTTCATTGAGTCGATTGTCGAGATACAAGTTTACTTGATTGGAGAAAAAGTGAAGCAAGTTTTCATGAGCCATAGGGCGTGTGTTTATCTCTTACAATGTTCTGTACCAAATCTACTAAAGTTCTGTTAACATAACAAGGGGCTATTCTTGTTCCCCAATATTAGTTTTCTTCAGAACTTGTTTTTGTCCTCTCACATCAACATATCCCTTTTTTTCGGCATAAGCCTTCAATTTGTCTTTGAGCATATTCCTTGCTCTAAACAGCCTTGACCTCACTGTGCCAATAGGAACTTCTATGATCTTAGCGATTTCTTCATAAGTAAAGCCCTCGACATCAGATAGTAAGAGCACCGTCTTAAAGTCTAGGGGTAGCGCATTGATCGCAATCGTAATCTCATCGCCAAGCATCTTGTCAAAGATCTCCTCTCGCAAATCCATATACCCAGTTAGGCTATCGTGATTCTGATCATGATAGGTTGTGATCTCCTCATAATCTACTTGAGTGGGACGTTTACTCTTCTTGCGATACTCATTAATGTAGGCGTTTTTCATGATCTTAAAGAGCCATGCTTTCGCATTGGTTCCTTTATCATACTTATCAATGAATCTGAAGGCCTTCATATAGGTCTCCTGGACTAGATCATTGGCATCTGATTCATTATAGGAGAGGTGAAATGCAAAGGTCTTCAATGCGTCAACATGAGGCAAAAACTCCTCTTCGAATATTGCGTAATCCTTTTTACTATGTCCGGTCAATGCCTTTTATTATTTGTGTCAAACTTATGACTTATTATTCAACTTGTATGATCTGATCATCAGCTATCACATAGACGTGATCTCCGTCCTGTATTGTTACAGGGTGCATGCCCGTAAAACTCCCTAAGGCTGGTAGTATCCCACCCTGTAGTCCAAAATAAAAACACGGGAGCCTAAGATACTGTCGGCTCTTACCCCTCATCTTGTAACAAGGATGGATATGGCCACAGAGGTTGTAATACTCACCGTGCTCCACAGGATCATGAGTTAGTAAAAATGACTCTATAATCAACTGCTCTCGGTGGAGTATCATCCCAGTACGATCATATTGTGATCGGTGTAAGATGTCGTGATTACCCATGATAAGCTCAAATGAAACATGATTGTGACTCTCCAAGAAATCTGTAAACAGCTCCCAATCATAATTGTAATCACTATGAAACAAGTCTCCGAGGAAAATAATTCGCTCGGGATTATGCTCAAGGATTAGCTCTTGTAACACATGATAGTTAGCCTCCCCTGCTTCGGCAGGTACAGCAAGACCAGCTTTCCTGAAGTGCTCCACCTTGCCTAAGTGCACATCCGCTATGAGTAACAGATTTTTCTTGGGCCAATAGATCGCTTTTTCAGGAAGCAAGCTGAGCTCCTCTCCATTAAGAACTATATCCATCCTATCCTCAACAAGCGTTGAGATCTATTCCTCGATATCAGCCTCTGGCTCTACTACAACTTCTGCTGAGGCAAGCTCTGGAGTACTATTTTCTTCGGGCATGTAGTGATCCAAGATCAATTTAGTAATCTCCGATGCGACCTCTGGATTATCATCCAAAAACTGCTTAGCCGACTCTTTACCCTGAGCGATCTTAGTGTCGTTATAGCTATACCAAGAACCACTCTTATTAATAATATCAAGGTTTACACCAAGGTCAATGATCTCACCAAGCTTAGATACTCCTTTACCAAAAGTGATTTCGAAAAGTGCTAACCTGAATGGAGGTGCCAGCTTATTCTTGACCACCTTCACCTTAATCGGATTACCCACTACATTACCTTCTTTGTCTTTTATAGACGTACCGGACTTTCTGATATCGAGTCGGATAGATGCGTAAAATTTGAGGGCGTTACCACCTGTAGTCGTCTCTGGATTACCGAACATAACACCGATCTTCTCTCTGAGCTGATTGATGAATATACAGCAACATCCTGTCCTACCAATAGTTGCTGTTAGCTTACGCAATGCCTGTGACATCAACCTCGCCTGAAGACCCATCTTAGAATCTCCCATCTCCCCTTCGATTTCACTTCTTGGGGTCAAGGCTGCAACAGAATCCACGACTAAGATGTCTATCGCTCCCGAGCGAATAAGATTTTCGGTGATTTCGAGTGCTTGCTCACCATTATCTGGTTGAGAGATCAATAGATTTTCGGTATCGACACCGAGTGCCTCAGCATAGGTCTTATCAAATGCGTGCTCTGCATCGATAAATGCTGCTATCCCGCCTTTTTTTTGTGCTTCTGCGATTGCATGGATCGCCAGAGTTGTTTTACCCGATGATTCAGGTCCATAGATTTCTACGATACGCCCTCTTGGTAATCCACCTATACCTAATGCGATATCAAGGGTGAGTGATCCTGTTGGGATCACATCAACTTCCACCTTGGGCTTATCACCCAACTTCATGATGGTTCCTTTACCGTAGGTTTTATCTAGTTTGTCAAGAGTGAGCTTGAGCGCTTTGAGTTTCTGTTCTTTCTCTTTGGACATAGGCGGGTGTATTAATCCTTTAGGTTAGTCAATATATAGTTGACAAATGTAATGTATACTCATTACAATACCTATCTAAGATTAATACAACTACTTCCTATTTCACTATGCTGTTGCAGCGCTGTATGCCAAGATCGATTTAATCACCCTTCTTTTCGGGTAATATCTCACTTGAGGCAGTTTCTTGTGTACACGACAAAGCTGATTGAACTTCTCCGTCCACTCTGGTTCATACTGTATAGCATACTCAACCTCGATGTGATCGAGAGCCGAGAGCTCGTTGTAAAGGAATAAGATTATTTTGTTTGAAATGTAGTTTTGCGTCATATAGTAACGTTGGTCAAAAATTTATGCGTTTATAGAACATTCTGACAAATGAAAATATTGTGCCACAAATGCTTAACAGTAAGTTAGTTAGGGTAAATGACAACGACGTATACGCTATGAGGTAATTATCATATTAGAGCTTACAACAATATTGGTGTGTACAGTCACATGACACCTTCATTGACCTGTAGATCACTTATAAATAATCATGAGGAGTAGCTTCTGATAGGACCAGGTGCTCATCATACCCGACTGATCCGTCGACTATACCAACTAGGATGCCTTATACGCTGATACAATGCTTGGGTATAGCTGCCTCAAAATGCTCAATCAACACTGCCAACATATCAGTGCCAGATCGGTTCTCCATCCTCCGTCCATCTATATGCGTTATGGGGGTCAGTTCGCCCATTGTGCCTGAGCAGAATACTTGATCAGCATTATACAACTCCGTTAGGGAGATGTTTCGCTCCTTGATCTGAATAGATTGCTCCTGGCAGATCTGGATAATCATACCTCGTGTGATTCCATGGAGACATGCCTCCGCAGTTGGGGTGTGAACCGCTCCATCTTTGACCATGAATATGTTAGTACCATTAAGCTCAGCGGCGAACCCAAAATAGTCTAACATCAATGCAGCGTCAACACCTGCAACATTGGCCTGTATCTTAGCTTGTATGTTGTTAAGGAGGTTATTATGATGAATTTTAGAATCTAAAAAGGATGGGTTGTTACGTCTGATCGTAGAGGTGATCACCTTGATACCGTGATTATTGTCATAGACCGGTGGTTTCCATTCTGGTAGTATGATCAGACAGCTACCGGACTGATTTAATCGAGGGTCCATGCCCGAGGTGATCTTGGTGCCTCGTGTTAGTGTGAGTCTGATATGAGTATCTCTGGACATATTATTCGCTTTGAGTGTCTCAGCTAGAGCCACCCTAATTGTTTCCTCTGTAGGAATATCTACGAATGCCAATGCCTTAGCAGACTCATAGAGTCGATTGAGGTGTCTATCCAGTAGAAATATGCCCTCAGGATATACTCTGAGCCCTTCCCATACTGCATCTCCTCCTTGGACTACACTATCGAATACTGATACTTTGGCGTCTTCTCGAGCGTAAAGTCGGTCTCCTACCCACACTTGGATATCCTTATTTCTTGGGTCAAATTTTTGTAGCATCTATGCAGTAATTATATGTTTAGATAATTGATCGTAGTAATAGTTAGCTTCCTCTAATAGCGGTAATAAATGCTGCGGAAATGGTCTATTGCTTGTTTCTTGTTTTCTAAATCCAGTTGACTTCCAGACATTCTCATACCAGTAAGGTGCCCATATCCCATCAAATGGTTTTGGTCCTGCAGGCCAATGTAACATACCTCTATCAAATGGCAAATCTAAGCGATCACAAAGTATCTTTAATATGCGCTCTGGCTCTTTAAGTATTTCACCAGAATTGATCACGATTGGCTCATGATCTTGCTGCTCTACCAGATATGAATATAATTCATACTCGTGCTTAAGTCCTATATCTCTGATAGTCGGCTGTTCTATGACCTGTGCAAAAGAAGCAATCAATTGTCTTGGCTCTCGGATCAGAAAGACATTCTTAAAATCCGCCAAAAACGATAAGTCCTCAAGCCCTTCGTAATGGTGTGCCATACCTTTGATAAATAGATATGACTCATCAATTGCTTGAAAAAAATACTGAGATAATACAGTCTCAATATCATTAGGCAGAGACTTAAGAATCTCCTCTTGACCTGGATGATCTATATCCACTCGACTAAGATAGTAGGCATACATAGGTTCATCCACAACAACAGTATCAGCCCTGTTGGCAAAGGAATACATCAGAGCTGTTGAGATGTTCCTTGGTCCCGAAATCAGATTGATCCTTGCCTTACTCATAGCTCCATCTCTTCTGGATGCCAAAAGAATTTTTTGAAGTCTTTCACCTTATCATTGATAACGGTAACTCCTTCTGATTCGAGCGATTCTTGCATCTGTGTTGGCGTGGCAAAATTTAACCTCCCCGATAATATACCTTTACTATTAACGACTCTATGGGCGGGAACAAGACCTATTGCACTACGGTTAGACTGAGTCAATGCCCACCCAACCATACGTGCTGAACCTAAAGAAAGATAGTCCGCAATGGCACCATACGTAGAAACTCTACCTTTAGGTATCTGACGGGTCACATAATAGACCATCTCATAGTAACTTTGCTCCTTCAAAACATTGTCGTTTACATGGATCTAAAAGTACAAGTTATAGCCAGTAATATTACTAATCTCACTGATGCTCGATATTTCGCTGCTTATGGGGTACAATATATACTATTTGATCTGACCGAAATAAATATAGCAGGTATAAAGGAAATTGTAGACTGGGTCAGCGGGCCAAAAATCCTATTACTGTTTAGTGCTGATCATGTTAACCTGATAGACGAAGCCGTACTCAAACTGGAACCTTACGCAATCGGTAGCAAAGACGCTATAGACTTGTCTTACTTAGATGGTCATATCAATATGATATCTGTTGATAAAAGCGCCGAACTCAAGATTGAGTTGGAGGGAAATCAGTATACGCTACATGATGCTGACAAGGATCAAAGCCATATCATACTACGAGGAAGCGTTGAGTCCAAGGTTGGGTTCAAAAGTTTTGATGATCTCGACGAAATCTTAGATAGCCTGGTGATAGATTCTTAACTAGTAGGTGAGTTGGTCTTTATACTGCTGGATATAATCACCAAATGCATGATCCACTTGCTCTACACTGAGACCATAATCCTCAATGGTATAGACATGCTTACCAAATTTATTCTTCCTATGGTTTTCATAAAATTGGGTAGCCAACTTTACATGTTCATCCGTCCATTCTAAGCCCAACTCAGCATATATACCCTGTACTGCTGAGATCGGATCCGCTACTAAATCTTTATAGGCTACATCGTAAAACTTCTCCTCGTTTCTGCTCCGATACTCCAAAAATTTATCAACAAAGCGGACATCCTTCTTTAACCAGTATTTGCCAACCTCATGGCTATCGGCATGGTCAGAAAAAATCTTTTTCCCCGCCATCACCATGCTACAATAAGAGGCTAAGGTGCGATGCGGTTGACGGTGAGTATGAATGATCTTAGTATCTGGAAATACAGACATAAACATGTCCATATACTCCATATGGTGTGGACTCTTGAGTAATAAGAATTTTTCTGCTGGCTTCCTCCACATGAGAAACTGCAGCCACATCTTGAGATCTTCATAGGCTCGAGTCTGATCTTGTTGCTCTAACCAATCGGCGTAATTAGGAACATTGAGGACTGACTGAGTAGCCGTACTGACGAAGGCGTGATCCATCAGGACCACTTCTTCCTCAAGACTATTATGCTTGACAGAGTGTATAGACTTAAATTCTGGAGACAAAAAGTTCAACGCTTTGTGGGCAAGTTGAGCCTCATACATCCCATAATAATTCTTCTTTTTTGATTTAGGTACGGGGTTTACAATCTCCCAAGATATGACACCCCTAAACTCTGGAAGCGCACCTAATAGTCTCTGGAGAAATGTCGTACCCGTACGCTGCAATCCCGTAATCAATACTTTAGGCGGAAGGGGCTTGTTGATGGCATACTCCTCCCGCTTGAGCCAATATCGTGCCCATAGGCGATTGACAAGATTGATAATCAGTTTGTTCTTAAATAGGAAGGCGCCAAGGGGGTGAAAATCAGTATGAGCCGTAGCATCCTGTACTAACTGTGTGAGCGGCTCAATGAAGAAATCATCGCCAAAATCTTTTAAGCCTGCTTTGCGCTGAGCAGCACTTAACAACTCATCAACCTCTACTTTCTCATCAGCCCAAGATTTAAATAGGCCATTAATGATATTCACACCGGTAGGATATGTAAAATGCTGAATATTCTTTTCAGCAGTCTTTACCATTGTCTCCATAGCTTAACGAAGGTAACAAGATATTAAATAAGTTACGATGAGCAGGTCCTAAAACCATATACGATATGATATCACAAGTGATATAATCCCAACCAGATAACCCCCATATATGTCAACTGGTCTATGTGCCTCTAATAGCAATCTGCTCGTGCCTACTAAACCACCGATCACGGTAGCTACAAGGATTAACATCATTGGATGCAATTGCCAGATACTGCCAAAAAGTGTGATATCAATTACTTTATTACTGCTTATAGTCATCAGAATAATCACTCCTGTGAGAAAGGCTCCGGCACCTGTAGTGTGAAGACTGATCTTAGAAAAATTATTGATGAAAAAGTCCAAAGCCAGCGCTATACAGCCACCAAGAGCAAGCACCAAGAATGATGAAGGAACATTAGCGTTACTCTTCATATTGACATAGAACCACACAAAGCATATAATGCTTGCTATCATAGGTCCTATACGCTCCTTGGGATCTTCCATACGCAGAGACTTAATGAAGCCCAACCCCTTCATCATGAGGACTGTCACCACAGGAATAACAAATAATATCGCCACAGTCATAATCGCCGTAACTGAAACCTCATGTGCACTACTTAGAGCATAAGCATATGGATCTACCAAGTATCCAGTCCATAGCAATGCAATAAATAATACCAGCGGATGAAAACATATCGATATCAAATGAGCTATTGCCCTAATCATAATATTTTTGTGTCTTAAAAATTAACATCCTTATAAAGCTCAATAGGTGGACCAGGACGTTATACTGTAAACAGGCCCATGCCAATGGCGAAGTTACATATCCTTATTATTCTTGCGATAGCATGTAGTCTTAATCTATCAGCGCAGACTGATAGTACCCTGATGAAATTACATCAGACCAAACTGATCGACGAAACTCCAGATAGTATATTCAAAATGCGTCTCGATGGACATGTCGTAAGTGCAATGGTGATAGAGGGTGATACCATCATAGTAGCAGATCTGCAAGATGTCAAGATTTCATCACCGAGATCGTTCGCTAATCGTGACGATTATCGCAAGTATCTAAAGTATCGGAGGTACGCCGCCAAGGTATATCCCTATGCAGTGGAAGCTATCAGGATATTTAGCGAAGCGCAAGAAGTGACCGAGACGATGAAAAAGCGAAAGCGAAAACGGTATCTCAAAAAATTGTCAAAAGAGCTTACTGAAGAGTTTGAGACGCCTCTGAAAAAGCTTTCCAAGACTCAAGGAAAGATCCTCGTTGAGATGATCGAAAGAGAACTGAATACTTCACTATTTGATCTGATCAAACTGACTCGAGGCAATCTCAATGCATTCTATTGGAATCAATCCAGCAAATTATATGGGTATCGACTTAAAGAAGTCTACACTGTTGGCGAAAACCCTATTTTGGATGTTGTGTTACAAGACTTTGATATATCCTATAAGCCCCTTAATCATTAGACATTGTTGAATCCAGAAACATATAATACTATATCAACCGATTACGACCTATCTAAGGCTGGTGTCGTAAGTTGGCAGAGCCCTTCCAATATCGCATTGGTAAAATATTGGGGAAAGAAGGCCGTACAACTCCCGCTTAATCCGTCGATAAGTTTTACACTCGACCAAGCACATACTAAGACTACCATCAATTATAAAGCTCGTCAAGCAACACAGAAGTGGTTAGATTTTAGTTTTGAGGGGAAGGCCCAGCAATCATTTGAATCAAGAATCGAAAAATACTTAAGCTCTCTCAAGCCTATATTTCCATTCATCGATAAACTTCATTTTGAGATCGACAGTGAAAATAGCTTCCCGCATTCTTCTGGTATTGCTTCGTCTGCATCAAGCATGAGTGCGTTAGCGCTGTGTCTATGTACCATCGAACAAAACATCAGTGCCAACAATAATTATAGTGAGGAAGCTTTTAGGCAGAAAGCATCATACGTGGCGAGATTAGGCAGTGGGAGTGCTTGTAGATCTGTGTATCCCAACTTGGCGATTTGGGGAGAAACAGGAGCATTTAGCGGAAGCGACAATCACATAGCAGTACCATACCAAGACTTTAATCCGGTATTCCAAAATTATCACGATGACATCTTAATCATATCTGGAGAGAAGAAATCGGTCTCCTCTACCGCTGGACATAAGCTTATGGATAGTAATCCCTTCGCCCCAACTCGATATCAACAAGCACATGACAATCTGAGAGAACTCCTACAAGCACTGGCAACAGGAGACTTAGAGCGATTTATCGATATCACGGAGGAAGAAGCGCTCACATTACATGCGCTGATGATGTGCTCAAAACCATCATATACACTGATGAAGCCTAATACGATAGCTGCAATAAAGAAAATACGCGACTATAGAAAACAAGAGAACGTCCCAATAGCCTTTACGCTGGATGCTGGGCCTAATATCCATGTGTTATACCCAGACTCATATGCCGCACCTGTACGCGCATTTATCCAATCTGAACTTTCTGCACTTACAGAATCAGGACTAATCATAGAAGACCATGTAGGGTCGGGTTCTAAACAATTGATATGAATAGACTAAATACCACAATACTCTTACTCCTAATCATATGCTCTATCCAAGGGTATAGTCAAGATGTCCTTAATCCAACTTTCGATCAGAGATTAGAGCGATTACTGAATTTTACAGTTCCTGTAATCGAGGTGCCTGAGGCACATGAAAACGCAGATGAATACATATTCTTAGATGCCCGAGAGTTAGAAGAATATCAGATCAGCCATATTCCTGGAGCTAAATATATCGGCTACAAAAAATTTAGTCCAGACTTATTGGAGGGTATCAACCACGATGATAACATCATAATATACTGCTCGGTCGGATACCGCAGCGAAAAGATAGGCGAAAAGCTCATGAAGCTCGGTTATAGCAATGTCCACAACTTGTATGGGAGCATATTTGAATGGATCAATTGTGATCTCCCGGTTGAAAATCAGCAAGGTATCGTCACAGATAGCATACACACTTACAACAAAAAGTGGAGTAAATGGGTAGATGACAAAGAGGCTATTAAAACGTGGTAACTACTCTTCTAAAAAGATATTGAGCCTGCCATCATAAGCAGGTATAAATAGCGGTATACTCTCGATATCGTGCTTACGCAAGTCTAAAAATGTCCACGTCTGCCCATTATCTACGGAAGCTGCCAAGTAGTAATTTTTTTCTTCGTGCTTTAACCCTTCATTTTCGTAGAGCTTTTCATATGGCACAATGGCGTGAAGCTCCTCGCCGGCTTTGATTATTTTAGAACTTGTCTTAGTCTCTACTGAAGTCAGCCGCAATTTCATCCTATTATATTCATTAGCATCTCGTACAAGATCCTGTCGAGCATACTCGATGCCGCCAGCTATGGATACAACATCTGGATGAGTTAAGGTGATGAGTACATCAAAATTCTCTTGCTTAAGCGCATCAGCATATACCCTGCTGAAACTATCTAAGCGCATCATACTATCCTGACTGTGGCCAGTATGGATAATGAGCAATAATAAAATTGAAATGATCGTAGTCCTAATCATGTGGAGATCTGGTTTCTGCATATTAAGACGAAGTGAGTGGTAGAAAGCTACCTTATTTAGGAGCGTCTTCTACTTCTTTCATACTCTCTTTGATCTCTCCTTGGATGTTGGCCTTGGCACTATTAAATTCTCGTATACCACTACCAAGTCCCTTCATAAGTTCAGGTAATTTCTTTCCCCCAAACATGAGGAGTACAACAAGAGCTACTATAATTAGCTCAGGACCTCCGAGACCGAAAATAAAAATCGCATAAGTCATAACGATGTGTTCTGTAGTTTCTAAATGCTCAATATATCTGAGCTTCAACAAATTACGCACTTTATGAGGACACCTACAACGTATGGCTAATTACTTTTTTACTTTTGCGCCAAACTGAATAGATGAGCTTATTAATAGTAGGTACGATAGCGTTTGATAGTCTGGAGACTCCACATGGCAATGCAGATAGAGTTATAGGAGGCTCATGTCAGTATAGTAGTTATGCGGCGAGCTATTTTACGGATGACATCAGATTGGTTTCCATAATCGGTGATGACTTCCCTCAGGAGGAGCTGGATGACTTAGTAAAACAAGGTGCTTCTCTCGATGGTGTTAAAGTAGTAGAGGATGGAAAATCATTCTTTTGGGCAGGGCGATACCTGGATAATATGAATGATCGAGTGACGCTTACCACCGATCTTAATGTTCTCGGTGATTTTGATCCAGTGTTACCAGATAGCTACAAAGACTCTGAGTATGTATTACTGGCTAATCTTACTCCGGACATCCAGATTAGTGTCATCAATCAGTTGACTAAGAAACCTAAGCTCGTCGTTCTCGACACCATGAACTTCTGGATAGAGAGCGCACATGACAAGCTGATGCAAGCCATCAAACTCTGTGATGTATTGACGATCAATGATGAGGAGGCTCGCATGATCAGTGGTGAGCACTCACTAGTCAAAGCTGCCTCTAAGATATTCGATCTGGGACCTAAGTATCTGATCATTAAGAAAGGTGAACATGGCTGCCTATTGTTTGATAGAGAGAATGTGTTTTATGCTCCGGCTATGCCGTTAGAAAAAGTGACTGATCCAACTGGTGCTGGTGACTGCTTTGCGGGGGGCTTCTTAGGATATATCGCCAAAACTGGCGATACTTCTTTTGAGAACCTGAAGCGTGCCCTTGTATACGGTTCTGCCGCAGCATCTTTTGTGGTTGAAGACTTTAGTAATTACAACATTAAAAACCTATCCGAGGATCGTTTTGAAGAGCGTGTTGCGGACTTCGTCAAGCTGTCTCAGTACAGCTTATGATTTAGGAATCTTGATGTTATACGTGTTGTTGATCACAGTAAGGTGATTATCTCTCAACCATGGATTATATCGCTTTAACTCGCGATAGCTGATACCATAGTTATGAGCGAACTCTCCCCAATTAGTTACTGACTTGTCAACCAGTACCTCGTAATAGTCATCCCTAGGAGGATATTTTTCCTCCTGATCTATGTAGAAGCCATATTGGTCAGGATAGGACATGATTTCCTTGAGCGCAATTAATCTGAAGATATATCGAGAGGTTTCTAAGTTGACATTCATGTTGTAATAGTCAGTCTCTCGCTGGTTGGACTGTTCTTTTTTGAAGTTAGTCGGTCCGACATTATAGGCTGCAGCAGCATTAGTCCAGGTGCCAAATTTTGATTTTAACCACAGCAGATATTTGCATGCCGCTCTTGTCGATCGCTCTACATGATACCGCTCATCTACCTCATCATTAACCTCAAGGCCATATTCTTTGGCTGCCAGTTTTCTGAATTGCCAGAAACCCTTTGCACTGGCATGTGAAGCTACATGTCGCAATCCGCTCTCTGCCACTGCGAGATACTTAAAATCATCGGGTATGCCATACTCAAGTAGTATTCGTTCGATCAGCGGAAAGTATCTATTAGAGAGCTTCAATACTTGGAGCGTGCTCGAGTGATAGTATGAGTTAACCATAAGCTCTCGATCTAAGCGCTCCTTGGCATCCGCCGTGCTTGGCATGATCTCTCCGGCCCAATCAAATTGTCGATTGACATCTGGGGCACGCACGATCTGAGGCAGGTTATTAGCTGTATTTATATCCGTCAATGGATCTGCTGTAGCGTAAGACATGAATACTAAGAATGAGAAAATCGCAGCACCAGCGACAGAGTATCCTAACATTAACTTATTCATCGTTACACTTTCTTATTTATTTAATTCTGGATGAAGCCACGTTGATTGCTTAGCGCTTCTGCTTAAATATAGGAACTGTTGAGCAGGGTTCGCCATACATTAAGCTCTTTACATATGGTTTGAGCAATGCAGTAATCTTGGCGTAAGCACTTGGGGGTACAGGCTTATTGCTACAACCCTTTATGACTACAAGACCATCATTGTACTTAGATAAGTCCAGATCAGCTAATCTATTATCATAATAGCTAACCAAATATTGATCGACCGAACCAGTATAAATTGTCTCGGTAATCTGCGCAGCATAACTCGATACGAGCATATATGCCCATACAGGTATAATAGCATCTGTGCTACAATAAACACACAATATCTTGCCTTGATACTGATCCCAATCATGCTCCTTAAGGGCTTTTCTAAAATCTTTTTCCTTGAGGATAAGCCCCTGAAAGAGATAATTCTTAAGATCGAAACTCACTATTTCTGCAGCTGGATATAACTCCTCTAAGTTGATCGTCTGTAATTTACTATTGGCAACTTTATTTACTAATATATCCTCCATATTCTATTCTGATATTGCGGGTTCTGAACCTATAGCGTTTTCAACAGTCTCAAATTCTTTAAGTTTCGGCAGTTCAGTGGTATCCTTTATCCCAAAGTGATTGAGAAACTTGACAGTAGTGCCGTATAACAGCGGACGACCTGGCCCTTCATGGCGACCTGATATCTCGACAAGCTCTTTTTCTAATAACTTCTGAACTGTGTAATCACATCCTACGCCTCTTATGGCCTCCATTTCTGATTTAGTAATGGGTTGTTTATAGGCTATGATCGCCAATGTTTCAAGCGCAGCTTTTGACAGCTTCTTACGTTCATTTTGCCTCAGGTAATCACCAATTATCTTGTGATACTGTGGCTTACTCATAAACACAAATCCTCCTGCAATCGGCATTAACTGTATAGCAAATGCCTCTTGCTCATACTTCGCTGTAATGAGATTGATATAATTATCGAGATCTTCAATAGATATTTTATACTCAAAGGTACCCTTGATAGCATCAGAAATCTCTTTGACTGAGAGGGCCTGTTGTGAGGCGAATATAAGTGCCTCAATATATTGTTCGAGCTGATCTGGATGATTCATAAGACTTAAAACACCAAATGTAGCAGATCAATTGTAAAGGTGTGGTGATTACAACATGTTGAATTAAGCGATACCCCATAGATTCTTGAACCAAGACATCATCCCCGGAGGCTCTATGCTGGTAGATTTGCTCTCAAAGTCATAAGTGAACGCACCATTATTTTCGACGAGATTTAATTTTACTAAGAGTTCATTTACGATTAGAGAATAGGTCTTTGTTTTATGGACCATAAAATCAATAATGACAACTTTCTGATTTAGATAAATCATTACGTGTCCAGAATCTTCTCCGTGATATAATCCCAAAGTCTGTGTACCTTGATGAGGATCATAAAATGTCCATCTCCATTGACTCATTTGCTCTAATATTGGTTGTAACCGGTTGAAAATTAACAAATTATGCCAAATGACACAAGAAGAACTTAAAATACTTAAGCGAGATATCAAGCGAATGATAACTACTTTACAAAAGGAGTTAGAAGAGCTGGAGGCAAGCGCTAAACCTATCAGGCCAGAAAACTCCATAGGTCGCATCAGTCGCATGGACGCCATAAATAATAAAGGTGTACTCGATGCGAGTATCAGAAATAGAAGAAAAAAACTATCTAAACTCCAACTGGCCCTTACCAAAGTTGATAGCCCTGGATTTGGCAATTGTGTTACTTGTAAGAACCCTATCAATCCAAAGCGGCTTATGCTCCTACCTGAGAGTAATAGATGTATCAGATGCGCATAGATTCAATCTGATCAATAGAAATTTCATGCTTATACATCATCACGTAACTCCCTACACCATTAGGTTTTACTGGATTGCTGGCAAAACTCAGGATAACATTTGGCTTAAAATCGCAAATGCTTAATCCGTAATTATATAAAGAGTGGAGTGAGACAGTGCGCTCTATTCCTGCACTTAGATACTCAGAAGAAAATGGGTCAGAAAAGATTTCAACAAAAGAGGGCAAAAAAACAGGGCACTTCCCAGTGCCCTGCATAACCCCAAAAAACCAATTGAAAACAATCTATCTTGAAAGCCTTGCGGCTAATTTTTAATTTACTTTGCTAATATATATCCTTAAGACGAATGAAACATGGATAAGCCACATTTCTGTTCGAAAATAAATAAAAAAAATTAAACTCGGCGTTCAACAATTCCTCTACATGGCTAAAACAAAAACATTACACATCTGTACGAATTGCCAAACTCAGTATGTCAGATGGGAGGGAAAGTGTGCCAATTGCGGTGAGTGGAATACTATTGTCAAGACAGAAGTCACCAAATCTACAAGCTCAAAAAGATCAAATCCAGAGTTTGATCGTGCTTCACTTCCGCTACCAATCAATCAGATTTCTGCCCCTCAGATCGCAAGATATGATACACCATTTGATAGTGAGTTGAGTAGAGTATTAGGTGGTGGCATCGTCCCAGGAGCAATCATGTTAATCGGGGGACAGCCTGGTATAGGTAAGTCAACGCTTATGTTACAACTCGCCTGTGAACTAAAACATAAGATACTGTATGTATCAGGTGAGGAGAGCCCCTATCAGATTAAGATGAGGGCTGATAGGATACAGGCGAGTAATAATCAATGTTACATCCTCAATGAAACTGATCTTGATAAGGTATTAGCTATATGCAAGAAAGATCCTCCTGAGCTATTAATGATTGATTCTATACAGACTGTTTTTACTAAAGAGGTAGATAGCTCCTCAGGATCTGTTAGTCAAATTAAGGAATGCACCTATAAGCTCCAGCAACTTGCTAAGGCAACCGATATCCCTGTATTTATCATCGGACATATCACTAAAGAAGGAAGTATTGCGGGTCCAAAGATTCTGGAACATATCGTCGACGTGGTTCTTCAATTTGAAGGAGACAGAAACTATGTCTACCGTATCCTAAGGACTATAAAGAACAGATTTGGATCTACAGATGAAATAGGTATCTACGAGATGGAACCACAGGGATTAAGACCAGTATCCAATCCATCTGAGTTACTCTTATCTCAAGGTGATGAACTTGTAAGTGGAAGTGGAGTAGCCTGTACTGTCGAGGGCGCCAGGCCGCTCATGATCGAAACCCAAGCTCTGGTATCTACATCTATCTATGGTACACCGCAACGATCGGCTACAGGATTTGATATTAAGCGTTTGAGCATGTTGCTCGCTGTATTAGAAAAGAAGTGTGGCCTATACTTCAGTCAAAATGATGTATTCCTCAATATTGCTGGGGGCATAAAAGTGGTGGATCCTGCCATAGACTTAGCCATCTTGGCAGCATTGATCAGCTCACTCAATAATATACCGATTAATAAAGATATCTGCTTTGCCGCTGAGGTCGGCTTGTCTGGTGAAGTACGTTCAGTAAGCCGTATTGACCAGCGTATCCAGGAATCAGCACGACTGGGGTTTAAGCAGATCCTCATATCCAAATACCACAAGAAGATCAAGAAAGACTCCTATGATCAAATCGAGGTTATCGGTGTTGGTAAGGTAGAAGAATTGATGACCTTACTATTCAGTTAATCAATATGACTATAAGCCAACATGTCTCCCTCTCCAAAAATCACCCAGTCATATATTATGATGCGCAGTGTCTGCTATGTGATGGTTTTATCAAGTCTTTGATACAGAGAGATCCATCAGGAATCATAAAGTACTGCTCGCTCCAAGATGACAAGGCGTCAGAAATCAGAAGATTACATGATATCCAAGATCAGTACAAAACTGTCATATTGCTGTATCAAGGCAAGTGGTACTTTGAGTCCGATGTGGCCATTCAAATCGCTAAATACTTAGAAGGACCCTGGAGCAATCTCAGGAATCTTCAATTTATACCAAAGCCAATAAGAAACTGGGGCTACTCCCTGATCTCTAATAATCGCTATAGTCTATTTGGAAAATCGGATGAATGCATCCTACCAGATGCGGATATCAGTTCAAGATTCTTGTAGACCTACTTAAGGGCTCCGATACTCTCATTATACAAGGCTGCCGTAACGACCTGTCCGACAACTCTGAGGGTGCGCTTGCTTATAATATCAATATCATCATCATGAGTATGATGGTAATCTCCAAAACTCGATCTATCGCCAGGTTTCTGGTTGATGATGTCTATCATCGGGATACCGCCATATTTCATCACCCAAAAGTGATCATCCATTACTGCACCGGTGACATCATCCCTAAAAAAATCTGAGTAGCCCATCCTCTTGGCAAGCGTCCAGATTTTATCTTGATACTGCTTGGCATTCTGATGAGAGTATCCCTCCCGACCGAATACAGCACCCTCTGATCCGACCATATCCAATAGGATTCCATATTCTGGCTTGTAACCTTTCGGAATTTTGTTATTCCCCCAGTATTGAGCGCCCTGCGCCCATGAATCACCAACTGTATCATCCTTACTACCTTGATCTTCTGCATCAAAGAATAGGAAGTCTACACCCATATCTATAGGATTCTCCGATAGGAGTCGAGCAATCTCGATCATAACTGCTACACCACTGGCTCCGTCATCTGCACCTGGTATAGGTTCGTCTTGACGTTCGTCATCTTTTTCTGCAATGAGCCTGCTGTCCCAGTGTGCCCCAAGAAGAATACGCTTTTTCTTTTCAGGATTCATCTGTGCCATAATATTGAATGATGGCACATTCGTCTTTCCTAAGAAGTTAGCCTTGAAGTTTTGCCGCATCACTTTAGAGCCATAGCCTTCCATCGTTGCTATGATCCACTCTCCGCACTCTTTATGATCGTCGGTACCAGGTATGCGATATCCAAATGATAATTGCTTTTCAACATTGGCATAGGCATTGTCTCCGCTGAATGCTGGAATCTGAACAGTCTTCTTTGCTGCTTCAGTTGCCGTGCTTGATTGTGAGTCTTCCTTACAGCCTATAGCTAATACCGCCAAGACCCATAGTATACAGATATGTTTCATATGCTTTATTGATCTAATTAAGACTCCATGAAGATCCATCCTTGCCATCTTTTACCAAGATGTTTTCTTTAGCGAGGGCATCTCGGATTTTGTCTGAGGTTGGCCAATCCTTGTTGGCTCGAGCTTGTTGGCGCAGGTCAAGGACTAACTGCATCACACCGTCGAGGCTTTCGTACAACCCACTGCCCTGACTACTTGCGTCATCTTTCAATCCTAAGATATTCTTGAGGACATCTGTGAAGCATTTCTTCAATAGCTCCATCGTCTCCACGCTGAAGTTCATGAACTCTGCCTTGCCATCTTTGTAGCTATTTATGATTGGTACTAATTCGAATAATCTTGCGATAGCCTTAGGTGTGTTAAAGTCATCATTGAGTTCATCAAATACGGCTGAAACTGATGTCTTGATCTGTTGATCAAGATCAGAACTGTTGTCGCCTCCTTTGTGCGCCACCTCTTGCAAGAATCGATTGGCCTCCATGAGTTTCTTATACCCCTTCTCAGCTGCGACGAGTGCGTCATTACTCAGATCTATGGTAGATCTATAGTGAGCCTGCATCAAAAAGAACCGTATTACCATTGGGCTAAAGCCCTTCTGTACATGCTCACTCTCTCCAGTGAACAGCTGGTGAGGTGTAATCGTATTGCCATCACTCTTAGACATCTTGCGGCCATTCATCAAGAGCATGTTACTATGTAGCCAGTACTTAGCTGGCGCACATCCACAGGCACCCATGTTTTGGGCAACCTCGTTTTCGTGATGTGGAAACTTAAGGTCTCCGCCACCGCCATGTATGTCGAAGCTTTCTCCCAAGTACTTCGTACTCATAGCAGAGCACTCTAAGTGCCATCCTGGAAACCCTACAGACCATGGAGAGTTCCATTTCATCAAGTGTCTATCGTCAGCTTTCATCCATATGGCGAAGTCTGCTGGACTGCGCTTTTCTTTTTGATTTTTGAGATCGCGTGTTTCTGAAAATAGCTCATCGATTATTCGCCCAGATAGGCTACCATAGCTATCATATTTTTTATGAAATTTGATGGTGTCAAAGTACACAGACCCATTCTTAACATAGGCGAGATTATTGTCCAGTATCTTCTGGACCATCTCGATCTGTTCGATGATATGCCCTGTTGCTCTTGGCTCTATGCTGGGAGGTGACACGTTGAATACTGCCATCATCTCATGGAAGCCATTTGTATATTTCTGTACAACTTCCATAGGCTCGAGATTCTCGAGTTTTGCTCTTTCGGCTATCTTGTCCTCTCCGGTATCAAGGTCTCCCACCAAATGCCCTACATCAGTTATGTTACGCACATATCTCACCTTATACCCGAGGTGTAGCAGATATCTATAGATGACATCAAATGCGATAAAAGTTCGGATATTACCCAAGTGCACATCACTATACACCGTAGGCCCACACACATACATACCGATGTGTCCGTCATTGATCGGATTAAAAGCTTCTTTTTCTTTGCTTAAACTATTGTATAAATGCAATTGCGACATGCCTCTTTTTATTGGTCTTTCTCTCAGGTGTGATGAACCACTGAATAAACAGTTGCAAAAATATCTTTATTTCAGATCATACGACGCCTTAATAGGATAATGATCTGATAGCCTGCTCTCCATACGCTCATAGGTCAGCGGTTGTAGCCCTTCTTCTGCCAGTAAATAGTCTATGCGCAGCATCGGTATCAGCCCGATCCATGTACTACCGAGTCCAGCGCCTCGCATACGATATGCATCACTTAGATCACCAGCCAACTTCTGGTAAGTGTAGGATATAGGTGTCTCATTAAAATCTCCCGCTACAACGACGAGATGAGGACTCTTCTCTACGTGAGCATTAATCTTAGCAGCTTGCTCTGCGCGTACGGACGAGTACTTGTGATACCTGTTAATCATACTCCCAAACTCACTGATGAGGTTGGTTTTAGAATGGTTGGTTTCCGTTATTATTTTCACAGACTCTTCGCTGAGTCTATTAGACTCAAGATGGGCGCTGTAGGCCCTAATCGTATCTGCGCCTATGTCTATATCCGCCCAAACGCACGAATTGGGCTTAGCGCCAAAATCGATAACCCCTTCCTTTACGATAGGATACTTAGACAGTATGGCAGTTCCTCTACTCTTAAGCTTGTGATAATATGGATATATAGCCCTTGAGGGTAGGATCTTTTCAACTATGTGATTAACCTCCTGAAGTAATATGATATCCGGTTGGGGCTCTTCCAGTATCATATCGCTAAACTCAGTCTTTATGGCTGAGGTCATTACATATCGATCATCTACCATCTTGATCCCAGTCATAGCATTGTAAGACATCACACATAGATCTATAGCGCTGGTATCCGATGAAGAAGAGGACCAGTTGACAAAATGACGCATCGAGGGAATTGCGATGATACTTACAACGAGTAGTACATAGTAGCCGGTAGACCTGCGCCTTATAGCAACCATCAATAATCCGATCCCTAAGACAAAGACAAATGGAAAGGTTAAGCCAACTAATGAAAAGTTAAGTACACCAAGTGGTTTAATCCATTGAGATAAATAGGACAAGAGTAGCCATGACGCTATAAGCCAACTGAACCAACGATAGATCGTTTTTCTCAAATGATGCTAATCTTTATTTTGGCTGGCCTTGTAGAGGATTTCTTTGTCTTCTGCGCTTAGGCTCTCATATCCTGATTCATTAATCTTGTCGAGGATACGGTCGACTTCCAGCTGGAGGTTGAGGGCACTCTGAGATTGTTGTTTGGTATCCGAGTTGGTGCGCATATTATGGACGACGGTCATTTTGGTCTTTTGTTTCTTAGGTCGACTAAGTAGATCTTTTTGGCTTGGCAGGAACCCCAGTAGATCTGTTCCTCGTTGTAGCAGATAGATATACAACCCACCAAAAATAGAACCCCCAATGTGAGCAATACTTCCGCCAGGATTAGTCGAGCCCGATGATAATTGTACAACATCTAAGAATACGAGAAATAGTACAATCCATTTAAGCTTGACATCTCCTAAGAGGATCAACCTCATATTATACTCTGGTGCTAAGAATCCAGCTGCAACCACAAATGCCATAACAGCAGCAGATGCGCCGTAGGCAATACCTGACAGACCCATTATAGGCGTGAACAGCAAGAAGAATAAGGCTCCAAAAAGCCCTCCAGCCACATAGAGTGGTACGATTTTTTTATCGCCGATAAGGTCACCTACAATGCGGCCAAACCAATAGAGCAATAACATATTGAAGATCAAATGCCATGGACCGACATGAAGAATCATATGAGTGAATAGCGTCCAGGGCTTCTGCAATAGCTTAAAAAAGCCCGCTGGAAGTGCTACGATCTCGAGAAAATTCTGAAAAAAGCCACTACCTGATGGACTAAATGCTCTGACTATGATGACCCCGAGGAATACAAAGCAGTTCACCAATATGATCTGC
Organism: uncultured Saprospiraceae bacterium; assembly: GCA_964414425.1. Lineage (GTDB taxonomy): Bacteria > Bacteroidota > Bacteroidia > Chitinophagales > Saprospiraceae > GYS-P2D. The sequence goes on from CAYPWL010000002.1 coordinate 152,603, forward strand.
ATGATCTTGTTGCCATATCTGAACTGGCCCTTAATATCGTCAACTATAGACTGTAGCATATGGTCTTAAAAACGTTTGAATTTCTAAAAGTTACATCCTAAAGGGAAGCTTTCTCCAAAACAAAATAAGTAGAAAACCAAACAAGGCGCCACCTAAGTGAGCAAAATGGGCGATCCCTGTATTGTAGTTGCTTACTCCTAAGAATAGATCAATCCCAAGAAAAATTAGGACCATATACTTAGCCTTCATAGGAATGGGCGGTATGAGTAACATCACTTTAGTATCCGGAAACAACATAGCAAATGCCAATACCACACCACTGATGGCACCAGATGCACCAAGCACTGGATTACCTCCACCTATCAATAAATGGAGACCCATTGCCCCAAAACCACATAATAGATAGAAAACCAAAAACTTCTTCGCACCCCAGACTCGCTCGACCATAGGTCCAAAAAAGTATAGGGCAAACATGTTGAAAAAAAGATGGCCGATATCGGCATGCATAAACATATGCGTGACCAGTTGAATAGGCTTGAAATATGATGTACTCGGTGGAAACAAAATGAGATAGTTCTTGAAACTGGCAAGCATCGGTAGGCTTGTACCTATAAAGATGATCACATTAATAATGATCAGTTGTTTGACTACTTCAGTAAGATTATTCATATATCAGTTTTTAAACTGTTGCAGCATCTCATCCAAACTGTATGTGATAAAACACTTCTTGCCAGATGGACTACTGTATGGTAATTGACAACCAAATAATTGATCAATGAGTTCGTCTATTTCTTCTGGTTCGAGTTTTTTACCCTTTTTTATGCTGCTATTGATCGCCATAGATCGTGCGATGTTGTCTACCATGTCTAGTTCCAACTCCTGATTAGCGGCATAAGTCGTCAAAAATCGATTGATATATGAACCCGGAGACTCATTGAGTCCATCCACAGGAATCGAGTTAATAATGTAGGTCTGCGCAGATACCTTATCGGCTCCAAATCCAACATATTTTAATTGAGGTATCAATTCATCCATCAAGCCGACATACGCATGGTCTACCTGGACCGTCTCCGGAAACAAGCTTTTCTGTGAGGCCATCTTAGTATTCTTTAGCCTTGACAGATATCTCTCATAGAGGATACGCTCATGTGCCGCCTCTTGATCAATTACCAGCAAACCAGACTTAATAGAACTAATCAGATAAGAATCATGAACTTGAAAGCTATTGGACGATGGCTCATCTGTAGTAATATCTTTTTCTTGTTCATCGGACCAGTCACTGTGGAGCGTCATTGACTTGGGCTCAGAAGGGATGGATGTATCTACAGATGATATCTCAGAGTAGAACTGCGTCCATTGATCTTTCTCTTGTTTTGAGGCGGTCCTTGACCCTGTATTGTAACTGACATCATTTTGGAAGCTCGCTCGCTGCGCAACTTCTGGTTCCCGCTGAGTTCTGTTGAATTCCTGGACATTAACCCCATCAAAATCTATGGCAGGCACCACACTATACTTCCCTAATGCATGCTTGACAGCTACTCTGATATAATTATAGATCAATCTTTCATTTTCAAACTTGACCTCTTGCTTAGTTGGGTGGATGTTGACATCAATTAGGGCGGGATCAATCGTCAACAATAGCACATAAAATGGGTGATGATCCTTAGGGATCAAACTATCAAAAGCCATCTTAATGGCATGGTTGAGATAGTTACTCTTGATAAAGCGATCGTTGACAAATAGATATTGATCTCCTCGGGTCTTCTTAATTAAATCTGGTTTGCCAACGAATCCACTTATCGTTACAAAGTCTGTTTCCTCTGTAACGGGTACGATTTTCTCGTTGACACCCTTGCTGAAATAATTAACTATACGCTGACGCAAGTTGGATTTGGGAAAATGATACAACTCATTTTCATTGTGATGTACGCTGAAGTGCACTTGCGGATGAGGCAAAGCCACTCTGATAAACTCCTCCAATATATGCTTCAGTTCGACTGGGTCGCTCTTGAGAAACTTCCTTCGAGCTGGCACATTGAAGAATAAATTTCTTACTGCTATAGATGTTCCCTGAGCTGTATTGCAAGGGGTTTGATTTTTTACCTTACTCCCTTCTATTATTAGCTCGGTACCGAGATCATGATCTTTATGCTTACTCTTGAGGTGTACTGTAGAGACAGCCGCTATGGACGCCATAGCCTCTCCTCTAAATCCAAATGAGCTGATGTTAAACAGATCATCCGACTTATTAATCTTGGAAGTTGCGTGCCGTTCGAAGCACATCCGTGCATCGACATCGTTCATCCCTATGCCATTATCAACAACTTGGATAAGCGTCTTACCCGAATCCTTGAGTATAAGTTTGATCTTATCAGCGCCAGCATCCAAGGCATTTTCTAATAACTCCTTGACTACTGAAGCAGGGCGCTGGATGACCTCACCAGCCGCAATCTGATTAGCTAAAGAATCGGGAAGAAGATTGATAATACCGCTCATGAATAACTTTTGCAAACTAATCCTGACTATGCAGGGCATGCGATTTATATATCGTTATTCAAAACTGGTAATTATAACTGGTAAGTACTCATTTATGAAATGAAAAGTAATCAACAGAAGGATGGCAATTGTGAATAATAAAATCTTATTCGACCGATTTCTGGTGTTCTGACTGTATTCATTGGCTACTCGATATTTGCGTCGTAACCCACCTCTGATGCGTTCCTTAGAGAGATCTACATCTGTAGAGTTTCGATTGTAACGACTCAATCTACGCTGCAGCTCTTCCTTGTCAGGATCATAGTATCGAGGCATGTAGTCAAACCTCCTATGTTTAATTTTTTTACCGAATTGGAATAATCCCATGTCGTCTTACATACTTATCAATCAAGGTAGAATAAATTGTATTCAAAAGCTAAAACATATAACTACTTTTGCGTGCTCATGAGTGAGTTCATTAAGCACGAATGTGGTTTGGCATTAGTACGGTTACTCAAGCCGCTCGACTACTACCACGAAAAGTATGGCACCTCATTATACGGTTTATATAAGCTACAGATCCTGCTACAGAAGCAGCGAAACAGAGGACAAGATGGCGCTGGATTAGCAACTATCAAGCTAGATACATCGCCTGGCAAAAGATATATCAGCAGACGCCGTAGCAATAGCTCACGCTATCTCAAAGATCTATTTACAGGCGCATTTGCACACTTTGAAGATTGTACGCGAGAGCAGCTTAACGATCCTGTATGGCTCAAGGATAATAAACCCTACACAGGAGAGTTATTGTTGGGACATCTCAGATATGGTACACATGGTAAAAACACCATTGAAACTGTCCACCCATTTCTAAGGCAGAATAACTGGATCAGTAGAAATCTGGTCATCGCTGGTAATTTCAATCTCACCAATGTCGCTGAGCTCTTTCAAGAGTTAGTAGACCTCGGACAATACCCTAAAGAAAAGTCAGATACCGTAACGGTACTCGAAAAAATAGGGCACTTCCTCGATGATGAGGTAGAGCGCTTATACAACTGGTTTAAAGCAGAAGGCTATGAAGTCCCTGCTATCAATGCACTGATTGCTGAGCACATGGATATCCAGCGTATCCTACAACGTGCGAGCCGAAAGTTTGATGGGGGATATGTCATGGCTGGCATGATAGGCCATGGGGATGCATTTGTGCTCCGTGATCCATCGGCGATAAGGCCTGCATTTTATTATCAAGATGATGAGGTTGTAGTGATGGCATCCGAACGGCCCGCCATACAGACCGCATTCAATGTACTTCATGGTGAGATCAAGGAGCTTGAGCGGGGTCACGCTCTGATCATTAAGAAAAATGGTGAAGTAAACATATCACCGTGTAAAGATCAACTCCCGAGATCAGCTTGCTCATTTGAGCGGATCTACTTCTCTCGGGGTACTGATCGAGACATCTATATGGAGCGCAAAAAGTTGGGTAAGCTTTTGTTTCCTCAGGTGCTGAAGGAAATAAACGGGGATTTCACCAATACCGTTTTTTCATTTATCCCTAACACGGCAGAAGTCGCCTTTTATGGTTTCGTTGATGCGATACATGAACACCTCAATAAGCAAAAGGCAAAACTGATCAAAGAGGGTAAAGGCAAGTTGTCTACCGAAGAGATAGAACAGATACTCAATCAAAATGCCCGCATCGAAAAACTCGCAATCAAAGACGAAAAGCTGCGGACATTCATCGCTGATGACTCTTCACGTGGAGAGATGATCTCGCATGTGTATGATGTCACCTATGGTCTGGTCAAGAATGATGAGGATACTATCGTAGTCCTGGACGACTCCATAGTCAGAGGAGCTACTTTAAGAGATAGCATACTCGAGATATTATCACGACTCCAGCCCAAGCGTATCATCGTAATTTCCTCTGCACCACAGATCAGGTACCCAGATTGTTATGGTATAGACATGTCCAAGATGGGTGAGTTTGCAGCGTTTCAAGCGCTCATCAGCCTAATCAATGATGAGGGTAAAGAAGATATCCTCCAGGAGACATACGAAAAAACAAAGGAGCTCGAGGCTAAAGGCAAGCTCAATAGTTGCAATATGGTTCAAGGTCTATATGATCTGTATACGTATGAGCAGATCTCTGACCGCATCAGTAAGATACTTACGCCTGTTGATATCAGCTGCGATGTCAAGATCATATTTCAAACTATAGAGGATCTTCATGGCGCTTGCCCAAATAACAAAGGAGATTGGTATTTCTCTGGTAACTATCCTACCCCTGGCGGCAATAGGGTTGTCAATAGATCATTTATTAACTTTATAGAAAATAAGAACGAAAGGGCTTATTAATTTTAAGTCTCTTACGTAATGATTTACAACACTTGCTATGATAAAAACTTCGCATCTCGGTATACACAGTTTGATACTGGTTTTACTCTTCTTCGCTAGTGTGATAATACTGGATAGCTGTGGTAAGAAGAAACAAGCAGCATCAAGTCTTCAGGAAGCAGGTGATCAATTAGAACAAGTTGTTGATGATCACTCTCAAGAAGAGCACTTTGAGGAGAACTTTGAAGATGGCACTATAGACTATGCTTCTGACGATTCTGACGAAGATTCGGATTATACTGAACCTGTAGAGGAGTCAGTTACAGACGCTGAGCCAGAGTATGCAGCACCTAGCTATACTAGTAACAGTAGCTCTAATAGTTCGCAGAAGAACTTTATGATTGTCGCCGGCAACTATCTCTTAGAGGATAACGCAGATGAGATGGTGCGTAAGCTGAAAAAGAGTGGCTACAACTCAGCAGAAAAAGTGGTCTTTGACCTCTCACAATACCATAGTGTTGTTGCAGCACGCTTTGATGATCGCAGCAGTGCTGATCGCATGGCTAAGCGCCTTAAGGATGAAGGCTTTGACAATTACGTCTTAGGAAGCGGCAATTAGGCATTGTGACAGACCATGCCGTTAAACTATCGTTAAATGGATAACAATAGGATTGATGGTTGCGTCGATAGCGTTGAGAACCACATACATTTACACAGAGTATTATAAACCATGTATATGAACTTTTTGAAAAGAACATTTTTAGCTGTAGCGATTACATTAATGGCTGGATTGACAATGCAAGCACAAAAGATTGCGATTGTCGATATCAATGCAGTACTAGCCGAGTTACCTGAGTACATCCAAGCACAGCAAGACATCGATAAGATTGCCGCAGACTGGAATCAAGATATAGCCAGAGAGTTTGACAAGGTCAAGAGTATGTATAATAAGTATCAAGCGGAGCAGGTGCTTTTAAGTGATCAGGTGAGAGCTCAGAGAGAAGAGGAGATTAAGCAAAAAGAAAAAGAAGTAAGAGATCTGCAAAAGAGAAAGTTTGGTCCTGAGGGTGAATTGTTCCTAAAGAGAAGAGAAATTATCAATCCTATACAAGACAAAGTCTTTGGAGCAATTGAGACTTATGCGCTTGATATGGGCCTCGATGTAATATTTGATAAATCAGGCTCGGCAGGTGTATTATTCGTCGGTGACAAATTCGACAAAACTGACATTATTAAGAGAAGACTAGGAATAAGATAAAAATATATATTTGCGCACCTTAAAATGTGCATAAATCCAACATTAAACATTTAAAGATCACAGACATGATGAAATATACAATTACACTTATCATTATCCTCTTAGCATTATCACTCAGTGCTCAGAAGTTTGGATATATCAACTCACAGGCACTCATAGGAGAGATTCCTCAGGTGAAAGAAGCTAATGCTGAACTTGAGACTATCAAAAAGCAGTATGAGCGTCAAGGACAGGATAAAGTAACCTCTCTACAGACTAAATATCAGGCATTAGAGCGTAAGCAAGCACAAGGTGAAATTGCTCCAAAACAATTGGAGGTAGAGGCTCAAGCTCTAAAGCAAGAGGAACTTGAGATTGCTAAGTTCCAACAGGACATACAGCAAAAACTATATGAGAAAAGTGAAGCTTTGCTCAAGCCGATAAGAGATAAAATTCAGACTGCGATAGACGAAGTCGCAAAGGATAATGGATACGATTACATCTTCGACCGTAGTATGGGGATCATCCTGTACGCTGATGAGTCTACAGATATAAGTGCATTAGTAAAAGCTAAGCTTTAGGATGTAATCCTAAGTTTATATATAAGATTTAGAAAAGCCCGTGCATGATTTTGTATGGGCTTTTTTCATTCATAGTGTTTATTGTTCTCTGCGCTTATCTCTCAAAGCGCAAATATTTAGCTCGCCCTATGATACTAAGTTGAATTAGATTTATAGCAGTACTGTGAAACGTCTTTCAAAAGTAGCCTTGTCGTTCTAAACGATTTAGCAACATTCACTACATTCATAACTATATAAAATTATAGCATGGAGTCATTTATGGAGTATTTCGAGACGATGCCATCATGGCAAAAGCTTGCTTGGATTCTGATCTGTTTATCATTTAATTGGATCGGTGAGGCCATAAAACCTCTCGTCAAGTTTAACTATAAGAAGCTGAAGCACATCGGCGTTAATATGATCTTCCTAGCATCGGATCTGACTATTAATGTGCTCTTTGGCCTGGCAACAGTGGGTATTATGGCATGGTTAGCGACTAATCAGGTGGGACTGCTCTATATGGTAGATCTGCCTTTCTTATTAGAACTTCTGATCGCTGTAATGATGTTAGATTTCTTTGCACAATATTTAGCGCATTATCTACTGCACAATATTCCATTTATGTGGAGGTTCCACATGATACACCATAGCGATACACATGTGGATGCCACAACTGCTACGAGGCATCATCCTGGAGATTATGTGATGAGAGAAGTGTTTGCACTATTTGCCATCGTACTTGGAGGTATTCCATTCGCCTTTTACATCTTTTATAGGGTCTTGACCATTTTCTTCGCTTATTTCTCTCATGCTAACATCAGCCTACCTAAGGGCTTAGATCGTGTATTGGGTTATATCATCGTCACACCTGATATGCACAAGTTTCACCATCATTTTGAGCGTCCATGGACGGACACCAATTTTGGAAATATCTTTTCTTTCTGGGATAGATTGCTTGGGACTCTCGTCTACGAAAACACAGACGATATCACCTACGGACTCGATGTAGCGGATGACTCCCGAGATCAAGATATTGGCTATCAGTTTGCTTTGCCATTTAACAAGTCGATCAAGGTAGAAAGCAGAGGGTGGAAGTTTTGGCAGAAGAGCGAATAGGATAATACCACGTAAGCTCTAATACATGTATATTTCTTACTCATATGATCAATGATAATAGATGAGTAAGTCTAAGCTTAATAGGACTACCCAATCCAAGAAAAATAAATTCGTCAAGGCACTCCTGTCTGACATGGACAGTCTGCAATACATGCTGGATCATGATTGGTTTGAGGATGATATCATCAGGATCGGTGCAGAGCAAGAAGTAGTCATCATAGACAAGGACAGCTATACCCCTCTTAATCTGGGTCCTCAAGTGGTGGACAATCATCCACAATATGAGTGGCTGGTCAATGAGTTAGCACAATTCAACGTAGAGATCAATCTAAGTCCGCAACGATTTGAGAAAGGGGCATTCTCACTTATGAGAAAAGAACTCGAGACTAACTTGCTAACCCTCGACAAAATACTTGCCAAGGACAATGCTGGCTATATCATCACTGGCATACTACCGACACTGCGCAAGCATAATCTCGACATCAAAAATCTCACGCCTAAAGAGCGCTACCATAGATTGATGAGGTCGATTAAAGACGAGCTCAGCGCTCAGTCCTTTGAGTTAAGGCTGGTAGGCATCGATGAGCTATTAGTACGTCATGATACGCCATTACTCGAGGCGTGCAACACAAGCTTTCAGGTACATCTACAAGTATCGGCACAAAACTTTGTGCCCTATTACAATATGGCCTTAGCATTGACAGCTCCAAGCATTGCGATATCGTCTAACTCCCCACTGGTATTCAGTAAGAGATTATGGCATGAGACACGCATTGCGCTATTTCAGCAGGCTATCGATACTCGACGTACCAGAGATCATATGCGGCAGATGAGTCCGAGAGTAACTCTCGGTAGTGGATGGGTCAATGAATCTGTCATGGACATCTTCAAGGAAGACATCGCACGCTTCAAAATACTCATGCACGAGGATATCGATGAAAACTCACAACGTGCCATCAAAAAAGGTAACGTCCCTAAACTGAAAGCCTTGCAACTCCATAATAGTACCATCTATCGCTGGAATCGTCCCTGCTATGGTATCAGTGATACAGGCAAACCACATCTACGTATCGAAAACCGAGTGTTCCCAGCAGGGCCGACGATTGTAGATCAGATGGCTAATACGGCGTTTTGGTTAGGGGCTATGATAGGCTTGCAAGACGAGTACAAGGATATCACTAAAGAGTTATCCTACGAAGACGTCAGAGACAACTTTGGCAAGGCAGCAAGATTTGGTATCGACTCCAAGTTTACCTGGCGCAACGACTTAAAAATAAACGCCAAGGAACTAATCCTTAAAGAGCTCCTGCCGCTGAGTAGAAAGGGGCTCAAGTCCATGAACATCAAAAAGTCCGAAATCTCTCATTACCTGGATATCATCGAGGCACGTGCAGAGAGACATATGACTGGAGCACGATGGCAATTACGCTCATATACTAAGCTAGCCAAAGAAGCTAATAATAACCACGAAGCACTGACCATCCTTACAGAGTCCATGTATGACCAGCAACAAAAAAATACGCCTGTACATACATGGGTTGAACCAGAATACAGTGATTACAAAAGTTATAAGCCTGAAAAACAAACCGTCGCCGAGTACATGGATACAGACCTATTCACCGCTCAGAAAAACGATATGGCAGAATTAGTCGCACAGCTGATGACTTGGAAAAAGCTCGATCATATGGCCGTAGAAACTAAGAAAGGAACCTTCGTTGGACTTATCTCCCTAAGGGAAATCACCTCGGCCCTGTTTACTAATAAGGCCGCCAAGAAAAAAAGGCGTGATCTGCTCGTCAAGGATATCATGGAGTCAAATCCAATCACTATAGGCCCTGAAAACTCTATCCAAGATGCGCTTCAATTGCTCTCAGAGGAAGAGGTATCTTGTCTTCCTGTTCTATTCAAAAAAGAGTTAATCGGGTTAATCAATTCTAAGCAACTCTCAGGTATCAACAAAAATCTCATGGGTAGATTAGCGTAAGATTGAGATGAATAATCCTTCGAAGCTTCCCAACGTCGGCACCACTATATTCACCAAGATGAGTAGACTGGCTGCCGAATATGATGCCATCAATCTGTCTCAAGGTTTCCCAAATTTTAATGTTGATCAACAACTCAAGGATCTCTACAATTACTACATCCAGCAAGATTATAATCAATATGCCCCGATGGCTGGTGTGCTTAACCTAAGACAAGCTATACGTAATAAAGTAAGCTTACTCTACAATCGAGAGCTTAACCCAGAGGATCATATCACTATCACAAGTGGTGCTACAGAGGGCTTATACTGTGCAATCAGCGCATATATCTCAGGAGGAGATGAGGTCATCATATTTGAGCCTGCCTATGATAGCTATGCTCCCGCTATAACAGTCAATGGTGGGATATCGGTCCCAATAAGACTATCTGCTCCAGATTATACCATTGATTGGGATGAGGTGACAGAGCGGATTACAGCTCGGACCAAGATGATCATTATCAACAGCCCTCATAATCCGACTGGCAGGCTATTGACTTCTACAGATCACAATCGGTTGGCAGAGATCACCAGGGATACTGATATATTGATTTTGTCAGACGAAGTCTATCAGCACTTGACTTATGACCATCGCATTCACCAGAGCGTATTAAAGCATGATGAGCTATATCACCGCAGTATCGTAACCATGTCATTTGGCAAGACCTTCCATGCTACTGGGTGGCGCATAGGATATGCTATTGCACCTACGGACATAACGAGAGAGCTCCGCAAGGTGCACCAGTTCAACACCTTTAGTATCAATACGCCATTGCAATATGCTTTAGCAGACTATCTAACTGAATCACAGCGCTATGAGGAATTGCCCCAATTTTTTCAAGCCAAACGAGATCTGTTTAAGCAGGCTATCGCCGATAGTCGATTTGAGTTATTGCCCTGTGAGGGAACCTACTTCATGCTAGCCTCGTACCAGAATATCTCTGATATGGGTGATCAACAATTCGCTCAGTGGATGACTCGAGAAAAAGGTGTAGCAACCATCCCCATATCTTCCTTTTATACCGATGATACTGATCAACACATCATCAGATTCTGTTTTGCTAAGACAGATGATCTTCTCTTACAAGCAGCTGAATTAATCAATAAGATATGACTCAAGATCTCACCGTTACCCTCATTCAATCCGACCTCGTCTGGCACGATATCGATAAAAATCTATCTGCTTTTGATCAAAAATTGAAGTCTATCGAGGAGGATACTGACCTGATCATACTACCTGAGATGTTTACGACAGGGTACAGCATGAATGCTGCAGAACTATCCGAAGATATGGACGGTTCTGGTGTTGCTTGGCTCAGGGAGAAGGCCCATCAAAAACAAGCTGCGATAGTTGGCAGCCTTATTATACGGGAAGAAGGACAGTATTACAATCGTCTCATATGGATGAACCCCGATGGCAGTCATCATCATTATGAAAAGAGACACCTATTTTCCATGGCAGGTGAGGATCGATACTATAGCCCTGGTTCTAAGAAGTTGATCATCCCATATATGGGATGGAATATCTGTCCTCTGGTATGTTATGACTTGAGATTCCCGGTATGGTCTCGCAACACCAATCTCCAATACGATCTACTCATATATATCGCCAGCTGGCCCAATAAAAGAGCCTATGATTGGAATACGCTCTTACGTGCGCGAGCCATCGAAAATCAATCTTATGTCATCGGTGTCAATAGAGTGGGTACAGATGGCAATGGCATGCAGTATAATGGTGATAGTTGCATCATCGATCCAGGATGGAACAAGACCCTTTATCATGAACAATCAGAGAGTATTCACACCATGACCTTATCCAAGTCACATCTATTGAAGGTCAGAGAAAAGCTACCATTCAGTCAGGATGCAGATCGGTTTACTATAGAGGGCTGAACAAGATTTAACTACCACATCTTGCTTTTGCTCTTACTGACGCAGTATGGATTTTACAAAAAAATCATTCGGCAATAATTGAAGCTCTGTAAATTTAGCTTGCCATCAAACATTACTATAATGTTGTAGTTAGTATATCTACAGTTGTTATTTATCTCAATAAATCAACTTTTGTTCATTTCAAAGGAAATATATTAGCAGCAAGTTTCTGAACGCTTTAAAAACGACTCGATGTTATTTGATTTAGACATGATCAAGGCTCACTACGAGGCCTTACCAGCGAAGATTAAGAATATTAAGGCAACATTAGATAGGCCTCTCACACTCGCTGAGAAAATATTGTACTCACATCTTCACGAAGATTCGCCATTGCAGTCTTATGGTCGAGGTAAAGATTATGTTTTCTATGCACCCGATAGAGTTGCCATGCAAGATGCGACTGCCCAGATGGCATTATTGCAATTCATGATGGCAGGTAAAGATAAAGTTGCTGCACCATCAACAGTGCACTGTGACCACCTGATACAGGCAAAGATGGGTGCTGATGCCGATCTTCAAAATGCAATTAATACCAGTAATGAGGTATTCAATTTCTTAGAATCAGTCTCTGATAAATATGGAATAGGTTTCTGGAAGCCAGGAGCAGGTATCATACATCAAGTTGTATTAGAAAATTACGCTTTCCCAGGTGGAATGATGATTGGTACAGATAGCCATACTGTAAATGCTGGAGGTCTTGGTATGGTTGCTATCGGTGTTGGAGGTGCTGATGCAGTTGATGTCATGGCAGGTATGGCATGGGAGCTTAAGAATCCAAAACTTATAGGCGTCAGACTTACAGGAAAACTGTCTGGTTGGTCAGCGCCAAAAGATGTAATACTTAAAGTTGCTGATATCCTAACTGTGAAGGGAGGTACAGGAGCGATAGTAGAATATTTTGGAGATGGAGCACTAAGCTTAAGTTGTACAGGAAAAGGTACTATCTGTAATATGGGTGCCGAGATAGGAGCAACAACGTCAACATTCGGCTATGATGATTCTATGGATAGATACCTAAGAGCGACTGGTAGAACAGAAGTTGCAGAATTAGCCAATGGCCTCAGAGAACACTTAACGGCTGATCCTGAATGTTACCAAAATCCAGAAAAATACTTTGATCAAGTCATAGAAATTGATTTATCAACATTACAGCCGAAGCTCAATGGACCATTCACTCCAGATCTTTCTACAAATGCTGGAAGCGACATGACCGCTAAAGCTGAGAAAAATGATTGGCCTCTTGACGTAGAGTGGGGATTAATCGGTTCGTGCACGAACTCTTCTTATGAGGATCTCTCGAGAGCAGCATCTGTTGCCAAGCAAGCATTAGACAAAGGACTTAAAACAAAGGCTGAATTTGGTATCAATCCGGGTAGTGAACAAGTAAGGTATACAGCTGATCGAGATGGCTTACTCAGTATTTTTGAGCAATTGGATGCAACGATATTTACTAATGCTTGTGGTCCGTGTATCGGTCAATGGGCGAGGTACAATGATCCAATGAATGCGCCGAAGAATAGTATTGTACACTCATTCAATAGGAATTTCTCAAAGAGAGCAGATGGTAATCCTAACACGCACGCTTTTGTCGCCTCACCGGAGTTAGTAGCAGCAATTGCTATATCTGGTCGATTGGACTTTAATCCTGCCACCGACACACTGGTCAATGAAGCTGGTGAAGAGGTGAAGCTGGATGAGCCAACAGGATACGAGTTGCCGCCAAATGGATTTGATGTAAAGGATGCAGGTTATAATGAACCCGCAGAAGATGGTTCTAACATTGAGGTTAAGGTTTCTCCTTCATCCGATAGATTACAATTGTTAACGCCTTTTACTACGATAGAGCCCGAGCATCTCCATGGTATGAGGACTCTCATCAAAACTAAAGGTAAGTGTACGACTGATCATATTTCTATGGCCGGTCCATGGTTAAAATATAGAGGTCACTTGGAGAATATCTCTGACAACTGCTATACAGGTGCAATCAATTACTTCAATGATGAGGCAAATAAAGTCTTGAATATCGAAACAGGTGAATACCATGCTGTACCTGATTCGGCAAGAATCTATCAGAAAGCAGGTATAGGTACTGTCGTATTCGGTGAGGAAAATCTCGGTGAGGGATCTTCACGTGAGCACGCTGCAATGGAGCCAAGATTTTTAGGAGTCTATGCGGTTATCGTTAAGTCTTTCGCTCGTATCCATGAGACTAACTTAAAGAAGCAAGGAATGCTCGCACTGACATTCGTCAATCCTGATGACTATGAAAAAGTGCGTCAAGATGATATGATCTCGCTATATGGATTCGCTGATATGGCTCCAGGTAAGCCACTTACAGTGCATCTTCAGCATGCCGATGGTACTGATGATTACTTTGAAGTAGCACATACCTACAACCAAGCTCAGATTGAGTGGGTTCGTTCAGGATCTGCGCTCAATAAGATTAGAGAAGAAGCTGGTGTAGCTTAAAGTCATATTTTAAAAATTATATATGTAATTTTATGGGGTTGAGTTAATTCTCAACTCCATATTTTTTTTAAACAACTAACGAAACACTTTACTTATGTGGAAAGAATTTAAAGAATTCATTTTTACTGGCAACGTCATCGATTTTGCCATTGCTGTTATCCTAGCCGGGGCAGTAGGCCTTGTTGTTAATGGCTTTGTTAATGACATTGTTATGCCTATCGTAGGTAACTTCGCTGGAGGATATGATTTTGCTGACCTCAAGCATGTATTATCTGCTGCTGAAGTAGGCGCTGATGGTGAAATCACCAAACCAGAAAATGCAATTAGATATGGCGCATGGATTAATTCTATCATCAACTTAATTATTGTTGGTATGGTATTATTCTGGTTAGCAAAGGCTAAGATCAAGTTCGTGGGAGCTGCTCCTGATGCAGGACCAACAGCTGATCAGTCACTTCTTGGAGAGATCAGAGATCTACTCAAGAAATAGTCATCTTGGAATAAAATAATAAGATGGGTTCGGCAAGTATTTGTCGAGCCCATTTTCTTTATAGATACTTGCATCATGAGAAAAATAGAACATATCGGAATAGCGGTATCTGATATCGATCAGGCGAATGAATTATACCACAAGCTTCTCGGTACAGGCCCATATAAATCCGAAGAAGTAGAATCCCAAGGTGTGATCACTTCATTTTTTAGGAATGGACCTAATAAAATAGAACTTGTCGCTCCGACCTCTCCAGACTCGCCCATTGCTAAATATTTAGATAAAAAAGGTGAAGGACTGCATCACATAGCATTTGACGTAGCTGACATCAGACAAGAAATGGCGCGACTAAAACAAGAAGGTTTTAAACTCCTCTCAGAAGAACCTCAATCAGGTGCAGATAACAAACTCATCTGCTTCGTTCATCCAAAATCTACTCATGGAGTACTTATAGAACTCTGCCAAGAGAATCATAGCTAAATGGATGTACTGACTTATATCATCGCTATATGTGGTGGCTTTTTAGCGGGTATCGTTAATACACTCGCTGGCAATGGGTCTGCCATCACCCTGAGTATTTTCACGGAGTTATTTGGTCTTCCCGGTAATCTTGCAAATGGTACTAATCGAGTAGGGATCCTGTTTCAGAGTGGCTCTTCGAGTTTAGGATTTATCAAAAATGGTCGCATCAATCGGGTGCCCTATACCTGGCTCTACATACTTCTTGCAACAATAGGTGCAATAGCGGGAGTGTTTATAGCACTATCCGTAACTAATGAGCAATTCATGATGGTGTTCAGGTATCTGCTGCTGGTCACATTGCTCGTGGTTCTTGTAAATCCTAAGAGATGGCTTATCAAGACTGAAATCAATAAGATTCCTAATCTCTGGATAGCGGTTCCCTGCTTCTTAGGACTTGGGTTTTATGGCGGATTTATTCAGATGGGTATGGGTGTTTTCTTCTTAGTAGTTACCGTACTAATTATGAAAATCAACATCATCGATGCCAATGCCCTTAAGACAACTATTGTGGCCATCTATACTATAGTTGTAGTCTTTTTATTTCATCGTAACGGACTCATCGAGTGGAAACTCGGATTAACTGTAGCAATAGGACAATCCGTCGGAGGATATCTCACTGCCGATATCGCATCACGATATCCGGAGGCTGACAGATGGGCATATAGACTACTTATTATAGTGATCATCTTTGCCCTATTAAGTGCATTCGATGTAATATAAATCCATCCGTTAGTAAGCTGGTAATCTTCAATTTGTCTCGTCTTATTAATATTTTGGCGGTATGCTGAGATACACCTTCTTGTTATTAGGTTTCATGATGTACTCATGTACTACACAGAGTACCTTCGATCATCCATGGGATGAGATCTTAACTTCAGGTTCAGCAGTGTTTAATAGAGTGATCGATAGCTTAGACCACTATGAGGTACAAGTACTTTATACACAGATTGATCACGGCGATAGTGGAGATGTAATACTCACATCACATCCTCTTCATATCGATAACGATAGATACTACTATCCTGCAAGCACGGTTAAGATGCCTACGGCGTTCTTAGCGATAGAATATATCAATGAGCTTGCTACTCAGAATCCAGAAATAGATCTATATACACGCTTAGCCTTTGACTCCATAGCCCCTCCTCAAACACAAGAAATCCTGGATAGCACCTCATCATCAAGCTATCCTAATGTAGCTCACTATATCGAAAAGATCTTCTCAGTAAGCGATAACAATGCCTACAACAGACTCTATGAACTGATGGGACAGGACTACATCAATGAGCGATTACAAGAGAAGGGGATATTTAATAATAGTAAAATCGTCCACAGGGTCGGAGTAGGAGGATTTGACACTGAAGCCAATAGATATACCAATCCATATCAAATCCTGAGTGAAGACGGAGATGTCATCTATGAGCAAGATGAGCTCTATGCCCTATATCGAGACTATCCGATTGTCGATGGTGTCAGAAAAGGCATCGGGCGATATGACGATAATTTAGATAGTATACTCTACGAACCATTCGACTTCTCTCATAAAAACTTTATCTCCGTCACAGAGCTTCAGCAATCATTGATCCGAGTGATCTATCCAGAACTGTATGACAGCACTGAGCAATACAACATAACTTCTGGACAGCTCGAATTTCTACGTGAAACCATGACAAAAACACCAGATCAATATCCTCATCTCGAGGATCAATCGGACTATTATGATAGCTATGTAAAATTCTTAATGTACGGTGACTCTAAGGATCCTATACCTGATCACATCAAGATCTCTAACAAAGTGGGTTGGGCGTATGGTTATCTCACAGACTGTGCATACATCGAAGACACTCAACGTGATATAAGATTCTTTCTTACAGCAACTATACACGTCAATAAAAACCAGATTTATAACGATGGTGTATATGAGTATGACTCAATAGGTATACCCTTCTTAGCGGAACTCGGACGTCAAGTGTATAACTACGAGCTTACTAGAAGTAAACATTAGTTCTGACCTAAAGAATGAAACATCTCTAAGCCACACTTGAGATAGTTCTTATAGTCTTCTACGCCTTCCTTGTATCCACGAGGGTTGGCAAGGACCCTCTCTTCCGGTCCAGCCATCACATATAGTGGTTGAGAGTTTTGCTCAAAGTTGACTATCTGAAAGTCTGCCCACTTGTTGCCCACGTTCCTCATCTTCTTATTTCTCAGTTTAGAGATCAATGGACGCTCTAACTTAGTATCATCATCTACATATAGAGAGATTAATACAAAGTCATTCTCAAGCATGCTCTTGACCTCTTCGTCCACCCATATATGCTCTTCTGTCTTTCTACAGTTGACACAACCATGACCCGTATGATCTATAAGGATAGGTTTATCATTGGCTTTAGCGTAGGCTAAACCTTCGTAGTAATCTTTGAAGCAATCGATATTATTAGCACACTTCCCAAAAGACGGGTACTGATCCTTAATAGATAGATCAATATCTGACTCTGGCAAGAAGAAATTATAGCTCGCTGGTGGTGCAATACCACTTAATAATGGCAAGGCATTATAGCTGTTGATCTGTGGCTTGTATACAAATCCTGTAGCTAAATAGATAGCAAGTGCTACAGACCCCAATGAAAAAATCCATCGACGTGTGCTTAGCTTCTTAACAGGTGCATGATGCGGGAACTTAACGAACCCAAATCCATATGCCGCCATGGCGAGTGCAATCACTATCCATATCGCCATAAATACTTCGTAGCGTAGAAATCCCCAGTGATTAGTCATGTCAGCAACTGATAAGAACTTAAATGCTAATGCAAGCTCTAAAAATCCAAGTATTGCCTTGACAGTATTCATCCATCCACCCGATCGAGGCAGTGAGTTAAGCCATGCCGGAAAAGCTGCAAATAATCCAAATGGAAGTGCTAATGCCAACGAAAATCCAAGCATGACAATAAATGGCCCAAGTTGATTGGAGGCGGCTTGGACGAGGGCTGTTCCGATAATAGGACCAGTACATGAAAATGACACTAACGCCAAAGTGAAGGCCATAAAGAAGATCCCTATCAGGCCGCCTTTATCTGCCATCTTATCAGATTTATTGGACCAAGAACTCGGCAAGGTGATCTCGTAAAACCCAAAAAATGAAAAGGCAAAAAAGATAAAAATGAAGAAGAAGATCGTATTCGCTATCCAGTTAGTAGATAAACGATTGAGCGCCTCTGCTCCAAATACCATCGTAATCAAAAGTCCAATACTTACATAAATAACAACTATTGATAAAGAATAGATGAGCGCATTGACCCATCCTTTCTTTTTAGATTCCTTAGTGAAAAAGCTAACCGTAAGTGGGATCATTGGAAATACACATGGCGTCAATAGGGCTAAAAACCCTCCCAAAAATCCAAATATGAACATCAAGAATAAGCTCTCCTGCTTTATAACAGTCTCGCCACATGACGCAACTGGTTCCTTATATGTCGTATAGAGATCTGGTCTTCGTTGGTCAATGATATCACCCTCTATCACGGCCAGGCTTGCTGTTTCTTCTGGGATATCCGATGATAGCATCATCTGCGCTGACTGAAAGTCAACCTGAAAGTCGACGTCTGTAGGTGGTAAGCACTTGACATCATTACACACCATGTATGTGAGATAACCTTTGAGCTTCTCTTGAGGATTGAGAACATTAACTGTTTGAGTGTATGAGTAAGGTTGATCGGAGTAGAACTTGATCACGTTCATATCAAAGATGGGGTCCATCCCCTCTTTGCGCTTTCCCGTTTCTATGGGGTCACCTTCATTTTCGACGACACCCTCGGATTCATACCATACAGAGGTTGGCACAGGACCTCCCTCTTCTATGAAGGTGGAATAGATATTCCATCCATCAGCTATAATAGCTGTATAACCTAGTTCGTACTGGGATTCAGTTTTTTTTTTACATCTACGGACCAAGCTACTGGCTCGCTCTCTGATAATGTAGCCTTAGTTGATGCTATGCTCTCGGCACTTGTTGATGATGCTACAGGAACCTGTGTGTCCGAAGATTGATCAACAGCTCCGTTTCCGTCCCCAAAGTCTATTTCAAAATCAACATCTGTAGGGGGCAAGCATCTCTCATCATCACATGTCATATAAGTGAGGTAGCCTGTAAGCTTTTTACTTGGGTCAAGAACTTTAACACGCTGGCGTACCTGGTAATCTTCATCGTCGAGGAACTTGATGACTTTCATCTCGAAGATTGGATCCATTCCTTCTTTACGATGTCCCGTCTCAACGGCATCACCTTTGTTTTCTACGACACCTTCTGATTCATACCAGATTGACGTCGGTACAGGGCCTCCCTCCTCGATATACATGGAGTATACTGTCCAGCCATCTTCGATCTCCGCCTTAAATATGATGTCAAACTCATCTTGCGAGATCTGCTCTATTCTATAGTCCCACTTTACTGGATCAAAATTTTGCGCACTTAGCAGGCTTACTAAGCTGACCAACATTCCAATAAAAAAGATCTTTCTTAAAATCATCAATTAGCAATTTAAAACTCCTTGTAAGATGTATAGACTCTGGTTATCTACATTTTCAGTGCATCTCGTATCGGATTGCACCCAGTTTCTAAATACGAATTTAGCATAATTGGATGCCTCGTTTTTTGGCTTATGAAAAAATTAACCTATATATCAACCATAATTAACTGATTGTATTGCAGGAATAGTACCAAAAATAGCACCGTGACATGCAACAACTCAACTCTACCGATCTGCTTAACAGAGTGCAGCGTGATCGCCAAAAGAATACTAACTGGTAGCATAAGAAAAATCACAAAGTGTGGCTGTATACCTTTAAATATTAGTATTGCGATCAAGGACGCCATCATGATCCAAAAGAGAAACTCAATTTTTTTCCTGGCCTCTATCTCTTTTTTCTTGAAATAACCATAATAATTAGCCGTAACAGATAAGCAAAGAATACCTATAGCTATAAGAATAATGGTCTCTTGAGGTGTCTTGATCAGAAATAGCCCAAGCGAGCCCCCTATGCTAAATTGACCTAACACCTCAAAGGTTAACACCCCACTATAGTATAACACCACAGCTAAAATCCACATAACCACCAAGAATCCGGATAGGTACTGCAGTTGCTCCTTGAGCTTGAGGCTCCTAAGCATAAACAGTTCAATAAGCAATACAACAAACATGATCATACATGGAGGGTATATCACCGTAGCTAAAGAAATAAGTAAGGCAGCATTAAAGATTAGAGTAGTTGCATTAGCCTTCTTATATACCCGAAATACACTTGCCATTGCAAATAAGAACAGACTCATGGCTATTAATGCAGGAGATACCGCCATGTGCTCAGGAGACAGTGATGTCAGTAAAACATAGAAAAGTCCCGCATACCCCGATGGCCTATAAAACATCTTACTGTTGTTAGCAATCATGTTGATGTGTACGCCTTGAAAGAAAGTCAATAAGACTGTGAATAGATAAAGCAATATGGATCTTCCGTCCAGCGAAGAAGCCAACAACTCCCCTAAATACGAATCGATAGGCCTCGCTATATACTGTACTGGATAGAATAAGACATATAACTTAATCAGCGCTGTATAGATAAACAGTGCCAGGATAGCGATGATATCATTTTTGGAAAAAAACCTAATCACCCTATAAAGTTATCGGTCGTAACTTACTTTTTGCTATTCTATGTGTTTTCTTTTCGTACAGCCTATAGTAGTGCCTGAGATTTTAAAAAATGGTACTATTGTGTGCGATGAATAAGACTCTATGTCTAAGCTAAAAGACATCAAAAAGCCTATTGAGAAAGAGCTCGACATCTTTGAAGGAACCTTCAAAGACTCAATGAAGA
Organism: uncultured Saprospiraceae bacterium; assembly: GCA_964414425.1. GTDB lineage: Bacteria > Bacteroidota > Bacteroidia > Chitinophagales > Saprospiraceae > GYS-P2D. The sequence goes on from CAYPWL010000002.1 coordinate 173,626, forward strand.
GTTCTGTTCCTCTCCTTGACAGGATTACCTACTATATCGTTAGGCGTAAGGGTAAGCAGGTGCGTCCGATGTTTGTATTTCTATGCGCACGCATATTTGGCCCGATACAAGAGAACACCTACACTGCCGCATCGCTGATTGAGTTACTGCATACTGCCTCACTGGTACATGATGACGTAATCGATGATTCTCATCAGCGACGGGGCGCTTTCTCCATTAATGCATTGTGGAAAAATAAAATCGCCGTCCTGGTAGGTGATTATCTCCTATCCAAAGGTTTATTGTTAGCTGTAGAAAAAGAGCAGTTTCAGACCCTCAAGATAGTCTCGACTGCAGTGAAGCAACTGAGTGAAGGAGAGTTGCTCCAATTCGAAAAGACTCGCAAGCTAGATATAACAGAAGACATCTACTTCGATATTATCAGACAAAAGACCGCCTCACTGATGGCCGCAGCATGCTCTGCAGGAGCATCAAGTTCGGGTTGTGATGATGAGACCGTGGAAGATTTTAGATTATTTGGTGAGCTGGCCGGTATGGCCTTTCAGATTAAAGACGATCTCTTTGACTATGGCTATCAAAATATAGGAAAACCGACAGGGATAGACATAAAAGAAAAGAAGCTCACTCTCCCACTCATCCATGCCCTTGGTAAGGCATCTTATTCTGAAAAGCGCAGCATCATCAAAAAAATCAAAAAGAAAAGCAACGATAAAAAAGTTCGCAACGAGATTATCGCATATGTTAGAAGTAGCGGTGGCTTGGAGTATGCTGAGGAAAAAATGCTGATCTACAAGAAACAGGCATTAGAGGTATTAGAAAAATATTCTCATGGCCCTGCGACCGAAGCGCTCCATAATCTAGTAGAATTTGTCGTTGATCGGAAATCTTAGATTCGTTCGATATCCGCTCCTAGTGCATTAAGTCTGGTATCGATATTCTGATAGCCTCTATCTATCTGTTGGATGTTGTGAATCAATGAGGTACCCTCGGCAGACATCGCTGCAATCAATAGGGATACACCCGCTCTGATGTCAGGCGAAGTCATCTCAATGGCACGAAGTTGCTGCGCTCGACCAAGGCCAATTACAGTAGCTCTATGAGGATCACATAGTATGATCTTAGCACCCATATCGATGAGTTTATCCACAAAGAATAATCTACTCTCAAACATCTTCTGATGGATCAACACACTGCCTTGTGCTTGGGTGGCCACAACTAATAGGATACTGATTAAGTCTGGTGTGAACCCAGGCCATGGAGAATCATATATAGTCATAATAGACCCATCAATAAACGGTTTGATACTGTACATATCCTGAGCAGGGATATGGACATCATCCCCAACAATATTTACTTGTACCCCTACATTATCAAATACCGATGGAATAATACCAAGATCTGCCTTTGCTGCACCAGTGATCGTGATCTCTGACTGAGTCATCGCCGCTAAACCAATAAAGCTGCCTATCTCTATAAAATCAGGTTGGATGGTATGAGTGGTACCTTTTAGTTCTGATACTCCAGTTATGATAAGCTTATTAGAGCCTATACCCGATATATCCGCACCCATGCTTATGAGCATCTTGCTGAGTTGCTGTAGATATGGTTCACAGGCTGCATTGTATATCGTGGTTGTACCCTCTGTGAGTACTGCTGCCATCAGCACATTGGCTGTTCCCGTTACTGAGATTTCGTCCATCAGGATAAATGATCCTTTTAGATCATCTCCCCCTAAGTAGAAGCTTTCTCTCTCGGTATCATATTTGAAGTCTGCACCAAGCTTTTTGAATCCATTTATATGCGTATCAAGACGTCGGCGTCCTATTTTATCACCTCCCGGCTTAGGCATGAATGTCTTGCCGTAGCGAGCGATCAGCGGGCCCATGAGCATAACCGACCCACGTATCTTCTTCGCGTTCTTCTGATACTCTTGACTAGCGACATAATCAAGATCTACGGAAGCCGCTTCAAAATGATACTCGTTAGGTGAGATTTTAGTTACCCCTACTCCAAGGCCGTCAAGCAAGTTGATCAACCGTCTGACATCTAAGATATCAGGGACGTTTTTCATCACCACTTTATCCTTAGTCAAGAGCACTGCACACAATACTTGCAGGGCCTCGTTCTTAGCACCTTGGGGCGCTATGGAGCCGCTAAGTGTAACTCCTCCTCTTACTTTAAATGAATCTTGTTGCATCTGTATCCGATTGATAAGAATAGAGATATGTAGATGCTAACGTCTACGTCGAGTGTTCTTATTATTGTTGTTGTTGCCTCGACGTCTATTATTATTGCTGTGGTTATTGCTTCTGCCTCCACCTTTGCGACGTCTATGGTTACTACTGCTCGATGTGCTCGGTCGATTATACTTTACGGCAGAGACATCGATTACATCTTCCTCAGTTAATTGGAGAGCACCATCAGATAATTTTACGAGATCCCCTTTGATTATTTCGTCATTTACGTATTGGTCTCTACCCCATGTTCGGTAGGCTAACTTCATGTAAGAAGCAATAATCATCGTAAACTCCGCTTTCTTTTCTTCGTCAGTGAGTTCTTTAGCTTTTTCGATGAGCTTCTTTACATTGCTACCATAGTGTCTAAATCCTTTAGATCCTTTCTCGTAAGGTATTAGACCAGGCTTATATTCACTTGATTCTGGATTGGGTACTACTCCACTTGGCGGAACCACGTCAATCTTATAATCAGATATTCTGAAGAGATGTCTCCATAATTTTTCTATGTGATCTTCCTCATTTCTCGAGATGGGGTTCATCTGATTCATGAGTTCGATAATTGCCTCAGTAAAGGACTGTCTTTTTTCCTTGTCCTCGATTTTTAAAGCGTAGTTGATAAGATTCTGGACATTGCGACCATATTGCGCAATTATTAAACCTTCCTTCTGGGAGTTATACTCCATCCCGTGATTTATCATTATTCTACTGTTACTGATTTTGCTAAATTTCTCGGTTGATCTACATTGCATCCTCTCATAACGGCAATGTGATAGGCTAAAAGTTGGAGAGGAACGACTGACAAGATAGGAGTTAAACACTCATCTGTGTCTGGTATAGCTATACAATAGTCTGCTAATTTACGGATGATTTTATCATTTTCATTAATTATCGCAATTACTACTCCTTTTCGTGCCTTTACTTCTTCAATATTGCTGATGATTTTTTCATACGCACTGACATTCGTAGCAATTACAATTACAGGCATATACATATCGATCAATGCAATGGGACCATGTTTCATTTCTGCAGCGGGGTAACCTTCAGCATGGATATATGAGATCTCCTTCAACTTAAGTGCACCCTCTAGAGCTACTGGGAAATTATAACCTCGTCCGAGGTAGAGTGCGTTACTAGCACTTTTGATCTCAAGAGCTATATACTTGATTTTTTCTGATGCCTTGAGGATTTCTTCTACTTGATCAGGGAGTCTCTGGAGACCCTCTATTATCGATAAGTATTTATCTTCTTTTATTGCACCCCGTTCTTTACCCAGCTGTGCTGCCATCAATGTCAGTACAACCAGTTGACTCGTGAATGCTTTAGTCGAGGCAACCCCGATCTCAGGGCCTGCATGGATATAGGATCCCGTATCAGTCTCACGAGCAATACTCGATCCTACTACATTGACGATGCCGTAGGTCATCGCTCCTAATGACTTGGATAGTTGTAACGCCGCAAGTGTATCTGCCGTCTCTCCAGATTGTGACAATAGAATGACAAGATCATTCTCGTCAATAATTGGATTGCGATATCTAAGCTCAGAAGCATACTCCACCTCTGTAGGGATACGTGCCAACTCCTCAAATAAATATTCAGCAATAAGTGCGGTATGCCATGAAGTGCCACAAGCCGTCAAAATAAGTCTTTTTATGTCCTTTATCCTGTCCAGATGATCGGTAATCCCTCCTACTGTGATCGTGCCTGACTCAGCGTTGAGGCGACCTCTCATGCTATCTGCAATCGTCCTGGGCTGTTGAAAGATCTCTTTAAGCATAAAATGATCATAGCCCCCTTTCTCGAGCTCCTCAATCTTCAGGTCTAACTTGGTAATAACTGGTTTAGCCTCCGAATCATCTAAGTTTGAAATTGAGTAAGTACCATCATTGAATACTTCTATGATCTGCTCATCTTCTAAGAAGATATATTGATCAGTATACTGGATAATGGGTGATGCATCTGAGGCTAAATACAAATCATCAGCCCCTATGCCTAATGCTAATGGGCTTGATTTCCTAGCCCCTATGAGCATGGTTGGATTATTAACATCCATGATCACAAGCGCATAAGCACCCACTACCTTTTTAAGTGCTTCTTTGACCGCATCGGTAAAGCTCAAGTCTCTGGAATCTCTTTGCTCTTGGATCAGGTGAGATAAAACCTCAGTATCCGTATCACTCTTAAAATGATATCCGAGATCAATTAAGGCATCTTTTAGCTCTTGATGATTTTCTATGATGCCATTGTGCACTAAAGCTATTGAACCATCATCGGATAGGTGCGGATGTGCATTTACATCATTAGGTACCCCATGTGTGGCCCATCTGGTATGGCCTATCCCTATAGTACTCCTCACTGAATCTCGAAGGCTTGATTCAAGAACGGAAACTTTCCCTTTCTTTTTAGAGACCTCAATCTTGTTTTGGTCAAAAATCGCTACACCAGCGCTATCATAGCCCCGGTATTCTAATCTCTTTAAACCATCTATTAAAATAGGTAGCACCTCTTTACTACCATTATAGGCGACTATGCCACACATGTGTTATATAGTTTAAAGTCTGGTGAAGGTCAAATTTAACTTCATCGGAGAAGTGTCATGGTCTGGACCATAGATAATAGTCCTTGAAGGGTCTGCCCCCTTGTTAAAGACAGATATGTAAATCAAACCATCGTCTATTCCGTCGAGGATACCTTTAGCATGTGAAGTAAAATTAAAGCTATAAGTGCTTTCGGTTCCAACAGTATTTAGTGTGCCATCAAAAACAATTTCTCTACTTCCTCTTATCACAGAAAGAGCCAAATCTTCAATCTGTACTATTCTACCGTTGCTATCCATCCGATACAGCCCCAGAGATAGGCTTGGTGGGAAATCAGGATTTTCTGTATTCTCGGTAGCCAGCGTAACCTCAAGTTCCGCATGGTTTAATAATATGTTGTCATTTATTCTGAGCATATCGGTGATGTCCACTCTTACGTCTACACCATTTAATCCCTGTATATATAATGGATCATTACCCTCAACAGGGATATTTAAAACCTCAGGAATCACTGTTCCCAAATAATCGTGCTCAAATACTATTGGTCTATCAAACCCTAATGGATAGTTATATACTCTCCTAGTGCTATCAGCATCCGTATAATACAATGAAAAGAAACTCTGCAGAGCAAGAATAGACAAGTCAAATGACACCATTGCAGACTGATTGGTTGTTCCTCTCAATAGAAATCCATTGAGCATTGACACCAATTCTTCAGAAGTCGGTGCAACACTACCGTCAATATCAAGGGCCCGATTACTGAAATCATCATCGATAGGAATCCTTATAACATTGCCAAATTCTGAGGTGTCTAAGGATGAAGGCTCTAAGAATCTAAAAATGCGACCATCATTAGCGCTATAATTTTCGAGTACACCTATAGGTTCTTCTGCTACCTCAAAAACAGCATCACTGTCTATCGAATCAAAACTCGAGATATCCTCAATCAACTCGAATACTTCGAAGTTTAAATCACTAACAGAATCTCCAGCGAAAAAGGTCGTATCTAATTGTATCATCAAAATACCAGAATCCAAGGTGGCACCCTGATAATTAGGTATGAGATCTCCAAAGTATCGCATTTGAAAGTAAAATGCCGAACTGCTCTGTCCGAACACAGGATCATCAAGCTCTCCAGCCAAGTGCCTCTGTATCGAATTGTTTTGAGCAGTATAGGTCAATGTAGGCTCGCTGAGTACTGTTGTCGCAGAGATATCGAAGTCATCTTCGAAAACAACTTCCAAATCCTCATTACTCAATAGGCCAGAACCAACTTCTGTCGCTTCGCTGCATGCCGCGATAAATAGTGAAGACAGTACTATTGTGGCGATGTAGAAAAAGTATGTTCTCAATTATGCTTCGCTTTCTTCTTCGTCTAATAATGATTTGTAGAAGTCTAAGTACTGTGCCAAATAATCATCTGAATCTAACACCAGGTTAGGTGCATCGGATGCATCTATCAATGACTTTAACGACTCGTCCAAATCAACTTGTCCAGATATTAACGCATCTGCGTATTTGATCGCTCCCTCGTGAAGGATTATTTTATCTCCATCCTTGTAAGACGACAAATCTTCATTTTCTAAATTGTTAATCGTGGCCTTATCAAAAAAGCTTTGATCAAATGTGTCTGCTAACGATCCATTGTAGGCGCTATAGATAAGTTTTGCCTTTTCGAAAATAGGATCATTACGATAGATTTTATTGAGATAAAGCGGAACGAGACTTGTCATCCAACCATGACAGTGAATGATATCTGGAGCCCAGCCAAATTTTTTGACGGTTTCCATAACTCCTTTACAGAAGAATACCATACGGTCTGCATTATCCTCAAAAGGTTTTTCATCAGCATCATGAAATATGCTCTTTCTCTTGAAGAACTCCTCGTTGTCAAGGAAGTAAACTTGCATGCGTGAGCCTGGCAATGACGCTACCTTGATGATCAATGGGAAATCATCATCGTCAACGATGATATTCATTCCTGAGAGACGCACTACCTCGTGTAGTCTATGTCGTCTCTCGTTGATCAAACCATACTTCGGCATCAACACCCTTACTTCATATCCCTTATTGTAAGAATAAGGGGCAAGCTGGTTTAATATTTCTGAAATTTCTCCAGCCGTCGTATACGGCTTCATTTCCTGAGTGACGAATAGGACTCTCTTCTTGCTCATTTGGTACGTTTTCTAAACAGGCTGCGAAAATACGATTTTTTGGCTTAAGCGTTTTGGTCTTGATTACCGTCAAGTTTCGATACGAAGGAAAAGTCCGCTTGTTTTTTATCCATATCGACGGATAAAATGCTCACTTTAATCCGGTCTCCAATACGAAGCACCAACCCTGAGCGCATACCAGTAGCTTTGATCTGACTACTGTGGACATCAAACGGTTCATCAAAGTCATCGAATCTAACCATACCATCAGCTTGACTCTCAGTGAGCTCAATGAAAATCCCTTTATCAATGATATTGCGGATTGTCCCTTCAAGCTCCTCCCCTATTCGCTCGCCGAGATACTCGACCTGCTTATACTTAATAGACTCCCGCTCTGCACTGGTTGCATTGCGTTCCTGTGCTGATATATGTTGACACTTCTCCTCAAGTTCTGCAGTCTTAAGCCTTAGCTCTCCAACAAGATTGGCTTGAAGGATACGATGAACTAATACATCCGAATACCTCCGTATAGGTGAGGTAAAATGTGTATAGTAACTAAAACCCAGGCCGTAATGACCAATATTATCAGAGCTATAGACGGCCTTAGCCATACATCGGATGGCCATCGGTCTTAGGATGCTCTTGAGTCCTTCGTCATCGAGATTTTGTGTGAGGTTGTTAAGAGACTGAGTTATGTTCTTCGGTGTGTCAAGATTAAGTTTGATCCCAAACTCCATAGCCAAAGTCGCTAAAGTCTGCAACTTCTCTGGATCGGGAGTATCGTGGACCCTGTAGACATTAGGTATCTCATTCTTACTTTTTTTCGCCACATACTTCGCAGTCCTCCTATTTGCCAGGAGCATAAACTCCTCGACCAACTTATGAGAATCCCCACGTACTTTTCTCATGACATCTACTGGTTTCTTATCCTCATCTAAGACAAATCTTACCTCATCACTCTCAAAGTCTATCGATCCTTTCTCAAAGCGCTTCTTCTTCAAGTGCTTGGCGATTCGATTCATTTCTTTGAGTTCCTCGGCATAATCACCCTGGTTCTGATCGATCACCTCTTGAGCCTCCTCGTAGGTGAATCGCCTCTTACTATGGATCAAGGTCTTGCCAAACCATTGACTTTTTATTTTTAAGTCTGGGTCCATGATGAAGATGGCCGAAAATGCAAACTTATCCTCGTTGGGACGGAGAGAGCACAGCTCATTAGAGATGCGCTCTGGCAACATCGGACATACCCTATCGACGAGATAAACCGAGGTCGAGCGACTATACGCCTCCTGATCCAGTGTGGTTCCAGGCTTAACAAAGTGGGTGACATCAGCGATATGAATTCCTATCTCTATATCACCATTGTCATGCTTGATATAAGATAGGGCATCATCAAAATCCTTAGCGTCTACTGGGTCAATCGTGAATATATCCCACTCTCTTAGGTCACGGCGATGAGCAAGATCGTCATCAGTGATAACGTCATTTAATTGAGCTGTTTCAGCTAATACTTGCTCAGGAAATTGTATATCAAATCCATTGGACAGCAAGATGGAGTTCATCTCAAAGTCATTGCGATCATCCTTATTGATGGTTGCGGTGATTCGGCCTAATTTCTGATTTCGATTTTCTTCTCCAAAATCATAGATCTCTACCACTACTGCTGATCCTTCCTCTGCATCCTTATAATCTTTTGGGAGCACCTTTACTTCGAGCTCAGCTTTGCCATCATCGATGTATACTAAGCCATATTTCTTAAGCTCTCTGAATATGCCAATGTATGCCGTTCTACCCCGGGTGACTATATCTACGACTTTACCTTCTGGTCTACGTCCTGGACGAGGCTTAGAAGATTCAATGCGAACCGTATCCCCATGCAATGCTCCATAGACATACTTCTTAGGGATATAGACATCTTGGTCTAACCCTTCGACGATTACGAAACCTGCGCCATTAGAGATTACCTCAATGCGTCCATTGTATAGATTCTTAGATCTACGTATGTCACTATTACTATTCTTTGGATTGATGCCATAGCGTCCTTGGCCATCGCTGAGTAGCTTGCCCTTACTATAGAGCGTTCTGAGTGCATCTTCAGCGGAGTCTCGAGAGTTCTTGACTCCCAGCTTTTGTACTATGGTCTTTGCATTATAAAATTTTGTGCTCTTCTTTCTAAGAAGCTTTAAGATGGCTTGTTGTAAAAACCGTTGAGGTAATTTACGTGAGCCCGATTTAAACTTTGCTGTCATATTAGTTATCTATGGAAAAGGTTATTTCTCCGGTAGCCGTTAGTTCCAAGATCATATTCTTGCTACCAGATGGATCATAGAGTTGTTGTGATTCGTCTTTTTGACCGACGACTACAGTGATGATCCAGTTTTCGTCAATGGTGGCGATTGACTGTATAATGCTTTTTCCATCCGACTTGGTTCCCGCAATAATTTTTCGATCAATTAAAACGCCATTTGAGTTGAATGTAGCAAGGACATATTCATAGGATAGCAGCCCTCCCTTCCAATAGACAATGGCATGCATCTTTTCAGTCTTCGGAATCCTGCAACACGGGATATATTCGGTGTACTCATCATCTTCGTCAGCTGCGTTCTGTGCAATGAATCTTCTGATTAATTCTGGTGGCAGTGGTGGATTAGTGCTTGAAAAATAAGTAACATTTTCTTCTGATAATGTCACTGGGAGAGACTCCTTAGAAAAGTACTTGAGGAATGAAGAAAACGATTGGCGTCGAGTCATAAAAGGCTTTCTGTACAACAAAGGTACTCAGCTTATTTCGATGTTCAGGTTAATAAAATGCTAAGCATTATATGTTCTTGAATTCTAATGCTTTAGGACAGCACTTTGTAAAAAGTAGACAAAATCTAAATAAGTTACGCTCCAAAACTTATGGACCAGTCAGATGATATTATAAGTAGTTTTGGCTAACAAAATACAGACAGTCCATGAAATGGCTCGTTAATTTTCTTACTTCAAGTATCGGACAGAAATTATTGATGTCTCTGACCGGGCTTTTCCTCATTCTTTTCTTGATCGTTCACTTGGTCGGAAATCTCCAGTTATTATCCAATGACGGAGGAGAATCCTTTAACATCTATTCAGATTTCATGAGTCACAACCCCTTGATTCAGTTGATTGCCAAAGGCAATTATGCATTCATCTTGATTCATGCAGTTGTGGGAATCCTGTTAGCTTTCAAAAATAAAAAGGCCAAAGGTTCAAAATATGCTGTGTCAGCTAATAATAAGAGCTCTTGGGCTTCCAATCAAATGGCACTATTAGGGACATTGATCTTTGCGTTTCTTTTCATGCACATGGGTCATTTTTGGTTTCAATTTAAGTTTGTTGGAGGCCAACCTATGGCCACCTATGATGGTGTACAGATGATTGATGCCTACAGTAAGGTAGTCGCCGTCCTGGAGCAGCCAGTATGGATGATCCTATATCTCATAGGGTTGTTAGTATTATCATTTCACTTGTGGCATGGATTTGAAAGTGCGTTTCAGACCTTAGGTCTCAGACATAAGAAATATACACCGATCATTAGTTTTCTCGGTAAAGCATATGCCATAGTTATCCCATTGGGATTTGCAGTATTGCCATTGTACATATTCTTCACATAATCAAAGTAGATAGATGCAATTAGAAAGTAAGGTACCTAAGGGGGATTTAGCAACTAAGTGGGTGGACTACAGATCTACCATGAACCTTGTTGCACCAAATAACAAGAGGAGAATCGAGGTAATCGTAGTTGGAACTGGATTGGCTGGAGCCTCGGCTGCAGCTACATTGGGAGAGTTGGGGTATAAAGTGAAGTGTTTCTCATTTCATGATAGTCCGCGACGTGCTCACAGTATAGCCGCTCAAGGCGGGATCAATGCTGCTAAAAACTATCAGAATGATGGTGATAGCGTCTACAGACTCTTTTACGATACGATTAAGGGTGGAGATTATAGATCTCGAGAAGCTAACGTCCATCGTCTTGCTGAGGTGAGTGTAGACATCATCGATCAGTGTGTCGCTCAAGGTGTGCCCTTTGCACGTGAGTATGGAGGGGGTTTAGCCAATAGGTCTTTTGGAGGGGTTCAAGTATCAAGAACATTTTATGCGAAAGGACAGACCGGACAGCAACTTTTAATAGGTGCATATCAGGCCCTCAGCAGACAGATCTCTACCGGAGCAGTTACGATGTATAGTCGTCATGAAATGCTTGATGTCGTAAAAATCGATGGCAAAGCTCGTGGCATCATTGCAAGAAATAATAAGACTGGAGAAATAGAAAGATTTGCAGGGCACTGTGTGGTGCTTGCTACAGGGGGATATGGCAACGTATTCTATCTATCGACTAATGCGATGATGTCTAACGTTACTGCTGCTTGGAAAGCAGTCAAGCGTGGTGCACTCATGGCTAATCCATGTTATACCCAGATACATCCAACTTGTATACCTGTATCAGGTGACTATCAGTCAAAGCTGACCCTAATGTCCGAATCACTCAGAAATGATGGCCGGGTGTGGGTGCCTAACTCTATCGAAGATGCCAAGGCCATCAGAGAGGGAAAAAAGACTGCACTCGATATCGCCGAAGGAGATAGAGATTATTATTTGGAGAGAAGATATCCTGCATTCGGAAACTTAGTGCCACGTGATGTTGCCTCTCGTGCCGCCAAGATTGCGTGCGACGAAGGCAAAGGTGTTGCGCCCACTGGGCTGGCTGTATACCTTGATTTTGCAGCAGCTATACAGAGATATGGTAAGGGAGAAGCGATCTCTCAAGGGATTACTAACCCTTCTAAAGAGCAGATCATTGAGTTAGGCGAAGCTGTAGTTGCACAGAAGTATGGTAACCTCTTTGACATGTATGCCAAGATAACTGGTGAGAATCCATATAAGATGCCGATGAAGATTTACCCTGCCGTGCACTACACTATGGGTGGATTATGGGTAGACTATAATTTAGAAACCAACGTGCCAGGACTTTTCGCATTAGGAGAATCTAACTTCTCGGACCACGGCGCCAACAGGCTCGGTGCGTCAGCCTTGATGCAAGGGCTTGCAGACGGATACTTCGTGATACCCTATACAATAGGACAGTTTCTCTCTAATGAGATTAGAACAGAGCCTATTGATCCCAATCAAGAAGCTTTTGATAAGGCCGAAGCAAGCTCCAAAGAGCTTCTTGAAAAGCTCGTATCAATCAAGGGAAACCAGTCTGTAGAATCTTTCCACAGAAGACTGGGTAAGTATGTCTGGGAATACTGCGGTATGTCTCGTAACGCAGAAGGACTTGAGAAAGGACGTGTGCTGATCAGAGAACTTAGAGAAGAATTTTATAGAGATGTATTTGTGCCAGGTAAAGCTAATGAGTTTAATCCAGAGTTAGAAAAAGCTGTACGTGTTGCAGACTTCTTAGAACTCGGTGAAGTCATGATGGTAGATGCCCTGAATCGCAATGAATCATGTGGTGGGCACTACCGTGAGGAGTACGCCACACCAGAAGGCGAAGCTCAGAGAAATGATAAAGATTACGCCTATGTTGCGGCGTGGAGTTGGAGAGATGATGGCAACCACGTACTGCATAAAGAAGAATTAAAATTTGAAAACGTCGAGCTCAAAACAAGAAGCTATAAATAATATAGATTATGTCAGATATGAAACTCAAACTCAAAGTCTGGAGACAAAAGAATAACCAAGCCAAGGGTTCTTTTGAAGAATATACTGTGGACGCTACAGAGCATATGTCATTTCTTGAGATGCTCGATGTCCTCAACGAGCGACTGATCTCTGAGAAAAAAGATCCTGTATCTTTTGAGCATGATTGTCGAGAAGGGATCTGCGGCACATGTAGTATGGTCATCAATGGTCGACCACATGGACCACAAAAAGGGACTACGACTTGTCAACTTCATATGAGACAATTTAATGATGGCGATACCATCGTTGTCGAGCCCTACAGAGTGGCTGCATTCCCTATTATGAAAGATCTTGTCGTGGATCGCTCAGCATATGATCATATCATACAAGCAGGCGGTTATGTCTCTGTCAATACTGGTCAAGCTCCAGATGGCAACTCTATTCCTATCGAAAAAGATACTGCGCTTGCTGCATTTGACGCTGCAGCATGTATCGGATGTGGTGCTTGCGCTGCAGCATGTCCTAATGGTTCTGCTATGTTATTCACCTCAGCTAAAGTAGCTCATCTGGGTCAATTACCACAGGGACAAGTAGAGCAGACTAAACGTGTTAAACACATGGTAGCTCAGATGGATAAGGAAGGATTTGGATTCTGTTCTAACATTGGCGCTTGCGAAGTAGAATGTCCTAAGGAGATCTCTACAGAGAATATCGCCTTAATGAACAGACAATATCTGAAAGCATCCTTGCTGAGTCAGTAGACGGCTTCTGCCTTCTGCTTATATGTCAGAACATAGTAAGACTATCACTTCTTTACCATAGCGGTACTATGCAAAGGGTGGTTTGACTAATCAGCATCTAATCCATAGCAATTACGATCGTCTCACTCCAGAGTGTAGACTCTATCTGTGACTCCTTGCTATTTTCCCAGTATGCAGGAGTATCCTTCAAGTGGATATACCCATTGAGGGCAAGTTTCTCGCCCATCTTAGGCTGACTGCCAAAAGGCATCCTGTTCTGTACATATAACCGCTGAAGCGGAATATTAAACTCCTGCCCTATAGCGGCCATAGTATCTTCGTGCTTGACTATATATCTACCATCTGAGCTGAGTCTGTTTCTGTACTTTGTGCGAGCAGTATCTTTTGTATTACTAGATGAGGTAGTCACGGCTACTTCCTTACTCCCGTGCTGTGTGCTGACGACCGTTGCCTCCGTCATCGTGGCTGGCGACTGACCTTGTATCTCATGAGCACTGGCGATAACAGCTCCCTCTGGATAGATGCCCATATCCAACTCATAGAGTCTATACTTCTCGATGATATTAATCAATTTAGAAGGATAATTGGGGTCAGTTGCATAACCCGCCTTCTTAAGCCCTCTAGCCCAAGATTTATAATCCTGTGGATCCAAATCAAATAAAAACTTGTATCGCTTAGAGTATGGATTGGCTAAAAACTCTGAATGCGCCATAAATGATTCTGCTGGATCATCGTAGGCACGAAAGCAGCTTCTGATCAAGAGTCCATTCTCATAGTCATCATCCTCGTGATATACTTCGCCTCCTGTCCAACTCTTGCCGCACTTAATACCAAAGTGATTATTAGACTGTCGCGCCAAGGTACTTCTACCACTATTAGACTCCAGTATAGCTTGCGCCATCTTGATACTTGCAGGTATACCTACACGGTTCATTTCGTTAATCGCGATATGACCGTAATTCCTGATATAATGCTCAGTAACCTCTGAGTTATCATATGCAAATAATGTCTGCACACTAAGCAGGCTAATAATAAATAAGCGCAGGGGAATTTTTATCATGACAAGTGCGTTAGCTCGATAGATGTATTTACAAATACTATACCACAATTCTTTATTTCTAACATTAATTTAAATTTTAATATAATGGCGAGCATATTCGACCTCCTACAATCTCAGATGTCCGACGATGTCATTGGCGCACTCACTAGTCAACTAGGTGCAGAGAAAAAACAAACTTCTTCAGCAGTTGACGATGGTATGGCAATTCTTATGAATGCATTAGCGAAGAATTCTTCTAGCTCTGACGGAGCGTCAGCTCTCGGTTCCGCTCTCGATAGAGATCACGATGGCAGCCTCTTAGATGACCTTACTGGATTTATCCAAGGCAATGCCTCAACAGCCAACAGTCGTGCTGGAAATGGTGCTGGTATTTTAGGTCACCTGCTCGGGTCTAAACAAAGCGGTGCAATCGACGCACTATCCAAAATGAGTGGATTGAATAACAACCAGTCATCAAGCTTACTGGTTAAGCTAGCACCTATAGTCTTAGGAATGTTAGGAAAGCAAAAGAGGTCTTCTGGACTTAGCAACTCTGACCTATCAAGCGTACTCTCAGGTGCCTTAGGTCAAGCTAATCAAAGAGCAGCTAATCCAAGCTTGATTACCTCACTCCTCGATAGAGATGGTGACGGTAGTATCGCTGACGAGGCTGCATCTCTTGGTATGAACCTTCTGAAAGGATTATTCAAGAAATAAATAGTAATTGTGTAAGTAAGCTAGTATCTGTAGATCATACTATCGATTAGAACTCTACATGCTAGCTTACTTTTATTTATACAGTATTCGTTCTGTAATTGCACTTCTCTCAAGCTGATATCCAGCACAAGTCCTAATCCCATTAGGTCCCATATCAACTTATCGAGCCTAATACGTATATGTTCAACACCCTACAGAGATAACATACACATACCTCTATATCTTCTAATATATAGATAGTCGTTATATTAGATACTATGCATCTAAGGCATCCCGAGATATCTACTCAGCTTATTAATCATCATGGTGAACAACGCATCTTAGTGAAGATGCCTTATCGTCAAGATCTAATCGCCAAAGTCAAGGCGATCCCTGGACGGAAATATTCTAAAACTTATAAATGTTGGCATCTACCTAATACTCGGGCTTCTTCAGATGCTCTAACCGAAGCATTTGTTTCTGAAGACAAATCAAAACAAACATTTTATCCTGGTATTATTAATGATTTTTGGATGTCTAAAGTCCAGACCTTTAAGCAATATCTATCTCAACAGCGTTATGCCTCTAAAACGATAAGTGCTTATGAGCAGGCTGTCCTACAATTTCTCATTTGGTGGGATAATCGGGATATCTCTCTTCTCTCTATAGATGTCATTAGAGAATATAACTATACCCACTTTATTGCAGAAAAGAGAAGTTACAGTGCACAAAACATATGGATCAATGCTCTCAAACTCTTCCTTACTAAAGAAGCCTCTATTAACATTGATCAGCAACAAATAGAACGCCCTAAGAAAGCTATCAGTCTTCCTGATATACTCTCAGAGGATGAAGTTAGAAGATTGATTGATGGGTATAACAACATCAAGCATAAGACCATCATCATGATGTATTACTCATGTGGCATGAGAAAGTCTGAGCTCATAAATCTAAAACTCCGAGACCTTGACAGTCGTCGTCGAGTCATACGAATACGCAATAGCAAAGGTGCCAAAGACAGGGACGTCTCTATGCCAATAGGTTTGTTAAAAATGATAGCTGACTATTATCGACAGTACACACCTAATGAGTATCTCTTCAATGGTCAGCACAGCTTGCAGTATAGTAGTTCTAGCATTGATAAGATGTTAAAAGCAGGCATCAAGAAAGCAGGTATCACAAAAAAGATCACCACGCATAGTCTGAGGCACAGTTATGCTACTCATCTTGTAGAGCGCAATATTAATCTTAGGTTTATACAAGAGGCATTAGGACATAACTCAAGTCGTACTACAGAGATATATACTAAGCTCAGTAAGGAAAATATTGCTAACATGGTTAGCCCAATTGACTTTTGGGATGAGATATAAAACACACCTTATTTTAACCAAAACTTCCGCTTTAACACCATATATTGTTGTTAAAGCACACCTTTTGGGGGA
>CAYPWL010000003.1:0-168175 GCA_964414425.1 uncultured Saprospiraceae bacterium
CATCATCGTATCCATCATCATGGTGTCCGTGATCATGGTATCCATCATCATGGTATCCATCATCATGGTGTCCATCATCATGGTGTCCGTCATCATCGTATCCATCATCATGGTGTCCGTGATCATGGTATCCATCATCATGGTGTCCATCATCATAGTATCCATCATCATGGTATCTATCATCATGGTGTCCATCATCATCGTATCACTTACAAATATGGCTGGAACCTCAACTGTTAAGGTTTCGCTACACCCAAGGTCATTCGCATATGTTAATACATATGTGCCAGCGGGTACATTATTAAGTTCTAAGGATGTTTCGTTATTAGACCAAATGAAGCCGAGTGCAGGTCCAGGACAAAGTTGTCTGATGTCTATGCTGCCTAACATGGTGGTAGAGTCTACGGTCACTACAGGATCTGTAAATCGTCCTACCACAGGATTGTCTACTATGACTACTTGATCAGCAGTGAATGTGCTATCTGCGCAACCTACATTAAACACCCAGTCTGCACTGAGGATGAGGCGCTCACAAGTATTCTCATTTATAGTGAAACCTACAGAATCTATCGATATATCGCAGGTGATGCCAAATGATTCTTGTAATAAACCGGGTAATTCGTCAACACAAGCATTAGGGAAACGAATCGTATCAGCTATGGTTAGTGGCGCTACAGAGTCAAAGTTAACCGTGATAATCTGTATGCATGTATCGCTGACTTCTGTACCTAATTGGGCTACCCAAGATCGTTCGAGAACGATATCGCCAGGACAGTCTTGTATACGTGTGTCAAAGAAAAAGGAGTTGTCATAGCCCTCAACTATAGGTATCCCAGTATTGTCAGGAGTGACAAAGACTTCACATCCAATGGTGATGTCATCAGGGCAGATCAGACTAAGTTCTGTCTGGGCTTGAATGATCGATATGGTTAATAAGAAGCTGATTAGTAGGCCTACTATTCTCATGGATTCATTTTCATGCGAATTGCGAATATACACCCTCGAGTTGTAATGGTCATTTGCAGAAGACCTTTAATGTACTTCTTGTTATACTTAATAGTGGTTTTACCTAATACGTCTTGGTTGCTGGAGGCATAATCTATTCAATTATTGATTTAAGAATCTGTGATTTGAGTTAAGGAATAGTTCGGACTATATTTGTCCAAAATTTAGCCAATATGTTTCAGAGTTTAAGTGATCGTTTGGATGGAGCCTTTAAGAACTTAAAAGGTGATGGTAAACTGACTGAAATCAATATTGCCCAGTCTGTCAAGGAGATTAGGCGTGCCCTTGTATCAGCAGATGTCAATTATAAGATCGCTAAGGAATTTACTGATAAGATAAAAGATGAGGCGCTCGGCACGAGCAATATATTAAAGTCAGTAAAGCCTGGAGAGTTGATGGTCAAAATCGTTATGGACGAGATGACCGAGCTCATGGGAGGTGACGTCGTAGGCGTTGACCTATCTGGTAAGCCCACAGTTATCCTGATTGCAGGATTGCAAGGATCGGGTAAAACAACCTTTAGTGGAAAGCTCGCCAAATGGCTTAAAGAGAAGAAAAAGAAAAAACCACTCCTCGTAGCATGTGATGTATATAGACCGGCTGCAATAGATCAGATCTCAGTATTAGCAGAACAAGTTGGGGTCCAGGTCTACAAGGAGGTAGAAAACAAAAACCCTGTTGAGATTGCTCAAAATGCCATCATATATGCAACTGAACAGAAGTGTGATGTCGTCATCGTCGATACAGCAGGTCGATTAGCTGTTGATGAGGAGATGATGAATGAGATCGAGGCGGTGAAAAAGAACATCTTGCCTAATGAAACGCTCTTTGTCGTTGACTCTATGACAGGTCAGGATGCGGTTAACACTGCTAAGGCGTTTAACGAGCGGATTGATTACAACGGCGTCGTATTAACCAAACTCGATGGTGATACTCGGGGTGGTGCGGCACTATCTGTCAAGTATACTGTCGGGAAACCAATCAAATTTATTTCGACTGGGGAGAAGATGGAGCAGCTGGATATGTTCTATCCAGAGCGTATGGCTCAGCGTATCCTTGGGATGGGTGATATCATCTCATTCGTCGAGAGAGCGCAGGATCAGTTTGATGAGGAGGAGGCTAAGAAGCTCGAAAAGAAAATCAAGAAGAACAAGTTTGACTTCAATGACTTTCTCAAGCAAGTTGATCAAATCCGTAAGATGGGAGATCTTAAATCCCTCATGGGGATGATCCCTGGAATGGGTAAAGCCCTCAAAGGTGTTGACATCGATAATAGTGCATTCAACAAAGTAGAGGCCATTATATTCAGTATGACTCCAAAGGAGCGCGAAAATCCAGAATTGCTCAATATGTCTCGTAAGAAAAGAATTGCCAAAGGTTGTGGTCAGAGTCTGCACGAGATCAACATGTTCATCAAGCAATTTGATCAAATGAGAAAGATGATGCATATGATGTCCAAGGGCAAGAATATGCAGAACTTCATGTCACAGATGCAAAACATGGGTGGCCCAGGTATGGGCAAGTTCTAAGGACTTAATTGTCCTTTACCAACAATTTTAATTCATTCAGTTTCATCATGCACTCGACAGGCGTCAGTGTGTTGAGATCGAGATCTTTGATCTGAGCTTCGAGCTTTTCGAGATGTGGAGATCCACTGAAGAAGCTTAACTGTGAGTTTGGCTGTTGTGCTGTGATGGCCTGTAGGGTAGAGCTCTTCTGTTGATCTTGGTCGATTGAGTTTTCTTGCAGCATGGTGAGGATATGCCCTGCTCTAATGATGATATCTTTTGGCAACCCAGACATCATGGCTACTTGGATACCAAACGATTGGTTACTACTGCCCTTTGTGAGTTTTCTGAGGAAGATGATTTTATCACCTACCTCTTTGGTGGTGACGCTATAGTTGTGGATGCGCTCATACTTATCAGATAGCTGACTCAGTTCGTGATAGTGAGTGGCGAATAAGGTTTTAGGTGCAGCGGGATGATCATGAAGGTACTCGACTATAGACCATGCGATAGATATACCATCATAAGTACTGGTGCCACGACCGATCTCATCTAATAGGATAAGACTGCGTGGAGATAGGTTATTCATGATCGTGGCAGTCTCGATCATCTCTACCATAAATGTGGACTCGCCGCTGGAGATGTTATCTGATGCGCCAACACGAGTAAAAATGCGGTCTACGATTCCGATATCGGCTTCTTTCGCAGGTACAAAGCAGCCAATCTGTGCCATGAGGCAGATCAAAGCGGTCTGACGAAGGATGGCGGATTTACCAGACATATTGGGTCCCGTAATCAGCATGATCTGCTCTTCCTCGGTATTAATCGTAAGATCATTAGGGATATAAGACTCACCTAATGGGAGATGCGCCTCGATAACGGGATGTCTCCCTTCTACAATGTGTAGCGAGGTAGTTTCATTGATTTTTGGTCGACAATATTGATTCTTCAATGATAGTTTGCCAAAGGAGTTGAGACAATCGATCTGTGCAAGTACAGATGCATTGTCCTGGATCGTCTCGATATAGCTCATCAACCAGTGGATCAACTCTGCATAGAGGCGTTCTTCCAGCACTAATATCTTATCTTCCGCACCGAGGATCTTGGATTCAAGGATTTTTAGTTCTTCTGATATATAGCGCTCCGAGTTAGTCAGTGTTTGCTTGCGAGTCCAAGTTTCAGGGATGAGGTCCTGATCTTTATACTTATTGGTCACTTCGAAGTAATAACCAAAGACATTATTAAAGCCCACTTTGAGATTAGTAATACCCGTAGCTTCGGTTTCACGATCAAGAAGGTTTTTGAGGTGATCTTTACTGTTCTTTATGAGATCTCGGAGTTCATCCAGTTCACTATTTAATCCATCCGCCATGACACCACCTTTATGCAGATTTACGGGTGGATTATCTACGATCGAAGCCGTGATCTTTTGACTGACTTCTGGCAGATGAGATAGTCTTGACAGTAGTGCAAAGAGCGAAGGGCTCTCTTCCTCTTCGAATATGCACTTGATGTCAGGAATCTTGTTCAAGCTTATCCTGATGTTAGCAATCTCTCGTGGATTGGCTTTGCCCAGTGCTACCTTACCCATGATGCGCTCGAGATCACTGATACCTCTTAAATTTTGATCGAGCTCCTCAGACTTGAGCGGGGCATCGTGTAAGATCGATACGATATCCAAGCGCTGCTGTATCCGATGTATATCAGTTAGCGGTAACAGGATCCACTTCTTCAGTAAGCGACCACCCATAGGAGTGACCGTATGATCAAGTATCTGAGACAGAGGGATGCCAGATGGATGATTAGAGTAGACTAACTCAAGATTGCGTATCGTAAATTGATCGAGCCATACATATTGGTCCAAGTGTATCCTTGAGATCTTCTTGATATGATCAAGATTCTTTTGTTCCGTGCTCTCCAGATAATGCAGGACAGCACCTGCAGCAATTTGACCCGATACGAGCTGCTCCACACCAAAACCCTTAAGGCTTTGTACTTTGAATTGCTCGATCAATTTATTGGAGCAGTAATCCTGCTGCCAGATCCAATCGTCTATGGCATAGCTGTAGTAGGCATCATGGGTGAGCGATGAGTATTCCTCTTTACGATCTTTGCTGTAGATCACTTCTTTAGGGAGATAAGTGCCCAACAACTTCTGGATCTCGGCGGAGAGACCTTGATATACTATAAATTCTCCAGTTGAGAGGTCGAGCATGGCCAGTCCAAGAGTTCTGTCACTATTGAAGTGGACTGCTGCCAGAAAGTTGTTTTCCTTTTGTTCGAGTAGGTTGTCACTGGTGCCCAGACCTGGAGTCACCACATCGGTTACGCCTCTTCGGACGATTTTTTTCTCTTTACTTGGTTTCTCGAGTTGTTCGCAGATAGCTACACGATATCCCCCTTTGACAAGTCGAGGTAAGTATACGTCAAGCGAATGATGAGGGAACCCGGCCAGTTCTATATTTGATCCGCCGTTGTTACGGGCAGTCAGAACAATACCCAATACTTGAGAAGCCTTCACCGCATCCTCTCCGAAGGTCTCATAAAAATCACCTACTCTGAATAAAAGCAAGGCATCCTTGTGCTTTGCCTTCATCTCAAAGTACTGTTTCATCAACGGCGTAACCTTCTTCGTTTTGGTCTTACTCAAGCGGTTTTACAATTTGTGCCAAATCTACATATTTAATAAAGATGAATAAGTATATCTTATATATGTATCCGAAGCTTTAGTTTGACTAATGAGGGTGCGCTAAGGCCTACGGTGTCTATATATTGAAGGCATTTTGATAACAAATGTTAAAATATTTACATATGTTATCTAAATTTTCATTTAATTGTCATATTAGTATTAGTATTAATGTATAAAACGAAACACTTACTCCCATGTCCAAGCCAAGAGTTATGACATCCTACTTTAAACTGGATGCAGCAATACAAGAGCAGATCAAACTTGCTTACCCACGAGGATTTGAAAAATTCCTCATCAGATTCAAAAATCATAAGAAGAAATTTGTCAGCGCACTTCCTTACGAAGCCGAAGACAAGTACTATATGGTGAAAATGACGCTTGAGGAAGCGAATAAAATCATCTTAAATGATGAAGCTTATAACGAAAGCGGAATCTTGAAAACCAATTTCAAGGAGGCTTACGAAGCAAGTCAAAAAGAAGAAGAGGTAGTAGACCTCGTAGAGCTTGAGATCGACGAAGTAGAGTTAGTCGAAGAAGTTGTTGAAGCTTAGTATTGATTTAAAATAATGTTGGCGTCTCACCGATCTGACTCTTGTGGTCAGCATTAGTGCGCTCATGATTGAGCAGCCATCTCTTACGCTCTAATCCGCCAGCGTATCCTCTTAGCGCACCATCCTTTCCTATTACCCTATGACAGGGGATTACTACTGCAATGCGATTCATACCATTAGCTGAAGCTATGGCTCTGATTGCTTTGGGCTTATCCATTTTGACGGCTTGATCTTGATAGCTGGTAGTCCTGCCGTAGGGTATATCGTGAAGGCTATTCCATACTTTTTGTTGAAACTCCGAACCCGGTGTATGTAAGGGGACGGTGAATTCTTTTCTCTTGCCATCAAAGTATTCGGTGACTTGATCAATCATCGTGTCCATATGATGATTTCTACCTGCGATGATCTTGGCCTGTAAGATCCGTTGTAGATTTTTGAACTCGGTTTCGAGCATGCGCCGATCTACAAACTCCAACAGACATACACCATCATCCGTAGCGCATATATACATCGGTCCTAAAGGTGTAGTGAATCGATCCATCAGGATCACATTATCCTCTGTACTGTTGTCAGGAGAGTTACCCATAATCTTCTTAAAAGTATATCCAAATCCGCTCAATGACTCATAACCAGACGCAAAAGCTGTTTCAGTAGTTGACTTTCCTCCTTTGAGTTCGATCATGGCATGATTGATCCGATGCATCCGCTGATAAGCTTGGAAGGTCATGCCGTAGTGTTTTTTAAACCATCGTCTGACTCGTTCTGGTGATATGCCCGCCTTTCTGAGCTCCCAATCCTTGACCTTCTTCTTAAGGTTAGATTGCGCCATCGAGATTGCCTGTTTAACGTAGTCTGGACTTTCATTGGCATTCTCTGTAGGACGACAGATCTTGCAAGGACGGTATCCATGATCAAGCGCATCTTTGAAGGTGCTATAGAATTCCACATTCTTCTTTAGTGGCTTTCGTGCTCTACATGGCGCTATGCAGAAGATCTGTGTAGTCTTGACCCCTACAAAGAATATTCCTGTATACTGAGAGTCCTTATTGACTAAGGCATAATAATATTCATCAATGACGGCTGGATTTTCTATAAGCACGGGGCGATTTCATTTAGTCCTCACAAGGTAGTGCTATAGACCTTGGGGGACAACCGATTTTTAGATGAGTATATTTCTGAGGCTTACCTAATCTTTTGATTATTTCGATATTGCTCTTGGATGTTTCTGTATCGACTCAGCTCCGCCTCGATCGCATCTAATGGATCTGCTAGTTGTGGCACTTTGATGTTGCTCCAAAACTCCTCATCATAATCAAATTTGAGTTCCCTTAGGTTTTTGTCTCGAGGCACCTTCTTGCCTCCTTTTATGAAGTGTTTCTTAGAACCTAAATTGACCTCTTGAACAATCAGCTTCCTGCTCACGAAGTCAGATTGGGTCCGCCCCATAAATTTGAATCCTCGATCAATTGCAATCAAAAAGGGTACATAAGTTTGCCCAATCCGTCTATATCGAACCTCTCTGAAATCATTATCTCTTTCTGAGTCTTTGGGATCGAGCCAGTTTTCTTTAACATAATCGGAGTATTGTGTGTTTATTCTGGTAACACCGTAGTCGGTAAGATTGATGGTGTAGATCCTGCTCATTAAATACTCATCGACTTCTGTCATGTATAACCAATCTAGTTTAAGGTCGATTAAGGTATCTCTTTCCTGTTGATGATATCCTAAATTTTGAAGTCTGATCTTATACATTCCTTCTTTTATAGGACTCCTATATGAACTAAATTGTTCATATAGGCTATCCATATCCCTGTTTCTGGACCATGCTATTATAGTTTTAGTATAAATTGCGTTGACGTCCAATATGTGCGGCATTGTCATCTCGGAAAACTTCCGGTACTGATGAAGTAAGAGATGTCTATTATCATCTGTCCTTCTGAGCTGCTGCACTTTGATCTTATGAGGTGAATATGTTAAGTAATCGTTATCTGCTGTTTTTGTGACTTTATTTTTCTTGATATAGCTCTGATCCTCGATGGTCATATAGGCCTCGAGCATATGTCCATAGTCCTCGTTGGCGATGCTATATTCTTGGTAATAGCATTGCAGTTGATGATCAGCGGTGGGGTAGTTATTGGGGATCTCCTTGATCACATTTTCAAGGATATCATAGAGCGCATCCTCTGAGAGTATGGTCAAGTTGGCGAGTTCATGCGATTTTTCTTGTAAGAAGATTTGATTGTTGATAGGCAATAGGTTGCCGACGGGGATTCGTTTGGTCTCATGGATCATCGAGCTGATGATTAAGGTGTCGTCTAAGGTCGTCTCCACTTCAAATGAGCCGTCATTAAGTGATACTGCGCCACGGTTCTCATACTTGGCGTAAAATATATGTACAAAAGGCAATGCACTGCTATCTGCCGTTTCGAGGATATGTCCTTTATAGGTATTATAGTTTTGACCAGTTAAATCTAATGCGAGTAAGAGGGCTGATATTAGGAGGATGCGTGTCATGATACTTTAGTAACGTGGTTGTATCTATCTATAGTCTATCATGTTAGGTGCGCTATGAGGTCAAGGAGTTTTCATATAATCAAGTCTCACTTGTCTTAGAAGTTCTGGTTATTAGATCATACATGATCGGAATAACTAAAAGTACCAATATTGTCGATGAGATCAAGCCATCGATAATCACTATACCCATGGGTTGCCAAAAACTGCCACCCCATATGGTCAATGGCAACATGCCCAATATCGTGGTTAAGGTCGTTAGCATGATCGGCACAAATCTCACCTGGGAAGAAGTAATAATAGCCTCAGATTTGCTACGGCCTTCTAAGAGTTGTCGGTTAGCAAATTCTACTAAGATGATTGTGTTGTTGATCGCTATACCTATCAAACTGGTAAACCCTACAAAACCCGTAAATGAAATATGTACTCCTGTCACATAAAGGAATATCACTGCTCCTCCTATTGCAAACGGTAATGTACTGAATATGATTAAAGGCTGCATGAATGACTTGAATTGAACTATTAATACGCTGAATATCAGCAAGAAAGATAATAGTGATATAATTCCAATATTGCCAAACGATTCATCCTGCGACTCGGCTACACCTCTAAACGTATAATTGATATCATCATCCCAGTCTTGGTTAGAGAGTTGTTGATCCAGTATTTCTATCATTTCGCTCAATATGATCCCTTCATCGATCTCTGCTTGTACGAAGGCAATACGATCTGTATTCTTGTGAGTGATAATGCTGTTGCCCTCGATGAATTCTGGTGATGCCACATCGCTAAGTGTAATTAACTCACCACTGAAAGAAGGGGTGTTGAATATCTTGAGATCTTCTATAGACACCTATTCACGATTTTCGTGCCCTAACATGATGGAGTATGAATCTCCCTTTTCATCCAGAAACGTCCCAATATTCTTGCTTGACAATATCGTTCTGACATAATCATCAATCTGGTCGATTCTAAGATTGCGCTGAATAGCTTTTTCTTTGTTAATGTTGTAACTCAGATCTATCGTGTTGAATGCCAACGGATTAACCACGGTTCTCACACCTGAGGTCTGTTCCAATTTGAGCTCTACTCGCTTAGAATAGTCTTTGAGTTTAGTCAGGTCATCACTTTGGAGCTTTATGTGTATCGGTGCTTCAGAGTTTGGACCTTGCACGAACTCCTTGATTACGACTTGGGCTTCATCGATAGTCGCCAAAGTATCTCGGAGATGATCAAGACTGGAATTAAAAGCATCCAGTTCAAAGGATTTAAACTTGACCAAGATATCGGCATGACGATTTGAAAATCCTTTAGCCGTCATATTATAATTGATATGAGGACTACCATGTCCTATGTTAGATGCTACATAGTCCACTTCATCTATATTGAAGAGGATGTTTTCTATCTTATCCACTGTAGATGCGGTCGATTCTAAGTTACTTCCTTCTGGTAGATCTACCAATATTCTAAAAATCGGTTTGTCGGCTTTTGGAAAAAATGATGTGCCCACTTGTGTAAAAATGAAAACTGATCCAAGAATAAATAACATGACTCCGATCAAGGTCCCTAATTTATGCCTTAAGGTCCATCGCAATACTCGGACGTATGAGCCACCTACAAAATGACTGATTTTCTTGGATAGGTAAGTTCCGTGACTCTTATCTCTCCTCTGTGGGAACTTAGTATTTAGTACAATAAAGAATACTGGCAGTATCATTGCCGCAATAAAGAATGATAAAATTAGGGTGGCGACTACAGCAGTGGGCATAGGTCTTATAAAGGCTCCAGTGATTGCCTGCACTAACATGATAGGGATAAAAGCCAGAATCGTTGTGATTGTGCCACTAAATGCTGGACCAAGTATCTCCGCAGCACCCTTTATAGCCGACTGTTCGTGAGAGAGCCCCTTACTAATGAAGCGATCGGTATTCTATATGATCGCTATGGCATCATCCACCAGTAGTCATAGCGCAATCACTAGCCCAGCTATTGTGATCTGATTGAGTGTATAACACATGAAGTTAGTCACACTTAAGCCCGCTAATATGGATGTCGGAATCGCTATCATAACTAATAGTGCAGACCTCCATCCCAAAACAAATAAGCATAGCACTCCTACTAATAGTACTCCTTGTAATAGATTATTAGTAAAACCGTCTACACGGCTTTTAACGCCTTCCGCTTGGTCAAATACGAAATGACTTTCTATATGATTCGGGATCATAGCTTCCTGCAATCTTTTAGTGACCTGTTCTCGCAACGAGAAGATATCCTTTCCATTATTCATCTTGGCCGTCAGAAAAATTGCCTTCCGCCCATTGTACCTAGCCCTATACCGATTAGTTTCATACTCTAGATTGACTGATGCGATATCGGATAATTTAAATAGTTGACCACGGACATTCGTAACTATGGCGTTTTTAATATCCTCTATAGACTTATAACTTCCTGAGGTTTTTACACTATACACTTGTGTGCCAATGTTAAGCTCTCCACCTGGGATGATGGCATTTTCGGACTGTATTGCCTGTTGGATATGGTAAGGCGATATCTCATACTTCTCCAGCACCTTAAGATTTACTCGGATGCCTACTTGCTCTTTAGGACAAGCTTCTATTTCTACATCCTTGATTGATCGGATTCTTTCAAATGATTTTTTTAGCTTTTCAGCTTCATCCCTCAACTCTCTGTAGCTAGCGACGTTTGATACCAGTGCCAGCTGAAACACCCTGGCTTCTGTCGTTGAGTATTTGACTGTCTCAGTTTGGTAGACTCCAGCGGGCAACTGATCTTTTTAATCACCAAGCTTGGCTAAGACCTCTTCATTTTTCTTCTCGACATCTTCACCAAACTCGAACTTGATAGTAGAATACATGTAGCCGCCACGTATCTCCGTGGTTATTCTATCTACATTCTCTAATTCTTGAAATGTCGACTCCAGTGTTTCGACTATTTGACTTTCTATCTCCTTAGAGGATGCTCCTGGAGATATCATAAGAACACCGACTGTAGGTATATCTAACACCGGATCTTCTTACTGCGGCATGGTGATATAGTTGAAGCTGCGTCTCTCCGACGATGGAGATATACCGGGGTTACCTATTGTGTAAGCCTGGTATACGCATTTAGTTGCTCATGAATATAAGCAATATTCAAGGTCGACTATAACGATCTTCTCTCTGAGGTGTGAAGAGATATGATCTGATGTATTACGTGTCGGATTTGTCTGAGCATAGTCTGGTGAACTCTTAAGTTTAAGACTATCTATAGTAGACGATTCGCAAAACCATGACGTAACCAGTGAGGGAGAGTCAATGCATTAACTTTAATATGGGGTACTTCTTTTCTAAATAACTACTTGATAAGTAGATGACAAGGATCACGTCAATAGAATGACAGAGGAAATTCAAAATATGGGTCCAGCTCCTCCTCGTCATGCAAGACGATGTAGTTTACCATAGCTTGTCCTTGCTTATAGAGACAAAGTATTCTGCCTTTGGGATAGTTCGAGTATTCGACCTTTGGTATAAAGTCTGCGAACAGCCCCCAGTCTGCCTGATATCTCTCCTTAACCCAGTCATGGTTCATCTGGCTGATTTTGATCTGTGCCTCCTGATCATTGGTAGAGATGGTAGACACAATCCGCATCAATTCTATATGAGGATGCTTGCTATGGGTCTTATTAGCTTCCTGGATGTTGAGTCGGATTTCTAGACCTTCTTCATCTCTGAGTACAGCATCATAGTCCATGTAGTCATCTGACTTAATGTTGGTGATGTGTATCCATCTCTCTACAGGTTGGAAGAAGTCGACCTGATGGTAGGCCAGTTTCCTGGTGAAGGACTTGGTATAGATCACGTTATTCTGGGCCTCGACTTCTACACCAGCAAATGTCAAGACGAGGAGTGCTACCCAAAACTTATTAATCATCATGTTACTAAAGATATCTCTATTACTTCATTGTATCAATGCTCAAGCAGTTTGACGTAACTATTTCATCAACTCGCGAGCTTTTGCAACCTCGTCAACCGGAAACTTGCAGGACTTATTTTGACAGACATATATTTTCGTCTCGTCAGGCACGTACTTGTACTTGAGTAGAGGCAAGTCATTCTCTTGTACATCTCCGAGAAACAGGGTGTTGCCCGTGTAAGTCGTCATTAACTCATGAGTTAATGCTATAGCGTCTTCTCCTATAACAACCATTTCATACGGAGGGTGGGCGAGGTCAAACAATAGCTGGAGCCAATTACTGTAGAAGTTAGGTTGCTCTGTTCCTGTGATCTGCGGCATCATATTGCGCAACATCTGTTCGGCCTTGGCCTGATAGTCTTTGTTGTAATAGATCTCACCGAGGGTATTCAGATTGCGAGCCATTACACTATTAGAGGCAGGAATCACATTATCCGCCAGTTCGATAGTGGGAGCTACCAAAGCAGCATCCAGATCACTGGTGTAGTTAAACATGCCATTCTGATCATTATAGAAGTGCTCTATGGTATAATCTGTCATCTCCTTGGATAGCGTGAGCCAGCTCTGATCCAAAGTGACTTGATAGAGGTTGATCAAAGCTTGGATAAGATTAGCATAATCATCTAAGAATGCATTGATTTTGGAACTGCCGTCCTTATAATTTCTATTGAGGCGTCCATCATCTGCCATCTGCTTATCGAGGATGAAGTGGGCGTTGCGGACCGCTTCATCGAGATAGTTAGGATCACCCAAGGCGCGATAAGCGTTGATGTATCCTTGGATCATCAGTGCATTCCAAGAGGTCAGTATTTTGTCGTCGAGCCCTGGTCGGACTCGTTGAGCTCGATAGGAGAGGAGCTGAGATTTTAGATCGGGTAAGAGCTCATAAAGCTCTTCCTCAGACATATTGTACTTCTCAGAGATCAAATGATGAGCGAGTGTAGTATGTAGGATGCTGTTGCCATGCTCCCAGTTGCCATTCGGACTGACGGTATAGAGGTCTTTGATCATGTCGATATGAGGACTTCCTTTGAGTGCCTCGTCAATCTCCTCGTTAGACCAGACATAAAATTTTCCTTCTTCTCCTTCGCTGTCGGCATCAAGTGAAGAGAAGAAGCCTCCCTCTGGAGCTCTCATCTCACGGGCGATATACTCCAGGGTTTCTGTGATGATTCTTTTATAGAGTGGCTTTTGAGTTTTCTGGTAGGCATGGGCGTATAGCGATACGAGCTGCGAGTTGTCGTAGAGCATCTTTTCGAAGTGCGGCACCTTCCAGATGCCATCAACAGAATATCGTGCGAATCCCCCACCTATCTGATCGTAGATACCACCGAAGCCCATTTCATCGAGGGTGGTAGTTACAGCAGCCAAGGCATAGGTATCACCAGACTTGTCAGCATACTTGAGCAAATACTCCCAGTTGTTAGGCATGGGGAATTTAGGGGCGCCTTGATTACCGCCTTTTTCCATATCTACATTCGATAGAAACTGCTTGCTAATTTCTGTTACAAGATCAGGAGTGTACTCTTGTTCAGTTTGCACGATTTCTATGGCATCGAGACTGCTGATGCCAGAAGTAAGTTGTTCTGCAGAGTCTTCTAACTTGTCTGGCTCGTTTTCTTTAAGCTCAACAAATCTATTCAATATATCGATCCACTGATCTTTAGGGAAGTAAGTTCCTGCCCATACGGGTCGCCCATCCGGCATAGCAAAAGCATTGAGAGGCCATCCCCCACGTCCAGTGATCAGTTGAGCTGCGGACATATATACATCGTCGACATCGGGACGCTCTTCGCGATCTACCTTGATAGGTAGGAAGTGCTCATTCATAATACTGGCAACCAGACTATCCTCAAAGCTTTCATGTTCCATTACATGGCACCAGTGGCACGCAGAATATCCTATGCTAATGATTAATAGCTTATTTTCTCGTTTGGCTTTCGCCAATGCCTCATCGTTCCATGGATGCCAATCCACTGGATTGTAGGCGTGTTGCAATAGATATGGGCTATTCTCATGGATTAAGGCATTGGGAGCAGGTCCGTCAACAGTCATTTGGCTTTGATTTTTACAGCTCAAGCAGATCAAGAGCGCAAAAAATAATATTTTGATTAAAGCGCTATTAGCCTGATTAAATAACGAGAAGTTCATATATTAAAAATTGTATAATATGGCGCCCGCTTTGGGAGCACGTTATGTTGAATAAGCCCAGTGGCCCACAACAAATTTTTATAAAATACAATAGTATGCATATCACAGAGAAAAAATGGAGAAGATTGGATGGCACGACCATAGAATCCTCATTACTTGACGCCGTCGAGTCAGCCATCATACGTGAAAAGAAGGAGGGTCATCGCTTAAAGCTTTGTATTGGTTCGGATTCTCAAGTAAAGGGGAAGGTGACGGAGTTCGCTTCTGTAATTGTTTTTCTCCGAGAGAAGAAGGGTGGATTCATGTTTATCCATAATGAGAAGAGTACCCAGACTATGTCGATTAAGGAGCGGATGATCTTAGAGGTATCACTTTCGGTAGATATTGCTTATGCGCTTTGTAATCTGTTGGATAGGCACAATGTCGAACTCGAAGTTCACGCTGATATAAACACAGACCCGAGCTTTAAGTCCAACACCGCACTCCGGGATGCGATGGGATATATCTTAGGAATGGGTTTTGTCTTTAAGGCCAAACCTGAGGCCTTTGCGAGCAGCTCTTGTGCAGATAAGATGATATAGATTGCTGGATGGTGTAATATTGTAAGCTCAAAGTATCATGAGTGAGAGACATCCAAGATAGATCAGACCTTAAGTTAATCGTTGAAAACTTTTACGAGAAAGCACGTATAGATGAACTTCTGGGCGGAGTCTTTGTCGCAGCTGTTGAAGATGATCACTGGCCTGCCCACTTCGAGCGGGTGACAGATTTTTGGAATAGTGCACTCTTCGATGCGCAGAGCTACCGCGGCAGCACCTTTGCTCAACACGCTAATCTGCCTGTTGAAAAAAAGCATTTTGAACGTTGGTTATCCCTCTTCGCTCAGACGGTACGAGAGCATTTTGCAGGACCCATAGCCGAGGATGCTCTACACAGAGCCACAGTGATGGGAACACTGTTTGAATCTAAGATCTCATACCTCCGAGCTAATCCTGAAATGAAGAATATTCTTTAAGCATCTCATCGAGACTCGTCACTCTGCCAGATAAAACGATCTTGTCTATAGATTTCAAATGGTAGATATCCTCAGTGGGATCCTGATCCAATATGAGTAAATCAGCAAGCATGCCTTCTCCAATTGAGCCGATTTGATCGGCGACATTGAGCGCTTGGGCCGCATGAGTCGTGGCAGTCTGTAGGACAGCATAAGGATCCAGACCCGCTTCTTGATAGCATAACAACTCTGTATATAATCCAAAGCCATAAGGCAGGATAGGGGAGTCAGTTCCTGCAATGATGACTCCACCACGGTCATGTACATTTTTTATCAAGCTCGCTTGCCGCTTAAACATCATCTTGTATTCTTCTTCTGAGTCATCGACAGCAAGTATCCCAGCTCTTGCTCCAGCGATTGCATAGTCGCTTTCGAGCTGCTGAAACCTTGCATCATCTATCAGTTCAGGGTGCTTATGCAGCATGTAGTTATATCCGCTATAGATACCTATCGTAGGTGTAAAGGTCATCCTTGCTGCTGTGATGATTTCTGCTACGTCAGTATAGTTGCGATAGGTTATGCTCATCTTAGGCGTATAGCCACGTCTGCTGGTACCCAAGATATGTTCTACACCGTCGATACCCATCAATGCTGCGGGGTAGAGCTCGTGTGATGTTACCGGGAGACCCTTGTCATGTGCAAATTCGATCACAGCACGCTGTAGGCTATCGGGTAACCTAACATAAGTCTTGATTAAGTCATAGTCGAGGTCTTGAGATCTGGTTAGCTCGCGTTTTATCTGATCTACTGACATCTGCGCATAAGTACCATTGTAGTAAACACGATTACCGTCTATTGGGCTGCCGGTATAAAATATCCTTGGATGCATGATATCTCCATTGATCTGTGCTTCCTTTCTGTTTTGGGCATCATAGGGATAGGTAGCAGGATCTCGAGTGCTCGTGACGCCCCAACTGAGCCATTTATATCCCAGCGATGTACCAAGATCGCTACCCTGATGGGCATGCATATCTATCAATCCTGGGACGATATATTGATCAGTCGCATCGATCAGGTCAATATCAGCACCCCATACTTGACGTGGTACGATTGAGGTAATGGTATGGTTCTGGATGACGATGTCATGATCTATGAGACGAAGGTCATCCATAGTGATGATGGTTCCTGCTTGTATGACGGTTTTAGGCGTGTTAATGGACTGACCATAGTTGAGGTTGATCTCAACTTGTGATGAGCGTTCAGTATCCCTATCATATAGCATGAGTTTATCCCCAGCCAAGTATGCAATCATGCGATCAGCCTGATCTATACTCGGTGCATCAACAAGCGAACTCAATAGAGTTTGTGCCGCCCCACTCACATGCAGATCATGATCAATAGGTGCCTCATGGAGCTGACCCTGCGATATGTAGAGCAGCTTAGTAGCATCGTCAACTATGAGCGGTGGATCATTGGTCCGAGCTCCGAAAGATAGATGCGTTGGAGCCTGTTGATTGCTTGTTGCACCAGAGGTGGCATCAACAATAATAGTGCGGGCGATACCTTCACGGTACAATCCAGAATAAGGCTGTAAGATGCTCAACAAGATGTGCTGTCCATCAGGATGCCACGATGGGCTGCTCGTACTAAACGGAAAGTTGTTGCGAGGACTCGTAGAAAGGCCTGTCTCCATATCCATAATAGATAGTCGACCTGATCTTGGTCCAAATGCCATCGTATAGGAGATCTGGTGTCCATCAGGATGCACGGATATGCCGCTCGGCATAACGTTGATGACTCCAATATGGCGACGTGATTCATTTGCAAGGTTGTACTCCCACAGGGCGGTATTGTTATTTCTGTCTGAGGCGTAGATGATACGCTGTCCGTCGGGATGCCAGCTCGGCATGAGTTGCACATATCGATCTTGAGTCACTCTGGTTAGCGATTCATTACTGAGGTCTTTGATCCATACATCGCCCAGAGCTATGAATGATATTTTTGTTCCGTCTGGAGATATTTTAGGGCAGTGGATACCTTTGATCTGCTGGGGCTTGGCAACATTGAGCTTTGGCCTTCTACGCTCATAGGATTGCGTGTTGACGGGTAATTCTGCCTCGAATGGGATGCTCTGAGTCGTGGCTTCATTCTTAATTACATTAATCTGCCCATCGGCAGTGTAATAGCTTGATCCATTGATATGCTGTGCACGAAATGGGAACGCATCTTCTTGATCTTCAGTAAGAGTCTTTATAGCACCAGTAGATAGGGTGAATTTTTTAAGTGTACTCGTTAACCAATCGTGAGCTACAAAAGTGATACTGCTATCTCCTAGACCCCAAGCGGGTGCATACAATTTATGATTGGACTCATAATGAGTAGTGATCAGAAGATTACTCAGATTTAAGGAGTTTAGTTGCCAACCATCTGGCGTCTCTCGTATGAAGGTGAGTAGCCTTCCATCATGACTATAGCTGGGTCCGTAGTCATTGAAATCGCTATCGGTGAGTTGGGTTTGATCTCCTTGTTCAGTGCTCCAGATATCGTAGCTACCACTGCGATCTGAAGAATATGCAATAGTTCCGCCTGCTGGGTGAGCAGTAGGTTCTCGATGATCATATAGTCCTGTCGTCAATTGTTCAAGATCTGTGCCATCGGGAGACACACTCCAGATGTGCCAGTTGCCATCCTGATAAGACTGGAAGTATACGGTGCTGCCATCGGCCGATATGCTCGGCTGTCGCGCATCCATATAGTACCCTGTGATGGGGATTGAGGTGCCACCATCTATATCTATCCTATAGAGTGCACCCTGTAGATCATGGATGATATACTGCTCTTGTGGATTGACGGCAATAGATAGATTAGTGCCTTGAGTAATCTTTACATAATGCAGATCTCCAGCTCTCTGTCCGCAAGCTTGTAGTGCCAATAGTATTAAGGCGAATGAGAACAACTGACTCTTCAGCCCCCTCATGACTGTGCTCTCTTCTTCCAATATCGCAGTAATCCAGCAGCGCTCATGTCGCTCGGATTAGCGCCTTCATAAGCAAGGGCATCTGAGGGTGCCATGCCATTACTGGTCAGGTACTCTTGCACGAAAACCCGGAATTCAGGAAGCATATCGTTGACTGACATGCCTTTCTCATGATAGGGTTGCGCAAATGACTTATAAGCGACCAGGGCTTGTCGTAATTTCTTGAGGTGTGGCTCGATATCTGTCACTTTACCAAAATGCGTCAGGTAAAATGCCTGAACATCTTCTAATTCTTCGATCACCTCAATAGACGACTCCCAGTCTTCAAAATTAATATCCGGTGGCGGACAAGGCGGTATTACAGGCCCACCGTTGATGCAGACACCACCCACATCACCTGTAAATAGATCTTTGCCGATAAGCCAAGCGATATGGTGCTTTGCATGACCAGGCGTATGCCAAGCCGATATCGTAAAATCTTCAATTTTGATATGATCGCCATGACCCACTTCTATGAGTTGATTAGCCGGGATAGGCTTCAATGTGCCCCAGAGGAAATCCATCTTGTCTTGGTAGATCATCTTAGCAGAGGCTAAGAGTTTAGAGGGGTCATTCATGTGTCGATAGCCGATTGGATGCAGATAGACCTTAGCTCCATGTTCAGCAAAGCACCAAGCGGCACCAGCATGATCGAGGTGGATATGTGTGATGAAGACATGCTTGATATCTTCTTTGTGATATCCGATTGCCTTGATACCAGCGACTAAGGTGTTAAGCGTGCTATGTGGGCCTGTCTCGATTAGGATCGGGCCTATTGATGTCTCAACGAGGTAAGCACAGATGCCATTAGCATGTCCTAAAAAGTTTAAGTCAATCGTATGTATGGTGTGGGTCGTCATGATCTTCTGTTACTTGGGAGCTGAAAAAAAACTCTTTCAATTGCTGGCTAATATAGGGCGTACTATTCTTAGGTAGTTCTTATGCGCTTATGTTCTTATGCGGGGATATGCTTAAGTTCTGTGTTTAGGTGTTATGTGTTGAGGTTGTGTTCTTGTTTTATCTAACGCCTCAACCACTAAACGATAGAACGCCTTCACAGACTTTTAGTCCTAACGTAGATGTTTTGGTGGGTTTGTTATGAAGAAATCACGATCAATTGAGTTATCATGAGTAGCGGTACCGTACATTTGACATCATTAATAGATCGTATATGTCCCACAAAATTGCACCTTCTCTGCTGGCGGCAGATTTTGCTAATCTCCAGCGTGACATAGAGATGATCAACACAAGTCAGGCTGATTGGCTCCATATAGATGTAATGGATGGCATATTCGTTCCTAACATTAGTTTTGGTCAGGTTTTGATGCCCTTTATCAAACAGCATAGCGATAAGCCGCTGGATGTCCATCTGATGATCGAGCAACCAGAGCGCTATGTTGAGCAATTTATAGACCTGGGAGCAGAGGTCGTCAGTGTACATTACGAAGCGACGAAGCATCTACACCGTACAATCCAGTTGATTCAGTCTAAAGGGGCCAAAGCCGGTGTGGCGCTGAACCCACATACACCTGTCGAAGTGCTACGAGATATCTTGGAAGATGTTGACTTAGTCGTAATCATGAGTGTGAATCCAGGTTTTGGTGGGCAAGAATTTATCTATCAGACCTTACCGAAGGTGAAACGATTAAAAGACATGATCATTGATATCAATGCCGATACACTCATCGAGATTGATGGTGGTGTGAGCCTGACTAATGCCGAATCTCTGTTGAAGAACGGAGCAGATGTGTTAGTAGCTGGTAGCAGCGTGTTCAAATCTGACAATCCCCACGAGACAATCGTATCAATGAAGTCTATCCAAGAGTTTAAACACTATTAATGAGGAAATGGAGCTTTAGTGTTTGGTTGGTATTAGTAGGGTTGATTGCTCATGGTCAGACCACTTATCAAGGTCAGATTACAGATATCAGTGGTAATCTTCCGATTGAGTTGGTGACTATCTTTTTTGATGGTGATAATCTGCCTGTGGAGTCAGACCAAGACGGACGCTATAGGATCACCACAGCGTCCAGCGGTGCGGGAACCTTAGTATTTAGTAGACTGGGATACGAGGAACTCAAAGTCAGTGTGAGTCTCAATAATCGTGTTAATACCTTGGATGTCCAACTGACCGCCATAGATGCAGATATTGAAGTAACGATCACCGACAATAGAATAGATCGTGCTGGGATAACTACTAATAATGCAGAAGCGATCCGATTACTTCCATCGACGACGGGCAATTTAGAAAGTGTTCTCCCACATATCGCCCTCGGCGCTCGATCGGGTTCTGGTGGTGAGCTTACTTCGCAGTATAATGTGCGAGGTGGCAACTACGATGAAAACTTGGTCTATGTCAATGACTTTGAAATCTTTAGGCCACAGCTGATCCGTGCAGGACAACAAGAAGGCTTGTCATTTCCTAATATCGACCTGATCAGAGACCTATCTTTTTCTTCAGGTGGGTACGAGTCAAGATATGGCGATCGGATGTCCTCAGTATTGGACATCAAGTATAAGCGCCCTGAGGAGTTTAAAGGCTCTTTGTCGGGCAGTTTGCTTGGGGGAAGTACCCATATCGAGGGCAGTAAAGTGCTCGGCAAGTCAGACTATCAAAAGTTGAGATACCTGGTCGGCGCACGCTACAAGACTAATCGATATTTATTGGGCTCTCTCGACACACAAGGGGAGTACAATCCTGATTTTGTCGATATCCAAGCCTACCTGACCTATGATGTCACTCGTGAAATCCAGATCGGGCTACTGAGCAATTACAATCGAAGCGACTTCAACTTCATACCAAGAACTCGGAACACGGCCTTGGGGCTCATACAAGAGTCCTTACAGTTGACAACCATATTTGAAGGAGAAGAGGATGACTCCTTTAGGACGGGGATGGTCGGTGCCAGCATCACCTATATACCTGACCGTGAGCGCAATCCCACCTTCCTAAAGCTATTGGCATCAACGTACAGAGGTGTCGAAGAAGAAAATATTGATATCCGGGGCTTCTACCGCCTTAGCCAAGTCGAAGGCGATATCAGTAGTGATAATTTTGGAGAAGAGATCGCTGTCTTAGGGACGGGCACGGAGCATGACTTTAGTCGTAATAGATTGTTTAACACAATTACTAATGTCCAGCTCAAAGGTGGTTTAGAATTACAAAATCGCACGGACGAAGGCAAGTCTCACTTCTTACAGTATGGGGTGAAGTATCAAAGCGAACTATTTGATGATCGCCTCAATGAGTGGGTGCGTATAGACTCGGCAGGATTTTCTCTGCCATTCAATCCAACTCAGGTCTTGCTCGATCAAGTCCTCAAGTCAGAGAATGAAATACGCTCGACCAAGATTACGGGGTTCATACAGGATACCTATAGCAACTTTCACGAAGGTCGATCTGACCTGAGCTTGACCGTTGGGACGAGGTTTAGTTATTGGGATCTGCCTGGCGTGTTCAATGTCAGTCCTCGTGCACAGCTTTTGTACAAACCCGCTTCGGGTAGTGATGGGACAGGTACGACCTATAAGTTTTCGACAGGAGTCTATTATCAGACGCCGTTTTATCGAGAACTGCGACGCCCCGATGGCACGATCAATACCGATATCAGGCCACAGCGCTCTCTACACTTTGTAGGAGGGCTTACCAAGGACTTCTTGTGGAAGAAACTTAGTAACAAGCCATTCCGATTTATCGCAGAGGCGTATTACAAGTCCTTTAGCGATCTGATTAGTTACAATGTGGATAATGTCAGGTTGCGCTATAGCGGCGAGAACGACGCCACAGGATCGGCACTGGGCTTAGATCTCAGACTCAATGGAGAGTTTGTACCAGGCGCAGAGTCATGGTTTAATCTTTCGTACCTCAGAGCACGGGAGTCTATTACAGATGTGCAACATCAACGCCGTACACCAGAGGGCGAGGTCCTATTGGTGGATGATGTGCCAAGACCATCAGATCAAGCATTTAGCATGTCGATATTCTTTCAAGACTATCTGCCTGCTAATGAGAATATCAGAGTGTTCCTCAACTTAAACTTTAGCACGGGACTGCCATTTGGACTGCCAGATGCAGAAGCCAATCGAGAGTTTAGAAACATCTTTAGATTCACTCCTTATCGCAGGGTCGATATGGGATTTGGCTTGCAGCTCTGGAAGAAAGAGTGGCTTAATGAAAAGCCCGGCCACCTCCTTAGATCCTTTGATAATGCATGGCTCAATCTCGAGGTGTTTAACCTACTCGGGGTCGCTAATCAGACTTCTAACACCTGGATTAGAACCGTATTCAGTCAACAATTTGCTGTACCTGACAATCTTACGAATAGAAGGGTCAATCTGAAGTTTCGTGTAGATTTTTAGGGCTGGTAACGACTTATTGTAAGTCTCACTATCATACAGTCAGTTCATCTATAGATGTGTTGGTTATATGGTTGATATAATATAAAGCTCTGTTCTTACAGCTTGCTATGATCCAAAACAATAAAGTGGTCATCCATGACATTGCCGAGATAGACCTTATCACGATAGGGGATAGCCACTGTGGAAGCAGACATCTCTGAGCCGTCGCTTTCATAAAGTGACTCTACTGTATATTGATCTTTACTTTGATAATCGATCGTGATAATCTCTGAAGGCGCAATAGACAGACCTCCGCCAGCATAGGCAGAGAAAGACAAGAGCTTTGGGTGGCTCCCGATCCATAGCTTGCTATCAGCATCGAGCTCTATGTTGTCGACACCAGAATTGCAGTCAACGTCAGTTTGAAAGTTAAGCTTCCCCTCCTCATTCACGTGATACACCTTGACTAAGAAATCTCGGGGAGAGGACACATAGAGTAACTTGCGGCCCTGATCATAGTTGATACCATTAGCATAGGCGATGTCTTCAGCAACGATACGGTAGTCTGCGCCATTATAGTAGGCCACATGGGACCTGCGTAGTCCGAGATAATCCTCTGCAAATAAGCCTAAGGCAGTGAGGGAGCCATGATCATTAGTATAATAGAAACGATGCTCATCGATAGCAACGACATCATTAGGGCTGATCATCAGTTCAGACGTGTATGTCTTGACATGATTTAGCTCTTGATCTCGCAGGATGTACTCATCTATCTGATGTGTTGTCTGCTCTTCAGCGTCGTCGGATGATGTAGCAAGTGTTAGATGATTAATAACTAATAATCGATGGGTGTTAGAATCCAACCGTAGCAAGGATATGCCATGAGGATAGAGTTGATCTGTTGCACCTGTCAAGAGTGCTTGAGGGTTTTGCTGACCATCGTTAAGGTCCATATAGTACAAACCATTGAGCGTTGCTTTGCCATCTCTCCGGCCAGCCCGATCTGCTGAAGAAATAATCATAAACCCATCTTCTCGATCTATTGCAAAGTCTTCTGCTCCAGGAATCTCGATCTGCGTAATAGCACCAGAATAGCTATTCTCAATAGACCTAAAGAAGCCTGTTGAGCTTATGACATATATGACGAAGACGATTAGTATCAGGAAAACTACTCCTAAGAGCCTAAGCAGTTTTTTCATAAGACTGTATACCTCTCAATATACAGAACTTGTCCTAATCAATCGATCATGAGAGAAGGTCTCACATTATTGATTGCCACTGAGATTGTGCACATACTGCACCCTTGGGATATCTAAACGCTGCAGTTCTGATTTTAACTCATTGACCATAGACATTGGGCTATCGGCATCCACATATAGATAAGCTCGAGGGATGTATAATCCATTGTTTCGCATCCGGTTTACCTCTTGAGCGAGCACTGCGGGATAGTTTTCGATAGAGCTATGCAGATCATTAATCTGAAATGCAGTCGCATCATTGGTTGCACTCAGATAGATTTCAAGATCGGAGGCATCAGTATTTTCTTTTGTGCTGACGTTATACGCTTCGGGTAATTCCAAGGTGTGCAAGTTTTGATTTTGCATCACTGTCGTCACCATAAAGAAGAACAAGAGCATGAAGATGATGTCCGGTAAGGCAGTGGTATTGACCTTTACGGGTTCTTTAGTTTTTCGACGTGGTCTCATCATAATTTATTTCTTTTTCACTGATAGAATAGGTTGTCTTAGCGATGATCATGGCTTGCTCCTCTGGGTTCAGTTGATTGATAGACTTAGCGAATAGCTCTTGAGCCAGTTCCTGCTGCAAGGCAGCCTTGTCTTCTTTGAGTCTTGCTAGAACGCCGATATAGTGAGCATAAGGCGTGTCAGGATGCATCTTGATGGATATCAAGCCATGCTTCGGATGTGCGCAGATACGTCGTAGTTGTTCTGTTAAGCTATATGACTCACCCTTGAGATAGAGTTCATCATTGATCAAGGTTTGAGAGAGGTCGTTGATATGGATCGTGAGGACTCGATTCTTATCTATAGCAGCTGCTTGGGCATTTTCCTTCAGAGGCGGAAGCTTCATAGGCAGCTCATAGCTTCTGTTAAAGGTGGTCACGACCATAAAAAATATCAGTAGCAGGAACGATATATCGGCGAACATACCTGTGTTAATCTCGTGATGATGTCGACGCTTTTTCATAGCATGAGTTTTTCTATAGATGCGACGAATTGACGTAATGGTGTATCTATAGCTCTATGGGATGCGTTAATTTTGAGTATGTCTATATCAGTTAATGGGTACTCGGAGCAGTTGCTCCTACAGGTTAAGATGAGTCAGGATACGTCAGCCCTCAGGTCTGCACTATCCGGACTTAGTCAAGCACAATTGAGTAAAGAGCTTTCTGATGATGACCGCAAGAAGGCTTTTTGGATAAATATCTATAATGCCTACTATCAGATACTGAGGCAAGAGACTGACCTGGTTAAGCCTGCTATCTATCGCGATAGGCTCGTCGACATCGCAGGTAAGATGATCAGCCTCGATACCATCGAACACGGCATACTGCGTAGAAATAGGTTTAAGTACTCTCTGGGTTTCTTTGGTAATCTATTCACTCGCCCTTTTGTCAAGAATCATATGGTGGATGAGATCGACTATCGGATTCATTTCGCTTTGAATTGTGGTGCGGAGAGTTGTCCCCCGATTGCATTTTATAATGTGGATAAGCTTGAGATGCAGTTGGATATGGCAACCCAGTCATTTCTGGAGGGGGAGACCAGCTATGATGATCACGATAAAGTAGTTTTGACAACCTCATTGTTTAAGTGGTACTATGGAGATTTTGGTGGGCGCAACGGTATCAATGCCATCTTCTCAAAACAACTCGGTAAGGATATCAGTACCTATAGCATTAAGTACACGGATTACTCTTGGGAGGATCAACTCGGTAATTTTGGGTAGACCAATGGACAGCTAAGTCCACATTCTTAATAATAAAGTGTTGATTATCAGCTAAAAGTCATAAGATATCGAATAGCAGAAGATTGTGCGACTTCCCATTCAATGTGTTATGATCATCGTTTGAGTGGAATTTTATACTCAAAAAAGTCGATTAATGGTGAATTGTGCGTTTTTTTAGGGGGTAAATCAAAAACTACTATCTCATGTCTAACTTTAGCTTTGTCGCTACGCTCATTACAATTCTATTATCCATACAAGTTTCATCAGCACAGATTCAGATCGGTGCTAAGGGAGGAGTCAGCTTAGGTCGACTCTCAGATGGAAGCGAAAATATCTACAGTCGAGACTTTAGCTCTACATCAGGATTCGATATTGGGGCATTTGTCGAGATCCCAGTAAATAAAACCTTTTCTATTCAAGGAGAGATACTATTGACTGATCGAGGAGGTCAGCGAGATGGATTACAGCCGATAGTACCCGAGGCTTTTGGCGAATCTCTTGCTGCCACTGGGATAACCCTTGATATCCTCAACTCATTTATAACGGGAGCTGGAGGACAAGCCATTTCTAATGCCAATC
The DNA here is from genome assembly GCA_964414425.1 of uncultured Saprospiraceae bacterium. Classification (GTDB taxonomy): domain Bacteria; phylum Bacteroidota; class Bacteroidia; order Chitinophagales; family Saprospiraceae; genus GYS-P2D. The sequence goes on from CAYPWL010000003.1 coordinate 26,285, forward strand.
CATTATTTGGCACATTTGACAATGTCTCCGATCTTAATTACTTAGAGATACCAGTGCTGGCTAAATTTGGCTGGGGGGAACAATGGAGATTTTACGCTGCAGGAGGTCCATATATCAGCTTTCTTCTCAGTTCGGAGCAGGTGACTGATGGTACGAGTGGTGTTTTTCTTGACCCTTTAGGAACAGTACCTCTTCAAGTGCCTAATCCATTTTTTAATCCTGCTGATCCTGCATTCGGCCCGGCCTTTGTGCCGATTCCTGAACAGTCTTTTGCGGCTACAACTGATACTAGCGAAGATCTTAATAGTTTTAATGTCGGTGTGCAATTTGGTGTGGGTGTCAATCGCAGATTGAGTGAAAAACACACTGTGCTTTTTGATGCAAGGAGTTCTGTAAGCTTCCGCCCGCTTCAAGTAGATGAGGTGTTTGGCAATAGTAGGGTCGGAGGAGTTGTATTTTCTCTTGGCTATGCGTTTACGCTTGGGTAAGGAGGTAAATACCTTTCGTGAATAACTGGTGTCATGTTTCCATGGCAAAACAAATAATGCTTGATTCCTGATAAGAAATTGAGCTATAAAAACTCTCTCACTATTAACAATGGTGAGGGAGTTTATTACATCTCACCACTCGGTAAACTTCCTATCGGAGAAAAGACTTGGAACTGCCATTTATGTTTTAATTGCCTATGGTTCTCGGTATTACGAATGCGAAGGAATTTTTTACTTATATGTAGCAATGACTATACTGAAAATGGTTATTTATTATTTTTCATCAGTGACATGCTGCTATCAATCACTTTGTACATAGAGGATGATCTTGCCTACAAGGTTGCTGAAGTCTCTATGATTAAAAACAAGTTATAATACTGTTCTGAGTTCACATCCGTTGTCCATAGCAGTTTGTTGGATATAGTTGTTTAGACCTATAGATTGTAAACCATCTAAGTGATTTTAGTCATGACATTTTACCATCAACCTATACTATCAGACATTAAAGCACTCTATAGCAAGCCAATATCTCCCAAGCGATTCGAGGAGTATCTGGCGATGCTACAAGGGGATACTAAGGATGATATGGCTCTACCAATCGTTGGGTTTAATCCAATGGCTAAAGATCATGTGCTCGAGAAGATTGCTGAGTTAGAGTCGTTAGGGGCAGAAGATCTTATTACCGATGTATTAGCTCAGGTAAATGAATCAATACAAGCCCAGTCCATTGATCCCATTACAGTAGTGATTAATGTGGCGGATGACCTCATGGGTGCTTGGACTAATCACTACACCACCGACTATGATAGTAAGTTTAAATTAGGCGCATTTGTCAGTCGTAAGTTCTGCGTGCCGCACTTCTGGACATCGGAGCTCTATTCGGTGGAACTCATCGAGAGTAGGGTAAGATCATATGTATTTCGGATGCAGTACCTTCTGAATCATGCTGCGCCAGTCACCTTAGCGGAGCATGTAGATCAGGAAGTATACGTCGCCCGACATGCACGTTTACACTCAGAGATTGATCAAGTTGAGTTGGACTCAATTAGTCGTTTCTATAATCAGCATCGGGACTCTGACGATTACAGTTTGATCTTTAACTTCTTTTATGGTGACGAAGCGTCATCAAGCCTTGGCTATAGGACTTATGGGATTGGAGACATTACGGGGTTTCAGTATGCCATATATCTTTCTTCTAAAATTGGCCTGATATAACAACTCCTTCATATAAAATCTATTCATGAAAAGCAGAATTCCTGGATAGGAGTTAGCGCATATTTATCAAAATAGTGTCTATTAGTTATCTTGTTGGTAAGATATCCTCACCATCTGATGAAATACAATAGCGTTAAGATTATTATAGCTGCAATGGGGTTAATGCTATTGGCATGCCGACTAAGCGACAAGACCATATCATTGGCGATCACTTGGGGGGTGGACAAGAACTATGCTCAAGATGAATCCACTGTTCATGATGCAACATTTGAGATAGTAAATACTGGAACGGTCCACCTTAGTAGCGACAACTGGTCATTGTACTGGAATCAAGCCCCTCATGATATTATATCCCATACTGGCTCAGATCAGCTACACGTTAGAAGGATTAACGGTGATTTTTATGAAATGAAACCTACAGATCAATTTTCATTAGCACCTCTAGAGCGGATATCAGTTACCATTACTTGCGAAGGGGCTATGATTAAGGAGTCTGACGGGCCTTTAGGGGTTTATGTAATGGGTGAGAACCAAAACTTTATACCCATTGAGGATGTAACAATCTTGCCATTTAGTTCAGCTGATCAGGTGAACAGAAGTAGTGATGATCTTGAACCAACTGCAAATCCAGATTATTTGCATGAAGCGCATAATTATCTAACTGTGCTCCCAGATGATCAATTGTATCCCATGATACCGATGCCGAAATCGGTCAGTCGAGAGGATAGCAGCTACACGTTTACTGATCAACTTCAAGTTTATTATCCCGACTCCTTGCAACAGGAGGTTGAATATTTAACCGATGGTTTGAAGAGCGCAGTTAGACGAGTAAATGATCGATCTTCTGTAGATATAGTTCTTGATATCGATCCGTCTCTCAGTCAAAGTGAGGCGTATCAGCTCGATATTAATGCCGATGGCATTATGATAAAAGGGATAGATCAGGCAGCAGTCTTTTATGGTATAGTCTCTCTGATCAAGCTTTATCATGACTCAGACGGAGTTCTTCCTGCTATGTCCATACTTGATTATCCTGCTTATGCATATCGAGGTATGCACGTAGATGTAGCTCGTAACTTTCAGTCAAAAGAAACCATGCTGAGATTGTTGGATGTAATGGCAGAGTTAAAGCTTAATAAACTCCTCCTGTATATCACAGAGGACGAAGGATGGCGTCTGGCTATAGAGGAGCTGCCCGAGCTAACCGATGTAGCCAGTAGGAGAGGCCACACCCTGACCGATGAGGAGTTCTTACAACCGGCATATGGATCTGGGCCTGACCCAGACGATCCACAGTCGACGGGCAATGGTTATTACAGTAGAGATGAGTTTAAAGAATTGATCAGCTATGCACATGATCGACACATTGATATCATCCCAGAGGTAAACTTTCCTGGTCATGCCCGTGCTGCAATCTATGCTATGGAGCACAGGTATCATCGCCTCATGGCCGCTGGAGATGAGCAAGGTGCGGAACAATATCGCCTCATAGATCCCGATGATCAATCGATTTATAAATCTGCTCAATCCTATCATGATAATATCGTCTGTGTGTGTCGCCCCTCTGTTTATGAGTTTTACGCCACCGTGCTCGCTGACATCCAAGAGATGTATGACGAGGCAGGTGTGCCCTTAACTATGATCCACACGGGTGGTGACGAAGTACCTCGAGGTGCATGGACCGCCTCTCCAATGTGTGAGTCATATCTCAAGCAGTATTCAGAGATTACCAACATTAGAAATTTACAAGGCCACTTCTTTAAGAACTTAGTAGAACAGCTTAAACCTACAGGTCTTCAGATTGGAGGCTGGGAAGAGGTGGTAATGAATTTTGATCAAGATGATCATTGGCAGATTAATGATGCATTTACATCAGACAATGTCTATCCATATATCTGGAATAACCTGTGGGGTGAGCAGGATTTAGGTTATCGGATCGCCAACACAGGTTATCCTGTGATACTCTGCAATGTGACCAATTTCTATTTCGATTTGGCCTATGACAAAGACCCAAGAGAGCCGGGGTTGTATTGGGCAGGATTTATTAATGAGAAGGATGCTTTTTCTTTTGTCCCAGAGAACTTGTTCATATCGACTCAGACCGATGATATGGGGTATGAATTCACTCCCGAGGTGGACTTCAAAGATATGGAGAGACTACAGCGCTCGGCACGGTCTAATATAGTCGGTATCCAAGGTCAACTCTGGGGGGAGACCGTCAAGGGACGTGATATGTTAGAGTATTATTACTTGCCCAAGATATATGGTCTCGCACAGCGAGCCTGGGAAGGAACACCGCCATGGAGTGCGCTTACCGATGCTACTGAGCGAGAAGATGCCCTGAATCAAGATTACAATCGATTTATTAATACCATAGTCCAAAAAGAATTTAGATCGCTCGATCAGCCTGATAAAATATATCATTATCGGATTCCTGCTCCAGGGATCAGGATACAGGATCAAGTCGTATCAATTGTCTCTCCATATCCAGGGATGGAGATCAGATACACGACTGATGGAACAGAGCCTACCGCGAATTCGGAGTTGTACAATGAGCCGTTCAAGACTGCAGAAACAACGATCAGGGCAAAGATTTACAATAGTTTAGGTCGCAGTGGCCTGGAGAGTCAATCCACAATAGAACTCAAGGATTATGTCAAATAATTTCAAAAGCCGAGCGAGTATATGTATGAGTACTGGACAAGATTAAAAGAGCAACTTGATGTGATCATTGAGATTCAAAAAGATACCATCGACAGAGCTATACAGATGATGGGTCAATCTATCATTAGTGATAAGATTATACACACATTTGGGACGGGGCATTCACATATGATCGGATTGGAGCTCTTTGCACGAGCTGGTGGGCTGGCCAATGTCAACGCTATGTTAGACAGTACGGTGATGACTTTTGAAGGAGCTCGTAGAAGTGCTGAGATTGAGCGCCTCAGTGGTATGGCTCAGATCATCTGGGATCAACATACAGTTACTGAGGGCGATCTTATGATTGTCATATCTAACTCTGGCCGCAACGCCATGCCCATAGAAATGGCTCAGATCGCCAAGAGTCATGGACTTACAGTTATCGCTATCACATCTGTGCAACAATCCAGGAGATATCCATCAAGACATCAGAGCAAATTAAAGCTTATGGAGATCGCCGATATCGTAATAGACAATTGTGTACCTCCGGGGGATGGCTTAGTGACGATAGATGATACGTTGACAGGGGCGGCCTCTACGATTTCAGGAGCTTTTATTGTGAACCTTTTAGCGACTGAAGCTATGAAGATTGCTGCTGATCGAGGTGTTAAGCTTCCGATCTATTTCAGTCAAAATATTGATGGGTTTAGCAATGAGGAGCTCTATACTCGATATGAAGGGCGAGTGAAGCACTTGTAGCCCAATTCTTACATGTACTTTATATAAAACTCATTATGAGACCATACTTAGTTTATTTACTCGGATTTTGGCTCTTAGCAGCCTGCAAATCTCAGAAAGGCAGTGTCGCAGATAGTCAGTGGCAATTGATCTTTGAGGATGAGTTTGATGGTGATTTAAATCATTGGAATGTCTGGGAGTCGGGAGCTTTTAATCAAGAGATACAGTACTATACTGGGGAGCAAGTATCAACCAGAGATGGTCTGCTGATCATCGAGGCAGAACGTCGGGAACTTGAAAGGCCATCTAAGAGCGATCACAGCGTTACTCAACAATATGAGTATGTCTCTGGCAGAATAGAGAGTAAAGTGCGCTATGGTCCCTCTAAGCATGATGGGGAGCAGGTATATAGATTTGCTGCTCGCATTAAGTTACCCCGAGGACATGGTATGTGGCCAGCATTTTGGACCTATGGTGACCCATGGCCTACGCAGGGCGAGATCGATATCTTAGAAGCTCGTGGAGGGGAGCCTGCTAAATACCAGAGTAATATATTCTATGGTGTAGAGTCAGGAAAGAATATCAATAAAAAGACAGAAAGTTATCACAATATCGGGAAGGATCTAACGACCGATTTTCATGTCTATGAGATGACCTGGTCTGATGAGTATATAGAGATTTACTTCGACGGCCGACTGTTACACCGATATACCCCTAATGCTAATAACAATATTGATAAACTCTCAGAGTGTAAGCAGAAGGTCGTACTCAATACCGCTGTGGGAGGGTGGTTCTTTAAGGATCGAGAGGCTCGCAACTATGCGGATAGTTCAGTCATGGAGGTAGACTGGGTGAGGGTATATAAGAGATAGTTCTTAGGTTTTCAATCAAGAGTATAATGGAGGGAGTGCATTAAGAATTAATGCTGAGGATATTCAACTATCTTTAAGAGTACTCACAGTATAAAGAATCAATATTAACTCATCATGGCATCTAAGTCACAAGAATTTAAAAGAGGATGGTCCGTATTGTTGGCGTGTTTCGTGGGAATAGGAGTGAGCTTGGTATCTCTGATCTATTATTCTGGGGGTATATGGGTTAAGCCGTGGCAAGAAGAATTTGGTTGGACCAGAGCAGAGATAGGCTTGGGTCAAGGCTTAGGCACGGTAGCCATTGTATTGGGAGCACCTCTGGCTGGTGCATTAATAGATCGCTACGGATTGAGACGTATGGCTTCACTCTCGTTGATATTGTATGGTCTTGGTATTTACCTGATTAGTACGATGTCCGGTGGGTTATGGATGTTTTATGTCATGTTTTTCCTCATGTCACTTGCTGCACTGCCATCCACCCCATTGGGGTTTACCAGAGCGGTCAATGCGTGGTTTGATCAGAACAGAGGATTGGCTCTGGGTATCAGTCTTACTTCAACAGGTGTCGGTGGATTTTTAATTCCGAAACTATTGACACCTTATGTAGCTGTGCACGGTTGGCGATCGGGTTTTGTAGTGCTTGCCACGATGGTCTTAGTTGCTGTCCCCATAGTCTATTTATTAGTGAGAAATGAGCCCGATATTGTTGATGCTCAGGACAATGCCACCCCAGAGGATCAGGAAGGTATTTCACTTAGAGCAGCCAGTAAGATGAGATCATTTTGGATGCTGGCTGTTATCTTCTTTTTCATCGCTGTCGCAGTTTTGGGGTTGATACCATCATTTATTCCGCTATTGCAGGATGCAGGTATGGATGCTGCTCAGGCTGGTGGTTTGGCGGCGTACTTAGGACTATCAGTTGTGGTTGGACGCTTAGCAACAGGCTGGCTGATTGATCGAATATTTGCCCCTTATGTTCTTTTTGGCGTTTTTGTTTTTGTGGCGCTAGGATGTCTCGCTTTGGGTTTAGGAGGTGTTAGCTATGCACTGTTAGGAGCGATAGCCTTAGGCTTGGCAGTTGGTGCTGAGGTTGACTTAATAGGGTACTTCACGGCTAAGTATTATGGCATGAAGCACTACGGATCCATCTATGGAGTGATGTATAGTATATTTAGTCTGGGGGCCATCATCAGCCCCGTTGTTGCTGGTGCTATATGGGATCATCATGGCAACTACAATTTGGCGTTATATTTAGCAGCGGGATTAGTTGCCACTGCAGCCGTAATGGCATTGGCATTACCAAAATTTAATACTTAAATATACTTCAAGTGAAAATCATCGATCTGTCTAAGACTATCCAATATAATCCCGGCGATCCTTCATTTATGAAGGTGAAGATCAAGCACAAGCCTCATAAGAAATCTCGGTGGCTGATCCGTTTGTTTGGCTTGCCATTCAAGTTGTTTCCATCCAAGTTTGAGGGTTGGGCGGATGACACTATTAAGAAGATGGGGGTGCACTCTACGACGCATATAGATGCACCGTGGCACTATGGCCCCACCTGTGAGGGCAAGCCAGCTAAGACGATTGATCAGATCCCCTTAGAGTGGTGCTATGGAGACGGCGTCGTCATTGATATGACGCATAAGGAAGATTTTGACGCCATCACAGCAGCTGATATACAACAGTTTCTGGATCGTGAGCAGGTCACCCTACAGCGGGATATGATCGTACTCATCAAGACGGGACGAGATCGATTGATGGGTACTAAGGCATTCTTTCAACAAGGTACAGGCATGAGTGCGGAGGCAACTCAATGGCTCATCGATCAAGGTATACGTGTCATGGGTATCGACCAGTGGGGGTGGGATCTGCCTTTACCTTATCTGATCAAGAAGGCTAAAGAAAGTAAGAATGCGGAGCTGTTTTGGGAAGCTCACTTGGTAGGCATAGATCATGAATATTGTCACATGGAGCAACTGACGAACCTTGATGCCCTGCCTACTACTGGATTTAAAGTTTCAGCTTTCCCACTAAAGATCAAAGGAGGTTCAGCTGCTCCTGCTCGAGTGGTAGCGATCATTGAGGATTAGTCTATTGCTACTTTGGGCTCACTACATTCACTGCTGCCAGGGGTCTTAGTTCCTCGACTGGAATCCTATTCGGCATGAAGCTATTGATGCTCATCTGATGTAAGTATCCTTCTTTCTTTAGATTGGACTCTACTGGCATTACACTGGGTAGTATGATGCCGCCATAGTTCTTGTATTGCGTATAGTAAGCCGCACCAGATACGAACGGATAGGTATCCCTCACCGTATAGGCTACCTTGACGATCCTGTGTGTAGTGGCATCAACCCATACAACATACTGATCTATTTTCTTCTGTGGATCTACCGTGTTCCATGAGGCAATGATGCCTTCAGTAGTGATGCCATTGATCACTTGAGTGCCGACATAATCAATAGTCGACGCCTCTTGTATACGTCGTGGCAACTCAATAAAATATTGATATGTTGGGATCCAAAACGTAAAGTCTTTATCATCCTCTGCAATAGCTTGACCACTCTGGTCGATGTAGTAGGTCTGCCAAGATTGGATGCCATAGGTTTTGCCCTTTTCCTCGCCGCTGGTTATCTCCATACGACCGTCATAGTTGTGCGGATTGTAGTCCATGGAGAACTCAATCTTTTGCTCCTTAAATGGATGTGCCTGCTTACCCAGAAATCCATAAAACTCCTCTGTGAAGTCAACATGATATGTCGCAATACTATCCCATGCTGCAATGTTGTGGGCCTGACCCATCGCAGTCATGAGCTGCTCAGCTTTTGCTGGATCATTAGGATAGGCATATGCATCGGGACGTAGGTCCGAGAGCTTGAAGTAGTTGACACAGCCAATAATCAATAACAGGGAGAGTAACAATAGCACACTGAGGATAGATCTTTTCATAATATTCGATTATAGATGTTGCCTCCGCACAGTCACTGGTATATGTACGAATGATTAAAATATCCGCACTTAATCATGATCCACTACATTGGACTCTATCCAGCGAGTACAGGACTTGAAATCTTCAAAGACATTGTCCTCAGGGACTAAGTCAGGGATGATCCTAAACTGCTCGATTAAAAATCTCGGCTGCTCTTGTAGTCCTACGAATAGTGGTGATACTCCTTTGATTTCAAGATCCAGTAAGACGTCTTCCATAGTAAACACACCAGATTGATCGACATATGGAACTCTATTCATCCTGATCGCGACATGTGTAGCCGTATCGGGGATCTGTGTCATGAGGTCTTGGAAGTCATTGGTAAAACCAAAAAACAATGGCCCATTGAGATGCTTGATATAGACCTCCTCCTTGTACTTATCTGATAGTATGGATTCGTCCTCCCAAAGTTCTACGTCCTCTGCATGATCTTTGAGGTTTTTGATTTCTGATTCCTGCGCAGTGATGTCTGACATCTTCTTCATGAAGATCAATGAGGCAATGACTAATCCTATGCCAACTGCATAGACGAGATTCCAAAATACTGATAGTAACAGTACAACGAACATCACTACGATCTCCTCTTGAGGCATATTCTTAAGTGCTCCTAATCCTTTATAATCCATCACTCCGATACCCACGGTGATTAGGATACCCGCCAATACAGCTGCTGGGATCTGCGAGGCAAATGGCCCTAAGGCTATGAGGATAAAGAGCAACAGCACTCCGGCTATCATCCCCGAAAGCTTGGACTTTCCGCCTGCCTGAATATTCACCACTGTTCTGATTGTTGCACCTGCACCTGGGATACCTCCAAATATGGCTGCAACACTATTGCCGATCCCTTGTCCTATTAGTTCTTTATTTGGATTATGTTTCGTCTTAGTCATATTGTCAGCGATGAGAGAAGTCAACAATGAATCTATCGCTCCGAGCATAGCAAGTGAAAATGCAGAGAAGATATAGGGCGTTATTTTGCCTAAGCTAAATCCTGTAAATATCTCTAAGTTGGGCATGGGGAAGCCAGAAGGAATAGGCGGTATAGGTCGATAGGATATAATTCCATTCATCTGTAAGAGATATGCACCTATAGATACTGTGAGCAGGGCTACAAGTGTGCTTGGGATCGTGGTAGTGATCCGTTTAAAACCATAGATGATCACGATCGTCAGTAGAGCTAAGATGAGCGCAGTAAAGTCTATATTTTGAAATGCATTGCCGATTACACGAAGTGTACCGATAACTCCAGAAGCATAATCTCCAGCTAATTTTTGTGCTTCGGCAGTAAGGTCCGCTTCGGCTACATTAGTGATTCGATTGACAGTTTGTTGCAGTTCTTCGATGGTCGGTATACCTGCTCCTTGTTCAGCAACATATTTGTCATACAAGACCTCCTTAGCCTCTGGTTTGAATTGATTGACCAGTTGACTATCCTCCTTGGGATAGTATCCTAAAAATGGCAGCAATTGTGTAATAAGAATGATGACACCTATAGCAGTCATAAATCCTGAGACGACGGGGTAGGGCATATACTTGATATACCGCCCAAGGCCTAATAATCCAAGCCCTACGAGGATCAATCCTGCAAGAAGAAACACGGTTAATATAGCGGGGAGCGCCTGTTGTACATCACCATTGTTAGACTGTACGATGCCAGCGACGATTAGCATACTGACTGCCGTCATGGGTGCCGTTGGTCCAGATATCTGTGTGTTAGTTCCACCAAATAAGGCCGCGAAAAATGCTATAAATATGGCACCGTATAGGCCCGCATCTGGACCGAGACCCGAGCTTAATCCAAAGGCTAATGCTAAAGGAAGTGCAACGATTCCGGCCGTAAGCCCACCGAATAAGTCGCCCTTGATCGTAGAAAACATGCCTGCATTTTTCTGTTCTGCCATATGCTATATTTCAAGACTGAAGTGTTTAAAAGTTGAAGATAAAATGAATTATTGAGGGAGGAGATACTTTTAATTGTTATGAGCTTTATCATCATATAAAAGCGAAAACATACCTACTTCAGTAGATAGGCTGTACAACGAAAAAGTGCCAAAACCTAAGAGTGATATTATCTGATGACCCTGACATTACCACGACCACCTCTGCCACCACCTGCTCCTGCTTGCTGTCCATTGGAACGGATGGCATAGATGACAGATAATAGGCCATATGGACCTAAGGAGATGATTTCGCTATTCTCAATAAAATTCAATCCGTTGGAGCGTGAGATACCCACATTCTGATTCAGGATATCAAATACCGACAGTTTGATCTCAAGTTTTTGATTTTTCAATAGATACTTAGAGACACTTGCCTTCCATACCGGCACAGTAGTCGCTTCTCCGAATTGCTCCTCAGAATAAAAGTTGACGTCAAGACCAGTGTTGATGGCAAATGACTGCTTAATATTGTAGGTGATATCGGTAAATACACTCTGATTAGAGAAGGACTGATCTCGATCACTCAAGTTGTAGTTGGTCACATTAAATGAATACCTGCCGCCAATCTCCCAATCGATCTTTTTCTTACTGCGATTTTCGATGCGGGCATTGACACTTGGCGTCCATCGGTTACGGATATTTTCTATGCCATTGATGAACACAAGACTGTTGTTATAGCTCAGTCGAGTACCTACATTCAGCCTTGTTCTTAAGAGCTTGAGCGGAGTGCTGAAGTTTAAATTACCCGAGATATTAAAGTCGTAATCAACATTGACAGGCTGAGTGAACTGTGTGAAGTTCTCGTCAATAACGGTCGCATTAGTGATGTTATTCAGGGTATAGCGGGCATTGATAAATGCGAAGAATGACCTGAATGAGAACTGATCAAAATTTACATAATTGAGCCTAAGAGTATGACTATATTCTGGTATCAAGTCTGGATTACCCGCAAATACGTTGATCGGATCGGAATTGTCAGGTACGGGTTGGAGTTGCTGGATAGACGGCTCATTGACACTGGTAGAGTAGCGTAATCTGATGTTTTGAGATTGACCCAGTTCATGCCTTAGGTTGATCCTTGGGAGAAACCGAAACACTTTGTTTTCGATACTGGTGATCACGCCGAGGTCTTCAGTTAAGATATCGCCTTGGAGCACGGAGTTTTGTACTGCGCCCTCAAGACTTAGGCTCGTATTGTCCGTGTTGAGATGCCAAGTCAGCGAGGCACGATCATAAACATAGTCACGTTGATATAGATTGCTCAGGTCCTCATTAAAGTCGGCTGTGCCGGCTACGATATCTTCTACAACTCGCCGAATCTTATTATTAAAGTTTTGACGTTCGTAGCGCAACTCCAGAAACGTGTTCGTACTAAGCGGCTCGACGAATGAGGTCTGCAAGCGATAGCTAAGTCCATCGTCTGACTGCGTCTGTAGCTGAACCAGATTATCCACGAAGGACTCTACACCTGAGTCAAAAAACGAATTGTCAGAGATGAGATCACCGTCACTATCAGTAGTCTGGTCGTTGATGCTGCCCTGTACCGTTAAGATGCGCTTTTTGACCTTACCAAATTTCTTTCTGTATATCGCACTACCGGAGAGGTCTGCACTATTACCATCATTGAGGTAGTCTTGTCTACTTCTATTCTGGAGTAGCCCGTCATTGCTCGATCGCTCTGAGAGCCCCTCGAATACCGATGTACCATTGTTTAAGACGAGATTAGTCCGTAGGGTTAGATCTTGAGATGAGTCTATCTCTATTTCGAGTTCTGCATTGAGCCGATGATTAGTAGAGTTATTAAGTTCTTCGTTGACCTCATCATCTATGAAGCTGAGGCTTTCGCCAAAAGTCTCACGAGTGGTAAAGCTCCGAACCTTGTTGCTGATATCATTAAGGAAATAGCTAAATGTCAACTCGACATCGTCCGAGATGTCATGATTGATATTGAGTCCACCAGCATTAGTCGTGACGAATCCATTGCTCAGTCCATTGTTGAGTGCGATGCCATTACCTCTATTGCGAAAACCAATCCCTTGCAGAAAGCTCACATAATCTGCAGAAGAAAACCCTTGTTCGTTGACATTATTGAAGTTGCCGATAGCCGAGATCTGTGTGCGTGTCGAAAACCGATTTAACGACAATCGACCTTTGTATCGATCATCAGTACCATAACCTGCTTCTAAAGTGCCAAACTGACCTTTACGGCGATCTTCTTTGAGTTCCAGATTGATAGACTTCTCTCGCACACCATCGTCGAGTCCCGAGAACTCTGCCGCTTCCGATCTACGATCGAATATCTGTACCTTCTCTACCGCATCAGCGGGGAGATTCTTAGTCGCAATCGTAGGATCATCGCCAAAGAATTCTTTACCATCCACAGTCACAGATTGAACCTCTTCACCCTGTGCCGTTATGGTGCCGTCAGAATCTACCTCCACACCAGGCAGCTGACGTAAGAGATCTTCAACGACTTCATTGGGTTGAGTTTGAAATGCCGCCGCATTATATTCCAGGGTATCTTTTTTTACGACGATAGGGACGTGATCAGCGGTAATCTCGACTTCCTCAAGGGCATATTGTGCCGACTCTAATTGTATTGGCTCCATCATCGGATTGAAATCATCACCTATGTCCAGCTGATTGTTGTGCTGCGCATATCCCAGATAAGTGACTTGTAAGATATATGCCCCTTGATTGACGTCCATGACCTTATACCGCCCTTTAGTATCCGTTAATCCGAAACTAACAAGGGTAGAGTCCGACTGTGATAGCAACACCACGGTAGCGCTAAGGAGGGGTTCCTCATCTGTGCCGAGCACCGTACCTTCGAGATTATAGCTGGACTGACTGACGCCAAGAGTCGTAACAGTCAGTAGGAGTAGTAGGAAGTAAAGCTTTTTCATGGTGGTTAGATTCACGAAGGAGCGTAAGAGGATGTTTGGTTTAGATAGGGTAATTACCCTCCAGCCCGAAACCGTCTAAATCTCCCACCACCTCCAGGTCTCCCACCGAATTCTTCTTCCATTTCTTTGATCTTTTCTTCTCTGATTTCAGCGAACTCATCTTTAGTGACCTTCTTACCTTTTGTTGGTCTGGTGATCTGTCCTTGAGCGAGTGCTTTTAGCGAGATATCTGTTGCTGTGATCTGACGTGTGCCCGAGTCAAAATCCATATGCAGGATCATACCAGGCAGACCAAAGTAATCATCTGGTCCAGATGAAACGGGGATCATAGGTGTAAACCATACCTCGATCTGCTGACTGGTATCTTGATATGTAGCTTTCTGGCAGAGGTACGCACCGACTTGCTTTTGCTCGCCCGTGATCTTCCACTTCAAGGACTCTCGAGAGCCCTCGATTAAGAAATCTTTACCAAAGAAGTTGCGGGAATCCACAGCGCTACCTTCTGCAAAGTTGGTATAGAACTTATTGTCATTATTACGTCCACCAAATCGACCACCACGGCGACGACCCTCTCCTCTAAACTCTTGTTGCTCGGCTTTTTCTGCCTCATCCTTAGGCTTATTGATGTAGAGTGCCTCCTCGGCATTAAAGTAGAGGACCTTCTTAGACTCTCTAAACTCTGGGATTCTATCCTTCATCGCTTCCATCTCAGGAGGTAGATTCTTATGGATATTGACCTTGTCGAGATAGACGATTTCACCAGTATTGTTTTGTGCAGTAGCACACAGGGCTATCATCGAGAATAACAGAGCTATAAGTGGGATACGCATAAGAGAGGTTTGAGTATACATGTAAAGATTAAAGGTAGATGATGTATGTATAAGAGTATAATAGATGTGGAAGGTTTAATGGGGATGGGATTATTTACCTAAGCAATTGATTGATTAGCTTGCCATCGAGCAATGAAAAGTGCTATTTTCTGGTTACTAATTATCGACTATGAAATTAAACATTATACAGGTGGGTGACTCACATGGAGTGCTGCTCCCAAAGGCTGTGATTGACGAGTATCAGATCAAAGAGTCGGTAGAGTTAAGACTTAAAGAGGGTTACATCGAATTGAGACCATCTAAGAGAGTTCGTGAAAATTAGAAGAATAAATTATCTGAATTGTCGAATGATTCTAACGAGGAGGACATGATTCCTGATTTCTTTTTTGATGGTGAAAAATTGTGAAGCAATACTAAAGATTAATCGTTGACTGAGCCTTCAAATCGAATTACGACCTTCATAGATGGAGTCAGAGACCGATTAAAAATGGTAATTAGTTGTTAAGCTTTTGACTGGTCAGTAAGAATTCATTAGTATATAAGTCAACACCAGCATAACCCTTCAATTCTCATAATTCCATACTTTAGTATCAGATTGTATAGTCTTATGAAATTACCATCATTACTCCCCATCCTCTTCATAGCTCTGTTATTGAGCTGCACTCCTAAACAAGTAGTCGTAACAGATGAAATAATTACCGAACCTACCTTAGGCGTATTACAACATGACTTCAACCTCAATGAGGCTACTGTAGCTTCATTTGAAGAAGGGTTACTACTGCTTCATAACTTTGAGTATGATGATGCCTTGATGGCATTTGAAGCAGCGACTGCTGCTGATAGTACTGAGGTGATGACACACTGGGGCGAGGCGATGTGTCATTACAAAGCACTGTGGAGACTGCAGAATACAGAAAAGGGCAAAGCGATCATGGAACGCCTCGGCGCTACTACAGAAGAGCGCCTCTCATCTATAGAGGATCCCATCGAAAAGTCCTTTTGGGAAGGCTTAGAAATCATGTATGGAGAGGGAGAGTTTGACGATCGTAATAAAGCGCTTAGTAAGCATATGGCCTCATTACATCAGCAATACCCAGATCATCAAGAGATTGCTGTGTTTTATGCCTTATCGCTGATCTGGTCAACAGAAGAATATGGAAATGGAAGTGACGACCTACGCTTAGCGGCGGCTATTGCCGACAAAGTTATCGAGGCGAATCCAATGCATCCTGGAGCGCTGCACTATAAGATCCATGCCTTGGATGGGCCTAACTCTGCTGCAGACGCTAAGGATGCCGCAGATGCTTACGCCAAGGTGGCGGCGGATGCCTCACATGCCTTGCATATGCCATCGCATATATACTTGGCCATGGGAGAGTGGGATGGCGTGGTCAACTCCAATCGGGTATCATATGACGCCAGCGTCAATCGCATGAAGGATAATGAACTCAAAGATGGCGCTCGTGGATATCACTCCTATGCATGGCTACATTATGGATTGCTGCAGCAAGGACGATATGCCGAAGCGGAGGCGCTCTTAGCAGATATGCTCGATTATGTCCCGAAAGATCCAACCAAGGGAGCCCGTGGATATCTTGTCGGTATGCAAAGTCGACAGTTCGCAGAGCAGGGTAGGATTTCCGATAAGATTGATCTTGATACTGATGTCAAAGTCGGTGATATTGGAATAACCGCTAAGTCTATGCGGAGCTTTCTCAGAGCTCAGCTGGCTTATGAGGCGGGAGATATGAGTGTGCTGGATCAAGAAGTAGACTGGCTGATGGGTCAGCGAGAAATTGCGGCACAGCAGGTGTCGGGTGATGGCATCGCATTATGTGCGGCTGGAACCAGCAGATATGCACCTACAGAAAATGCGGTTATGTCAACAGATGTGGTAATCAACCAGATACAGGCACTGAAAGCATTACTTGACAATAATACTGATCGATTCGAAGCTCATATGCAGCGTGCCATCGAGATGGAGTACAATACTGATTTTCCAGCTGGTCCGCCAAGAATTACTCAACCGTCATTTGAGCAGTATGGTGAATGGCTTATTGCACAAGGAAGGCATAACGAAGCTATTGAACAGTTTGATCGTTGTCTGGAGCGAATGCCCAAGAGGTCTCGATCGCTAAAGGGAAAGATGACTGCTTTAGAGGCATTGGATATGCAGGAAGACGCACAGGCTATCCATCATGAGCTACAAGCGATCCTGTCCAAAGCTGATGATCCGGTGAGCTGATTGCACCAAACGATCAAACCTTCTCCACCACATTTTCATTAGGTTGAGTATAATCTAATCCTACAATAGTATGCAGCGATATATCATCATTCTGTCCGCTCTATTTATGTGCCAAGTAAGCGAAGCGCAGGTCGATACGATCGAGTATGGATTGAAAGGCAAGATCATTAGAGCATTTGAGCAATCCTCACATGCGCACGATACTTATTATGCTGGCCTCAAAGGAAACTCCTTTGGTACAGGATTAGTCTATAAGAGTACAGATGGTGGCGTCAGGTGGCATGCCCTTAATAATGGTCTGCCGATAGATCGATATGTTGCTGATATACAGGCTGTTGCAGAATCTAATCTTCCTCAACGAACACTCTGGGCCGGAACATGGAAGAATGGCTTATACAAGAGTACTGATGATGGAGCGAGTTGGACTAAGGATCATTCCTTTCCGTCATCAGATGTGAGATCGATACGCACAGGCATCCAACACCCGGAGCTTGTATATGCCTCTACTTCAACATTTGGCGTAGTGAGAAGTCTCGATGGTGGCACCACATGGCAGCGTAACACTCCTGAGATCATCGATAGCAGCTTCGCATTTGCCTGGTCGATAGAGATAGATCCAATGGATGATCATACTATCTATGCGCAGACCTTTGGAGATGGTGTATGGCGATCCACAGATCGTGGCGATAGCTGGACACAGATTTTGACCACTGATGGTAAGGTCGCTTGGGATATGAATATTGCTAATAATGGAGATATATACGTAGCCACGAGTAAGCGAGGTGATAGCGAGAGCAGCCTTTATCTATCAAGAGATCAAGGACTCACGTGGATTGAGTTACTCGAGGTGCCGCAGATTGGAATTAATCAAGTCAAGGTAGTAACACATCTTGATCATACAAGGATATATGTAGGTAGCTGGCAAGATGGTGTATATCAACTTATGGACGAAGTTTGGTCTAAAGTAGAACAGGTGGATCACGCAGGAATTGCACATCTCTTGTCTCATAAAGGCACACTGCTGGTTGGCAGTTGGGGCAACGGTGTTTATGTAATTAAGCTGTGAATCCGCCAAACTGTCGCCGGCTCTTCAATAAGTAAGGAATAACTTGTAGATGCTTACGTTAATAAATGGAATGTTCTCTTAAGGTTTCGTCAATATTGAACTTAGGGGACAGCATAGATGACCACGTATGTTTAACTATCATGCCTCGTAATCTTAACACGCATTATTTACGATTCGCCGTCATGGCGGTGTTGGTGTTCTTGTTTTCACATCCAGCTATAAGTCAAGGCCGTGCAGAGTTCATCACCATCGATCAGATCATACTGGAAGGTAACAAGCGAACTAAGGACTATGTGGTCCTCAGAGAGTTAGAGTTTGCGATAGGAGACCGGATCTCCAGTACTGACGCAGAAGCGCTCTGGCATGAAAATGAAAAGCGTATCCTGAGTACAGGATTGTTCACTTATGTCGAGATGGAGGTGGTGCCATCAGATGATGCTGGCAGTGTCAATATCTTCATCACCCTCCAAGAAAACTGGTTCATCTATCCCAACTTCATCTTTGAGTTGGCAGACAGAAACTTCAATGTATGGTGGAACGAACAAGCCAAATCTCTCGACAGGGTCAATCTCGGAGGACGGATCAATTGGATCAATGTATCTGGACATAGAGATCAACTCAAGCTGATCACACAGTTTGGATATACTCGTAAGTATGACTTGCAATATCGCTTCCCATATCTCAACAGGGCTAAGACACTCGGGATCGGCGCGGCCGTGGTATATACGGAGAATCGAGAGATTGGATTTGAGACCATAGGTAATAAGACAGAGTTCTACAGTGGGGAAGATGATCGGGTAGTGCTCCAGCGCTTCAGAGCGTCGTCTTGGTTAACTTATAGACCTAAGCTCTATGGCAATCACTTATTCAAGTTAGAATACCATCGTAATAGCATTGATGACTTCGTTGCGCAGGAACTCAACCCAGAGTACTTCTTGAACGGTGAATCTGCTTTGCGCTTCTTTCATGTGGAGTATGACTTCAACTTTGACAGACGACGATATGTATTCTATCCAGAGGGAGGATACCAATTTGGGATCAACGTGAAGAAAGAAGGCTTGGGCATATTCAATGAGTATGACAACTTCAACATCGAGTTACGAGGCGAGTATTACTTTAACATTAAGGATAGATTCATCATCGCCAATCTCGCTAAGGTCAAGACCAACTTGAACCGCAGCCAAATAGGATTTGCTAACAATACTGGACTGGGTTATAATGGTAATGTCATCAGTGGCTACGAACTGTTCGTGGTTGATGGCACAGACTTCCTACTTACGAAGTCATCGGTTAGATGGAAAATGATAGACAATCTCGTCAATCTGGATAAGGTCATGCCATTAAGACAATTCAAAAAGATGAACTTCAAGGCGTATCTCAGTTTTAACATGGATACAGGCTATGTTAACGAGCCCACCTATCGTGAGACCAACTTTTTGAACAATCGATTCTTAGTCGGGTATGGTCCTGGTTTGGATCTCATCCTTTTTAATACACATCTCTTCTCCTTTGAGTATAGCTTTAATCACTTAGGGCAATCGGCTCTATTCATCAGCAACAGCGTTTCATTTTAAGAAGTGCTGCCATGAGCAGATAGTTGCAGTCACGACCTCTGGATTCAATTCTTGAAGATTTTAGGCTTTTGATAAAATCCTTTCTGCCGTTTATTCATTATATCTAAAAATAATCAGAGATGTCCGAGACAGGAATAGTTACTAAAGTAAGTGCGCAGAGTTTTGAAGAGACCTACACTAAGCTTAGAAGCGTCATAGACAATAATCCCAATCTTAAGATTTTACTGGAGCTCGATCACCAGGCTAATGCCGCAAAGGTTGATCTGCAATTGCCGCCAACGAGAATCATTATGTTTGGTAATCCTCGATTAGGAACACCTCTCATGCTAGGTGGAGACTATACAGGTCTTGACTTGCCACAGAAGATATTAGTAAGTGAGCGAGATGGTCAAGTAACCCTGTCCTATAATGATCCTGCCTATCTCAAAGCCCGTCATAATATCAGCGATAGAGATGAAGTGTTGCAAAAGGTGACAGGAGCATTGGATAAGATCACAAGTGCTGCCTCACAGAAGTAATAAAGCCTAATGATAAGAATGACATCTATGACAATGCTTATTTCCATGCTCGTATATATGCTTATGGCGTGCACGAGCACTAATGAATCTCAAACTACTCTGATGGATCAGGATGATATGATGGATACAGCTCCAGGAGAATCAGCCCGAGTGACAGCGGTTACTGTCAGCGGCGAAGCCAACAACTATAGTTTTGCAGTCGAGATAGCGAGTCCTGATACAGGTTGTGATCAGTATGCGGACTGGTGGGAAGTATTTGATGAGGATGGTACACTGATCTATCGTCGGATATTAGCCCATAGCCATGTCACAGAACAACCTTTCACCCGTAGTGGAGGATCTGTCAACATTGGCCCAGATGACGTCGTCTATGTCCGTGCACATATGAACAACTTGGGCTATGGTACAGAAGTATATAAAGGTTCTGTGTCTGGCGGTTTTACTACGGACACGTTATCTCCTGATCACGCTGCTAATTTGGCTACTCAGGAGCCACTCCCTAATGGGTGTGCGTTTTAGGAAACTTCTGGTTTTATCATATATAATAGACTTGCGATAGTACTTGAACTAAGTGCTCACATCATATATTTATCTCCTACCTTGCATGCGATATGCGAGCAGAGTTTTACCTGATATTAACAGCTATATTTTGGGGTGTCAACTTTTATTTTGCCCAACTGATGTTGTCCGAGTCCAGCGTTGTTGAGGCAGCAACTTGGAGGTACATATTCGGGGTTGGAACCTTGTTAATTATAGGCTGGAATTCACTGAGGAAGATTCGACTACAGGATATCTCGATCAAAGGCGTCGTGTTACTTGGATTCATTGGTCTGTTTGCATTCAACGTACTTTTTTTCAAAGGGATGCAACTGACGAATGCGATAAATGCATCTCTATTGGTCAATCTTAATCCTATTATGACGGTCCTTTTTGCCTCATGGTTGATCGGTGTCAAGATTACTCGGTATCATATCATTGGTGCAACGATATCGATCATTGGAGTGGCTTATCTGCTCTTTCAGGGAGATTGGACACAACTACAAACTCTACAGTTTAATCGAGGAGATCTCTATATTTTTGGTGGAGCTGTGATCTTCGCTTTGCACAATGTGTGGGTGAAGATGTATCAAGGTAACCTATCCAGTCTCAATTTTACGACGCTCACTAATATAGCATGCCTGACAGGGTTTCTGCTCTTTATGACCGTACAGCCGGTTTCTTTGAGTGTAAGCCATAGTCCAGAATATTGGATATGGAGTCTTGGCATTGGTACTTTAGGGACTGCGTTGGCGTACTTCTTTTTCAACAAAGGTGTCGCTATGATCGGTCCAGATCGAGCGAGCATGTTTCTCAATCTCGTGCCTTTGACTACAGTAGTTGCGGGTATTGTCTTAGGGCGGCCATTGCACGCATATCATATCGTAAGCGGACTGATTATACTAACAGGAGTGACGATTGCGCAGAGAGCAAAGCCAGCGGCATAAGATGGAGTTAAATTGCTCCTTAACACGTGATCTGGTGGACTACTTATACCATTCCTTCACCAACTCCAATGCAGGCTTATACTGTACGGTAAAGTCAGCATTGACGGGCTCATTGACATGATGTAGCCAGTTCCATAGGAATCCACCAGCTATCCATTCTTCATTCCAAAATGTACGGTATAGCGCCTTCATTAGATTGACCTGAGCGATGTTATTGGGTGTGTCTCCGCCATGATCGTGTATCCAGGGGGTCTTACCAGCGCTGTCGACGCTGCGATAACCATATTCGGTGAAGAGTATAGGGCGCTGCTCACGTTCGCTGAGTGCCTTGAGTTTTTTCTTAGTGGGTCGCCACTTTCTGATGGCCTTGCGAACCTTTGGAGTCTTAGCGGCGATGATAGGGAAGTAAGCATCGATACCGATATAGTCCAGCCTATTCCAAAATGTCACGTAGTTGTACTCGTCCCAGTTGGCACTATAGGTTAGGGCACCTCGATAGATATTTCTTATCTCGGTGATGAGCTCCTGCCAGAATGCTGGACGATTTCTGATAAACTCCCTCATCTCAGTACCCACACAAAACATGTCTACCTGCAGCGAGTCAGCGACTTTGGCAAGATCTAAGATGTACTCTTGATAGTTGTCCTCCCAGATTTCCCAGTCTGCGTCACTACGAGCTTTAAAGTCTCCACGCCATTCAGCACGCTTCGTTTTATCTTCATTTTTGGGTAGGGTAGATTTGTCTAATTTCTCAAGCACGATATGTGGCTTGACGAATACCTTAAGCCCAGCAGTCTTAGCAAGCGCTATTCCTTGCAATAAAGATTCTCGAGTACTGCCCCAGTAATAATCATCACCATGAGCTGATAGCTCAAGGGTGCGACGATTCATCACTGCTTCTGGTATAAATGCCACCCAATTAGCCCCAGTAGTAGCCAGTTGGTCGAGGGCATCAGTATCATATGGTGGTTGATATGGCCCGATGAAGCTTATACCATTAATGCTCTGTGTCTTATCAGGAAAATCTTGAGCACATACTTGAGTTGTACACAAGTACAAGAATAGAATTATCAAAGAAAAATACTGGGATCTCAACGTAACTGATGCTTATGAAATCTTAAAAATACTGACCTAATCCAAGGACGATCCCCCGTTGGTTTGGATCGAAAACATCTACGCCATAGTCTATGCGTAAAACTGCTCCAAATATCTTATTATTGATTATTCGGATACCACCACCAACAAACTCTCTAAATTGATCAGGATTAAATAAATCTGTGATTTCTCCTCCTGGATCACGCCAACTGCCCATATCAACGAATCCTACTACTTGGACAGCCCATTTACGAGAAGTCTGTTCTTTAAAGAAAATTGTTCTGCGGTATTCGGCATTGATGACGACTTGTGCAGTACCCCGATCAATCCGATTGCCTACTCCTCTGAGGTTAACGTGACTGTCCGCCACAAAAGGAGCAAAAGGAGAATCATTGTTAGTAGAAATACCTAGACGAACCCTAAAGGCAAGATTGGTCCGTTTCTTCTGTCCGATGTGCTTAAAATACATGCCTTGAAACTGTAGACTATTAAACCATGTATTATCAAGAGTATTAAATACATTTTGATAGGTAAGTCTCCAGGCCCCGCCTTTGAGGTAGAAGAAGTGGTAGTTCAACTTATTAGTCTGATACTCTAATTTTGTCAGAAACTTAGGTTGTCTTAGACTTAATGGGATATCAGGATTTTCGCTTACTTGTCCGTCAGACTTATTATAAGTTTCCACGAAATATGATCCACCTATCTCTATCAAACGATTGAGTCCGAAGTTCCTAATGATAGAAGCAGCGACACTATTATTATCATAGTCATAAAGGACTGTCTGACCTGGGAAAAACAAGGGCTCTCTCGATGACCACTTCGTCAAGGATGCAGAGTATCCCCATGGACTATTGTGGATCCGTGGCTTACGGTAAAAAACCTCACCCGAGTGTCGCTGATCGTTATTTTGATAATACGCACTCAGCACTTCGCCGCGACCTCTCCAATTAATATCTACAAATCCAACTTGAAACCAGACATTGTTACGGATACCACCAAAGTTGAAGATTGGCAATAAAGTTTTAATTTCTTCTACGGTATAGGTGAGACCAACACCATCAGACAGAGAGTCGAGGGTATAGCTTGCATTTCCAATACCAGTGGTGTTTTTAAGCCGTTGTAATCCCTCTTCGATGGTGTTCATATCAATGACGTCACCATCTGCAATGTTAACATTAGTGCGTAGGAAATCTATGTTATTTTTAGAATAACCATCAAAATTGATATAACGAGCAACGGTTGTACCAGGATCTTGTCCTAACACAACCGCTGTCGAAAGACATATCAATAGACATGTAATCAGACTTCTATAGTCCCTCATTCATAGAGTAAATTTTACTCAGTTTGATTGCAGAATTAATAATTACCTAAGTTAAACCTTAATCCTAAATTAAATGTTGCCGCTTGCCCACCAGAATCAGCTAAAAAGTTATTACTAAAATCTGTATATAACAATTCTAATTCCAGATTAGGAGTAAATTGATACTTTGTTCCTATCCCGAACTGTCTGAAGTATTCAAAGTTTTCTAACCAGAATGGAGAGTAACCTGCTAATGCGTAGAAGATTGTTTTCTTGCTGGCGTTGTAGCTGATGATGGCTGTTGCAGGTGTAGAGATTCTATTAGACTCACCGCTTCCTAAATCTTCAATTAAGAAATCTATCTCTGTGAATAATGACCAGTTATTACCGATCGGGAAGTCATTGAAGAATTGAGTCCACCAAATATTACCATCCCACTCAAGGAATGGAAGAGGCTCTCTGCCGTCGCTACCGTCCCTACCTTCGAGGTCTGAACCAATAGCAAATAAGAACTGACTCTGAATAGAGAAGTTAGCCCATTCTTTGACCGGTGCCCATCTGATTTGTGGGCCAGCTCCAGTAAACCCTGATCTTTGTCCTCGAGTTAAATTCTCTTCAGAATTTCCAAATACACTCAATAGACTTGAAGGCAAATTATCATTGCGGGTTCTACGGTAACGACCCGTGTAACCAATGTTAAAACGATCACTCAATCCATACAACACATTATAACTCGTCGTGAAAAATGATGATCGCTCACTCAAGTTTCCTTGACCGTCATTGCCGGTACGTTGAGAGAACAAGTTGTTAAACACTTTATACTCCCATGTGCCCTTCGCTATTGTTGAGGATACAATGTATCGTGCTGAGTTGTTTCCTCCTCCAGTACTACTCGCAGAGCCTATAGTATTTTTCGCACCTGCTACATCATTAATAGCCCAGTCGTAATCATAGTAGTATAACTTAGATGCCGTAGATAGATCATTGTCTCTATACCCATTGATATACTGAATTACTGCTTTTTTGTTACCACCAAAATCACTTCTGTACCAATCAAATATCTGTGACAAACCGATTCTGCCGTCTCCCGTCTGTATGAACCGAGGATTGTTAAGTGCTTGCTTTGTTTGTCTATCCAACTGCTGCTCCAATAAGATCGGAGTGTATGCAAAGTTGGTGATCGGTGGGCATCCCAAGGCACCACACACTAAGACAAAGTGATAGCGAGGATCTTTATATTCTTTTAAAAGGAAATCTTTTTCAAAAGAGTTGAGCGTGTATTGCTGCCCTGCGATGGTATGATCCTTACGATCAAAGAATCCACTAATCTCATTGAGTGTCTCCAATGGATAGGCTTTAGCCGCTTCATTAATTACGATTAGGTTATAAGCATTGATGTAGAATGCTTGCTTGGTCATATCGTCGTCGCCACTTACATCTGCCGTAGAGATATAATCGACCAAGTTTTTTAAATCGGCGCTGCTTTTCGCTGCCTCATAGTCAACTTTTCCGTTTGTAACAACTGATCCGAGGAAGTTATGCACATCATCAAAAAACTGACTATTGATTTCTGCATGTCCAGCGGAACTGAATAAGATTATTGCGATAATTGCATTTAGGACTTTCATAGTTAATTTAGTTTCGTAGTATAAATAGATTTGATTGATACTTGTTGTAGAGTTGAATAAATATCAAGTTCAAGTCTTATATGAGCACGTTTCAAATTAAGTTGCCCGAGGAAAGCTTGAAGATCGAAACTTGACAAATTCTTAACGTTTAGATATGTCTATCATATCGGGATATGCAACTCTATTGGATCTTCAATAATGAGTCCGATCAAATGAGGTGAAAGGGTTTTTTGAAAGTCTTACTATCCCCACACTGTATAGGAGTACTACTAAGCTAAAATAAAGGATGGATCGCAGGATAAAATTCAATGAACTGGATCCTCTGTCATTACTGCTATTGTAGGGCTTCTTTGATTTCCTCACGACCATCACCATGAAGGGCGAATCGACCTTTATCTCTGGCGTGCACATATTCAGTCTCGGGCCATGGCCATCCCCCGAATTGTGTTCGTCCATAATCTCTCATGGTCTGTTGGATTTCTTCTTGTGTATTCATCACAAATGGGCCATGCTGTACGACAGGTTCATTGATCGGAACCCCTTCTAATACAAGGAGTTCGCTTGGGAGATCACCGTTGTAGATAGAGATATCTTGATCTGCAGCGAGTTGGACGAGATGATTGGATTGTATCTTTTGATCTCCGATTTTTAGATCTGCTTCATTATAATAATAAAGCGTTCTATTTGCCTCTGCGACTGTACGAGGCATGACCCAGTGCGCCTTTGCCTCCATTTTGACAGTATAGATAGATACTGCATGAGAAGCGTCTGCCGCCCAAGAATCAGGGGTTGGATCTAACGCAGTGGTACTCCCGAGAGTGCCAGCTACTAATCTGATAGTCGTAGATAGATTATTCTGATCCGTATGTTGGATGATGGGAATGTCCTCACTCCAGAGCATCTTAAAATGAGGATCTACCATCTTCGAGTAGCTGGGGAGATTGAGCCAGATCTGCATCATTTCCAGTGGATTGGAGGATTCAGAGTTGATTAGGGGAAACATCTCAGAGTGGAGTACGCCTCGACCTGCTGTCATCCATTGGACATCTCCACCCATAAATCGGCCCGCAGCACCCATAGAGTCAGAATGATCCACCACACCTTCTAAATTTATCGTGATCGTCTCAAATCCTCTGTGGGGATGATAGGGAAATCCAGGAATCGTCTTGCCATGATACATCCTAAAGTCATCCTTGAGGACAAAGTCAGAACCGATATTTCGCCCTGATAGCTCAGCAGGATCTATTCCCATGTATTCTTTGCCCGGAGGATAGTGATCCTTGTGATATGCACAAAACAAAAAAGGATCTTGTGTCTGCCAAGGGAATCCTAATGGCTGTATGGATTGAATCATCGTTGTCGGTATTTTATTAAACAAAATGCAGATTCTATGTAGTCATATTGTAGAAGGGGACAGCGACATATTTCAGTGTCCCATATATAGAATGAAAGACAAAGTGGACTAATTTGTTTTAGCTATACTCCTGTTAGTTTAAAAGTTTATTTCTTCATAAACAAGGGAGATCGAATAGATCAATATTTAACAAACCGAATGACCACAATCCTCAATTACTTCTTACTTCTGTCAGTTACTGTTAGTTCGGTATGTCTGTCAGCTCAACACCCTGATTCCAGCAATCCCATGGATTCTATCACCTTACATGAGGCCATAGATAATATTGCGATTAGAGCGGATAGTCTGAAGCAAGAAGAGTTGGCGTATGTACATACCCTGCTGCAATCGGCCTTAATGTTATCGGATACTTCTACTTACTATGACTTTAGTCTACATATTGCAAGACATCATTTTTACAATAAGGAGTTGTTTGATGAGGGTATTCTATTTCTAAGAGCATGTAAATCAAGAATTGGTAACGGGATGAATCGGCATGGGGATTTCGAGAATTCGCTTGGGATCTTCCACAAGAAGAATAATTACTATTCAGAATCTTTGGAGCATTTCTTTGCAAGTGTCAATTGGTATGAGAAATATGAGCCCTTGTATGCCACAGCTCCCTTAGGTAATCTTTCTGAGATGTACTTTTTGAATAAAGAGTATGACAAAGCGCTCAAGTACAATTTACAAGCCTTGGGTTACACTCAACAGCTTGAAGAGGGGGATGAAAAATTAAACTACCTGACTATTGATTATTTTAGAATAGGTGAGATATTCAGTGCTCAAGAGAATTATGAAGAAGCTGATCACTACTTCAATAAGTCCATAGATATAGCCCGGAATATAGGTGACTCTGGTGCTATGTTAGTGTATGCTATAACCCAAGCACTACCTACATATATAGATACCAAAAATTATAAGCGTTGTCGACAGTTGATAGCGGAGGCTGATGCTATCTGCGCCGGAGATGACGGACAATGCAATTATGTGATGAACTATCAACTTCAGAAAAGTAGATTTTATCTGCACTCGGGTCAAGCACAAAATGCGCGTCATCCAGAAGATTTCGCTAAAAAGAACGTGAGTATAAATGATGAAATCAATGCATATGCTGTCGAGTATTATGGAGCTATGGGAGACTCAACAGCACAAATTAAATCTTATCAAAAGATTATCGCCCTGAATGAAGACCAAGCTATAAAGGATAGAATTAATGCTTTTTCAAGCATAGAGAAGAACTACTTAAATAGAAAATTGCAAGAAGAGAATCTTCAACTCTCTGAGAAGAATCTATCTGCCAGTAGAGCGAATATCATTATAAGCGTTATCCTACTTATGTTATTAATGCTATTTATCTCTCAGTATCTGCACAATCGAAGAGTAAAAAAGCTAAATGGCCTCCTCGAAGAAAGGAGCGAAGAATTAGAAAGTACGCATTCAGAATTAGCTAAATCTTACGAAGAGTTAGAACGATTTAACTTCAGCGCAGCACATGACCTTAAAACTCCATTAAG
The DNA here is from genome assembly GCA_964414425.1 of uncultured Saprospiraceae bacterium. Classification (GTDB taxonomy): domain Bacteria; phylum Bacteroidota; class Bacteroidia; order Chitinophagales; family Saprospiraceae; genus GYS-P2D. The sequence goes on from CAYPWL010000003.1 coordinate 54,729, forward strand.
GATGATTGTAAATTACACCCAACTGGCCGAAAGAAGATTGACCTCAGATCAGGATAGGCCAGCAGATAATACTACCATGGAGTATCTCTCATATGTTAGGGAGGGCGGTGTAAGACTGCACTATCTAATCTCTGATATCATGGACTATACATCTATAGAGCGAGTAGATTGTTATAATCAGAATCGACCACTTGACCTAAACGACATTATCAGAGATATAGAATTGTCCTTGAGAGATGACAAGGAAAATAAAGGGGAGATAAGCATTAGTAATGAAAAGTTGCCAGCTATAGAGAGTCATTACAACTCATTGTATGTCATACTGCAAAACGTAATTGAGAATGGCATCAAGTATAACGAGTCAGAACAGCCGGAGATCATCATTACTTCTGGAGAAGATCAAGACTTTCATTACATCTATGTATCGGACAATGGAATAGGAATAGAAGAAGCGTATCAAGAAAAGGTATTTGATATGTTTTATCGATTACACAATAACAATGTTTACAAGGGCACCGGACTTGGACTTGCCATCGCAAAGAAAACTATCGAAAAAATGCGGGGGGACATATCCATCTCATCTCAATTGAATCAAGGGACGAGGGTAACGATTAAACTACCAAGGAAGCCATGTGAAAAATCGCTCAAGAAATTATCGCAAGCTGCAACTGCCATGGCATAAGCAGGTATTACAGGGGGTACAGAAGAGTTCATCTTATTGCCATATATGATAGGTCCGCGACCATTGTGCAGTCTCATTAGGGCGTACTTCAACCTTATGGAATAACTCAGGGCAGATCACATGGGAGCTCCCCCAGAGATTGACCTTATACGCATTGAAATCGCCAGTTTCGGTGATATTTAGACCCATCGGATGATAGCTTAGGTGCCATTGTGCTGATACAGGCTGCTCTCCCGTAAGTTCGCTAAAGAAGAATTCTTCACTGGGAGTACTCCTAAACGATACGCTATCATCAGTGAAGCGTACTACTTCATCAGGATTAACGACTTCGTCACATCTACTCGTATCAATTATAAATGGAAACTGTAGCTTATAGTCCTCAGTCATAGGCTCATGATTGACGGCTAAGAAATTATGGACATACTCTGTAGTAATGATTTTATATGGACTCTTATTAGTGAGCACGTAGGATAGCTTCAGCTCATTATTTATGAGTTGGATAGTCTTTCTTAAATGATAGGATAGCGTAGCACGATTGTCTGCGGTGCAGCTGATCACGATCTTGTACTGAGAGCTGTCAAGATCAAACTTAGCAGGTATGATTGAGTATGGATGTAAGAAGTCGTATGCGTCATCTTCTTTTCGGAGACTGCCGATGCCGATCTTGTCAAAGTAAGAACCATGCTTGGTGAGCTCATAACCTTGTGGCCCGCCGATGTCAAATTCATTGTAAAGTCCGGCACCGTGATGTCGGATCTGCTGCCCTTTGTGATACTCTGAGGTCGTCAATGGGATGTCGTGGTACCGTATTGTTCGGATTTTGCCAGTCCAGTCAAACCGCGAAAACCGATATCCTTCGTGAGGTAAGTCAACCTCCACATAGAGCTCCGAATTCTTTAGGATATGAGGCATAGAGCCTATCTGCTAAACTTTTTTCTCAGTTGGAGACGACTGGCTAATCTGACGACGAGTTCTTGCTGCTTAGAAAACTCATATTCCCGCAAGTAACAAGGCTTATAGTAAGCCATGTAGTTATTGATAATGGGTTCATATGCATTGCCGTCGGCATCTTTATAGCCGATCATCTCACAAGTAGCATAGTTGACATGTATTTCATAGGCTGAACCTGGGTCGGGTGGCGTATCGCAGATCAAGTCACCGGTCTTATTACATTGATCTGAGTCAAAACTACCCTTGCCAAAAAGATGCTCCTCAAAAGTATGATAGAGTCCAAAAAAATGACCAAACTCATGCGCAACGATGATTGGATTTTTGAGATCAAATTGGCTGAGGACTATATTATTAGCAAGGTCTGACAACACATAAGAAAACCCGCCTACTCTCGAACAGCTAATCGAAGTTGGTGTAGTCCTACAGAAGTCTTTGCCATAATCTGCAATGTAGACTGTGATGATGTCTTGTAAGTCATGCTCTCCAGAAAATCGATTATATAACTGATATGCATTCGCTGACAATTCTTCAAGCTTGATATCAGATTGTATGGTGATTACCTCATGGGTGCTGAACTCTACTCCGGCATTTTTGAATGCATGATTCAGTTGCTTGTTCACACGCTCAAAAATTGACGGATCAGGATATGCAAACGACGAAGTATCTTCTGTGATATATGCATATCTAATCGGGAAGTGAATAGTAGGTAGCGCCTCAGCCTCTCGCATGATACTATCATTTTGTAGATAGTCGTAGACTAAGTATTTATTCTCAGTATTGATACTCGGATCGCAATTAAGGATACACCACATTTGTTTTGGGTCATCATCTTGTCCGAATAGAGAGATACTAATCAAGGCTAATACGAATAACATAAGCTTGCTCATGTAGTATGATTTTATCAACATAATTCAATAGAACTATCTCTGGAATTGTTGTAGAATCCGACTTATCATTTGTTTAAGAAGGCTATAGGCTCAAATATTTATTACGTTAGATTCTATCAGCTTACTCTTTTTTATGAGCACACTTGCTATCAAGACATCCGAGGGATTCGATGCGAAGATGAATTCCTATCCAGATCAAATAATGGGTCGTATGACTCGGCTAAGGGCGTTAGTACGTCAAGTGGCAGAGGACTCAGGAATGATTAGGCTGGAGGAAACACTTAAGTGGGGTGAGCCTAGCTTTATAATCAAGCAGGGGAGTACCCTTAGGATGGACTGGAAGTCGAAGAGTCTCAATCAATATGCTATGTATTTCAGCTGTTCATCTCGATTAGTGGACACCTTTAAGATAGTCTTTGGCGATACCTTTAGGTATGAGGGTAAAAGAGCAATCCTATTCGATCTAACAAGTGAGTTGCCAGAGCAAGAACTCAAGCGATGTATTGCAGCAACCCTTAGATATCATGAAGTTAAGGAAGATATCAAATTGGGTATGTAAGTCTTGCTTAGTCACGACTAATAGTCAAGTTTCTAACTTATAAGTTAACTAATAGTCCAAGCTGTATAACAAATCTACCATTGAGTTTAGGATATAGAGTACTATTGCGTTTTGTTATTTTCGAGTGTTTACTCGATAAAACTTATTGATTATTCAAGAAATATAAAGAGCGTGCAAAGAAGAGAAAATTATGGTTTGGTTTCAGTTGCCTTTTTACTTGCAGGTCTTTTCATAGCAAGCTGTACGCCAAAGACCGAGGAGGTATCTATCCCTAATCCCAAAGAAGTATCATATGGGATTGGGGAGATCAATATGAGCAAAGAAAGTTATCATGATAAAGTTCTCGGAGCAATAGTAGGTTCTGCTATCGGGGATGCCATGGGTGTATCCACAGAAATGTGGAGTCGATCTGCCATCCAAAAGCGTTACGGTTATATATTAGGACTCACTCCAGCACTAATGGCCCAATCCCCTGAAGGCCCTTGGGGACATAACTTGCCTGCAGGATCTACTACTGATGATACTCGGTGGAAGTATATGCTTACTCAATATATTGATCAACATAGATCAAAACTTAACAGAGAGAATTTTGCCCAATTCATAATTGACTACTATCAGCAACAGGTAGGAGCACTGTCTGACAAGGAACTCCTCACACAGCCCGATGACTTAGATGTGCGAATTGAAAAAATCGATTGGATTAAGGAATGGGCCAGAGTGGCTCTCGCTTATCGCGAAAGTGATGCTAAATATGAACAAGTACGTGATCGATTTTATGGAGGAGAGATGAGTTGTGCTGGACTGCTCTATACGCCTATGTTCGGCCTGGTAGCTCCTAACGCAACAGAAGCGTATAACTTGGCTTATGATCATACACTATTTGATATCGGCTATGCCCGTGATATATCAAGTATAGCAGCCGCTATGACTCACATGGCATTACATACCCAAAATATGGATTCAATCCTAGCCACTCAAGCCTATATTGATCCATATGGATACCAAGATAGTCGTTTGATAGCCCGTATACCTCAAGCTATCGCCAATACTACACATGATTACGTTTTGGGAGCATTTGAGATTGATGAAATCCAACTGTCCGAAGCGCTCATCCTTAACGATAGCATTACTATAGCCAAAATCCCTGAAGGAGCAGCTATCGTATTACATAAAGACTCAGTAAAACTTAAAATACCTACTAATTATCCCGGCAGCGACTTGGAATGGTTTCAACAAAAGACAATCTACGAGGCGCTCGAAGAAAATCAGCGTCAGATTGCCTTTCATGCAGGTGAAATATGGGAAATCCTATATGCGGGACTATTATTTGGAGGGGGAGATTTTGAGAAAACCCTGCAGTTTATAATCAACTATGGCCGAGATAATGATACAGTTGGCGCTATAGCGGGTATGATTTTGGGAGCCAAAGACGGATATGCCCAGTTGCCTACTGCAATGAAAGAAGAGGTGATCCGAGTCCATAAAGACCAGATAGGTATAGACTTGGAACTATTAGCCAATCAACTGGTCGATAGCATGTACCCAGAGTAGAGCGGACCTCCATTGCTTTAGGAAGTCAACTAAATAAGTACATCCAGCAGATTTCCAGAGGACTGCGCTAAGTCTATCATTAATCCAATATCTGCCCGCTGAGTAAGAGCATCTGTATTTCTAATAGCTTGGCGTCATAGTGTGCATTGAGTAGACTATTCTCAGAGTTGAGGAGATTGACTTGCGCTTGGCGATACTCTATGCTCGTGAGTTGACCAGCTTGGTATTGCTCATATGTCCGATCAAAGTTGACTTTGGCGGTAGCGACATTAGACTTTTCTGATTCTATGATGTACAGGGCATTTTGAAACTGATGCCAGATGATAGTTAACTGCGAGCTTAGATCATTGACCAGTTGTTCACGCTGCAGAACCTGGCTCTCCAGTGCAAGCTGGGTACTTTGGCGTTGATTTTTACGGATGCCACCATCATATAGATTGTAGGATATTGATAAGCCTACACCTACACCATCTGATCGAGATGATGAGAAGAAGGACCCTGGAGCACTCCTGTTAAAATTATAACTATAGGTCGCATTAGCACCAAGTACAGGCTTCCGGCCGGCATCTATGATATCGTAGTTAAGTTCAGTGATAACTTGATTTTGATCTAAGAGTTGGAGCTGTAAGCAGCGCTCCCTGGCTGTCGCGATAAGGTTGTCGAGTGACCTCGTCGCATCGTAGTAGATATCTGTCTCTACATCATATGTACGTTCGAGCGATATACCGATGGTATTGCTCAGTACCCTTAGAGCATTGTCGTATCCCAGTCTAGCATTAGCGATGTTGATGCTGTCTCTATCTATGTCCACCTGTGCATTAAGTATGTCCAAACGATTCGCTTGACCATATTCATTTTGTATTTGGAGTCGATCGAGCCGATCCTGAGAGAGACTCAGGATTTCTCGTAGGATGCCGATGTTAGCAGCAGCCCTGCTGGCATCATAGTAGGCCGAGAGCACATTAGCTACATTGTTCTGTATAGTCAACTGTTTTTGGAGGTCAGATAGCTCAACTTGTTCTTTGAATTGCTCGAGATTCACACTTCGACTCGGGTCAATGATATTATATGTGGCCGCTACATTGGCATTTACTCCAAAAGCTAATCCATAGCCTGTTACAATAGTTTCACCCGAAGTGAAATTAGTGATGTTGTTATTCACATTACCATTAAGGTTGCCGTTAGCTGTCACTGAAGGGCGATAGCCGAATAAAGCCATGTCAGTATTATTCTCAGCTATGAGTACATCATTCTTGGCTATCCTTATGTTGAAGTTATTCTCGAGTGCCTGCGTGACGGCCTCTTCGGGAGTCATAACATCTTGTCCATATATAGACATGGCAAGTAGGCAGGATAACACAATACTATAAATCTTAATCATTGATAACAACTTCAGTAGTTTTGAGATGTGCTGATGCCTCACGCTCATGGACGACTTCCATGACTGCTCTTTCGAGTGATGCTCGATCTGCCCAAGTTCCAGTGCGCAACCAGTACCATACCAGTTTGCGTGTATTATTGAAGTAGATAAACAATGGGAGTACAAATAGTGTCAAGAATGTAGCCATTATGATACCATAAGCTATCGATATCGCCATGGGTATTAGAAACTGTGCAGTTCGACTTGGCTCGAATATAATCGGTGCTAAGCCCGCAGCAGTAGTAATGGACGTTAAGAATATCGCTCTAAATCTTGATCGACCTGCCTCAACTAAGGCTTTATGGAAGTTAAGTCCCTCTTTCAAGTGTGTGTTAAACTTACCCACTAATACTAAACCATCGTTCACAAGGATACCGATTAAGGCGATGATGCCCAAGGTTGACAGTATACTGATCGGCGCTCCATGTAGCCAGTGTCCCCAGGCTACGCCTACTAAGCTAAACGGGATGAGCGCAAATAATAGCATCGGTTGCGAGTAAGATCTAAATCCGAATGCAATAATCATATACATCACCATGAACACTGCCGGGAGCAGTCCTACCATGCTGCTGATGACTTTATTAGCTTCTCTGTTCTGACCTTCATAGAGCGGTTGTACACTTGGGTACTGTGCGAGCACTCGTGGCATAATTTCTTGACGGACATTGGCCAAGATGTCTGTTGCACTTTGTCCTTGATCCTTAAGGTCTGCACTTACGGTTATCTGGCGTATACCGTCGAGGTGATTGATGTCTACCTCGCCACGCTCTACGCTATAGTTAGCAATTTCTGAGAGTGGTACTCGTGATCGATCGTTGGTGACGATCCACATATCATCAAGATTTTTGACAGATTCGCGCTCATCTCGATCATAGCGTACCCATACCCGTATTTCATCACGCCCTCTTTGGATACGTTGTACCGACTGACCGAAAAATGCACTCCGCACTTGAGCCATCACTGTGTTGAGCGTCAGTCCTAAGAGGTAGGCATTTTCTTTGAGATCTATCTTAATCTCCTTGATGCCTTGCGGATCGTTGTCATTGATGTCTTTGAGTGTGCCGAGTTGTCTCAGCTCTCGCTTGAGCTCTTCTTTAGCGCCTTTAAGCTCTTCGATATTCCTACCTGTCAATGCTACAGAAACTGGGAGACCACCAAAGTTGCCACCAGAGCCATAGGTCAGTGATTCCACTCCATTAAGTTCTCCGACCTCTTCTTCTACCTTCTGTGCTATAAAGCCCGAGGCGAAGTCTCTTTCTTCTCCAGTCAGTAGATTGAGCGTAAGCGTTGCATTAGAGCTTCCAGGGCCTATTCTTTTTACAGATGATTCGATGATCTGTGTGTTGCCGGTCTGTTCTTTAGTTAGCTTTTCGTTAGCCCTCCATGCGCCATCTTCTATCAATGTAATCAGACTGTCAGTAATCACTTCATTAGTACCTTCTGGCATCGACATCGATATAGATATACGGTCGCTCGTGATGTTGGGGAAAAACGTAGTTCTAATAATTCCTCCTTGAACACATCCTACAGTGATCAATAACATCCCGATCGGGATAGAAACACCAAACACGGGATTGTTTAATCCGAAGCGCAACATCGGAATATAAAGGGTCTCCCGAATCCATACCATAAACTTGTCTGCATATCGATTCAAGATAAATGGCTTTTTACCTTCCTTCATGGCTCTTGACTCAGAGATGTGAGCTGGCAGAATAATCAGTGCTTCGATCAATGAGAAGAGTAGGGTGACAATCACCACAACTGCTACTTCATAATAGAAGTCGCCGATCCCCCCCTGCACGAAGAGGAATGTGCTGAATGCTACAACCGTAGTAAGTATGGCCGATACGATTGCAGGAAGTACTTCCATTGTGCCATCTATGGATGCTCTGACGGGAGTTTTTCCTCGTTCATAGTGTGCATATATATTTTCTCCGATTACAATGGCATCATCAACCAGGATACCGATTACGATCAGCATACCAAATAGTGACATTACATTGATCGTGAGAATATCCGGTACTATGATAAACATCCCAAAAAATGATATTGGAATCCCTACAGCTACCCAAAATGCTAAACTTGGTTTTAAGAATATCGATAATAATATGAGTACCATAATAATACCATAGCCACCATTTTCGAGTAGGATGCGAGTACGATCAACCAGTGAGATAGATCGATCGGCAAGGATGTCCAGCTGTACGGTACTATTCTCCTCATTAAATCCGAGGATATACTCCTTAACTTTATCGACCATGCCGAGGAAGTCTTCCGAGTTTGTCGTGAATACGCTGATCTCTACAGCTGGTTCGCCATTTACATAGATACGATCAGGGTTCTCAGACCATTTGTCATTGACATCAGCCACGTCTCGCAATCTTATCGTTCTTCCAGACGGATCAGACTTGACTACGATATAATCCATCTCATCGCCGTAGTAACTTCGATTATTAGCACGGATTAGATACTCCTCAGTATCTGTTTTTATGGATCCACCTGTTGTAAGGATATTGGCTTGTCCTACTGCTGCGGCCACCTCATTAAATGTAAGATCAAATGCACGTAGATCCTTTTCTCTCACTGCTATTTCTATCTCTTCATCAGGGTAGCCAGATATCTGTATCTGTGAGGCGCCCATATCACGTAGGTCATCTTCTACCCGTCGAGAGATGGCCTTAAGCGTCTTAAGATTAATATTTGGGCCGCTGAGTCCCATGGACACAGTGAGATTTAGCCTTTCTTGCTTCGCTACGACGAGCGGTTCGAGATCTACAGGAAACGATGGGACTCGATCTACTGCATTTTTGATCTCTGCCAATACTACGTTGATATCCTGACCCTCCTCTATTTCTACCGATACGGTACCGGTGTTCTCAGATGATACCGAGGTGAACCTTTCGATGCCTTGGAGCCCACGGAGATTATCTTCGATTTTTAGGATTACACCTTCTTCGACCTCTTGAGGAGATGCACCAGGATATATAGCCGTGATTGTAATGGTATCGGGTGGTATGAGTGGAAAGAACGACGAGTTCATACGCTTGAGCCCCTGCCAACCACCTAATACAATAGCAATCATCAATACATTGACGGCTACCGGATATTTTATAAAATATTCAATGATATTCTTCATCTCAAGTGTTATTTAGAGATGTTTTTGACGATCATGCCTTTGTGTGCGCCAGGTGTGTTATTGGCTAATATTTTGGTGCCATCCTGAAGACCTTTGACTAATACTGTCTCATCTTTATAGTAGACAGGCTCTACTTGAGTCATGTCCAGTAAGGTGTCGAGTACTACGAAGACTTGATCATCACCGACCAGGAGTTTGCGATCGATTTCGTAGACATTCTGTTCCTCTTTGCCAGTTAAGTCCGCTTCGAGATACATACCTTCTCGGAGCCCTTCACCACGGACATCTACGTAGACAGGTATCGTCTGAGAGCTTGGATCCACGGTCGTGTTTATCCGAGATACTTTGCCCGTCCAACTCTTCGTGCGATCAGCATTATAAAGCTTAACGTTCTTACCTAACTTCAAGAAGTCATCATAGCTTGTATTGATAGCAACCTCTACCTCATATCGATATGGACTGATAAATGTGCCCAGCTGTTGACCGACTCGTATAGCGGTACCTGGTTCGATCATAGACTCTATGAGGATACCATTAAATGGGGCCCTCACTACATACTTGCTGTACTGCTCCTCGAGGTTCTTGATGTCGTAATAAGCTGTTGATATATTGCGATTAGCGATAAATAGTTTTTCTCGATTATCCACAGGTGTAGGTAGAGGCTTAAGATTGCTCTCAATATCAAAGGCCGCGATATAATCTTCCCACTGACCTATAGACTTTGGATAATCAAACTTTAGATCTGGAAGCATCTGTGCCAGCTGATTGTAAAGGCTGCTGCGCTGTGCCTTCAAGTTAAGTTCTTGTTGCACGCTCTCTATATTGACCAGCACCTCATTAGCTGCGTAATAAGTCCCAGCCTTAAATGGGTGTGCACTACTCTCAAATATACCTGTTACCTCAGCGAATAGCTCGATTCTTTTCTTCGCTCGGATCGTACCGCTGGTTTGAATGTTTATAGGGATGGCTTCATTGACTACAGTCTTAGTGAAGATCTGAGTAACCTTCTGCGGTTTAGGGACTCGAGGTTGGTTTTGCTTTTGGCTGACATTCTTGTACACCAGATAAGCTCCAAGGATAATTACAATGGAGAGGATGGTGATGATAGTCTTTCTGATCATTTCGGCAATATGTTACTAAGCTGATGTGCGGATGTGAAAACTTACTGCGCAAGAGCACCCATCCCGTCATTTTATTACTCTATCATTAACTACTGACAACAAGATAAGTTTACTTTATTCGCAGCTTCAGAGCACAACGATGGAGATGCCTTTGGTGTTCATACTTTCTACAGCATAGTATGAATTGATTTTACTATGATTGTAGTAGGTAGAGGCGTATTATGCAGTTGCCTTGTAGCACTCACGAGATTAAACAATATGGTTAAATCATTTTTCTTTATCAGACACGGTCAAACTGACTATAATAGAAACCATATAGTTCAGGGTAGTGGTGTCGATAGCGTCCTCAACGAAATGGGCCGTATGCAAGCCCGACAGTTTTACGAGTACTACAAGGACGAGGGTTTTGAGCTTGTAATTAGTTCTAAATTGAAGAGATCTATCGAGACAGTTCAGCCATTTATTCAAGAATTAGGTATCCCTCATCAAGCGAATGCAGATATTAACGAGATATCGTGGGGAGTTCACGAGGGTAAGACTGGTAATATAGAGATGAAGCAGGCCTATGATGATATGATTAAGGAATGGCAAAGTGGCAACTATGATGCACGTCTTAAAGATGCCGAATCTGCTCGTGAGCTATCAGATCGATGCACAAGATTCATCAGCTATATCAAGACACTTCAGCAAAACAAGGTTTTAATATGCTCACATGGTCGTACACTGCGATGCTTAATGTGCCTCATGAAGGGACAGCACCTCCGTGAAATGGAAAATTATGGTCATCATAATGTCGGTCTGTTTCAAGCGGAGTACAATAGTGGTCAGTTTCGATTCCTCCTTGAGAATGATGTCTCCCATCGTAAACCATTAAGCGATGAATGAATTTTTAGCAGAATGGGGATATCTGGCTGTATATGTAGCGACTACTCTTGAAGGGGAGTTTGCCTATTTATCAGCTATAGTAGCTGGCACCTTAGGTCAAATCAAGATTGGAGGAGTTATAATAGCGGCCTTCTTTGGCGGATTTACGAGAGACATGGCGATCTTTCTTACGGCGAGATATAGTGGCCAGACCTACTTTAAACGCAATCCAAAATCCAAAGAAAAAATAGAAAAGGCGAGTAACTGGATTAGTAGGAGGCCAGTATTTTTGGCCTTTCACAGGTTTGTGTATGGCTTATCCACAGCCACTGTAGTTGCTTTAGGCCTTTCTACTATTTCACTTGGACGATTTGTCTTGATCTGTGCGACCGCATGCTTGACATGGACACTTGGATATGGAGCCCTCGGATATTTTGCTGCTGATCAAGTATTGACCAATCTTACCTGGTTAAAAGAACATTTCTACATCGTGATCTTATTCTTCTTGGGTCTCGGATTCACCATTTTTAGATTGACACAATAGCATGAGCCTATCGCTTTACGATGTTTTTACGGGTTTACCCTACTGTCAATTAGGTGAATACCGAAGTGCTTTTAATCTCCAATCTTTTGTTATTTATAGTAAGAAATGAGATGTATACCTATCTCATTATGAATAGCTAAAACATCATATCATGAAATACACAATCATAATTGCGATGCTGTTGTCTCACTTGGGCTTATACAGCAACACTGTTCCTTCCGCTGTGGAATCTAATCGTAACAATATGGAGCACGTCGAGTCAACAGCTTCAGATCAATTTATAGTAAGATTTGAGAATTCGTCGAATCACTTAGAGGGGGAAGAAATCGATAAGCTTTTGATCGTGGCTTATCGTGCCCTCGGTTCGGCGGATCAAGTTGTAGAGTTGTCTGTAGCTAATGTTCGCTCGGCCCTCCAAAAGCTTCATGAAGTCTTACAAACTTTACAATACAACGGAGTGAGTACTGATCAAATTCTGATCAAAACGACAAGCCCTACTGATTCTAATTTGGATCATGTATCACTTCGCATCTTCGCACAACCAAAGAGTTATGCTTAACCATGCATGACTTGCACACTGCCGATCTTGACGAATGATAAGAACAGTTTTCGATATCGGCTCTACCTTAATTAATCAGTTTACGGCCGTCCAGTTCAGGGCGGCCGTTTTTTGTGGTGCCAGACTAATCTATTGTCTTACAATTCATCCGAGTCAGGATCATTAATGATAGAAATATCGAAGGGTAAAACAAGTAAGAGTAAGGCATAATGATGAGGCCATAGAACAACACCAAGCAAATCTTCATACTTCCTAAAGCGAAGAATTTAAATTCTATCTGGTCTCTCTTGAGATAGTAGATACCGCCAAGACCAATCGGTACCAATATTGCCAGATATTGCATAAGCGAATGTAGATGGTGGAGTTGATCATATGGGAATAACTTAGCCAGCCCTAATCCATGATCAATGAGACCTTCGTACTTAGCTTGATTGGATAGTATATCAACAAGGTAGCTATCTGACAACCCTAAGAACACCTCACTATAATTGTAGGCACCACTCACCATCAGGAGCAATGCAATGCTTATGGTCCCAGTCAGCACCGTGAGTTTTAAGAATTTGAACCTCTTTTGGATCATCAGCAATACACCAATCATGATCAGCCATGGTGCGATAGCGTATCGGCTCATCAGAGATAAGGCAGCGAACAGTCCAAACCAAAAGGGACGATCATTAAGCAATGCCCAGATCATACACACATACCACAATATGACAATTGACTCTTGAGTCATCGTGATCAGCGAGGGATCTACAGAGATGATCAGCACCAATAATAGAACAAAGGGTAACAGGTATGTTGGAGGGACAGACCGTATACTCTTAGGTTTAGAGTATACCATTACCGAACTAATCCCTAAGGCCGCAATACTGATCCACCTCATGTCAAAGTCAAAGGCAACAGCAGGTAGATAGGGTAGCCAAAGCCCCGGAAGATAGATCGGTTGCATGCCTCCCCATATCTCAGGGATGATAGTATAAGGGTCCGATCCGTCGATAAAGCGTTCATTCATAATATGCATGATCGGAAGCATATCAGCGATCCTATAATCCAAGGCTAACTCCTGAAATAATTCCTTAGCATATGATCCCAGCATCAAGAGCCCTGTTAGTAGGATTATATTGCGCCACAGGGTAGAGGTGCTTTTGACTTTAGCTTCGGTCTCATTTTTAGGCTGAGCAATCATAAGATAACCGATCATCAGACCTGCGACAAGATGAATAATAGATGAAACATCGGCCCAATACCTCACGAGAAACACTTGAGTGATGATCTCCAAGATGATCAGTGGCAAGATGAGTCTGCTGCGCAATCTATTTCTTGTATTTATCTGATAATCCTAATCCCTGCATAATGATAGGTATAGACTTGCTTATCCGAGATTGCTTGGTGGCATCTCTCTTGGCACTGTTGATATGTTCGTGATAATCTTTCTGTCGACCTGGTGTGAGAGCTTCAAATGCCGCCATGAGCGCATGATCCTGTTGTAGAGCTTCCATAAATTCTGGAGACTCTACAACCTGTTTTTTGACAATCACTACTCGCTTACCCGCTTTTTCATTTTCTATAGCCTCATGGATATAGCTGGTGATGAGCTCATGATCGATTTCTGACTTGTTATACATGCGCCATTGTCTCATGGCTTGAGTCTTTCCTTCTTGTGCATTGACCAGTTTATTATCTGCATCTCGTAAGATTGCCCCCTGATAAAACCATAGACCAAAGTAATCTTTGAATGATGCCAAGCCTACGATATTCTTATTCTGGTATGTATAACAAGGAAAGAGCCACTTAATCTGCTCGTCTAAGCCAGTAGCCAGTATCAAAGTCCTCAGATGTACTAATTCTTCTTGCCATTTTTCTTCATCTGCTATATAGGCATCCACACTTTCAGGTTTTTTCATTTCCCTAGATTTAAAAATCTAAAATACGGGATTCAACTAAAGTTCGATTTTTATATTTTAATTTGTTGTATATGAAAAACATAGCAGTCCTTGGATTAGGTAAGGTCGGCACCTTAGTGGCAGTTTTGCTGCAGCGCAAATATCAGGTGACCGGCATAGATAAAAATACCCCACACTATGAGTTCGACCTGCCATTTGATTTGGCTACTGGTGATGTGAGTGATGTAGATTGGCTAACCGATGAACTCAAGAAGCATGATGCTGTGGTGTCTGCGTTACCATATTTTCTAAATAAGGCTGTAGCCAAAGTAGCTCACGATATTGGAATCCACTACTTTGATCTGACCGAGGATGTTGAGACGACTCAATACATCAGAGAACTGTCTAAGACTGCTAAAAGTGTAATGGCTCCACAGTGTGGGTTGGCACCTGGATTTATTGGGATCGTCGGTGCAAACTTGGCAGCACGCTTTGATAAGCTAAGAGATATGGAGCTGAGAGTTGGGGCGCTACCTCGCTTTCCTAATGGTTTGCTGGCTTACTCCTTCACTTGGTCACCAGCAGGGGTCATCAATGAGTATCTCAATGACGCAGAGGTGATCCACAACGGCGTGAGAAAGATGGTCCCTTCGTTAGATGGGATCGAGTATATTAATATCGAAGGTCAAGAATTTGAGGCATTCAGTACTTCGGGGGGATTAGGCACGATGTGCGAGACATTTGAAGGGCAACTCGACACGCTCAACTACAAGACTATTCGCTATCCAGGCCATGGAAAGCTCATGAAATTTCTAATGTATGAACTCATATTGAAGAAGGATAAGAAACTCCTCGAAGATATCTTATACGAAGCGAAGCCGCCTGTTAAGGAAGACGTCGTCTACGTCTACGCAGTAGTAGAAGGATGGCAGAAGGGTACTTTAGTCCGTGAGGAATTTTATGAAGCCTACTATCCGCAGGAAATAGAGGGCAGAACTTGGCGTGCGATCTCATGGACAACTGCAGCCTCTATCGCATCCGTGGTCGAGATGGTAGATGAGGGCAAGCTCCCTAATAGAGGATTTATCAAGCAAGAAGACATTGGGTATACAGATCTAATTAGTACGCTCAATGGTCAGTTGTATCATCAAAAATCACAAGCAAAAACATAATCACAATCCTATGATAGATATTAAACAAGTATTACATAATCTTGGGATTAGCAACGAGTCTGTTGCTGGGATCAGCACTGGTTTAGAGAGTTGGAAGGGTAGTGGAGCCGAGCTTTCGATTAGCTCACCAGTTGATGGAGCGTCAATCGGTACGGTCAGTCAAGGAAGCAACTCAGATTATGATAAAGTGATAGCGAAGGCGCAAAAAGCTTTTTTAACATGGCGCAGTTGGCCAGCTCCTAAGCGTGGTGAGATCGTCAGATTGATTGGTAATGCCTTGCGTAAGCACAAAGCCGATCTTGGAGCACTGGTGAGTTATGAGATGGGTAAGAGTCTGCAAGAGGGACTGGGTGAAGTGCAGGAGATGATCGACATATGTGATTTTGCCGTTGGCCTATCAAGGCAGCTCTATGGCCTTAATATCAAGAGTGAGCGCCCTATGCATAGGATGACAGAACAGTGGCACCCACTTGGCGTAGTTGGGATTATTTCGGCGTTCAACTTCCCCGTCGCAGTGTGGTCATGGAATACCATGATTGCCTGGGTATGTGGGGATACTTGCGTGTGGAAACCATCTGAAAAGACACCGTTTACAGCTATCGCTTGTCAAAATATTATAAGAGAGGTATTTGCCGCTCACGATGTCCCAGAAGGTGTCTCGGGGTTGATCATCGGGGGCAGAACAATCGGTGAACATATGGCTAACGATACTCGACTACCGCTGATCAGCGCTACGGGATCTACTCGCATGGGTAAGTCTGTGGGAGCAGCCGTAGGAGCTCGACTCGGCAAGACAATATTGGAGTTAGGCGGTAATAATGCGATCATCGTCAGTCCTCAAGCAGAGTTGAAGATCGCCGTGCCGGGTATTGTGTTTGGTGCAGTAGGAACAGCAGGGCAGCGATGCACATCGACTAGGCGAGTAGTAATCCATGAGTCTATGTATGATACATTGAGGGATAAGTTAGTGAATGCTTATGATCAGATCAAGATTGGCAATCCACTCTCAGAAGATAACCATATGGGCCCACTCATAGATATCGACGCTGTACTGATGTATCGTGATGCGATCCACAAGGCTCAAGCCGAAGGTGGCAAATTGATCGCCGGTGGTGAGGTCTTAAGCGGGGAGGGCTATGAGTCTGGATGTTATGTCACTCCAGCGATCATAGAAGTGACCCCTGATATGGAGATCACGCAGCATGAGACTTTTGCTCCGATATTGTACATCATGAAATATCAGACGATTGATCAGGCGGTAGCTATACAAAACAATGTACCTCAAGGTCTGTCATCTGCGATCTTTACCCTTAATCTGAGAGAAGCGGAACAATTTCTATCAGAGGCGGGTTCCGATTGTGGAATCGCCAATGTCAATATCGGCACGTCAGGTGCGGAGATAGGAGGCGCCTTTGGAGGGGAGAAAGAAACAGGAGGAGGTCGTGAAAGCGGATCTGACTCATGGAAAGCTTATATGAGGCGTCAGACTTGTACGACTAACTATGGTAGGGACTTGCCATTGGCACAAGGCATAGAATTCAATTTGTAGGTATAAATTATTACCATGTTTTGGAAGAAGAAAGCAAAGAAGCATTACACGGCACATATTACAGATCAGAATTTTCAAGAGGTAGTGGCGCATAGTGAGCTGCCCGTTTTGGTGGATTTTTGGTCTGGAGGCTGTGGTCCATGTAAGGTTATCGGCCCAATCATTGATGAGCTCGCCGAAGAGTTTGATGGTCGGGCTCTAATCGCCAAGGTTAACGCCGCCGAGAATCCCAATCTCAGTGCCTACTTCAAAGTGAGAAGTGTTCCCACCCTGATGTTTATCAAAAATGGACAGCTGATAGAGCGCTTCTCTGGTCTGGTTCCTAAGCCTAACCTATCCGAGATGATCGAGGATCTCATCGCCTTAGAGGTAGTACCAAGGCCCGAA
Organism: uncultured Saprospiraceae bacterium; assembly: GCA_964414425.1. Lineage (GTDB taxonomy): Bacteria > Bacteroidota > Bacteroidia > Chitinophagales > Saprospiraceae > GYS-P2D. The sequence continues at coordinate 71,994 of CAYPWL010000003.1, forward strand.
GCGCAGGCGCAGTCAGAAGAGGAAGAATAGTTCAAGCAAGGGGTTGAAACCCCTTGAAGTGACATTTTTTTCAGAGTACATGAAGAAGACTTTGAATAAGAAAGGCACTTTCTCATTGTGGGTTTAACCTCCCCAATGGGATTCATCCCATTGTTCATGTAGAGAAAGAACAACAACCAGATTGATGAATACCCAAAACCCTTAATCTGAAAAAGGCATTTGAACGAATTAATAAAGGCTACAATACAGTCTTCCAACCCGACAGATTGTCGGTGGGATTAGTTGTGCCCATTGAGGAGTATAGTAAGAGCACAGTACCTCAGATGAACAAGCATGTTGAGCGGGTTAAGCTGGCTGAGCAGCTGGGTTATCGAGCGGTGTGGGTGAGAGATGTACCTACGCATGTACCTGCTTTTGGAGATGCAGGTCAGACTTATGATCCATTTACATATTTGGGATATCTGGTGGCATGCACCTGTGAGATTACGCTTGGGGTAGCCAGTATTGCGCTACCACTGCATCATCCACTACATGTGGCCAAGTCAGCTGCAACGATAGATCAACTCGCAGGTGGCAGGTTTATCATGGGAGTAGCATCTGGTGATCGCTACGAGGAGTATCCTGCTATGAATATTAGCTATGAAGACAGAAGCGCAGCCTTCCGTGACGCATATGACTATATCCGCCAAGCACAGCAGGACTTCCCACGTATAGCAGCCAATAGATATGGGAAGATGGTCGGAACTACAGATATACTGCCCAAGCCTTTTGGAGCTAAGCTACCACTCTTAATTACAGGACATAGTCAACAAACGATCAGGTGGGTTGCCGAAAACGGAGACGGTTGGATGTACTATCCCCGAAACCTGTATATGCAAGAACATAATATCACAGGGTGGCGTACAATTATTGCAGAAGGACAGCCATATAATAAACCATTCCTGCAGCCACTGTATGTGGATCTTCAAGAGGATGACGATTTTAAGCCAGTGGGCATTCATCTGGGTATCCGGACAGGTATTAATTATCTCATAGAATATCTTCAGCAATTACAATCTATCGGAGTGAATCACGTAGCAATAAATTTGCGATTTAACACGAACAAGATTGAAACTACGATGGAGATTTTAGCAGATAAGCTCTTGTCACAGTTTCATAATTAATCAAGACAACGGAGTATGAAAAAAACAATTCTGATTACAGGCAGCACTGATGGCATTGGTAAGTTGGCGGCACTGAAAATGGCTCACGAAGGACATAAGCTTTATCTGCATGGTAGATATGCTGATAAATTGAGTAGAGTGATTGCAGAGGTGAAAACAGCGACGGGCAATGATCAGATCGATGGTTTTAATGCTGATTTTTCAGATTTGGATGCAGTACGCCAACTATCACAAGAGATTAATACGAGATTATCTACCATAGATGTATTGATCAATAATGCTGGCATATTCAAGTCAGCACAACACCTCACTGAACATGGCATAGATATCCGCATGGTCGTCAACTACTATGCACCATATCTCTTAACGAACAGCATCATTGATAAACTGAGAGCAAGCTCCGCTGGTCGGCTGGTTAATCTGAGTTCTGCAGCGCAAAGCAGTGTGTCCATGCAATTGCTTGATGGCAGCACTCGAATCTCTGACCAGGAAGCCTATGCTCAAAGTAAATTGGCTATACTGATGTGGAGTTTTCATCTCGCTCAGCAAGAGCCCGATATTGCCGTTGTAGCTCTTAATCCAGGTTCACTCCTCAATACTAATATGGTCAGAGAGGCATATGGCAAGTTTTGGTCTCCTGCCGAAAAAGGAGCAGATATCATATATGACATGGCCCTTGTGAATAGCCCAGAATCCATCGATGGCAAGTATTATGATAATGACCGAGGTGATTCCGGAGAGGCGCATCCAGATGCCTATGATAGAAACCGAATCCAAGAGCTTATTGAGAAGACGGATTTCGAGTTGAATCAAATGATTTCTTGAAAAAGCTTGAGCAAGGAATCGATTGATATCTGAAGTATGACTACCTGCACTAATTGAGAGACAGATTACGAAATCAAATGTACTCTACCAAGGGGTTAAAACCCCTTGAAGGGACATTGTTCAGGGTTCAGGAAGAATGTTTGGAATAAAGCAGCTCTCTTTGTATGATTTTACCCACCCAATGGGATTTATCCCATTGTCCGATATAAAAGTCAATATAGGAACCTCCTCCTACAGATCCATTACCGCCTCCACATCAGGATTAATCTTATCAGAGCTCGTCATAAATGAGATCGTGATAAACACGAACAGCGAGATAAATAGCGAGAATGCACCAATGTCGATGCCATAGGGCAATCCGATCTTAAAGACCTTAAGCCAGAAATTGATCGATAGGCTAGTGATGATAGCAGCATTGGCAGCCATCCAGTTGGCGCGCTTCCAATTGAATCCTATAGCTACCGTTGGCACAATTGCCGCTGCGAATGTTCCCCAGCCAAATGCACCAAGTATAGCTACTAAGTCACCAGAGTATAATGCGAATACTGCGGAGACGATTGTAATCAGCACTGTTGTCACTCGAGCCCACAAGAGTTCTTTGTTGATTGTCTTACCGATAGCTTTTGGGATGTCGTGCATCACTGCGGCTGTACCTATATTGAGGAAGGCATCTGCCGTGGACATAATCGCTGCAAAGAGCCCTGCGAATACCACACCGGCTAAAACCGGATGGGCATAGTTCTGTAGAAACTGTGACGCAGCCATATCTGGCGAGGACAGCTCGGGTTGTACACCTTGTAGTACTAAGGCCCTCATCGCTAATCCGATGCCAACCCAAAGCAGCGCTGAGAAGAGGTATCCAACACCGCTGATGGGTAGGATATATTTGGCATCGCTAACCTTCTTATACATCATCATCTTAGTGATGACATGGGGCTGCCCTGCACCGCCTAATCCAAATACAAAGAACCAGGATAGACAGCCGATCATACCCAAGGTTCCCCAAGGGCCGATGGCTTGTGGATCATGCTCTTGGATTGTACGGCTGATCTCGGCGAAGCCATTGTCAAAGGTATAGACCACGGTAATAAAAACTAAGGTTGCTGCAATAACCATAACACCACCTTGGATGAGGTCGGAGTAGACTGACGCTACGATCCCTCCTGTTACGGAGTAGAATACCAGTATTGAGCAAGAGATCAATACACAAGCCTCCAAACTGATGCTGGACATAAACTCAGTCTCAATCAATATATCTTTTAGGACGACGGCCATCGCTAATATCTGTGTGGCGAGGTAGCCTAATACACCCAAGATGATGGCTACTGCGGTCAGCAGTCTTGTAGACTCCTTGCCATAGCGTAGGGCTACAACATCTGGCAATGAAATGCACGATCCGAGTTCGGCTAAGAGCCTTAATCGTTTAGCCAGTAGAAAGAAGGAGATGTTATACCCCATAATGATGCACACGAACATCCATACGGAGCTCATCCCAAGCTTATAGACCAGACCTGGCCCACCTACAAAGCCAAAGCCACTGAGCGTGCTGGAAAAGACGGCAAAGGCTGTCACCATAACTCCTAAGTCTCGCCCGGCCATGAAGAAGTCGTGTGTAGACTTAGTGCGGCGTAAGGCCCAGATACCCACGCCGATACATAGCAACATGTACAGGGCTACGAAGCCTAATATGATGGGATTGCGGTATGCTTCCATTTAGTGAGGTGTATTATTAGTACGGCGGTTAAGGATTTCTTGAAACTTGGCTTCATCCTCTGCAGAATACACCCAAGTATCAAACTGTGTAATGTAGAAAAAGGATAAGAAGCCAGGTATAAACAGTAAGCCAAACATCTGAATAGCAGTAGGTATAGGTAGCCCTAATATATAGTTATAGCTATTAGTCGCTGTATAATCCCACCAACTCACCACCATCCATAGGTATACTCCAAGATATAGTGCTGACCCTACCACCAGTATGCTGTTGACTCGTCGTTGATATTTGGATTTTCCTTTTTGAGCGCCTATCGATACTGCGAGTAAGAATATAGAGATGGTACATAACCCAAATACTAAGCCGACAACCTTCAGGGGAGTTAATGCGGAGATCGGTGTGCCACTGATGAATAAAGAGGTAAATCGCTCATCGGTCATACCTGTGAGGTTGGATACAGTCGGGCTCACCACCATCCATGCGATCATGATGATTACAATGGTGACACATCCAAAGATGAGCAGTACAAGTTTGTTTTTCATATTAATTATTGGGTGCTGGAGTCGTAGTTTTTACAATTCTTCATGACGAGCCTCAATGCAAAATTGGTATCTCTATAGTTCGGATAGTTTTGGTACAAGTCCTCATGCTTGAAGTTTTTATCGACTTCTAAGCTATTGATACTGTTGTAGGCGATGTCTTTCATCAAGGGTTCATTGATACTCAAGGTATACACCAGATTAAGTTTATATTCATCACCTTCCTTGGTAAATTTCACCCAGTCCAATTGACGATGGGTATCATCAATCATTTTACCAATAGCCAGAAAGTTTTCTGGGCCTACTTTAGACTTATCAGGAACCTTATTATAGGTCTCCACTGTATTGAGAAAGGATACGCCCAAATAGCCCATAAAAGGGATGAAGTGATACGCCAGCATAGGACTATCATTGTTAGTATCGAAGTAGGCGTACTTGACCACAGACAGGTAAGGCAGATCGTAATCTGATCCGATTTGTATCAAGCTATCGGGTGTCTCATTGCTGATGAGTCTATTGATAAGCTTTTTCGATGGTTGATCGAGAGACTCGTAGACGCTTTCAAAATTTCCTGAGCAATACGCCTCAAAAATGGTGTCATAGGTGTCGAGCATTGCTGCCTTCTCATCACTGCATGATAGTGTCAAGAGCGCTGAACAGAAGAGGATAAAGAGTGCTTTCATATGATCTAAAAAGTTATAATGTTCGCCTTTAAAATGATAATTAAAACCGTGACAAAGCGTATCTTTTGCAAGATCTTACGAACACTAAGAGTAAAGTAGAAAAACATCGTCAAATAGGCTCCATATGTTCCGAAACAAATTATCTCCGCTCCCTAAAGGTGAATTAAAACAGTTTGATTTTCTATTCGAGCTAGTACAAGAAAATATGGGCTTTGTGCCGAATAGTATGAAGACTATGGCACGAGTACCTGCGCTCTTGGCATCGTTCTCATCATTGTCGGCAGTACTGCTCGCTAATCCTGAAAAGATGTCTCCATGGACAGCGATTAAGTTGAGTATCAAGAACCTCGCTTGGTCAGGTAAGTTTGTCAAGAGTCCCGAGCGTGTGCCGCTCTATCTGAGGAACTTGGTCTCATATATGAGCAGCAAGGCTGGCGGTTGTATCTATTGCCAGGCCCATACTGCGGAGCAGGCCTTTCACAATGGTGTGCCTGAAGATAAGATTAAGGCTCTCTGGGAGTTTGAAACTCACGATGCATTCAATGATATGGAGCGTGCTGCACTCAGATTTGCACTGGCTGCAGGTAGTCATCCCAATCAGGTAACTAACGAACATTTTATTGAACTCAGATCGCATTTTAGCGAAGCGCAGATTGTCGAGCTGGGTGGGGTAGTGTCGTTGTTCGGATTTCTCAACCGATGGAATGATACGTTCGCCTCCACGTTGGAAGAAGCTCCTAAAGCCATGGCCACTAAACTGCTTTCACATCAAGGTTGGGCAGTAGGGAAACATGCCTAAGCATTGATATAATCCAGCATATAGAGGATCTCTCGTCCGATCTCACGCACCTTGTCACCATAGGCTTGAGCCTCTTGAGGCGTGTCGTCTGATGCCTTAGGATCGAGATATGTCAATGGCATCCGATGGGCAGCGCCTTGCACAAATGGACAGTTTTCGTCAGCATGATCACAGACCATCACAGCTATGAACTGTTCCGATGGATTATAATCGTGATCGTATTTTTTAGAAAACATCAATCCCTTGTCATCTGCTGAAGTATCTGATGCAAGCTTGTAGGTAGGATTGATTTCGTCAGGTTTTACAGTAGTCAAGGCAATCCCGGCTTCTTTCACGGCGGCAACCATACGATGATTGAAAGCTGTAGATTCTGTGCCGCCAGAAAAGCTCTCGATATTAGTCATGCCATAATGAGCGCTTGCGATACGTAGCCATACTTCTGAGAGCTGGCTTCTACGAGAGTTATGCGTACAGACGAAAGTAGCCTTAGCAACTCCGTACTCATTGATGAGTCCATTGATCATATCTCCTAAGGTGCGGAGTTCCTTTTTTCTTCCCTCTGTTATCTGGTCAAACTCTCCCTGTAGTTCTTGGATCAGTGTACTTATAGTCGTCATAGAATCTTCTGCTGTACTCATGTATAGGCATTATAATAAGGCGCAAAAGTATGTCTTAAGTTTCTTTCCGATTCGTTAATCGTGAGACTTTACAATTACATAACAGCAGCACGCTTGATAAACTTAGTCCACACTTCTGCAGAATGTAAGCCTGGGATTTCGACGATTCCGTTGAGTCTGATAGACGGGACTAATGTGATAGAGAGCTCCCAGGCTAAGGACAGCTCTTCTTCCAAGGCTTCCTCGTAGCGCTTATCCTTGTAGTCATGGGTAGCTGAGGGGCTCAAACTACTGAGATAGGCATCATCCTCTATATCTTGTCCATCTTGAAAGTAGCTCCTGATGATCTCTAATGACATGTTCCACTTGTCCTCATTATCGGTCAAGGAACTGATGAGTTGATGGGCTTTGCGACTGTTAGGTATTCGCTCTATCTTTTTATAGTTCAGCTCTATGCCTTCGGTATTCGCTTCTGCTCGTAAGCTACTGCCCATTCCTGGTTTGGTTTTTTTAGCCATGATCGCCTTGTCTATTCCGCCCTCTGGGATAGTAGGATAGAGCTGATGAGGCTTAGGGATTAATGTGATGTCCACTTCACCTTTCAGCCCATTCACCACCTTGGTCATTCGTTCTTTGCCGATATAGCACCACGGACAGATAAAATCTGTAAAAAACTCTACAATAACAGAATTCATTCTTTAGCTGATTTGTCGATCTTTTCCTTCCCAGTAAGGTGCTCTGACATCTCTCTTTAAGAGTTTGCCAGCACCACTCAATGGAAACGGTTCAGTTCTAAACTTGATGCTACGAGGACATTTATAGTTGGCTATGTAGTCCTTTGTCTTGGCGATGATATCTTCCTCGGTGGCGGTCTGACCGTTCTTGAGGATGATCTCAGCATGTACTTGTTCACCCCACTTGTCGGATGGGATTCCTACGACTACGACTTGTTCAACGGCAGGGTGGTTCATGACCGCATTTTCTACTTCTGCAGAATAGACATTTTCACCACCAGATACAATCATGTCCTTGACACGATCTACCAGAAATACGAACCCTTCTTCGTCCATATATCCAGCATCTCCGGTGTGTACCCAGCCATTACGCAGAGATACAGCCGTTTCTTCTGGTTTGTTCCAGTAGCCCGTCATGGCATTTGGTCCTTTGACGACAATCTCACCTATATCACCTAATGGAAGCTCTGTCCCATCTTCTCCGACTATTTTGACCTCAACACATGGTATAGCTTGTCCAGCAGATTTTAGTTTGCCAGACTTCGGTCCGGTGGTTGTATGATACTCAGGCGCGAGCATGGTAGCCAGCGGAGCTAACTCAGTCTGTCCATATCCTTGCGAAAACTGTGCATTTGGCAAGGTCTTCATGGCCTCCACTAATACGGCCTCGGATATAGGCGCGCCACCATACAATAAGTATTCAAGCTTACTCATATCAGCATCGGCAATAGATGGATCATTGATCACCATCTGGATCATGACAGGCACCATCACTACATGTGTAATAGCAGAATCCGACAGTGCCGCTACTGTTGCCGCTGGTACGAACATCGGGATGAACACGTGTGTACTACCCGATAACAATCCCGCCATAGTCATGGCAGTATCAGCTAAGTGAAACATCGGTGCAACATGGAGAACTCTTGAGCTATCGCTGATCGGAGAACTCATCACCAACGATGCTGCACTGGTCCAGAGGTTCGTATGTGTCAACATGACTCCTTTGGGAAATCCTGTAGTACCACCCGTATAGAAGATCCCTGCGAGATCATCATTGTGGCGATAGCTATCTTCAATAGGATCATAGTTAGCTACGAGATCCTCATAATTAACCATGCCGTCAGGGGTTTCTTGATCGCCGATATAGATCACATGATCGAGAGGAACCTGCTTAGCGATGAGTGCTGGTACCATCTTGGCAAATGCGTCATCGACTACGAGGACTTTTGCACCAGCATCTTTAAGGGAATAGGCATTTTCATGTGCTGACCATCTCACATTGAGCGGTACCGTGCAGGCTCCCGCCCATGGCACACCAAAGTAATATTCAAAATATCGATCAGAATTAAGCGAGAGTATAGCTACTCGATCACCTTCCGCTACTCCAAGGTCTTGTAGACCCGCAGCAAATCGAGCTACTCGATCTTTAAATTGTATCCAGGTATGTTTGCGACCAGCACATTCTGTAGCGATATTTTTGCCACGTATTTGAGCGTTGCGATGTACTGCTTGAGTTAGATAGAACATGTTGTTTTATTTATGTGAGTATTATGAATTTAGGGTTCAATGATGATTTTTCCTTTGACCTTGCGATCCATCATATCGATGAGCGCTTGTCGCGAATCTTCCAGTGGATATACCTTATCAATATGAGGCTTCAATTGGCCTTTGGCATACATCTGGATTAGCTCCATCGTATTAGCCATATTTTTAGAAGCTTCACGTTGTGCGAAGCTTCCCCAGAATACACCTACGATCTGGCATCCCTTGAGTAAGGGGAGATTCATCGGGATCTTGGAGATGCCCGCAGGGAACCCTACAATCAAAAACCTCCCGCACCATGCTGTTGCACGGAGTGCTGCCTCTGTATAATCACCACCGACAGGATCGTAAACTACATCAGCACCTTTGCCATCTGTTAGTTCTTTGATGCGATCCTTGAGATTCTCTGTGCTATAAAGGATGGTTTCGTCGGCACCCTTAGATTTACAGATATCCAGTTTTTCTTGTGTAGATGCCGCAGCGATAACTTTTGCTCCCATGATCTTACCAAGCTCCACTGCTGCCAGACCTACACCGCCTGATGCACCCAGGACGACGAGAGTTTCTCCTTCTTTGAGTCGTGCACGATCTTTGAGAGCATGATAAGAAGTGCCATAGGCCATCATAAATGATGCGGCAATCTTATAGTCCATCATTGGTGGCTTAGGAAATACACTATTAGCAGGTACTAATACCTGCTCCGCAAATCCTCCATGTGCGGTAATACCAAACACCTCATCTCCTGCCTTTAGATGTTTGACACCTTCACCAACTTCTTTTACGATGCCAGCAATGTCACTACCTACTGAAAATGGCAATTCAGGTTTGAACTGATACAGACCCTGCGCCATCAGTGTGTCGGGGAAATTGACACTACAGGCTTTGATATCAATCAGGACTTGTTTTTTGCCGGGTGTAGGAGAGGGTACATCTTCTAATACCATGTTAGAAGGGTGACCCAATTCTTTGACGAGCATTGCTTTCATGTATACTTATTTTCTCCTAATGTATACATTTATCATGCTTCCACAAACGGTCATTATTGGCTGAAGAACATTATAGCTCATATGGATCAAATCGAAGACCAGTCCATCTCAGAACACCAAGGTTTTGTGTACAAAGGAAAATATTATGATATCGATCTTCATAGATGCTAATGATGGCAGCACTTTTGCCATTGATCTGTACATGATGTTCGAGCAAATGATCCCCATCATATTGATACACAGTTCCGCTATATGTAGTCATCCATAACTGGTTTCGATGATCTCTTATACCTGAATTGAAATAGGGGAGCCGATCTATAAAGTAGGGTACGTCTTCGGTAAAACCTTTCTTAACCTTATAAGTACTCATCGTCCCCATCTGAATGACTTCATAGCGATGGACAAAATTACTGAGCAACATAGAGCTATCTGTATCTTGCAGCATTGACCTGACTCCAGGAACCCGTTGGTCGGGTAGAACTGATAATTCGGGTTCTCTTACCCATAGGAATTCATCCCCATCGAATCTAAAGGCCCCGGCAGTAGCAGTACCTATCCATAGATTGCCTTGCAAATCTTTGTCAACCCCAAATACGGAATATGGACTGAATCTTTCATGGGTAGTATCTATACCAAATGCACTCATCAAATCTTGACGTGGTAATTGGAGCTGATACATCGTGTTACCGTCATATCGAAAGATATCGCCAGCATCACCATTGCAATTGAACCAGAGATCCTCAGGATGTAATTCCCATTGATTAGTAGTTGAAATGACGGGAGTTAAATTATGGAATGTGCGTCCATCATACTGGCTGACACCCTCTGGCGTCTCGATATAGATCATTCCTTGTTCATCCTCTTGGATTCCTCTTATGGTATTACTGATGAGGTCATCTTCTATAGTATACTGAGTTAGGCCTTGCATAGTTTGGTGAAATACGCCCATGCCATTGCTGCCAAACCAGTACGAATTGTCTTCACTCTGAAACATAGTCCAGATCTCCTGAGGTAGCGTTTGAGCAGATGGTTGGAGTTGGTCGGTCTGGTTTAAATCGCTTGAGATCGACGGGGCAGGAGTCTTGCAATCGCTAAATAGATTAAACGTAATACCCAATAACAACCAAGCGATTATCAGCTTCATAGTGGGTAATTTACTGAGCTTTGATATAATTAGCCTAATCTCTTCAATCCAAAGTTGACTGGTTATGGGATAAAAGGCTTAAGTGACCTTGTGTCGCTATCTAATACTCATAGCTGATCTGATCACCCGAATTAAAGATATTGAGGAGTATTGTGCCGCTATCCCCAATCTGGAGATCAGAAATGTCAAAAGCGTAGTCTCTCATAAAGTAGGCATCACATTCTTCCTCATTAGAGATTGAGATAACAATGTTACGCTGCACGGGCAATGACTCAAGTACCTGGCCCGCATCAATGAGTTTGACGACCCAAGTCTCACCATCGCATCCGCTGGAACCTACCGTCACTACGAGACAATCTGCTATAATATTAAGCTCTATTATGTCCAGCAATTCTGTCTCTGCTGTGGAGAATAACTCACTACTGATGATGACCTCCGGTCCGCAAGAGACTGCAGGGGGGTGGTCCACACCATTGCCACAAGCCGCTAAGATAGCGAAGCAGAACAGCCATAGATATAGTTCAGCAATATTCAACTGAAAGAAGTATGAAGATGATAGGATATCATAATAACGGTCGAATTGAGCGAGTCGCTTGAGTAAATAGGTCAGATCGTGAGACCTGACCTATAATTGGATTTACTACAAGCTGATGGTTAAACCAAAACCATTATTCGATGGGCCCAGATAGGCAGAGCGATCGTCGAACTGGCTATTGTAGGTTAATATTGCATTTTTTCGATCGTTAAATGCGGAGGTGCCATAGCCGATGGCGACACCAAATGAAGCGATTGAAGCTATAATAGGTACAGTCGTACTGCGATCAGAATTATCATTGGCATTAGCCCAAATAGCAAAACCAAGTGTACCTACGGCGGCTATTGTTGTCACCACAGACTTCTTTTGCCATTTTTTCCACAGTTCTGCAGACGGCTCGTGATGTAAGATAAGGGACTTGGCATCTCTAAGCGTGATGGGTGTATCATCTTGGAAGTATTGCTTATTCCAGGGACCTACAAATTCTGTGATTTCTTGTGCTTGGATGTCAGTGACTATTGCGGATGCAATGCATAGAAATAGTACAGATAAATATCTCATAGTGATAGATTTTGGAGTGAAGACAATAAAATAAAACGGGCTCGCTTCCATCGCTCTTAAGATAATATATATCGCTCTGTTATGTACTCTTAAGGACTTCAAAAGATCAATTTTTGAATAAGTTTAACGTAACTTTTTATTCCTTAACATGTTGATAGTTTTTATGATCTGCGACTTTGTCGAGATTGACAATTAGACACTTATGAAGTTAGATTACTCAGGTATTCGAGATGAAGATTATTTTGTTCTCACAGACTTTACATGTGGCCCATCTATCGAGTTATTAGGGCGTAGTGACCTATATAAGATATTATGGTGTCGATCAGAGCGCAGTTCTGTAGTGTTGGATGGTTATCAATGTGAACTCAAACGTAACCAGCTTATCTTCTGCACCCCTCTCAACATCATAGAGATGCCCTCAACAGATGAAGGATTTGTATCTTTTGTATTCAACAAGGAATTCTTCTGTATCCAGACTCACGATGATCAGGTGTCATGTAATGGTTTCTTATTTTTTGGATCATCCGAGCCACCTATCATCACTTTGAACGAGGAAGAATTAAAACAGTATGAGGCAATCCTTGAGATGTTTAAATCAGATCTGCTCATAAAAGATCATCTCCAAGGCGAAATGCTCCGTTCTTCACTCAAACGACTCTTGATTATGTCTACTCGCATGATTAAGAATGAACTCCCTGAACCAAACATCAGTCATACTCAGATGAACATTATACGAGATTACAACATCCTCGTAGAAAAACATTTTAGAGAGTATCACCACGTAAAGGACTATGCTAACCTACTTTATAAGTCTCCCAAGACTCTCTCTAACCTATTTCCTAAGTATAGTGATAAGTCTCCATTGATGGTGATCAATGACCGCATACTGCTTGAGGCTAAGCGTCTCTTATTGTACTCTGATCAGTCTGCCATCGAGATTGCGGAGGAGTTAGGCTATAAGGATGCCTCTCATTTTTCTAAGTTTTTCAAGAAACATGTAGGAATGAGCCCTACGATTTTTAGAAAATCTCGAAGCGTCGCTGCCTAATACTCGGTATTCGGGCTAAATGGACATGTCATCGGGACAGATGTACATGTTATCAACTGTATTTGGGTTACATCTTTGCAGTGTAAATACAATAACAGTAAATCACAAATACATTTAAAATGAAAATTATTACGACACAATTAGCAGCACTTTTTATCCTTTTCGCAGGAATCGTTAGTGCGCAAGTGACACAGATTAATTTAGAGCAAACTAAAGGTCAATTCACGCAAGAGAGTCTTGAGCTGACTCCAGGAGAGTATCAGTTCAATGTATCGAATAGCAATGTAGGCCATGAAGTAGGCTTTGTACTGGTTCCTAAAGGAATGTACGATCAGACTAAGCATATCAAAGAAGCATATGTCAAAGCTCCAGTGGCAGATGGTAAGTCATCAATGACGGGCGTTGTAAATCTTGAGCCAGGTATGTACGAGTATTTCTGCCCATTGAATCCAACACCTAAGTATACAGTTGTTGTACGGGATGACGTAGAGACAATTAAGTTAGGTCAGATGTCAGGTAAATTTGTACAGGAGTCTGTAACCGTAAAAGAAGGAACTTACCAGTTTGAAATCGGCAACGACGGAGTAGGACATGATGTTGGCTTTGTATTGGTACCACAGGGTATGTACGATGCAAGCAAGCACATCAAAGCAGCTTATGTAACTAAGCCAGTTGCAGATGGTACGAGCGGTAAAACAGGTATTGTAGAGCTTGAGGCAGGAACATATGAGTATTTCTGTCCATTGAACCCAACGCCTAAGTACACGTTAACAGTGACTAAATAATATAGTTTTAGATATCAAATCGGTTTAAGCCAAGCTTCATAATTATGGAGCTTGGCTTTTTTATGTCTATGATTGACTGTTTCGTCCTTGCTGTAGTGCAAGGAGCCCAAGTGCTGGACCTATTGCCAGGATCATAAAGACATATGGACTGCTGGTACCGGTCCATAAGGCACTTAAGAGCTGTATGCTGACAATGGTAATCGCAAAGCCGATACAATTGACTATGGTTAGAGCGGTCCCCTTAAGTTCAGGTGTAGCATTCTGTGCGACCATAGTGGAGAATAGTGGAGAATCAGCAATTACGGTCATGCCCCAGAAGAGTAAGAAGATCACGAATAGCCATACCATCCCAGACCCTATGATCAAGGGCATAATGAGGCAACATAGACCCGATAAAGTCAATGCCGCTATAGCGACAATCCGAGTTCCATAACGCTGAGATAGCATGCCACCAATGACACAAGCTATGGCACCAATACCAATGATGAGAAAGGCCCATAAGGATACGTCTAACACCTCTTGCCCAGTACCATTATTAAACGTGGCGATCATAATTGGAACGAATGCCCAAAAGGTGTAGAGCTCCCACATATGGCCAAAATATCCAAAAGCCGCCGCTCGAAATGGTTTGTTCTTAAAGACTTTAAAGAAGGATGACAGCTCCACCTGTTGTGCAGGCTTGAGATTAGGCCCATCAGGTACGAATAGGTAAATCAACAAACCGCCTAACGCGGCCAATGCCGAGGTGATATAGATGACTATGCGCCAATCGATAGACTGTGCCGAGACCTTGAGCAGATGTGGGAATGCCGTACCCAATACTAATGCACCCACTAAGAGACTGAGCGAGAGCCCGAGACCCTTAGAATAGTAGTCTGCTGCAATCTTCATCCCTACAGGATAGATACCTGCCAGAAAGAAGCCAACCACAAATCGAATAATCAAGAGACTCAACAGTGTATTGCCTGACCACAAGACTCCGAGATTTACAGCAGCACCAAGAAATGCGCAAACCATAAAGACCACAGAAGGAGAGAAACGATCCGCTATCGATAATATAGCGAATACTAAGGTTCCCGATATAAAGCCGAGTTGCACAGCAGAAGTAATATTACCCGTAATCGATGTGTCCAACCCATAAGTTAGCGCCAAGTCATTGATGATAGCATTACTGGCAAACCATAATGAGGTACAGCAAAACTGTGAGAACACAATGATCGGAAGTATGTGACGGGGTATCTGCATAAGGATGCTTACTCAATAGTTAGAGCAAGGTACGCCTAACTGATTGAATTGAAATGATGGTAGGCTCCGCTCGATATTAAGAATGCACTATGGACCTAAATTGTATGTCTTATGAGAGCTTGCTGGAAGTTGCTACACTGAGCAGATAATAGGATTGTTGTGGTATAATAATATTCTTTAATGTAGTTATATGCCCGCTCAAAAAGCGCCTGATCCTTATGCAGTTTATATTTTAATAGAGACTTTCGCAATGCCTTCTGCACCTCTCGTTCTCCTTGATTCGTTTTTTGCCATCCAGGGAATCGTACAACTCTTACAATAGAATCTATGTCTGTTACTATTCGCTCGACAACTACTGGGGTCTGTTCATTTTTTAGTTCTAAGAATAAATCCGTAAGGCCTGTTCTATTCCTCGTAATGCTTGTTCTATAGATGCACCTACATTAGTTGTTTTTTCTCTGACATCCTTCCAGTGACAACCTTCTGGCATTGAAAATCGATGAAACTCAGGTAATTAGGCATATTCTTCATCTCTATCTGACTCGACAAGAGCCAGTTGATATTCTTCGTCATATACATCAGATATTCTTTTGAAAAACAAAAGAGGGAATATATACACTTTGAAATCAGAGGCATCTACTGGGCCTTTTAATATCCAAGCAGCCTTAGATAGATACTGCTCTAATTGAGATATCGATAGTTTTTCTTTGCTCACTCGTTTGCTTAATGGATAGTTAAGTATAGTCGATGTTATGCGATTGATTACAATAAACAAATTTATCTGACCATTCAGCTAATTCTCCGCCTGCTTGATCCGTGTCAATAATTCGATGACCATGACAATTCCGAGGATAAATACATTGTCGTGACTTGGTTTGATAGCTACACCATAGCGGGTTTTGCTCATGGTGTTACGAGCGACCTTGGCAATAGGTTCTTTTTCATTTTCGATGGTATAGTCGTTACCCCAAAAGTTTCCCTCGACAAAGTATAGGCCCGCAACGGTAGCGATATCTAAGCTCGTCTTAAATGAACTCGTTGACGTAAACTCTGCTCGGACGTCTCCATTGATGATGAGCTCGAATTTTTTGGTAAATAAGCTCCATGTTTTCCTGATGTTTAGGATTTCGTTTTCCTCCATGTCATACAGGGACATATTCTTGAGCCATATATCACTTGAGATATGATAGACTTGGGTCTTGCCCTCCCAAACCTTATAAGACTTACTGAAGAATCCGTGTCTTGTGATGCTATAAGTCGTCATTTTCATGAGGAGGCAATTTACGAGGAAACTATTAATTGATGTCTGGATAATAGACATCTATAGGAGTTCATCAGACTAAAGAGAATACCTCGCTAATTGTAATACATAACAGAAGAAATATCAGTCTTATCCTGCATGTGCCTCAAGGAAGCTGATCACATGTTCCCAGTATGTCTTGTAGCCCTTACTTTTTTCCCAGAGTGCCTTGGAGCCATGATACCCCTGATCTTCTGGAAGGTAATTATCTTTAGATGTAGACGGTATGCTCTCGTAGATGGCTTTCCAGTTGTTATACTCATTCTTGGCAGAGGTGAAAAAGACTGGTGTATTAAGACCAGCGGCATAATCCTCGATCTTCTTTTCTTCATAAGTGAAGTATTCACCAGGGGCGAATGATAGTATCGCAGCAGCCTGATCCGCATATTCATTACCGAGGATGAGGACTAGAGAAGAGGAGTAAGAACTGCCCCACAGCACAACCTGGTCCGTATAAAACTCAGCCAAGGCGAAGTCTATTGCTGCTCTAAGGTCGTCAATAGCATCAACAAATTCAGTGCTCTTACCTGCCGCCTTGGCGGCTTTATAGGTTTCATTATCTACTCCATTTACGCTGTCACCAGATCGTTGGTCAATTGCAACGCAGGTATAACCAAGCTCATTTAACTTTGGTGCAATCTCTATATACTCCCCTCGACTATATCTGGCCTGATGAAATAGGAGGATAACTGGTTTGTCGCTATTCTCAACTTCATAGATATCTGCCGTGATTGCCAAGCCATCCTTAGACTGAATGATAGTAGTTCTTACATCTTTTACTGTATTAGAAGTCATAGGCTTATCGTTTGTAGTAGTTTGCGCTATATGATCTGTTAGATTCGATTGCTCAATATTGTGGTTCGCACTCGTATCCTTGCATTGGGTAAGTACCAGCAGTGCGATCAATATGAATGTATATCTCATTGTATCGTGATTTGTATTGTCAAACAGACTAATTGATAAAACTTAAAACTTAGAAAACATGGTAAAGTTGTAAGTCCTGTACAAGGAGGGTTGAAGTCCCTGACTATGCAGTAGTCTTCTTACATTTACACAGATGCATATGATATGGAGATAGCAGAAGTAGTAAAAGAGTTTGTCCTACATACGGATATGCATGTCTTCCTAACTGGAAAGGCAGGTACCGGTAAAACGACCTTGCTGCGCAAGATTGCTGAGGAATCACAGAAAAATATGGTTATAACAGCACCGACAGGTGTAGCCGCTATCAATGCTGGCGGGATGACCATCCATTCCTTTTTTCAATTACCGAGCAGTGCATTCGTGCCAGCACATTCGGGATATGCTGTAGACGGTATCATGGACTGGCGCACCCTTGCACAACAACATCGATTGCGTAAGGAGAAGCGACAGCTCTTAATGGAACTCGAATTACTGATCATTGATGAGATCAGTATGGTTCGTGCCGATCTACTGGATGCTATAGATTTTACTTTGAGGCGGATACGTAAGCGGGAGGAGCCTTTCGGTGGGGTGCAGTTACTGGCGATCGGAGACTTGTTTCAGCTGGCGCCAGTAGTAAGAGAGGAGAGTTGGGCACACCTCAGGTCAACTTATGAGTCCCCATTCTTCTTTGACTCTATGGTTTGGCGGCGATGTTCTCATGTATCAGCAGAGTTGCAGACGGTATATCGGCAGGAGGATCAAACCTTTGTAGATATCCTGAATAATATCAGAGAGGGTATCTATGAGGCTGATGACTTTGAGCAACTCAATAGTCGATATCGTGAAGAATTAGAAGAATCTGATATCATCACACTAACGACTCATAATCGAAAGGCGGATGCTATTAACACTCGAGAGCTTGCCAAACTTGTCACATCGGATATTAGCCTTGAGGCTAGCGTGTTAGGTAGGTTTAATGAGAGTGCTTATCCACTACCTGAGGAGATCATCGTCAAGAAAGGAGCACGGGTGATGTTCGTCCGCAATCATCCCGATGGATTCTACTACAATGGCAAAATCGGTGTGGTCACAGGGATGCACGATGAGTGCTTGTTTGTCAAGGCGGAGGACGAACGAGAACCTATCGCCGTAGAGCCGAGCGAATGGAAGAACAACAGATATGCGCTTGATGATGAAACCAAGGAGATAAAGGTCGAGGAGGTCGGCAGTTATAAGCAGTATCCCGTGCGCTTAGCTTGGGCCGTTACGGTACATAAGAGTCAGGGGTTGACTTTTGATGAGATCAATGTGGACTTAGCGGATACCTTTGCTCCGGGTCAACTCTATGTGGCGCTGAGTAGGTGTCGTACCCTTGAGGGGCTCACCCTCAAGAGTAAGCTGCGCCAAGAGAATATCAAGGTAGATCAACGAGTATTATCCTACTATCATCAGATCAGGACACAAACAGATCATACGGCGATTCTAGAGGCACGCAAACTCAAGTATGAGCAGAAGAGACTCCAAGAGTTGTTCTCCTTTCAGAAACTGATCGTGCTTACGGATCAGTGGGCTGATTACCTCAAAGATGAAGACCCTCCTGACAAGAACAAGTTTCTCAAACTCGCCCATAATATAAAGACAACCTTGACTGATCTGGACAAGACAGGACAAAAGTTTAGACAACAATTACGGTATCTGTTTGAACAGGAGGAGGATCAACAGAAAGCAATAATAGGACGTGTAGACAAAGCTATAGGCTACTTCACAGATGAGCTCCATGCCAATTGTATTAAGCCACTGGAAGAAACATACCAAGCGTACAAGAAGGTCAAGTCATCCGTGCTCATCAAGAATATGATGTCAGTTAATAATGATATATGGCACCACCTGCAATCCATCTACGACTTGAGCTATCAAGATGACAAGATCTACTCATCAATCCCTAAGCACAAGAAGACCATCTATTTTGATCCAAACAAAAAAGCACCTAAGCGTGTCAAAGGGGCTACCTATGACTTAACCTATAAGCTGTTCAAAGCGGGTCAGACCGTTGCTGATATTGCTAAGCAACGCTCCTTAGCATCAAGTACAGTAGAAAGCCACCTTGGTAAGCTATTACAGGATGAGAAGCTCACGATTAACGAACTGATGTCTCAGGAGCGCATAGACAAGGTTTATCCAATGCTCGTAGAACATATCGATCTGGAGTTGTCAGACATGCGTAACAAGATTCCATTTTATACGAGTTATGCAGAACTAAGGTGGTTACGCACTTGGTACAAAAAGACTGGCGCTGATAAAGTGGAATAAAGCCGACATAACTCATATTAGGTCAAACTATCTTGTGACTTGAGGTTGGCTGGTCTCGTCTAATGAGTATTACATCACGTTTTTAAATCAAACAAATACATGCTCGAAGCTCTAAAACAAATGGCTATCAAACAATTGATGTCTAAAATGGCGTCAAACGCTTTAGGTGCAACTGAAACTCAAGAAGCAGCATCAGAAGGTGCAGGTGGAATTGTAGAAATCTTAATGTCTAAAGTTTCTGGTGGTCAATTAGATCAAGTCAAAGATTTATTTTCAGGCGGGAATATTGAAGAAAGCGGAATATTTGCAGAGGCTAAAGCCAAAATGCAAGAAACGCTTCAGGCAAAAGGTATGAGTGCTGAAGAAGCTCAAGCAGAAGCAGCTAATACTACTCCTGATGTCCTAAACAGCTTGAAAGAGCGATTTCAATCGAGTGATGAAGCAGACTCTGCTTTTGACCTAGATAATCTTTCAAATCTACTCCCTGGCGCTGCTGGAGATTTATTGAAGAGTGTTGGAGGAGCAGGTGGCCTACTTAACAAGGCGAAAAATCTACTTGGATAATAAAATATATCGAGAGCAATAAGATATTTCCATTAGCCAGTTGACATGTTTGACTGGCTTTTTTTATGCCCCTACTATTGATCCATCCACCCCTTAAAGCTGGTCATCTTATTGCGGCTGACCACGAACTCTGCCGTGGCCTTGAGCTTCGGATCGAGCAGAACTTTTAGTCTTTGATTCATATAAGGATGTACCTGATGAATGGCATTGATATTTATAATCTGACTCCTATTAATCTGAAAGAACATGGCTAAGTCTAATTCCGTAAACAGACGCTCGATGGTCTTGCTATAGATATGACGCTGACCGTCTGTGGTATGCAAGAAGGTCATACTATCCTCAGAGTTGACGTAGGCAATGTCCTTCACATCGACATATTCATAATGGCCACCACGCTTGACGAGACATCGATTCTTTTTTGGTTTATTGATGGATAGTATCATCTCCTTGAGCTTATCAGTATCTGAGACTTGATTGGTATACAGTTGCTTAAACTTTTGGTACGCACTCCTTAAGTCATCAATATGAATGGGTTTTAAGAGATAGTCTACGCTATATACCTTAAATGCATCAAGGGCATACTGATCATATGCTGTAGTAAATATGATCGGCTTATTAATGTCTATATGATTAAAAATTTCAAAGCTCAATCCATCGGCAAGCTGGATATCCATGAATATGAGATCGAGACTATCCTGATGATTGCTCAAGTAATTGAGCGAACCTTGGACAGAATCAATATTAGTCAATGACTTAATACCTGGATTGATTTTGTAAAGCATGCTTTTGAGATACTCAAAGGCATTGATCTCGTCTTCGATGCTTAATATATTCATAGATCTTGGTTAAAGTAGTGGCAGTGATATTCTAAAGTGATCGTCATCTGGAGAGCAGATGATCTGTCGATCCGTGAAGAAAGCAAATCGCTCTTGAATGTTTTTAAGTCCCATACCAGTCGAGGATACTGCTTCGAGTTTTTTCTGGATGTTATTAATGATCGTGATGTATTGTGTCTGTTCATCTATGTGGATAGTTATAGATAGTGGCTGACTTTTAGAGACGATATTGTGTTTGACCGCATTTTCGATGAGTAGTTGGAGGCTCATAGGTAAGATCGAATACTCTTTACCCGTATGTGTCGGTATATGGATCTCCAATGCATCTTTAAATCTTACGCTGAGTAACTGTGCGTATAGTTGCGCTGACTCCAGTTCTTTGCTCAATGGCACTTTCATTTCATCTTGTGCACTTACGGAGTAGCGATAGAACTTGGACAACTTAGAGAGATAGTCCATCGCTTGCTCTTGATTGATCGGAATAAGATTCATCAGTGTGTTGAGGCTGTTAAATAGGAAGTGCGGGTTGATCTGATTGCGAAGGTTGTCGAGCTGAGTTTGGGCATGTACCTTCTCCAGTCGTTCATTTTCTATTATGGATGCCTTATATTTATAGAAATAGAACAGAGCTTCATAGAGTGCCACGATTAATGCTGAGGGCACATATATTTTGACCAGTCCTTGTATGTTATTAGGGAATAGGTCGCCATGAAAGTTCTCGATGGTTATAAAGTATGATACGAGCCATCCTAAAAAAATCTTAATGAATGGCGCAGAGATCGCGATAAACAAAACCTCTAAGACGACTCTTTTCGCTGCGTCCTTAACATTGGGGAAAAAACCATGCAGCTTGAGTATGGCCGTGCGATAAAAAACCCAAAAACCAATCACAAAAGCAAATGATTCGGGGATGTGACAGGTGACATATTCGTGGATTCCTTTAAAGGGCATATTGAGCATCGCCGGCATAATAATACTCATGATAGGTATGCCTAATCGCATCAACCACCTATCGTCAAATCCCAATTTATCTACACACGGTTTTAATAAACCCATAACTGTTTACAATAGCTCAAATGAAAAATATGAGTGATGGTAAGATACCATCACTCATCTTAAACAAAGTACTATATGGTTCGAATTCTCAATTCTTAAAATGAATCGGAATATGAACAGTAGTAACTCCTTGGTAAACTCGATTGTCGAGCTTTATGGCATCAAAACCTGATAGCGATTTCATTACGGCGTTATTTAAGCCAGAGCTCGCTATTTGAACGATGCGGTTCTCCGCTATAGTTCCATCAGCGTTGAGTTCTACTTCAACAACAACTCTACCTTCAACTTGTAATGATCTCAGGTATTCTGGATACTCAACGTGCTTAGCGATGTGCTCTGATAATTGACGCACTGCTTTTTCAGTATGATCAAGCTCATAGGTAGTTTTAGTTACTGCGGATACATAAGCGTCTGATGTAGGTAGGTTAACATATGCCAGATCTGCTTGTGCATTGATGATAATTGCTGAGCTTAAGAATAGTCCTAATCCTAATAAATGACGTGAGAAGACTTTAACCTTTTTCATAATGACGATATTTAAAGTTTAATGGATGATTAATAAGTTTTTATGATGACTCAAAGATGTTTCACAAAGGAGGGTAGTAGCTACTCGATTTGGCTGAACGGTATAGATTCTACATTGAAGTGTATGACAATGCTGATTATGACTTTGTGCATATCCATGTCGATGCTCGGTGCACAGGAAGACAGCCTTGCTCTGCCAGATGCAGATGTGGTGAGTCACAAAATCGATTTGCTCTTTGATGCCATGAGAGCTAATGATAGTACGACTATCACAGACCTCTTTGTTGAGGGCGCTACCTTGTCATCGATATTCACTGAAGCTCAAAGTGGCAAGGTGGTCAAGAAGTCATCGCCAGCAGCAAGATTTGTCACAGCAATAGGTACTCCTCATGAGAACCAGTGGGATGAACGCTTGGCATCCAAAGAGATTAAGGTCGATGGTGCCATGGCGATGGCATGGACGGATTATAGCTTTTATGTAGATGGAGCGTTTAGCCATTGCGGTGTCAATGTCTTCGAGTTTATGAATACCGAAGCCGGCTGGCAGATTTCAAGTATTACTGATACCCGGCGTAAGGAAAACTGCAATGATGCTCCTGAGGCGTATATAGAAAGTCTACTAAATGGCTGGCACCTTGCTGCTGCTGAAGCTGACGAAAAAGTCTTTTTCGGCTCTATGCTCGAGGGTGGCATCTATATAGGTACAGATGCCTCGGAGCGCTGGACTCGCGAAGAGATGTTGGCACTCCTGGGCAAATATTTTGAGCGTGAATCTGCATGGGATTTTAAAACTATCGACCGTAATATTACTATGGCTGCCGACAATCGTCTGGCTTGGTTTGATGAACTACTGGATACTTGGATGGGTACCTGTCGTGCATCAGGAGTGGTTCAGTTAGTAGATGGTGATTGGCGGATATCACATTACCACCTGTCCATAGCAGTACCTAATGATGTTGTAGATGGCTATCTCGAATTGATCGGAAAGACCAGAGAAGACTAAGTAGCTGATCTATACTTCCACAAGATTCTCGAGGCCAAGACGAGGAATATACCCCAAAAGGAATAACCCACTAATCCATGACCTGCATAATAATGGGCAGCAGTAGCAAGGATCACATCAAAGAAAAACCCGGCATAAGCCCATTCTGATAGGACTTTACTGGCGTTAGATATAATGGCCATGATGCCGAGCACTTTGGCTATAGCCAATGGGATCACTACGTAAGTTGGATAATTAAGCGCTTCGAAATAACCTTTGACTGCCTCTGTATTGGTGAAATACATAGATGCGGAATAGGCGAAGAGAATACACATCATCATCGTGACAACCCAATAGGCGATCTTGGCAACTTTATTATTCATAGCTAGTAAGGTTAGTATTTGATTTAGACTTTAAGATTAAAAAATACATCATTATAAAGAGCATAAGCAGGATAAATAGTGCGATCCTCAGATTATAAGCGTCTGCTATAAAACCTATGAGTGGTGGTCCAACCATAAAGCCTGAGTATCCAATAGTAGACACCATGGCGATTCCGACGCCAGGCGAAAGCCCTTTGATATTACCAGATAGACTAAATGATATGGGTACAATATTAGACAGCCCTATTCCAATTAATCCAAATCCTATGATAACCACCGCAAAATGTAGTGCAGACAGCACAGCTATCATCCCGATAATGGCACAAGCGCCGCCTACAGCGAGTATCCTGTAGTCACCGTATCTCAATCGTGCTCGATCTCCTAATAGTCTTCCTATGGTCATAGTAGCAGCAAAGGCAGTCAAGCCAAAGGTTGTATATGCCACAGGTGTAGCGATGATGTTCTTCATATAGTTAGTGCTCCAGTCTGACATCGCTCCTTCTCCCATCATGCAGCACAGCGTGATGACGCCAAGTACGAGTACGATTCCTCGTGGTATTCTGAAGGTGGATTGCTTTTCTTCTTGTTCTGATCGAAGATCTTTAATCATACCAGCCTTACCGATGATCACCATGAATATGGCTATAGCTGCAATCCATCCAAAATGAGTGGGTAAGGCAATCGCTTGGCTTATGAAGACCGAGTCCAATAATCCCCCAGCCACCATGCCAATACTGAACATAGCATGAAAGAACGTCATGATGGGCCGCTTATAAGATCGCTCCACCTCTACGGCTTGTGCATTCATGGCAATATCCATAATGCCAGTGCTAACTCCCATCAGAGTAAAGGAAGCCAACAGCATCCAATAATTAGGAGATAGGGTAGCACACGCAAAGAATATACTGAAGAATATGCCTGACACCATCGCAACGGTTCGGCTACTGAAGAGCTGCGTAAGCCAGCCTGTGATGGGCATCGTAATGAAGGCGCCTATCGAGTGTGCCAATAGTATAAACCCCATCAGTCTGTTGTCCATGTGGTACATATCCTGTAAATCAGGAATGCGACCTGCCCAACTGGCATATTGTAAACCATTGGCAAAAAAGTATAAACTGACGGCAATTCTTGGATTCATGACAGCGGCAAATCGCAGATGAACATAACAGATATTTATTAGAAATTTATACGAATCCCTATATATAGGGATAAGACGCACGTATAAAAGCGCTATATTGGCAAGAAGTGACTTCCTTACACTGTGAGTCAACTATGTACACACCTTACGACGGGTGTGGTTAGGTAAATTGTTTAGAGAAAAAGGTGCGGTATTCTTACTCACCTTTTTTTGTTTGTTTTATCCATCTTTGTTGCGGACTTACGCAACAGTAGATATGACGACTCCCATAATAGACAGAGAGATATTTTTCGGAAACCCTGAAATTTCTGGCGGACAGATCAGTCCCGATGGGAAGTACATCACCTTTATCAAGCCGCTCAACGGAGTTCGCAACATCTGGATCAAGACTCGTGAGGATGATTTTGATGCGGCCATCCCGATCACTGAGGATAAGACACGCCCCATAGGTGGCTACTTTTGGAGTAGAGATGCTCAGTATGTGCTCTATGTGCAGGATAGAGATGGTGATGAAAATTATCACGTATATGCCGTTAATCCGGCTGAGGCCTTTGCCACTAAGGCTATTCCCGAGGCCCGAGATCTGACGCCTATGGATGAGGTTCGCGCTTTCATATACCGTCGACCTAAGTCCAATCAAAATCAAATCTATGTCGGAATCAATGATCGAGATAAGGCTTGGCATGACCTATACACTGTAGATATTGATACGGGTAAGCGCAAGTTGGTATTGGAGAATACAATCAACTATAGCTCACTCTATTTCGACCTTAAAGATGACTTACGATTGGCTTCACGATCTACAGCTGACGGAGGCACAGAGTTGCTACAGTTACAAGGCGATTCTTGGGAGTCGATTATGAGCTGTACACATGAAGAAACTTTAAGTCCGTATCGCTTTCACAAGGATGGCAGACTTTATCTGATCAGCAATGTAGGTGATGATATTGATTTGACCACATTATACCTCTTAGACCTCAAGACACTTGATCAAGAGTTAATCGCTTCAGACCCCGAAAAAGAAGTTGACTATGGCGGAATGATCTATAGCGACCTGCGAGAAGAGATGATCGGTAGTAGCTATACAGGCGATAAAAAAAGACTCTATTGGCTCGACAAAGACTATGAAGCCGACTATAAGTTTTTGCAAGGCAAGTTTAAGAATGCCGAGGTGTCCTTCGGCAGTGGTACAACGGATGAGCAGACTTACATCGTTTATGCCTCCTCTGATAAGGATCCAGGTGCGGCATACTTGTTTGATCGAGTAGAGCGACAGGTGCAGTTCTTATATCGACCACGTCCTGAGTTACCGATAGAGCATCTGTCTGAGATGCAGCCGGTGAGATATCCGTCGTTAGATGGCCTTGAGATTCCTGCTTATTTGACGCTGCCTAAAGACTATGATGGCGGTAAGATACCCGCACTGATTTTCGTCCATGGTGGTCCTTGGGCAAGAGATCACTGGGGTTATAATTCTTATGCACAGTTTCTATCTAATCGTGGTTATGCTGTATTGCAGCCTAACTTTAGAGGGTCGACAGGATTTGGTAAGAAGTTTCTCAATGCCGGTAATGGAGCATGGGGGGAAGCCATGCAAGACGATATTACGGCGGGTACTCATTACCTGATTAAACAAGGAATTTCTGATGCCGACCAAATCGGTATAATGGGAGGATCCTATGGAGGATATGCGACGCTGGCAGGATTGACATTTACACCTGACACTTATGCTTGCGGTGTATCTATAGTTGGTCCATCTAACCTGTTTACATTACTTCAATCTATACCTCCATATTGGGAGTCGGTTCGAGAGATGTTTTACATCCGTCTCGGACATCCCGATACACCAGAGGGACAGGAGCAATTGAAACGTAAGTCTCCATTCTTCCATGCGAAGAATATAAAAGCACCTCTCTTAGTGGCACAAGGAGATAATGACCCTCGAGTCAAAACCGCTGAATCTGATCAGATCGTAGTTGCCATGAGAGATCTGGGATTACCCGTGGAATACGTCAACTTCCCTGATGAAGGTCATGGATTTGCCAATCCGGATAACAGCATGGCGTTCTTGACTGTCTGTGAGGCTTTTTTAGCTAAGCATCTCGGAGGTAGATATCAGGAGGAAGTGCCACAGCGACTCAGCGAGATCATCGATAAAGTAACGGTGGATATCACGGCTATAGAGCTTGCGTAGAATGGTTGATTGAGCAAATCCGTTGATGAATAACTCGAACTACCAAGAAGTATTATCCCAAGACCCAATCATGAAGTCCCTGATTGCGAAGCATGGACCATTAGAGCTGAACTCTATCCACAAGTCCGATTATTTTCGCCGTCTCATAACATCAATCATTGGTCAGCAATTGTCCATTAAAGCAGCGGCAACCATCAATTCAAGGATGGTGGTCTATTTTGACGATGATCCGACCCCGCAAAAACTACTGAACTGTAGTTTGGACGATCTGCGGTCGCTCGGGATCAGCAATCGCAAAGGGTCTTATCTGAAGAATCTATCGGAATATGCAGTAGAGAAGCCATTAGAGCATTTAGATGAGCTCTCCAATGTGATGATTATCAAGGAGCTCTCCAGCATAAAAGGAATAGGCACGTGGACAGTCAAGATGTTTTTGATATTTGCGCTGGGAAGGCCCAATGTGAGGCCTTTTGAAGACTTGACCATTAGACAACAGATAAAGGCCTTGTATGAATTAGGTGACGATATTGATGTCAAGGCGTTTTTTTTGAAGCAAGCAAACTTGTGGAGTCCATATGAATCTATTGCTTGTCTATACCTCTGGAAGGATAGGGACTCGAGATAGGGATAGGAGGTATAAGGCTTTATTAATTCGATAAAACTAACAGGTGATGTACAAACT
This sequence comes from uncultured Saprospiraceae bacterium, assembly GCA_964414425.1. Lineage (GTDB taxonomy): Bacteria > Bacteroidota > Bacteroidia > Chitinophagales > Saprospiraceae > GYS-P2D. Next base: position 99,787 of record CAYPWL010000003.1, read on the forward strand.
TTGGCTATCCTAATAGCTCCTTATTACCCATAAATGGCTGTTGATAATGTCGATTTCCTGTTGCTCGATAGATGGCATTCGCCAAGGCTCCAAAGATTGGAGGGAATGGTAGATGGTGTATCTATGTTTTAGAAGGGTAGCTGTTCAAGCTATTACTAATATCGCTCATATATTACTAAGCAAGTTATGTTTATCAGTCATTAACTTACGAAAATCAATCAATGTGATTTACTCATGCAAAGAGGAGACTATCATAGCCTATAGGTGATATTAGTCCAGCTTACACCTGTTCTACAGTTTCACCCAATCTACTCCGCTCCGCAGCGAATGCCATCAAGTGACTCTCTACAGAGGCTTCGATAGTAGAGGAGAGTAGGGAAGCATCTCTGGTCGATACCGCTTTGAGCCAATCTGTCACCAGACGCCAATCACCACCGCCATGACCATCTGAATTCATAGACCATTGGGTCTTCTCGCCAGTTCGGAAGTCTGTATGCTCAAATGTGCGCATATCTCCAACGATGTCTCCATGACTGCCCATAATCCTCGTACGGCGTCCATGATATGAGGTAAACGCCTCCATGCTAAACGAGGCCGTGATGTCTTTGTCAAAAAGCAGGTTACTCACATAGTGATCGGGTTGATCATTGTCCATCTTATAGACACAGCGACCATAGTCCGTAGTGCGGAGATACTCCAAGATCGCATCCCCATGCTCCGCTTTATCATCCGGCAAGTCGAATACATAAGTATAATCTCGATCTCTATGATAGATTTTCATAGCGCTGTAGGGACAGTTCGCTTCTATAGCACATCCATCCATACATCGAGGCGTTGCTCCTGCGGGTTTGTTTCTTTCATGGAACCACTTAAGACTGCCAAAGGCAGAGACTTTCTGGCAGCTCTCGCCGATGAGCCAGCGCATAATATCCATATCATGACACGACTTGGCGAGTATAATTGGTGTAGTCTCTTTGCTGTTATGCCAGTTCCCTCGGACAAAACTATGTGCCATGTGCACATGTTCGATCGGCTCAAAGTGTGAGACACTGACCAGTTCGCCGATCTTACCTGAGGCGATATAATCCTTAAGTTCGATGAAGTATGGGGCATATCTGAGGACGTGGCATACCGCTACAATGCGTTGCGTCTTCTGTGCTAAGGCGAGTATGTCGCGACACTGCTGCTCAGAAGGAGAGATAGGCTTCTCCAGTAGGACATCATATCCCATCTCAAGGGCCTGCATACAGGGTCCGTAATGCAGGTCGTCAGGCGTGGTGATGATGATCGCATCGGCAAACTTAGGACGCTCAAATACATGCTCCCAAGTATCGAAGCGGTTGCTCGCCTCGATATTGTGTTTCTTACTATATCGCTCATTGCGGATCGGTATAGGTTCTGCGACTCCTACAATATCTAAGTTGTCAGGATATTCAAGGGAATAGTTACCATAGACATTGCCACGAGATCCCGCGCCAAGCGTAATCGCCGTAATCTTATGGTCTAACCCTGCAAAGTCTGTTGGGTTAGGTTTGATGAGTCGCTTACCATGTTCATCTTGACCGATCAGCGGCATGAAGAATGCGCCTCCCATGCCCGCGCTCATCTGCTTCAATATATCTCGTCTACTATGTCCCATACTCTGTGATTAATAGACGCTTAAGATGATGAATTTTTGGGAGAAAGTTATGGTGTTGAGGAAGAAGCTTTCTGGTCGTTATTCGTTGGCTGTTCCTTCGAACAACGAAGGATAAAATCTTTGAAGAAACAAATTGTAATGGATCGTCAAAAGTAAGGTTGGTCCAATGACCGTGTGATCCGTTGACCATAGCCTACTTCTAAGTTGTTATTCGTTGATGCAATTGATTTTGGTGTTCAGAATATCCAAAATGCTCCCAATAATCTCAGCCACATCGCCAGACTAAATAAGAAAAGTATTTGTTCCTAACCATTAAGCGCCTCAACCAGCTTCTTTTGCAATGCTTTGGGATCAGCGCTTCCTTTAGAACTGCGCATAACCGCGCCGATGAAAAAGCCCATCAGGTTCTTTTTACCTTTTTTGAATTGAGCTACTTGATCTGGATTGTTGTTGATGACTTGTGCTATTAAGTCATCCAGGAATGAGTCATCGGTGTTGATAAGTATCCCCAGGTCCTCGGCAAGAACGAGCGGACTCTTAGCAACATCCTCACACATGGCAGGCCAGAGTCGCTGATTAGCAATGGAAGCTGTGACTTTACCATCTTTAATCAACTGGATGAATTGTACGAGATGGTCTTGCGATACAGCAAAGTCCTGTAAGATTGTTCCGCTTGAGTGTAGCTGTGGCAAAAGCTGGTTAGTTATGGTGCTAGAGCTTAGGCGAGCATCACCAACTTGAGCATGTACTTCCTTGAAATAGGCCACTAATTCAGGAGAGGCTATGATCTGATTAATATGATCGTCATGCACCTTTAGAGCTTGCAAGTCTTTCTTAATCTCCCACGGCATCTCTGGCATACCATCTTGTATTTCTTTCAGTTCCTCAACAGATATGCTGATTGGTGCTAAGTCCGGATCTGGGAAGTAGCGATAATCCGCCACCCCTTCTTTATCCCTGAGTGGCTGGGTAATATTTCTCTCTACGTCGTAGTGCAGTGTCTGCTTAGAGAATGTCTGTCCAGCTTCTACGAGCTTGATCTGTCGCTTAGCTTCGTAGATGACGGCTTCTCGAGCGAAGCGTTTAGAGTTTAGGTTCTTGATTTCGCAGCGCTCTCCGAGGGTTGTTGAGCCAGCAGGCTTGACGGATACATTGCAATCACATCGCATAGATCCTTTTTCCATATCTGCATCGCTAACGTCTATATAACGGCATAGCTTCTGTAGCTCTGCGATGAACTCATAGACCTCCTCGGCCGAGCTTAGATCGGGCTCTGTGACCAACTCCAGGAGGGGAGTGCCTGCTCTATTGAGATCAACCAGCGAGTAGTTGTCATCTTGATCATGTATTGTCTTGCCAGCATCTTCTTCCATATGGATGTGATGGATCTTAACCTCCTTGGCCTTGCCATTGACATGGATCGTTAATGATCCACCGATGCAGATCGGCTCATTGTCTTGAGTGATCTGATATCCTTTAGGGAGATCGGGGTAGAAGTAATGCTTACGATCGAAGAAGTTGAGCGTATTTATTTCGCATCCGAGAGCAAGACCGAGTTGGATTGCTTTGCGCACTTGACCTCGATTGATCACTGGGAGTGTTCCAGGGTGTGCTAATGATATGGCGGAAACATGCGTGTTAGGCTCAGCACCAAAGCTCAGCGCATCACCACAAAAGGCTTTTGTTAGTGTATTCAACTGGATATGTACCTCCAGACCTACAACCGTATCATATGCTTGACTCATTTCACACTTTTCAAATACAAAAATAGATAGAAGGAATCAGTATCAGAATAATAAGGCACTGATTAAAAGAACAAGAGTTAAACACATAGCCATAATCATGACATATGAGAATCCGAGAAAGGCTGTTTTCAGCAACGTCTTGAACCAACCCTGTTCATAGTAGGCTTTAAAAGACCAAAATCCATAGATCAAACTGACTAACATCAAAATGCCATAATAATTAGGACTGTCGTCCTGACCGCTAATCTGTATTAATGCCAATGGAATAGACAGTACAATGAAAGCGAAACTGTGGAGGTTGAACAGCATCAAGACATGCTCTACATAGTATTTATTCTTACGGATATAGATCACCTTCATCACAAAGCTCAGGATGATGATTGTAGCGATGATGGCCCATAGCAGATTACCAAACGCAAACCTAATAGCTCCTTTAATGTCCTTATTGGCTTTGATAAACTGACCCATTAAAAGTCGTTTCCAATATCCCTCGATTTCATACTTGTCAAGAACTTCTTTTACTGATAGCTCATAGAGATCCTTCTTAGCAATTGGACGCTCGCCGAAGTTCATCTGATCTGTAATCCTCATGCTTGTATACAGTGTATCGCTGATATATTCTGCACTATTGAGGAGGTTGGTCAAGCTATCAAAATCAGTTGAGGAGAAATAGGCGTTGGTATCCTGTATAGCAGTGAATTGTTCTTTCAACTCTCCAATAACCAGCGCCTTAGCATCTCTGGAAGCCATATCATCGGCAAAGTCCGTATTAATTAAGTTAGATATCAACGCCAAATGGACGACCATAGCGAAAAAGAATAAGCGCAATGGATTGAGGTAGCTCTTGCGCCTTCCCTTAATAAACTCTTTAGTCAGATATCCCGGCTTGAATACGCCGAAGAGTGACTTCCAAACACTATGATCCAGATTAAAGATGTTGGAGAGTAACTCGGACATCAATGACCAAAAACTAACCTTGCTGGTCTTATTTTTTTGACCACAGGTATAACAATAGTATTGATCGAGTTCAAGGGGACTGCTGCAATTCAAGCATTGACTCAGTGGAGAGGGGTCATTTTTTTCTTTTCCCCAATTGAAATTTAGTCCTAAGAAGGTTTCCTTGAAATCCATAAGGTATCAGCAGCAAGTGCATGGGTAAGATAGTGGATTGATATCGAGGATTTATTTTTTCTTCTTTTTCTTTTTGCCTTTCTCCCATTGATCGATCTCCTCTACGATAGACATATAGTCGAAGGTACGCTCTCTATCGATCTTGAGCGTATCACTGTAGCTTCCTTTGTCAAGTTTAAGTATGGTGATATCGGTCTGGATATAGGACTGTATGTCTTGGAGTAATTCCTTTTCACTTGGAGCACAGAAGCTGTAAGCGTGACCTCTGTTATTGCCACGTCCAGTACGCCCTATTCTGTGGACATAATTTTCGGCGAGCTCTGGGAGATCGTAATTGACAACTATGCCTACTGCAGGTATATCAAGTCCACGTGCACTGACGTCTGTTGCGATGAGGAGTTGCATGTCAGTATTGGCGAACTGATCGAGTACGGCCGTACGTTCTTCTTGCTCCTTGTCGCCATGTATGGTGAGGGAATCGATTTCTGCTCTTGCCATGGCTTTAGCGATGCGCTCCACTCTTACCTTTGTTCTTGCGAATGCAATGATTTTCTGATCGGGATTTTCTCGGATGACTCGCTCCAAGAAGAATCGCTTATGGTCCATCTCGACAAAAATTACGGAGTGATCTACATTCTTTGAGACGGGATCCTTGGGAGATAATTGTATTCTGATGGCTTCTTGGCGGACAATCTTGTAGGCTGTCTGCTTGAGTGCTTTATTAATGGTGGCAGAGAAGAATAATGTCTGCTGTCGCCGTGGCAGCTTGGCGATAATGTCAAAGATGTCCTTCCTGAATCCGAGATCAAGCATCAAGTCAGCCTCATCGAGGATGAGCGTCTGGATGCGATGCGTCCTCAGGTGTCCTTGATGGATTAGGTCAAACATACGCCCCGGTGTTGCCACGACGATATCCGTTCCCGCCTGGAGCAGTTCGATCTGAGGGTCTTGATCTACCCCGCCAATGAGCGCTGCGCTATATACATCAGTATATATGGACAGTTTCTCAATGACCTCATTAATCTGGATGGCTAACTCGTGACTCGGAACAAGGATTAAGGCCAGTACACCATCCTTGCGTCGAGCTGTTTCTTTCTGCTTGAGGATCTTATCAATAAGGGGTATAGCAAATGCTGCGGTCTTACCAGTACCTGTCTGTGCAATGGCAAATAGATCTTCACCCTTTAGGATATACGGTATCGATTTATACTGGATATCTGTCGGTCGCTTAAATCCTAAGTCAGCAATGGCTTGGATTACTCGAGGATCTATAGGATACTTTTCAAATTTCATATGGAGCGAAATTCAAATTTAGCCTTTTTAGTTGATGCCTTGAAGAGCATGGACCATTCGCATGGGTGAATACTCATTTGTTATAACTAATGATAGAGATAATTGAATGATTAAGGCTTTCGCCTTCCCAGGGCAGGTTCCCGATATCAAGATTTTTAATTCAAGCCGTATAACTTCCCTGTTTCGATGATGGCAATATAATGCCACAGCTCAATTGTACATATCATATTCATATATCATGCGTGTTTTACCATATTGGTACGGTACTTGATATGTAGTTATCATATGATCGTAAATTATAATATGATCTATTGAGAATCTATGAAAGAAGCTCCTGTTAAAACCAACCCTTTTGGGTTATATCTGATAATAAGCATCTTAGGGCTGATGGGCATTGACCTATCGGCCCAAGGTTGTTTAGACGGATATGCCATGAGGGATACAGTGGAGTTTACCATAGGTCTTGGTACCTGTGAAGTGTCTGACACGGATATACTGGCAGAGTTAGGACTATCTGATTGTGGTGGCGAAGTGTCTCTCAGTGTTTCAGGTGTTGGGCTCAACCAGTCACGTATCGTAGAACTCATCGATGAAGTCAATAACGAGATCTTAGATAACTTCACTGTTACGGTCAGTCCAGAGGAGAATGTCTTTCCGACGGATATCTTCTTAGAGATCTCACCATTTGATTGTGATCTTGATAAGACATATATATTAAATCGACTCGGTATTGATATACCCGAGTCATCTATTATTTCGACAATACATTTTATATCTGGTACGGCACGAGTAACTCAATTTCCGGTGGGAGAGGAGATATTCATTGATCGTGTTATCTGTGGAGACGGCTATGTGTTTGCAACAGATTTGTCGATATTCCTATTTCCAGATCATATACTGCCGATTAGCACTACACTGAATCATTCAGTAGGTTTTAGTACGGAGTTAGTTGAGTTATCTGATATCCTAAGAAACAATCCATTATTTAGATATACGGATGTATGCGATATTGATCGCTTGACAATAGATAACGAGGGACCATTTGGTTTTGGACAGTCAACCATAGGTAATGTATTCTTAGATGAAGCGCTTATTGCCGAAAACCTAAGAGTAAATATTTCTGCGCCAGCTTGTCCATCGGCATTTTTGGATATTCCGATAGCTATGGATCAATGCTTCGTTACTGAGCGAGATATACTCGATACACTTGGGTTTAGTCCGGCGACTACGGACTTTGATCTTGTAGATATAAGATTAAGAGATGGAGACTCATTTGACAATGAGTCATTTACTATAGAGAGTATATCAGTTAGAGGTATTGCAGTGTGTAGCCAACCGATAATGGTGACCTACATGAGACCGACTGATATTAACTTGGATGCTGAGTCAATCGCATGTAATAGCCAGTTAAATATATCACTGAATGAAGACTGTGCAATAGAGCTGAACTCTGATGTGCTATTAGCTAATACAGGACTTTGCTTTTTAAACTTTATCGTCCGTGCGGAGGATGAGCAAGGGACCCTCATCGCAGAGGATCATAATATAACACTCACTAATCCAGGTACTTATGTTGTGACCGTGTCGGATCCTCGTAGTACGCTATCATGTACAAGCACTGTTGTTGTTGAGGACAAGCACATATTTGATGTAGTCTGTGAGCCTGATACCATAGCTTGTCAGTTTGGGATAGATCCGATGATGGGTGATCAGTTTGTGGCCTTCCCATTTGTAGGTGTGCCATCGAGCTTTGAGCCTCTTGGTAACAATACATTCAACATCATAAATGACGATGATTGTGGCATCAAGCTAGGTAGTTTTCAAGATATTACCACAGAGACTTGTAGTGGAGACTTTCAAGAGATTATAGATCGTAACTGGTTGTTCTCTGATTTAGCGGGTAACCAAGATACTTGTATACAGAGAATATTTGTCCTTAGAACTCAGCTGGATAGTATCGATGAGTTTGAAGATTTTGAGACCGACTGTATGAGTGATTTTACACTCTTCGACGACAACGGTAATCCTGCTCCTGCAGAAGTAGGAGTGCCGACGATTGGCGGAGGAGCGTTTGATGCAGAGGTGTGTGGTATACTCAGAAGAACTTATTCAGACAATGTATTTGAGTTGTGTGGACGATCAAGAAAAATTATTCGTGAGTGGTTGATCATTGACTGGTGTACTAACGATCTGTTATCACTTAACCAGACGATCATCATTGAGGACGGACGCCCACCAGTGCTCTTAGAGCCTCTTGAGGATATCACACTAAATACGCACCCGTTTTTATGCGGAGCAGAAGACATTCAATTGCCTACGCCACAACTTGAAGACTGTGGATCTGATGTGATCGATGTCAATATATTTTATGAGACTACCGATGCTTTTGGCGAAAGAGTCATGATAGACAACGGCTCCAGTACGATGATATCATCGATATCTATGGGGTCTACTCAGGCAGAGTTTGATGTTGTCTACGTATTTACTGATGAATGTCAGAATGTGTCGACAGATACACTGGTAATCACAATTCAGGATGATCAGCCGCCTGTTGCGGTATGTGATCAGTTCACTTCGATCTCTATTGCTGGAAATGGTATGGCTCAAGTGAGAGCGCTAACATTCGATGACCTTAGTGTAGATAACTGTGGCATTGCTTCATATACGGCAAGAAAAGTTGATGGAGTCTGCTCTGTTGGAGAAGATTTTAGTGAGTTAATCTTTTTCTGTTGTGAAGAAGTCGGACAGACGCTTACTGTTGAGTTTAAAGTGACAGACATTGCGGGCAATTCTAATACCTGTCATATATCAGTTGAAGTATTCGATAAGTTTACTCCATTGATCGTATGTCCAGATGACATCACGATCGATTGTTCATTAGATCCGTTGGATTTAATGGTTACTGGAGAGGCTCAAGCCATTGATAACTGTTCCGTTGATAGCTTATTCTTCACCGATGTGAGCAATCTTGACGCTTGTGGCAAGGGGACAATAGAACGTACGTGGACAGCAATTGATAGAGGTGGTCAAGTGGTTAACTGTGATCAGATAATCACAATAGTCTCTGACGAACCTTTTGAAATTACTGCAGAGGAGTTTCCTGGAGATACGGTAATTATAGGATGCTTTGCAACTGTCGATCCCGAGTTTACGGGTATGCCTGCGTTATCTCAAGATGGATGTGCAGATGTCGTAGCAAGTTATGAGGATACCTACTTTACAGATGTTAATGATGGTTGTTTTACGATCATTAGAGAGTGGGTGGTCATAGACTGGTGTCAATTCAGCACGTCTGTGCCAGATCAAGGTTACTGGTCGATGGGTCAAGCGATTACCGTGGCTAATGAGTCAGCACCAGAGTTTGTTAACTTTCCATCCGACACTACTTTATGCATTACAGGTACAGATTGTATGGGTCAATTCGTGCTATCTGTTGAGGCCGTTGATGACTGTACACCTGTAGAAGACTTTGATTGGTTTCATCAGATCAGAACTACGGGAGATGATGTTGAGATATTAAGAACTTCTACGTCTCCAGTGCTTAATGCAACTTTAGAATCAGGGTTATATGAGGTGATATTTTCAGTATCTGATGGATGCGAGAATATCAATACTGATACAATTAATCTGACGATCCAAGATTGTCAAGCACCGATCATAAATTGCCCGACAGTAGAAAATGCTGTAGTGCTTCGCGAGAATGGTGAAGCGGTGATATCAATAGATGACTTTGAGGTAACTGTAGAAGATAACTGCACATCAGCTGAAGACTTAATGCTGTCATTCTCGGCAGAAGGAGAAGTAAGCAATCTAATTTTTAATTGTCAGGATATCGCTGATGGGCGCTCCGAACAGCGTTTAGTTACGATATACGTGCGTGATGAAGCTGGTAATCTTGGTGAGTGCGAAGCTCCCCTTGAAATATTTGATAATGGAAATAACCTCTGTGAAGATCAGATGACAGGATTAAGTGTCTCTGGACTAATATTTACAGAGGAACTTGTCGGAACTGACAATGTGAGCGTGGTGCTGATGGCTAATGCTACTGCTGAAGCTCAACAGTTCACCGATGTATCTGGAGAGTTTAGGTTTGAAGATCTTGACGGAGATCAAGCATATACCTTGGAGATGAATCGTAATACTCGATTTGATGATGGCTTGACGACCTTAGATCTATTGCTGATGCAGAGACATATCTTAGGCTTAGGCTTATTGGATACGCCTTATAAGATCATCGCAGGAGATATCGATAACAATGGAAGAATAACTACGGGAGACCTCGTCAAAATGAGAAGGGTCATATTAGGTGTGGACAACACTTTTGGAGATGCTCAGGCAAACTGGAAGTTCATCCCAGCTGATCACCAGTTTGCCAATCCGTATCGACCATTTCCAATACCAAAGATTGCTGTCGAGTCGTCAGCAGACGGGTTAGTCAATGTAGAAGTGATCTCAGTTAAGCTCGGCGATGTTAACGGTTCTAATGAGGTAAGTAGCCGACTGAAGGCTAAGGTCAGAAGTACAGAATACCACCAATTATCAGTGGGCAATCCGATTTATTCTGAGGGCTCTATGTTATATGACCTTCCGATATATGCCGATGACAGTGACCTGTTGGCACTGCAGTATGGTATCCGATTGACCGATCATGTCGATGATTTCGTAAGTGTGTGGTCTGACCAGATAAACATCAATACTGATGATTATAACATCAATAATACTGAGCTTAAGATGGCTTGGACTAATGATGATACACAGATAGATATCAGTCGACCTCTATTCTATATTCGGATGGCAGGGACAATAGATCAGAACGGTTTACCATTCGAAATGTCTGAGATGTTTAGTGCTTGGATAGATAAGAGCTTAATTGAGCAGGAGTTGGCATTTGTCAGAGATGACCAAAGAATACTTGAAACCAGGAAACCGGGCATGAGTATTGTGTCAATATCTCCTAATCCTATCGTCAAGAGCAGCACAGTAACTGTAGAGTTAGTATCTGCTCAACATGTATCATGGACATTGATCAGTTCGAGTGGTCAAGTGATCTCTCGCAATGGACAATACTTCAATGCAGGGAGTAATCAGATTCAGTTGAGTGAGGCTGATTTTGGAGGCTATCAAGGGGTGCTATTCTTACATGTGAATAGTCCCGAAATAGAACTGACTGAGCGATTGATTCGCATCGGCAAGTAATCACTTACTTCTCAATGATATGCGCCTTCGTGTATCCAGAATTCTTCACAACCTTGAGTGCTTCTTCAGCTTTCTCTCGTGAGTTAAACTCTCCTAATAGATAAGTCGTCTTCTTTGTAGCTGGATTCTTTTCCTTGATGATAAACCCAATTGGGTAGAGTTTTGGGAACAACTCTTTATGATCTGTGCTTTCCTTCACGTAGATGTAAAATAATCCTTCTTCGAGGTTATCAGATGGATATTGTGCGGCTTCAAAAAGAGTTCCTTCAGACCCCGTCGAGGCGTTGAGAGACACGGACAAGAATAGACAAGTGGCAATTAAGGTTAGGGCTCTATACATATGAATATTTAAGATAATATGGGAGGCGAATATAGCGTATAGCGATTAACAACAAACTATCTGTGGTGATTAAATATCACATTTTATAGATCATAATTGAGACATCAATTGATATCTTAACTATACAATGAAAAAGTGCCCTGCTCCGGTCCACCATAAATTGTTGCAACTGACTAACGAACCTTGGAATCAGCTACAACTGAATAGCCCTTGGAGTGTGGGTATGGTCAGTCAGTTGATCAGGCAAGAGGACTTCACTAGCTATCAGAACTGGAGGGCATATTACTATAGTAGTGGACTCGAGAGAGCTGAGCAGATGCAAAATATATCGCCTTCTACAAGATATGTGTTGGACTATCTAGGTCCGCGCTCTGCTAAGATAATGTTGAAGGAGGAGTACCTCCAGTATATCAATCTACAACACAATCACGGGCGGAGTCGATCTATACTCCTTCATAGGAGTGGTATACTACGAAATGCGCTCAATCCTAAGCTGACACTCAATGAAGCGTATCAGATCGTAGAGTATCGTGTATTAGGAGAAACCTGGAATGGAGTCTATATCAGGGAAAAATCTTTTGAAAATCATATCAAGAGGCTTGATAAAAGTATAACCACAGTACATGCAGTAGGACAATTGGATTATCAATATGCCATAGACTACGAGTTGTATAGGGATGGAGCGTTAATCTGTGCAGTACAGGTCAAACCAGAATCCTATCAATCAGATAAGAGTTACGTGCGGCGAGCAAAGTCTGCCAACAAGATTAAAAATGACATGTATACACAGGAGTTTGGCAAACCTGTGCTGACTATTTTAGTCAGTCAGGCGGGAGAGGTAATACTTGATACTCAATACGGACTATTGTTAAGCCTGGTCGATTAAGCCCCTTTGAATGGACTATAGCTCACTTTGATTTTATCCTTAGTTGATTTGAGGTCTTTGATGAGATAGGGCTGGAGGAGTTTTTCTTGATTGGACTTTACTGGCGAGTTGATGATGTCGTTACGATATTTAAAGAAGAGTGTTTGTTGCTGGGCTACATAATCCTCATGAGTTTTGATCCTTGCGCGGATATCTTGATTCATGAGATCAACTTGCTCTGTGGCGGATAGGTCTGTAAGACTTGATTGGCGGAGCTCCTGATCTATATCTACATATACACTGTTGCGTCCATAGCACATAGCGGCATAGCTTGTCGTGCCAGTCCCGCTAAACGGGTCTAAGACCGTATCGCCGTACATGGAATACATGAGTAGTAAGCGCTTGGCTATTTCGACAGGGTAAGCACCACTTCGATCTCGGTTTGCACTGCTTTTGAGCTGCTGTTTTTTACCTCTGATGTCATGCCACTGATCGCTGAACCATTGATTACGCTCTTCCCAAAAGAACGCACTTTGGCGCCTGATCTGCTTTTCTTTTTCGGTAAATATCCGCTTGCCAGCCTTTCTGAATACCAGTATGTATTCATGCTCAAGTGTGATATATGCACCTGCTGGCAGTACACCGGAACCCATAAATTTAGTAGGGGAGTTAGTTGGCTTGTTCCAGATGATATAGGGGAGTATGTCAAAGCCTATCTTTTTGCAGGATTGCATGATGCGGCTATGGTTGCTATACATCTCAAAATGTCCATCGAGCGAGCGAGTGGCATTGCCGATATTGATGGCCATAAAACCTCCTGGAGCCAGGAGCCTATAACACTCCGCCCAGCAGTCGTCAAGGAGCTTGTGCATTTTATCAAATGCCTTGTCTCCTTCGCCCTTCTTGACGGAGGTTTTGATCCCTCTATTGTAGGTGCTAAATATGTCATCCCACATCTCTACCATAGGGTAGGGAGGCGAAGTCAAGATGAGCTGGATGCTCTCATGGTCTAAGGGCATTGGTTCGAATGAGTTAGCCAGCAAGAAGCTATGAGTCGTACGCATTCAGGATATTAAGATTTAGACCAGTTTGGCTTGATAAAGTAAGTGAGCATACCCACAGCCAGTAAGGATAATCCGATGATGCTCTCTGTCGGTCGTTCTCGGAGCAAGTATACCAAAACAAATAGACTGAAGAGTACATAGATGACTTGTAATACTCTCCCCAATGGACTCCTGAAAGCACCCTCTTTGGGTTTAATATAAAACGAGGCGATGATGGTGACCGTGCTCATCAGTTGTAGTAGAAATCCTGCATATAGCATGACTTGCTCTAATGACACAAAAAGGGTCAATCCAATACTGATAGCAGTTTGCCACCAGATAGCCCTCACGGGTATATCCCGATCAGAGGTTTTGGACAGCCCATGCCAGAGCGGATGTTCCTTAGCCATTGCATTGATCATGCGAGATCCTACCCATACGTAGCTGCTGATCGTTGCGATCAACTGTACAGCGATGCATACGCTGATGATTAACACACCACGACTATCCAGTATGTTAGCGAATGATATGGTAGTCACTTCCGCTTGACCAGCAAGTTGCGATACGCTGGCATGCTTGAGCATGACGATCTGCAAGAGGACATAGAGCGCCATAACGGTCAGGGTGCCGATGATGAGTGCTCGTGGCAGATTCTTTTTGGGTTCTTGGATCTCTTCAGTGATATATGCCGCTTGATTCCACCCTTGATAGGCATAAGACACATATACTAATGATACCGCAAATCCCGGCTTGACTAAGTCAGAGGTCCAGTGGGGATCAAAATTTAGAGCAGTATCGACATAAGTAATCGACGCTAAGCCTATGATGACAAGGGCAATCACAAAGAGCACCTTGAATAGGCTGGAATAATCCTGAAATTTGCCGCTCAACTTTAGGTTAAAGGAGTGTATCGTAGACATGAGCAGGATGATACCTATGCCAATGAACTTACCATATATCCCTAACCCAAAAGGCTCTGTGAGATAGGCCGCCATAGCTAAAGCAGCTATCGCAATAGGTGCCGAAAATCCAACCGTCATCGAAGTCCAGGCGTATAGATAACCCCAGATAGGATGAAAGATCCTTGACAAGAAGATATAATCACCACCAGATTCCTTGAAGTGTGTACCCAGCTCTGCATAGGTGAATGCTCCGATCAGTGCAATACATCCTCCGATGACCCAGAGAGCGATAATGCTCCAGGTATTGGTGATATCTGATAGCTGATAGCCAAGAGAGGTAAATACTCCAGTACCTATCATACTGCTCACCACCAGTGCCATGGCAGTAGAAGGTCCAATCTTGTATCCTGATGTCTTACTCAATTTAGTTCTTCAGACGCTATAATAGAAAAAGGCTATCAGAACTTGGGTCTGATAGCCTTTTTAATATCATTGATTAAGAATCCTTCTTAGAAGATGTATCTCAATCCAAACTGTCCAACCCATCTTGCACTATATGTGCCTGATTGAACAATTGAAAACGGATCTCCTGGATCTGTAAAGTTGTACTCAACTGGTGAATCCACAGAAACATCAGGTCTGTTAGATTGTATCAATGAGAATGTGTTTCCTCCTACAAAATACCTTCTTCCCCAATCCTTGTTTAGGAAATTAGTAAAGTTGAACATGTCCAAGGTAATCTGGAATTGGTGACCATTAAATTTGAAATCTTGTGTGATCTTAAGATCTAAGATATGCTCGAATGGTGTTCTCGATTGATTAGCCTCTGCAAAGTCTCCACGACGTGAGCTCAGGTATGAATCGTTTTCGATAAATGCATCAAGTGCCGCCCACTGCTGTGCAGCAGTTACATCGCCATTGTCTACAAGATTGATATCTGCAGCAGTCGCAGGAACGAATATCAAGTCACTCACACCTGAAGTCTGAGCAATGTCAGAAACCTCATTATTATACACATAAGAGAATGGAGTCCCAGACTTACCCGTATAGAACAATGATACAGATGTAGATGCTGCATCCGAATAGTTAAATGTATGACTCAAGAAAGCAGTTATCCTTGATCCTGCAGCAAATGTTGATCTCGTTCTTGAAGGGTTGTTATTTCCTTGTACAGACAAGATGTTCTGCCAGTTTGTGTTGTTGATAAATCCACGTCCATCAACTACTGCTTCTGCATCAGTGTATGAATAAGCTGCATTGAAGTAAGTCCCTGAACCAAATGTTTTTGACAACTGAGCAGTGAAGTTCCAGGTGAATCCTTCGCTTGTGTTACTCACTAAGGTAATATTCTGATAGGTAGGATCTAATACTTCGTCGAAATTGAAAACTGGACGATTGTCTGCGCCTCCCAATGTTCCGATAGGATCTGGAGCAACATTAATTTGTTGTACAAGCTGATTATTGATCGTCTTCGTGTACGTGAATTCTCCAGTTGCATTCCAACCATTCGCAAGTTTTTTATCTAAAGCCAAACTTGCTCGTAAGATTTGTGGGTACTTAAAGTTCTCTGAGAAAAGATCTACATCACCGGTAGGACTGGCATCAGAAGTCAAATTAGCTAACCACTCCTCCTCAGTCGTGAAGATAGGAACACCAAAGTCTACATTGAATGCACTATTGAGTCCATTACGGATGAACTGTCCTCCTGGCCATACCCAAGGAACTCTACTTGTGAATATACCAACACCTCCTCTGAGTTGTGCCGTCTTATCTCCCTTGATATCGTAGTTGAATCCTACTCTTGGGCTCCACAATAATTGCGTCGAAGGTGCTTGACTCGCACGAGCACCTTGTAGGTCCCAACCTGCTGATTCAAGAATTGGAATAGTCTCATTGTTAAACTGTACATTATCCAATGGTGGATCATCAGTAAAGATTGGAATATCTAATCTCAGACCTATTGTTAACTTGAAATCTGGATTGATCTGGATCTCATCTTGACCATAGAATGCTAATTGCATTGCATTGAATGATGGTCCTAAGTTAGTCGCAGCGTCTCCGATACGGATTGGAGAGCCATCGACTGACTGCTCATGTCCGAATAATAATAAGTCAGGATTCTCATCATTCAAGAATCTATTGACTCCATCAAAGAAGTACGTATATTCTGGTGTTGAGAATATGGTAAATAAGTTTTCAATCGTGAAAAACTCATTGTGTGTTCCAAAGGTCCAATTGTGCTTACCCTTGAAGAGGTTAAAGTTGTTGGTGATTGTAAAAATATCTTGATTTACGATGTTGGAGTGGGAGAAGTTATCTGTTCCGATCGTAATTCTACCATTACCATCATTTAGCTCAATCTGTGGGAATGGATCTCCCAAGATATCTCTATCATCTCGCACTGTGGTCCGTCCTAAGATCAAGTTGTTAGAGATGTTAGGTCCTAATATACTTTTGAGCTCGATTGCAGTTGAGTTAGTCGTAGATGGGAAAATATATCCCACATTGTTAAATACTACTCTCGACTCACTCGGTGCAGGATGTATCTCTGTTGTTCCTTTTACATAACTGTGACGAGCTGTTAATTTATGCTTAGCGTTAATGTTCCAATCGAGTTTTAATAGAAACTTCTCACCATCTATTGTTTCACTATTGTTCAAGAAGTCACCTGGCTCATAGCCGTAGTCATCTCTTAATTTTTGAGCAACCGCCTCAATATCAGCTAACGTAGCATCACCTATATAATCCTCAGGTACAAATGGGCGAGGCTCCTCATCTCTCTGGATCTCCGCATTAGCAAAGAAAAAGAGCTTATTCTTAATAAGTGGTCCGCCTAAGCGGGCACCAAATGTCTGTGCCGTAAACGGTGCAAGCCTTGTTCGCTCTGCTCCTTCATTGTCTGTAGGAGTTAGTCCAGCAAGGTTCTGATTTCTAAAGAAGTAATATGCAGATCCTTCCATTTCGTTAGTACCACTACGTGTTACTGCATTGATACCTCCACCTGCGAAACCTCCGAGGGTTACGTCATATGGAGCTAATACGATCTGTATCTGCTCAATTGCATCAGGGCTAATCGGTGATATGCCTGCTTGGCCACCATTAGTACCTGAGTTTGCAAGACCGAATACATCGTTGTTAACCGCACCGTCAATGAATATTGAGTTGAATCGGTTGTTAACACCTGAGAATGATATTCCTCCACCATTGACAGCGCCATTGTTGGCTACGTCGGCTTGAGGAGTAACCCTGAGGTAATCATTAAGTCCTCTATCAGCAGTAGGTAGAGAAGCGATCAACTCTTCAGAAACCTTAGTCTCTGAACCTGTACGGTTACCGTCAAAAAGCCCACCAGATGTCACAACGACCTCATCAAGGGTTACTGATGACTCTCTCAACTCGAGATTAAATGTTTCAGTTTGACCTAAGCCAAGATAGACGTCATTGATTACAAGGTCCTCATAGCCTAAAAACGACACAACGATCTCATACGGTCCTCCTACATTAACGTTGTTAAGTGTGAAGTAACCTTCAATATTTGTTGTGGTGCCATACTCAAATCCTGTTGGCGTGTGAGTAGCTATTACGGCAGCGCCGATAAGAGACTCACCATTAGAGATTACCTGACCATTGATCCTGGACGAAGTAGATCCCTGTGACCATGCAACTGTCGACCCTAATACGAGGATCAGCGCACATAGCATAGATTTAAAAATAGTTCTCATACCTAATGTTTAATAAGTTGAATAAGATGATTTTGTTAGTAAGAATAGGGCGCAGTACATAAACACTATTAAGGATCTCATAGCGCTATCGGCACACCATAGGGTAGTGCGAGCAATCTTAATCTTGATGTTATGAAGATGAAATGAGGAGCTTGTAATAGGCTCAGACAAATTGAAAATTGTCTTTCTAAGATTCATATAGGTTTTAACTGTGTCCGTAGTACAATAGATAATTAAGTCTTCAGACGACGCAAAGATGGGAATCTTTACTATATATGAGGAATAAACTTATATAAGTTACTCACATATGTTGATTACTCTATAGAAGCTATTTGGTCTAATTTATTAAGGAACATTTTCTTGATAATGATTCCAATCTCGAGTAATCTCATTAACTACAGCGCTGCCGACTAGATAAGCAGACTCTAATGAAGGAATATAGCCTGAGTAACCCTTTCCCGAGAGCTTCTCACCAGACAAGCTTTCATAAGCACTGATACCAGGCCACTGCATCGTGAAGTTGGATCCTGTGCGCAATACCATCAGTCGATCCAGATCTACAAGTCCATTGGCCTCAAGGCGCTCAAGCGCATGCCAAGTCCCAATCTCTTCCATCGCAGAGGTGACAAAGTTGCCATCCCCCTCAGTCCAGTACTCAACCCAATCATTAGCCCAATCATTAAATAACTCGCCGTGCCAATAGGTGCTGGCAGCAAGTTGAGTTCCGATCATTACTTTCGGAGGCATGTTTTGGGCGGGATACCCTTCGTAGTTGATTCTCATTCCTGCTGTTCCTTCGGTATCAGGAAGATTTATATCCTTAGTGAGTTCATAGGCCCATTCCACTAAGGACTCCTTAAGTTGTAATGCCACAACCTCTCGCTCATTGGGCATTGGTAATTCATATGGTTTGGTCTTGCGAAGGGGGATATAACCCGTCTCCCAATCTGAGGGAATCTCGCGGGCATCAATCTCATGACTGAGGTCTCCGTCAACGATCCAGTCAGCCCATACTGCGCTGCCCGTAGAGGCATCCTCTGGATCTACACCACTGATCCCTGCAACCAACCAATAAGCATCTGTCAAATCAAATCGTGGATCTAACCCAAGAGCCTGGATGGACACACCAGCTTTTATATTGCCTATACCCGTCACCACTCCTAAGACTCCTTTGTCCGCATTGTATCTGAGGTTCCGATATCCTTGAGGGAAGGGGAGCGTCTGATCTAACGGGAGATTTTCTACCCAATACTGAAATTCGCCAGGCACATCACCTGTGTCACCATCTCGTTCAAACATGCTCACAACTACGACTTTGATTGGGATCTTTTCATCTTCAGCGCTCTTCTGAGGATTAGCACATGCTGTTAAACAGACAAGTAGGAACAGTAAATATTTAATTCTCATGAGCACTTAGTTTTTGAATTGATTCATTAATAAATAGCTGCCAGCGTCGCTCCCAGTTTTTCAAAGCCATATCCTTTTCTGCTGAGGTCAAAGCGGCATGTTCGATGCCGTTTTTACTGAGTTGCTTAAGATCCTTGAGGTCAAGTTGCCATGCCATATAGACATGCCAATAGTCATACGTCAGTCCTTCGTAATCAAAGATCAAAGGATCATCAGAGCTGATTGAGATATCTATTCCTTCGGAGATATACGTATAGGCAGGATGTAGCCTCAAGTCCCTGATATATCCGAGTATCTGATTGCTAAGAGGATTAACCTCGATGCATATATTCTTCTTGTTAACGATATCCATCAGTTGAGGATATCTGAATAGGTTAAACCCATGACCTATGCGTTTGCTGTCCAACATTACTGCATCATATAGATTTTGATTGTCAACCCAGTTGCTCTCACCATCATGGAGGTATAAATCCAGTGGGAACTTCGCTTTTTTATTTAGCTCCTGTAGTTCTAAGAAGCTCTCCAAGTGATAAAGTGTGGTATGGCCGGCATCCTCTTCTGCTACTAAGTCGTATCCCACGAGTAGATCAGGGTATTTCTGTCTCAACTCGAGTATGGTTTTCATATCGGAGGAGATCAGTTCGTTGGACCTAAACCTGAGGTTAGCATGTATGATCTTAGCGGTAAAGTCAGGATAGCTTTCTCTCACTCGCGCAAGACCGTTGTGAACTTCGTTCACGAACTCATCTATGTCTCTGGGATGATCATCGCCTCCAGTTGAGTACAATAGGTTTTTAAAAGGCATCCGCAGCTCTACATGCTGGACACCATCTGCTGCTAATAGTGATAGGCCATGTACCAGGTAATCTTCAAATACACCTTCATAATTGACAAAACCGTCTAAGCGCTTAAAGACACTCTCAAACCGCCCCCATATGTCTACCGAATCACGATCCATGGACTGATCAAAAAGGAAGTACTGCTTAAATCTTGTGCGATTGTCATCATCTGCTAATAGCTCTGCAGCAGAGATGTAGCCAGGCGGAAGCGCATCATTACTGTAGGCATGCAGCATTCCCTTATCATTTGGCTTGTCTTCTGACCAATAGACATACATCTCAGGAGTAGCAATCGCTCGATCTACGATCCAGTTGAGATTACCCATGGCCGCAGTATGGATGTGCAATGCTCCCCCTTTAGGCATGGACGTAATAAGCTCGAATAGCGCTGTGGACTCAACATGTTCTTTTGAAATATAAAAATTACGTGCAGGGGGGAAGAAGTGGCTCTCTTTATAGTGATGTATAGCATCCTGTTGCAATTTGGACATCAGCTTATTGAGGTTATCTTCCTGAGCACTTAGCGTTAGTTCATGCGAGAAGGATTGTGCTTCGTGCTGACTGATCATTTTGTCTCTCTTGGACAGATAGTCACTCTTACCCTTGTAGCTCGAGCATGAAATGCTTATAAGACTGATGCTAACCCAATATATGAGGTGCTTGGTATGAATCATGTTGGCTATCAAAAGAGTATTTACTATAGATCGGTAAAAGTCTATTTTTTATAGGATACTCCGAGCATTTAAGTGGTCAATCTCAAATCATATCAATTATTCGGCCTCAGGACGATCATATTATGATGATAACAGGGGCTTTTTCCTATGTTAGCGGCATGGAGCGTTTTTTTCAGATATCTCAATCTGGTAGTACGATTTCAAAGGAACTTACCGCAGGGCTGACGACATTTTTGACGATGTCTTACATCATCTTTCTTAATCCTTCCATTCTATCTCAGACTGGGATGAGTTACTCATCGGTTTTTGTGGCGACTTGTGTAGCTGCTGCCATCGGTACATTGATGATGGGTCTGGTAGCTCGACTGCCTTTTGCTCAAGCACCTGGCATGGGCCTGATTGCATTTTTCACATTTACTGTAGTTTTTGGCCTCGGTTATACCTGGCAAGAGGGGCTTGCGATCGTATTTTTATCGGGGGTATTGTTTTTGATTTTAACCATCACAGGCATTCGAGGATACATCATCAAAGCGATCCCTGCATTTCTTAAGTTTTCCATTGCTCCCGGTATTGGATTGTTCATTGCTTTGATAGGACTCAATAATGCGCAGATTATCGATATCAACCAAGGTCCAATTATCAATGTGATCAATGATATGGAGACCTTTGATAAGGCCGCCCTGATCGGTGCTGTCAATGATGCGGGGCCACAAGTCCTTCAGCTCGGCTCTTTAGCTAATCCCTCTGTGCTGTTAGCGCTAATTGGATTTCTCATATTGGCCGCACTGATGGTCCGTCGTGTGCCAGCGGCGATGATATGGTCAGTTGTGATCACTACGATTATCGGTATTCCGCTTGGAGTTACCCAGATACCCAATGCTTATGATATTGGAGAGATCACCTTATCGGATACATTGTTTCAATTAGATATCAGTTCGTTGTTTTCATCAGAGCATTCGATTGTCTCTGTCATTGTGGTCATCATCAGTTTCACTATGGTGGACCTGCTCGATACGCTGGGCACACTCATCGGAACAGCTAACAAAGGAGGTCTACTGGATGATGAGGGTAATCTGCCGCAGATGGATCGTGCGCTTCTGGCAGATGCTACAGCCACTACTTGTGGAGCGCTCTTGGGTACCTCTTCTGTTACCACTTATATAGAGAGTGGGGCAGGTGTAGTGGCAGGCGGTCGAACAGGATTGACGGCTGTTGCCGCTGGTGTATTGTTCTTAATGGCGATATTTTTAGCGCCGATTGCAGGAGTCGTACCAGTAGCTGCCACATCACCGATTTTGGTCATGGTAGGGATCCTGATGATGGATGGATTAAAGAAGATAGATCTACAGAATATGGAGATAGCCATACCAGCTATTGCTATGATTGTCATGATGCCATTTACTTATAGCATAGCGAATGGGATCGCAATCGGATTGATCCTCCATGTCTTTATATCTATAGTAATGGGCCGATGGAAGAACGTAAATCCAGTCCTGATCCTACTCGTCCTATTATTCTCGCTGCAGTATGTGTTGATATAGTGAGGCTAATCTTGTTGAACTTAGGCGCTATGCTGTGCGAGACGTTGTTCGATGTCTTCCATCGAAGTGTGGCCAAACCACTGCTCAACAATCTTATAATCCTTATCGAATAGAACAAACGAAGGAGATCCCCTGAATTGGTTAATCGTAAAGGTCAGGTACAAATCTGATTGTTTCTTGAGTTGAGCGACGATTCTAAGTGCTGCAGCTGACTTCTCCACTTCCGATAAATCGTGATATGATTCATGTTGTTGTAAGATAGCATTCGCTGTTTCTTGTAGCTGATCGGGTTTCATTTTAGCATCCATCAGGATCGGGAAGGTAATTTTATAAGGTAACTTTTCATGACCATGCTGCTTCATGAATGATAAAGAGTGATCTACGAGATGGCCCTCATTGAGTAATAGTCGAGTATTTTCTATGTTGTTATAGTTGTAGTATTGAAATGCTGTTGACAATCCTACGATACCGATATCATATGAATTGGATTCATAGAGATTCTGAATCAAGGGTAGGGCACTTGCTATACAACCTGGGCAATTGACCTGAAAAACAATCATTAGATTAAGATCCTTAGGGATGAATTCTCCCTGGACATTCTCTGAAATAGATAAATGAAGTGTAGGCATGATATGACTAAACAGCCAGAGTCCTGAAAGTTCAAAGGTTGATTGTTCTAATTTGTAGTTGTAGGAATACCTAGCACGCCTTCATTCATGATGAAATACAAGCCTTCATAAAAAAATAAGAACTCATTCTATTTACATAAGTAGCACCTTTTAATAATTTTGCACCTTCAAAATAGTTATCAGCATGTCTACTCTTTTTAGTTCATTATCTCAAGCTCAATCTGACCAATTAAAGGCAGCACCTTCGCTCATTACTATATTAGTAGCGGGAGCAGATGGTGATATAGATCATCAGGAACTTAATTGGGCTGAGAAGCTGACTAAGATCAGATCTTACTCGGATACATCAGAGAGCCTTAATGGTTTTTATGCGGAAGTAGACGTTTCGTTTACTGAGGACTTCGAGAAGGCTATAAAAGAATTACCTGAAGACTTAGCCCAGAGAGAGACCATTATATCTAACAAACTTGCTGAGCTGAATCCAATCTTAGCCAATTTGGATAATGCTACAGCCTATGCACTGTACACGAGCTTTGTCTCATTCGCAGAGCACATCGCTAAGGCCTCGGGCGGATTTCTAAGATTCGGTTCTATCAGTGCCGAAGAGAAGAAATGGATCGCTATGCCGATGTTGACTCCGATCATATTAGAAGAGCCTCCTGTAGAAGAGGAAGCATAATCCTTTTGCTCTATTCGGACAGAGCGATGAACTGACATTTTATTAAGACGATAACATTTCTTAGCATTGATTTAAGAATGTATTGTCATTGTATACACCTTTCGTCTCCTTAACATTCCATCTGATAACAATTTGGATCATATCGTGTTCCTTTTTAAAATCATTCACACATGAAATATATAATCATATTATTATCAATTTATTTGGCTGTGGCATGTGATGCGAAGAGCAGCACGAAAGCTAGTGAAGCCGTAACAGATGCCCATACTACAGCAGTTGCCACCACAGTTAATAATACATCTGCAGATCTTAAGGCGGAACTGTCTGAAAAGGCAGAAATGACCAAGGACAAGATGATGGAAGCCAAGGATGATATGGTCCAAGGTGCCAAGGATAAGATGGACAATGCCAAGGATGTCATGGAGTCTAAAGCAAATGTTATGGCAGACAAAGCTCCATCAATGGATAAAATGAAAGATGGCATTGCGGATGCCAAAGCCGAGATGAAAGACAAAGTCAACATGGCTAAAGAGGAAGTTCCTATGGCCAAGGAGCAAGTAACTGAGACGGTAGTTGCGACGGCTTCAGCAGCGGCCTCAACAGCTGTTGCATCAACTCCAGTTATCAAGGAAGTTATGAAAGAAAAGAAGGAGGCTATGCCTGTTGAAGAAAAGAAGGCTATGCCAGTAGCAGGCGTTGATCACTCTATATTGGATGGGCTACTCAAGAAGTATGTATCCAGTACTGGTGTTGTCAATTATGCCGGTATCCAAGGATCACGAGCACAGCTCGATGAATATTTAGATCTCGTATCAAAAAAGATTCCCGACAATTCTTGGTCTCGCAATGAGGCTTTAGCCTACTGGATTAATGTATATAATGCTAACACCATAGATCTCATCTTGTCCAATTATCCGATATCGTCCATCACTAATCTTGATGGTGGCAAACCATGGGATGTAAAAAGAATTACGATTGCAGGCAAGAAGTACTCGCTGAACGATATTGAGCACTCTATCATTAGACCTGAGTTTAATGATGCACGTATTCACTTTGCAGTGAATTGCGCAGCGAAGTCTTGTCCTAAATTGAATAATGGAGCAATGACTGCGGCAAACGTGAATAGTACTTTAGAGAAGTTGACTAAGGAGTTTGTGAATAACTCATCGATCAATAAGATTTCATCAAATAGTGCTTCTCTGTCTAAGATATTTGAGTGGTATGCTTCTGATTTTGGTAATTTGACGGCTTTTATCAATAAATACAGCACTCAAAAACTAAATGCAGGGTCTCCAATATCGTATGTAGATTATGACTGGAGTCTAAATGGAAAATAGTCGTAAAAGCGATACACATTAGGAAATTTCCTAATTTATTGGTTTGCGAGATTTTAAGCAGATAAAAGAACTATATTTGCGCATCTTTTTGAAGACTTAAATGAACGTAAATGCAAGGTAAAGGTTTTATCAAGCTCCTATTAGTTGTACTGATTTTATTGAGCTTGTTACAGGTTGCCTATATTATCCCGACCAACAGAGTAGAGAGTAAGGCCGAAAAAATCGCTCAATCTAAAGTGAGCTCTATGCCCGACGGTATAGAGAAAATAGCTAAACAGAGAGCGTTAGTGTCTGAGTATCTCGATTCGATGTCGAGTGAGACGATATTTTCAATTCCATTATTGAGTGACTTCACGTATAATGACTTGAAGCAGAAGCAATTAGCTCTCGGACTTGACCTCAAAGGGGGACAGTCAGTCGTATTACAAGTAGACACTAAGAAGTTGGTTTCGGATTTAGCGAATGAAAGCAAAGATCCTACATTTAATCAGGCCTTAGACAATGCTCAAATCGCCTTGAGAAACTCACAAAGTGATTTTGTAGGTTTATTAGGACAAGAGTGGCAGAAGGTTGCAGGAGATAAGAAGCTTGGACGATTTTTCATCGGCAACGCTTCACTTAGGGAAGCAGGGCTCAACACACAAAGTAGTGATGGAGAGGTGATCAGAATTCTTAGGGATGTCACTAAAGACGTAGTTTCCTTGACCTTCAATAGATTGAAGCAGCGTATCGATAAGATGGGTGTGGTCCAACCGAATATAACGCTTGACGATGCGCGAGATATAATATTAGTAGAGCTGCCAGGTATCGATAACCCTGAGAGAGCAAGAGAATTTCTTCAGGCAAGTGCAAAACTCGAGTTCTGGGATGTTTTCAGAACTAATGATCCAGGAATCAATGGAGCGTTCTTCCAAGCAGACGAATTATTACGTTCAAGCTTAGGGCTTGAGAAAAGTGGTCCAAAGTTCGATACGACATTTGTACCTCAATATGATGAGTTAGGTAATATCATTGACTCAACCGAGCAAGTTGTCGAGATCAATGATCCACTTGGAAATCAAGGTCCATTATTAAAAATGCTTCAATTGAACCCTGCTGGAGCCGCGAGAGCCGAGATGGGGTTTGTTAATCGTAATCAAACTGACGAGGTCTTAGCCTTGTTAAACCGTGATGACGTTAGAGCCTTGTTCCCAAGAAACTCTAAGTTCCTGATGAGTGCTAAAACATCTCAAGATCTTGATGGTGCTTACACTGATAATCATGAATTATATCTTGTAAAATCAAGACCGGGTTCTACGGAGGCTCCTATGGAGGGTGATGTAGTTGTGGCGGCATCACAATCACCTAACCCTCAGACAGGTCAGATAGAGGTTTCTCTCTCGATGAATACTGAGGGCGCTGGTATCTGGGCCGGCATGACAACCGAGGCTGCCAGAGATGGTAACCGACAGATTGCTATCGCACTTGATAATGAGGTAGTTTCTGCACCAAGGGTTAATGGTCCTATTACAGGTGGAGCGACATCAATCTCTGGAAGCTTTACAGTAGCCGAGGCAAGTGACTTAGCTTCAATCTTAGAGGTCGGTAAACTTCCTGCAGATGTGCAGATCATACAAGAAAATACAGTAGGCCCTTCATTGGGTGCGGCTAATATTCAGAAGAGTTTCTTCTCATTGGCTGCTGGTTTAGGATTGGTACTCTTATTTATGTTACTCTATTATGGAGGAGCAGGTATCGTATCAATCATTGCATTGATTGCTAACCTATTCTTCATATTTGGGGCTTTGGCGTCTTTTGGTACAGTATTAACTGTTCCAGGTATCGCAGGTATCGTTTTGACTATTGGTATGGCCGTAGATGCCAACGTAATCATATACGAGCGTGTCCGTGAAGAATTGCGAATTGGCAAGTCTGTGCTGACAGCGATATCCGATGGATTTAAAAACTCTTATTCTGCCATCATAGATGCCAACGTAACTACGATTCTCGTGGCAATTATCTTGGCTTTCTTTGGATTAGGCCCAGTGAAAGGATTTGCAGTAGTATTAATCATCGGTGTGTTATCATCATTGTTTACTGCCGTATTGCTCGGTAAGTTGATGATCGACTGGTGGACGCAGAGCAAAGGAAATGATCTTTCATTCTGGACAGGATGGTCAAAAGACTTATTCTCAAATCTTAATATCGATTGGATTGGTAAGAGAAAGTACGCTTACATTATTTCAAGCGTTATTATCATTGGCGGTATCATATCGATGGCGGTACGAGGATTTGACTTAGGCGTTGATTTTAGAGGAGGATACTCATACAATGTTGCATTTGCAGAGGATGTAAGTGCTGACGACTTAAGGACTACATTCGATAATGTCTTTGGTGGCAATACAGTGGTCAAGTCAGTGGACGGTACTAATACTTATCAGATCGTTACCTCTTATCTGATAGATAACACTGATAAAAACGCTCCAGACTTAGTAATTGAAAAACTACATGAAGGAGTTAATCAATTACAAGGTAACGATGTGAGCTTCGCAGCCTTTAAGTCATCCGATACAATAGGGGCGACACATGTTACGTCATCAAGTAAGGTAGGACCTACCATAGCCGATGACATTACTAAGAATTCACTCTATGCAGGGATATTCGCATTGTTAGCGATCTTCTTGTACATCTTTATACGATTCTCTAAGTGGCAATTCTCTATGGGTGCTGTTGGAGCATTATTCCACGATTCATTAGTGGTACTCGGGTTGTTCTCACTTCTTTGGGGTGTGCTTCCGATATCATTGACTATTGATCAAGCGTTTATCGCAGCCTTACTAACAGTAATCGGTTACTCGATTAACGATACCGTGGTCGTGTTCGATAGAATCAGAGAGTACCTCGGAGTATACAGCAATAAGAGTACTGATGAGGTAATTAACCTTGCCATCAATAGTACATTCAGTAGAACGATCATAACGTCATTGACGACATTATTCGTGATGTTGATACTCTTAGTATTTGGAGGTAGTAGTGTGAAGGGCTTCGCTTTTGCTCTCGTGATTGGAGTTCTTGTTGGTACATACTCTTCAATATTTGTGGCAACACCTATCGTAAGAGATTTGTCTGATGAGTTGAAAATTAAGAAATCTTCAGGGTCTTCTCAGAAGCACTTTTCGAGAGCATCTTCGACTACTGCAGAGTAGGTTTAGAAAGAAATAAAACAGATTGAAAGATCAATTTCTTGATCGATCCGTTAATTTAGTTTACAACTAAAATTATTCATGAGGGTCGCTCAAGGGATTGGTCTTTTTTTATGTGTGGTCATGGCGTCATGTCTTGCTACCAAACAAGTTAAAGATGGGAGGACAGCCTTTGATCTCAAGCAATATGCTGTTGCGGTACCTTTCTTAGAAGATGAGGCAGCTTCCTTAGATGAGAGTGATCCAGCCTATGCAGAGGTGAGTTATCTATTAGGCGAGGCATATAAGAACCTCAATGACTCAGAAAATAGCCTCAAATGGTATATCGAAGCCGCTAAACAAGACTATGGTCCAGGAGCCTATTTTGAAATGGCCTACATGCTCAAAAAGAACGAGCGATATGATGATGCCATTCTAAGTTTTAGAAGACTCTTGCGCATACTTCCAGATAGATCAACTGAAATCCGTAAGGAAATAGAGAAATGTACAATTGCTAAAGATCGTCTGGCTAGCCTCTCTGATGAATCATATATCGTGGCCCCTCTCGAGATTAATAGTAATTATGCGGAGTATGCCCCCGTATTGTTTGACCAGGAGACGCTCTATTTTACATCGGATCGTTTAGAGGATGATCGTTCAGATGTGTACGCATGGACGGGCAATGGCTTTGCTAATATATATAGTTATGACTTGATTGATGCTGAGTTGTCTAAAGTTGATAGTCCAATTAATACAGAAGATAACGAAGGTGTAATGACCTTTAACATAGACCGTGATGTTGCTTATTTTACGAGATGTTTTAGTGATACTGGAGACCACTTTTGTAAGATTATGATGTCTCGCCGAGAAGGGGATAAGTGGGGTGAAGCTGAAGAGGTAATCACACACAAGCCTGGTGTAAACTATGGTGATGCCGTGTTGATTAAAAATGATTCGATCCTGCTCTTTACCTCTGACGATCCAATTGGATTTGGAGGGCGCGACTTATACTATTGCTATATTCAGCAAGACGGGGAGTGGAGCCAACCAGAAGTGATGCCACCATATCTAAATACGATAGGCAATGAACGATTCCCCACTTGGCAAAATGATACGCTATTTTACTCTTCTGATTATCTGCCGGGTCTGGGAGGTTTAGACATCTTTAAGACAACCCTTAACTCCGATAATAGCTGGACGAACCCTGTCAATATCGGCAAGCCATTTAATAGTGCAGAAGATGACTACTCGTATATCTTAGCCCCTAAGTCTGCTCTCGAGTATGATGTTAAGTCCAAGGTCTATTTCACGACTACCCGTAGCCTCATCGGTGGAGATGACATATATGTGGGAATCAGACACAAGACCGCCCGTGATTACGAGCTTGAAGAATCTAAGAAGGATACCATTGTAGAGGTCGCTGAGGTAAATGTAGAGAAGGCCTTCTTTTTGCAAGTAACCATTAAGGAGAAGCTATTTGCCGCTGTTGATAATCCTAATAGTTTTGTAGTTGGAGACAGAGTGGTGCCAGAGGCTTCGATTAAATTTTCCTCTACGGAACGGAACGATATCTTTAGGTCTAATGAGTCAGGTCAGATCCTGTTGCCTATAGACACGGGCTCGGTATATACCTTTTTAGCAGGAAAGGAAGGATATCTGAATAAAGGAGTACAGTATCAGATTATCGAGGATTGGGCCGCTCTTGCAGATGGTCAAGTCTTTAATCTTGATATCGAAATAGAAAAGATATTTGCTGGTGTTGAGATCGTCTTGGAGAATATCTATTATGACTTTAATGAATCCTTTATCCGAGATGATGCTAAGCCATCCCTCGATTACCTTGTCAAGGTATTGCAAGATAATCCAGCCCTTAAGATCCAGCTGAGTTCTCATACGGATTGCCGCGGAGATAATGATTACAACCAAGAATTATCACAGCGACGTGCTCAAGCCGCCGTAGATTATATAGGTAGTCAGACAGATGTCGATGCTAATCAGATGAGTTCAGTAGGGTATGGTGAGTCTGTACCTGAGATTGTCTGTCAGGTATGTGATGAATGCTCAGAGGATGAGCATCAGATCAATCGTCGTACTACATTCAAAATATTGAGATAAACGTAAGATCGCTTTAATTTTGATTGGATTGCTATTCAACTTACCGTGGGTATTGGTATCTCTTTAGCCATTTATTAGTATTTTTTTAAGGGCTGTTCACACAACCAATTAGGAGCTATTATCATACTATTTAAGAGTGTATTCGATATCGAATAGCGTCATCATAGGAAATATTCAAAATGAGATTATATAGTCAGAAGATAGCCTTTGTACTTGTGTTTGTAGCTCTTGCGATAACAAGCACTGCTCAGAGTCCATGGGCACAGGGGAAAGGCAAGGGATATAGCCAGATTTTATTCAATACAATTCCGACTTATGCGGGAGTTTTTAATGGTTCTGAAGGAGTAAGACAGACTGAACGCTTCATCTCAGAGACTATACTGGCATCGTTCACGGAGATAGGGGTTACTGATAATCTCACCTTTGCGGCTACTGTGCCACTTATTTTTGTCTCCACAGGAGATGCCTCTTCGCCAGACATCCTCCCATCACTTCCTGAGGATAGATTGTCGAGTTTAGGAAATATCAGTTTTTCTACCAAGTATTCCTTCGGGGGCGAGGCTTGGAAGTTTGCGCTCAACCCAAGAGTAGATCTACCTACAAGTACCCGAAATGATGTCTCAGGTCTCTCTACAGGCGTCGATGCCTGGACTATACAGCCAGCAGCATCTGCGGGTAAGAGTGGGGCAGACTGGTTCTATTATGGATTTTTCGGCTACGGATTGAGATCGAATAACCATAATGATTTTCTCAATTATGGTATAGAGGCTGGCAAGAAGCTCAATGACAAAATCACGTTTATCATTAATGTGAGCAGATTAGAAAATATAGATAACGGAGACCCCTCGGTGGACTCTCCTGCCAATATTGAAACCGGACTATTCACGAGCTTTCAAGAGTATACAGGCTACATATTAAAATTTTTCGCCGATGACATATACAAGGACTTTGGAGTCTTTGGATCTATAGGTGGAGGCTTTAACGCCAATTCTGTAGCATCCTCACCAGCGCTAAGTTTAGGTATATTTAGAAAGTGGTAACCCTATATAGGGCATTTCTAATAACACTTATGATTTATGAACAAGAGTCTCGTTCTCCTGATAAGCCTCATTATCTGCTTTTTCTCTTGTCAAGATCAACGTGATCTGATCCCGTACGAAGACATCACAATATATCGTGACTCTTGGGGTGTTCCTCATATCCATGCCCCAACTGATGAGCAGGTAGCCTATGGTCTTGCTTGGGCAACAGCAGAGGATGATTTTAATACGATCCAAGAGCAGATGCTTGCCCTCAATGGTAAGTACGGTGAACACATTGGCAAAGATGGGCTCATAGCTGATTTCGGTATTCATTTTATGGATATCATGAGAGTCGCTGAGCAACGTTATCAATCCGAACTGAGCCCTAAGATGATCAAAGTGATAGCTGCTTATGCCGATGGGATAAATGCCTTTGCTGACGCTTATCCTGAGGAGGTATACAATGATGATTTGTTTCCAGTAGGTCCTGCGGATGTAGTCGCAGGATATATGTTGGGATTAGTAGAGATCTCTGGTGCTGGTAAAGATCTCCAGAGCATCTTGAGTGGAGACATCGTCAAAGATCTGAAGTCCGACTTGCCAACTGGTTCCAATGCTATTGCCATCTCGAATAGTAAGACAGTAGGAGAGGAGACCTTCTTGGCTATCAATTCTCACCAGCCTCTTGAAGGGTGGTATTCATGGTATGAAGCTCATCTGATCTCTGATGAGGGGCAGAATATCCTTGGCGGCACGTTCCCCGGAGGAGCAACGATCTTTCATGGCACTAACGAACATTTAGGTTGGGCGCATACTGTTAATCATGCCGATTTTTCTGATGTATACCAGCTTGACATCGACCCTGAGGATAAGATGAGATATCGGGTTGATGGACAGTGGTATACCCTCGAGAAAGAGTCAGTTTGGGCTTGGATGAAGCTCGCAGGCCCATTGAAAGTGCCGATTAAGCGAACCAAGTACAGTTCTATCTATGGACCTACATTTATCACGGATCAAGGGACGTTTGCATGGAGCTTTGCAGCGCATGAGTCCGTGGCAGCTGTGGAGCAGTGGTACGATATGGGGAGGGCTACCAATCTCGAAGAGTTCCAAGCGGCATTAGCACGTCAAGATATCCCATGTACAAACATCGTATATGCGGATCAAGATCACAATATTATGTACATCAGCAATGGAGCTTTTCCGATTAGGGATGATCAGTATGATTGGCGTGGAGTATTGTCGGGAGATACCAAGAGCACCCTTTGGTCTAATGATCTTCATCCCATCGAGGAGAATCCACAAGTACTGAATCCTGTATCTGGATATGTATTCAACACTAACAACACACCCTACTCAAGTACAGGCGAGGCGGATAATCCGATCTACGATAAGGATGATCGAGTCAATGGCTACCAAGCCCCTGATCTTGAGAATAATCGGTCTAAGAGATTTATGGAGTTGATCGATAACTATGACTTGCTGAGTTATGATGACTTTAAGACCCTAAAGTATGATGTGCAATATCCGGAAGAGCTTCAATCTACTCAAATATCTAATCTCGAGCTGATATTGTCTCTGTCGCCAGATGACTATCCACAACATGTAGACGCTATCCAATTACTTAATAAGTGGAATCGCCGTTGTGATTCTGACAACACTACAGCACCGCTCTTTTTATTAACCCAGTATCAGATCAATGAAAAGCTCAAGGCTGAAGATCGATATATCCCAGGTGGAACTATAACGGAGTCTGATGTCATCGCTGGATTATCATTAGCCAAGGAGGAATTGATCGGTAAGTTTGGCAAGCTAACTATTGAGTTGTCACAATTGATGCGCCACACTCGTGGAGATGTAAGTCTGCCAGTCCAAGGAGGCACGGATGTGTTAGCAGCGATGTATGGAAAGAAACAAGAGGATGGTACTTACCGTGTAGTAGCTGGAGAATCATATATACAGATGGTTAGGTTTCAATCTGACACGCTACCTATCATAGAAACTATTAATGCCTACGGCTCATCCGCTGAACCTGATAGTCCACACTATACAGATCAGATGCAGCTATTTACCCAGCAGAAGTTGAAATCAATGACATTATCTTTAGAGGAGGTTAAGGCGACCAGCATGAACAGTTATCATCCGATGAGGGTGGAGTAGTTAATGTGATGTTTATGAAATCCGAGTTAGATCTTTTAATAGAACACTTACAAAAAGAAGTAGACTATCTCAATTCTGCAATGGAAGAGTGGGATTTCAAAGCAGCGGAACGCTATCGTAAGGCACTTATATATACGAGAAAAAAACTGGATGCATCTAAGTCAATAAAGAATCCTAATCAAAGGCAAATTGTTGAAAATAAACATGTCTTAGCTAATATTTTGAGATTTGAGAAGAAGAATGCGATGAAGAAGCCTTCTGTTTCTGAAGATGAATTGAGCTCTGATCTACAAGAGCGTATAATGAAACGAATAGATGACAGAAAGCAAAACATACAGAAAGAGATAGAAAAAATGAAGGCTTATGAAGCAGTAGGGAAGCCTGACGATGACAAACTTTATGAGCTACTCGAGGAGCTAAAAAGTAATCAAATATCCCAGATAAGTATTCATGTAGACAAGCCGAATGCCACCATTTTAATTATGGTAAAGAAAAGAGATCTGAACACTTTAATCAAGTCCGGCTCCGTTAACTCGATTAACAAGATGAATATAAGCGATCCACATGTGGTGGATTCTGAAAATTGCTCTTTGGAGATCACTATACCGAGATTTATCGATAAACCTGTGTATCAAGCCCTACAACAAATCGCACAGTTATTTTATGAAGGATTGGAATTATCAGGAGATAAAACTGTTCATGTCTCGATCTCCTAATAACATTACACCACTATATTAACCATCCTGTTAGGTACCACGATAATCTTTTTGATAGCCTTACCTTCTAACCATTTGTCCACATACTCAAGTCCTCTGACCTGCTCCATGATATTATCACGGGAGGCATCTGCACTAAATGATTCTAATCCACGCTTCTTACCATTGATACAGATCGGATAGGAGATAGTATCCTCTACTAAGTGTTGCTCATCATGAGTCGGATATGTGCTCAAGTGTACAGAGCTCGAGTGACCCAACTCTGACCAAAGTTCTTCACTTAAGAATGGCGCAAATGGCGCAATCAGTCTGGTGAATGGATCTAAGATCTCACGCTTGTTACACTTTAATTTCCGCAATTCATTGACACAGACCATCATACTACTGACCGCCGTGTTAAAGGAGAAGTTGGCAATATCTGCATTGACTTTCTTAATGCAAGTATGGAATATCTTAAGCTCTTCTGCTGTCGCCTTCTCATCAGATATAGCGAGCTTCTCGTCGGTATAGTAGAGTGCAATAAACTTCTTGAGAAACTTACTGACTCCATCGATGCCTTGGATATCCCATGGCTTTGATTGTTCTATTGGCCCGAGAAACATCTCATACATTCTGAAGCAATCAGTGCCATATTGAGCCGTAACCTCATCCGGGTTGATCACGTTGTATCTCGACTTAGACATCTTGCCCACTTCGGATACTGTACACAGCTTGAGCACATCAGGTGCATTTTCTACGATGACTTGATCTCCTTCTTTTACGAGTTGGAGTATGCCAGTAGAGTGGTGTACGTCGGCTTTCTCAAAGTTCCTCCATGAGAAATATTTCTTCAATCCATCAAGGTCGAGATAGGTCGTAGTACTGGCTTCATAATCCGAGACAAAGTCGATGTGGACATACATCTTGGTGTATTCATCCATGTCTTCTTCTGACACTAAATCGGCGCAATAGAATACGGTCTTGTCATCATCTTTCTTAACCAAGATATGCTCGATGACCCCTTGGATCATCCCTTGGTTGATCAATTTATTAAATGGCTCATCTGTAGGGACTAATCCCTTGTCATAGAGAAACTTATGCCAAAATCGAGAATACATCAAGTGCGCTACAGCATGCTCTGATCCACCAATATAGAGATCAACAGACTCCCAGTAATTGACGGACTCCTGCGATGCGAATGCATCGTCATTGTTAGGATCCATATAGCGTAGGAAGTACCAAGAAGATCCTGCTACTGCGGGCATCGTGTCGGTTTCTCTTGATATGTTATCAGCAGGTTTAGCCCAATCCGTAATACGAGCTAATGGAGATTGCCCACCTTTACCCGGCTTGAAATCACTGGTGTCAGGCAATTCAACTGGTAGATTATCCAGTGTTACTGCTGCTGCGATATCATCGCCATCATACAAGATAGGGAAGGGTTCACCCCAGTAGCGCTGTCTACTGAAGTTAGCATCTCTGAGCTTATAATTAGCTACAGCCCGTCCTCGTCCGATCTCTTCAATTTTTTGATGGGCGGCTTGTATGGCATCTTTGACTTCCATGCCATTGAGAAAATCGCTGTTGATGATGACTCCGATCTTATCTTTTAATGTAGCACCTGGATACTTGCTCTTATCTACTACATCAATGATCTCTAAGCCAAACTTTTCGGCGAAAGCCTTATCTCTATCATCATCGCTTGGTACAGCCATGATAGCACCAGTACCATAGTCCTTAAGTACATATTCGCCAACCCAGATCGGCACTTCTTTCCCGCTAAGAGGATTAATAGCGTATGCTCCGGTGAAGGCACCTGTAACGGACTTCTCCGCCATCCGTTCGACTTCACTCTTAGCTTTTACATAGGCGACATACTCATCTATCTCCTGTTGTTGATCGGGAGTAGTGATCTGACTGACATAATCATGCTCTGGTGCTAAGACCATATATGTAGCTCCGAAGATGGTATCCGCTCGAGTCGTAAATATCTCGATCTGCTCTTCGCTACCTTTAATGTCAAAAAACACACTGCAACCTTCTGATCGTCCGATCCAATTGCGCTGGATGGTCTTTAATGAATGCGACCAATCAATGTTGTCAAGCCCATTCAAAAGGCGATCTGCATAGGCTGTGATGCGCAGATACCATTGCGTCATGGCTTTCTGAACTACGGGATGCCCACCACGCTCCGATATACCATCCTTAACTTGATCATTGGCAAGTACCGTCCCTAATGCCTCACACCAATTGACATAACCTACTTTACGATAGGCAAGTCGGTAGGACATTAAGATATCTTGTTGCTCTACTTTAGAATAAGCCTTCCACTGATCAGCCGTAAATGTCTCTTCGCAACTGTGTGCGGCTTGTACACCTTCATTGCCACTTGTGCTGAAATGTGATATTAATTCACTAATCGGCTTCGCTTGATCTGCAGTTAGATCATAATAATGATCAAATAGTTCAGTGAATATCCACTGGGTCCACT
Organism: uncultured Saprospiraceae bacterium; assembly: GCA_964414425.1. Lineage (GTDB taxonomy): Bacteria > Bacteroidota > Bacteroidia > Chitinophagales > Saprospiraceae > GYS-P2D. Next base: position 136,413 of record CAYPWL010000003.1, read on the forward strand.
TATAGTATTTCGGATCACAGGTATAGAGCTCACGACTCCAATCATAGGAGAAACCTAAGTTGCTGAGTTGCTCCCTATATCGAGTCATATTCTCTGCGGTGGATACAGCCGGGTGGATGCCTGTCTGTAGTGCATACTCCTCAGCAGGTAAGCCAAATGCATCAAAGCCCATAGGGTGCAGCACATTATATCCTGACATGCGCTTATGCCGTGAGAAGATGTCTGAGGCTATGTACCCCAGCGGATGGCCTACATGTAACCCTGCACCTGATGGATACGGAAACATATCCAGTACATAGTATTTCGGCTTGCTGGTGTCTATATCAACCTTGTAGATGTTGTTATCCTGCCAATACTGTTTCCACTTCTTTTCGATATCCTGATAGGTGCTGATCATGATGTGATATTACTATACTTCTTAATATCACACAAAAATCGATAATTAACGGAACTGATAGAGCGATTAAGCAAATTCTTTTGCTGTTAGGAAGGATAAGGCTTTTTCTTTGAACCAGTTTCGATCAGTCCCATCTCGGGCAAAACCGACATGACCACCGTATTGAGTCGTGATTAAATGGAACTGTTCGCTGCGCTCAGCAATATCCGTAGGGTAGCACAAGTCTCCTAAGAATGGGTCGTCATAAGAATTAATCAATAGTGCTGGGCGCTCTAATGTCTCCAGAAATTGTAAACTCGAGTTATCATCGTAATAGTCCTTGGCATCTGCATATCCATATACTGGAGCAGTGAAATATTCGTCAAATCGGTACAGATTCCTCATCTTCCAGAGCGGGAGCTTTACCTCTTTAGGAAATTGCTTTTTCTTGGCAATGGCTTTACCCCAGAGCGATATGATAAATCTAATCTGATAGGCAAAATTTTGAGGTCGCAATAATTGTAGTGATGCATTATGAAGATGGATAGGCGCTGAAATTGCCACACCTCTAATTAAGTTTTGTGGCAGCTCGTATACCTGTTCCCCGAGATATTTTAATACAAGATTGCCCCCTAAACTAAAACCAATAAGATCAACGCTATCGTAATGTCGGGCAGTTTCTTTGACAATGTGATGTACGTCATCAGTAGTGCCGCTGTTGTACATGCGCAACTGCCTGTTCATCTCGCCACTACAGCCTCGATAGTTTGGACAGATTACATCATAACCTTGCTGGTTGAAATAGTCAGCAAAGTGGAGCACATAACCCGAACTACTGGAACCCTCAAGTCCATGGAGGATAATCACCGCTTTATTAGCACCTACCTTGGCACTGTCTATATCGATGAAATCATCGTCGGGCGTCTCTATCCTGACTCGTTCAAAATCGACTTTAGGATTCTTATAAAAGAGCGCAGGAATAAAGGTATTGTAATGCCCATTCCTAAATCTCTTGACCGGGATGAAGTCATCGCCCCTACTTAGCAGTGGCATATTGAGCGTAAGTTTCTATGAGTACATCTGGATAGTCGGAGATAATGCCATCTACGCCTATTTCCATCATGGCTTTCATATCTGTGACTTTGTTAACGGTCCACGGGATCACTTTGATGCCTCGATCTGAACATAGATTGATCAGATGCTCGTCAACCATCTTGAAGTAACAGCTATAGATATCTGGGGTGAAACTCAATTTCTCTAAGTTATCCTCTGGACTATCTAAATTCTCTATGAGTAGAGCGGTAGTTATATTAGGACTCAAGGCTTTAGTCGCCTCCAACGCCCTGATGTCAAAGGACTGAATACAGGTTTTCGCTTCTATGTTTTCTTTGTTCACTTCATCCAATACCAACTCGGTGAAAGTCTGAATGTCTGGATGATACACCTCATCATAATCTGGTTTACTCTTGATTTCGATATTGAAATAGGGTAACTCTTTATTGTGCTTGTCACTGTAGGCTTTAGCCAGTGCGACGACATCCAAAAAAAGTGGCTTATAGGTACTTACATTTTTTCGGTTAGGATGATTGGAATCTGGGAGGGTCCCCAATACATATGTTTTCACATTTTCATAATCCATCTCGTAGATGTTATGACTTTTTGATGCTTCTTTGGTGATTTCATTTCCATTAGGATCAATTGCGATTCCCGCCCTGAAATATGGCTCATGAGATACCACAACTTGGTGATCCTTAGAGATGACTAAGTCCATCTCTAAGGTCGTAACTCCAAGTTCTAATGCTTTCTGAAATGCCGGGATCGTATTTTCTGGCATGAGACCTCGACATCCTCTGTGTCCTTGTATATCAAGACTTGATTTGGCTGTACTCATGGGCGTAGTCGTCTTTTTAGGGGTGCAACTTGATATTGCCAATAGTAGAAGAATGAGCAATCTGATCATAATGATTTTAAGGATCGTTAGAGAAGTGCTTAATACTCTAAATTAAAAGTATGTCCCTAATCCAACGAAAAAGGCAGAATTACTTATCAGGGTAATACGGGGTTCGATATAGTATAGATTATCACTAATCGGGAAGCTGATATTCCCCCCAATATTAAGGCCCAATTCTCCTCCTGAACCCGTTATTCCCGAGTTCCAATAATTAAATCCTCCGAGGCCGGATATAGTAATGTTATCAACTTCTCCTGCCGTAGTGAGTAGATATGTAGCATCGAGGTCTACTCTGCTCGGATTATTGCTGTTAAGAAACCAGCTGAATCCTACTTGACCGCCCCATTGCTCGGTAAAGTCATATCGTCCCTTAACAGAGAGTCCTAAAATATCAAAGTCTGTGTCAATACCCGTTCCAAATCTGAACTGACTATGAACAGCTGTACTGAGAAGAATGCTTGCTACAAGTATGAGTGTTGGCTTAATCATAGATATTAAAATTTTTTGCGTGAGTAATATTGAGTTTAGTTTGTCTGGTTAAAAAATTATGCGGTTCATATACTTCCAATATTGAAATGACATTTGTCAAATTGTCTCATAAATAAACCGATAGAATAACTCCTATGATCATAATGTGAGATTATATAAACAGTTTCATAGTTAGGTCATATTTAAAAAATTCTAATAAGTTATATTTGCGTTGTGAATAGTCATTCTGCCTTCGTACTGTTGAGCTTCGCCATATTGCAATACTTCCTTGGATTGCTATTGCTAACGATCTTTTCGAGTGATACGATTGTAGAAGGATATTCAAGTCAAGAGACTGTAATTGTAGAATTAATTGAGGCGGTTGATACTGATGATATAGCGGCGCTAAGCACAGAGATTTCTACAGACTTGGGGATCGGAGCTAACTTCATCGAATACATTCCCGCTGATCGGGCTTTAGAATTATATGTTTCGGATAAGTCCCAAATTGAAGCGTTAGACGGGAGTAATCCATTTTTGCCAATACTACTGGTGCACCTACCACAAGAAGTCTCAGCACGCAGTTTTACAGAGCAATACGTCAACAATGAGTTAGTCAGTGAAATAATTTCCTCCAAAAGTATATCCAACGGGATCGGTAGACAGTTGAGTAATACTACACTATGGTTAGTAGGTCTATTTGCACTACTATTGGTGATCGTCATAATTATCATCTTTCAATTTATGTCACTGACGCTAAAGGATCAAGAACCTCTTATAAATTTAAAATTGCTCTCAGGTGCGAAAGAGGGACAGGCGATGAGCCCATTCATAGGAAGCGCTGTGCGTAATGCTTTGCTCAGTACGATGATCGCGATAGTGATGATCGCTCTGACCATTATGATTATTACACCATTGAAGATGCTCTTCCAATATGTTAACAGCTTCACAATAGCCACATCAATACTATCATTGATCGTAATTGGTATCGTTATTTATACTATTAGTACATATATGATAGTAAAGCTATATTTGAGGACTCATAGAAAGATGCATTAATGGCTAAATCCAAATCCAACAAGAAAGTAGTTGTTACTAAAACGAGTAAAGCGACTCCTACAAACTCAAAGACTAAAAAGGTCCAACCTACTAAGTCTAAGGGAAGCAAGTCCCAGGCAGTTACTTCCAAAGAGATGATATTTGGACGAGAAAACTTCAAATGGATATTCATTGGTTTGGCACTGATAACCTTAGGTATGCTCCTCATGATGGGAGGTAGTATGCCTAGCCCAGATGTATGGGATGACAGTATCATCTATAGCCATCGCAGGATCACGCTTGCTCCATTACTGATCCTTGCAGGTCTCGGCGTAGAGATCTACGCTATCTTCAAATAGACAACTGACCACATGTCCGATGTGATTAAGGCCTTAGTCCTGGGTATTGTACAAGGTCTAACTGAGTTTTTACCAGTCAGTAGCAGTGGCCATCTCGAGATAGCCAATGAACTTATGGGATCGCAGACTCTTGAGTCGGATCTCACGATGGTCGTCTTAGTGCATTTAGGTACAGCCTTCAGCATATTTTACGTCTTTCGACAAGATATTCTTGATCTCTTGAGAGGAATCAGTTTTACCACATTATCTGAGGCAGACCGCTTCATCTTAAAGATTGTTATCTCCATGATGCCGGCACTCATCATTGGATTAGCATTAGAGGATCAGATCGATGCACTCTTCTCGGGTTCGATTATGTGGGTGGGCGTGTTCTTGTTGATTACCGCCTTAATCTTATACTTCACGCCAGGTCCAGATACCACACAAGCAAAAAAAGAACTGACATGGACTGACTCAATAGTCATAGGAATTAGTCAGGCTATAGCAATCTTGCCTGGCGTATCACGCAGTGGGATGACAATAGCTACAGCCTTATATAGCGGAGTCAGCAGAGAGTCTGCCGCTAAGTTTTCCTTTCTGATGGTACTGCCTGTGATCTTTGGTAAAGTTCTACTTGATATTGTTGGTGGAGATCTTTCTATCTCTTCTGTTAATATGTGGCCAGTGGTCACCTCTTTAGTATCCTCATTTGTAGTGGGTGTTTGGGCTTGTAAGTGGATGGTGTCCATCGTTAAAAACAGTAAGCTCAAGCACTTTTCATATTACTGTGCGATAGTTGGGTTGGCTACTATATTATTGCATTTCTATGGATAGAGTATTCGGTCGTACGTCATCAATTAGCATAGAGGATCTTAGAGAGGGAGGGATGCTGCTCGTCGACAAACCTCTGGAATGGACTTCATTTGATGTGGTCAATAAGTTGCGCTATACCATACGTCATAAGCTCGGACAAAAGCGGTATAAGATAGGCCATGCTGGTACTTTGGATCCGTTAGCTTCGGGGCTGCTGCTGCTGTGCTTTTCTAAGTATACCAAGAAGATTGAGTCATTGATGACTCGTGATAAGTCTTACTCAGGTACGATTAGATTGTGGGCAACGACACCATGCTACGACTCTGAGCTTCCTGTTGATCAATATTTTCCGTGTACAGCGTTTACAGAATCACAATTGCTATCAGTTGCTCAGCAATTAACAGGTGATATCAAGCAGATGCCACCTATTTATTCGGCAATCAAGAAAAATGGAGTGCCGCTCTACAAGCTGGCTCGCAAGGGTAAGAAGGCTGTGATTGAGCCACGTGATATCACCATTCACTCATTTGACATATTGAGTCAAGATTTGCCTGAGATCTCTTTTCAGGCGAGCTGTAGCAAGGGTACTTATATAAGATCCTTGGCGCATGACTTTGGTGGGCTTCTAAATAATGGGGGATATCTAAGCAGTCTCCGAAGACTTAGCGTTGGCGAATATAAAGTTGACGATGCCTGGCAGTTGAATGATCTGGTAGATCATATACAGAATATTGATATATGATTATCTTGCGTTATCATACTGAGAGCTACCAGTTTATACGTTAGTCCAAAGTTGATACTATCCAGCGGTAATACATGATCGAACTTGTTGACATACAGAAATCCTTCGATGCCTATCAGGTGCTTAAAGGCATCAGCTTCGCTCTTAAGCGAGGTGAGGTCGTAGGGTTGCTTGGCAAAAATGGAGTAGGGAAGACCACTTTGCTCAAGATCATATGTGGAGTATCACAGGACTATACTGGCCAATTGATCTGGGATGATACCGACATACAGAATTCAGTAGATTATCGAAAGAAAGTTGGATTTCTCTCTGAGAAAAATCCCTTGTATCTGGGCATGTATGTCAGAGAATACTTGGACTATATCATTCACCACTACTACGTCCCTAATCCCAAACAGGTAGTCCAACAAACGATTGATATGGTTGGGCTGTCAGACAAGGCTCACTTAAAGATTAATCAATTATCTAAGGGGTATAAACAGAGAATAGGATTGGCCGCATCGATCCTGCATGATCCTGAAATCTTAGTATTAGATGAACCGATCAATGGATTGGATCCTCAACAGATCCTGCAGTATAGATCGCTATTGCGTCAGATGAGTACGGATCGGATCATCATCTTATCCAGTCATCTAATACAGGAGATAGAAGCAGTCTGCGATCGGGTACTCTATATTGCTGATGGGGTGATCGCTCGAGAGGAAGTCCTCAATCAATCTGATGATCAAGCCAAAGCTTTTGCGCTCGAAACCTCGGGTCAGATCGACAGGGATTCATTCTTAGCACTATCTACGATAGCCGATGTCCAAAACATAGAAGGACACCGATATCACATACGATCAGTTGAGGGACTTGACTGTCGTCAAGAGGTGTTTAAGTACCTTTCAGATCATGGATTGTTTATCCTCAGCTTGGCACCTATCGACAAGGATCTTAACCAACTATTCTACGAGTCATGATGGGTAAGATGATCTACAAAGAGCTAAACGTGATCCTGTCCAGTTACACAGGATTGATTGCCATTGTCGCATTCTATGGTATAGTGACTCTCTTCTTGTGGGTGCTGCCAGGCCAGACCTATCTCGATTACGGATACGCCGATCCGGATATATTTTTTCAGACGAGTTCATTCTTGCTCCTATTTATATTGCCATTGTTAAGTGTTGGATTCTTTAGCCAAGAATTTAAGAATGGCACGATAGACACGTTGCGTGTATTGCCCACCACGATGTGGAAGATCACCTTGGCCAAGTTTTGGGCGGCATTACTGTTTTCATCGGTCCTGCTCTTACTAAGCTTTCCAATACTGACGGTGTTGAATGGTATTGTACTTGATGTGCCCTTGGATTATCAAGCCTTGTTAGGCTCTTACTTAGGGTTGTTCTTGCTATGTGCCTGCTACATCTCTATATCGTTGTTCTGCTCGGTCATCACACAAGAGCTGGCAATATCAGTGATACTGGCAGTAGTATTAGGTTTTTTCTTGTATTACGGATTCGATTACATCGCCGAACTCATCGGCAGCGATGACGAGATGAGTTATGGATTGAGATCCTTAGGCTTTTCGGCAAGATCCGAAGTGCTTAGTAAGGGTATAGTGGAGCTGTCAACTGTAGTGTATCTAAGCTCAGTATGTGTATTTTTCTTGGCTGGTGCCTCCTATCTATTGGAACGTAAAATCAAAAGCCTATGAAGACACTAAAAGGCTTGGGAGCACTGGTTGGACTGATATTGGTCATCAATGTGATCATTGATCAATTGGACATTCAGTTTGATCTAACCTCAGATCATAAGTACTCTTTAGATGAGCAGTCTATAGATCGCATAGCGGCTATTGATGAGCCAGTACTGATCAATGTGTTCTTGCATGGGGATATCCCTATACAGTTTAAGAAATATCGAGATTACATCGAGCAACTGCTTCGCAATATCAGATCTGTTAATGGCAATGTTGCGCTACAGTATGTTGACCCATCTGCAGGCAGTGCGCAGGAGCGTCAAGATTTACAGCAGTATTTTCGTTCTTATGGAGTATCTCCCATATCTCGGAGAGTATCCTCTAAGGATGAACTCTCGCAGAGCCTGCTCTACCCGTATATCTCGGTTACTACGGATCGCAGAACAGTATTTATAGATTTGCTCGGTGATAAGAAGCCGAATCAGTCGGAGCAGGAAGCGATTTATCAGTCCGAGATTGGATTGGAACAGAAGATCGTGAAAGCACTCAGAGATATTACCATTGGGGGTAATGGCCTTGTCGGTGTATTGGGAGATCAAAATGAAATCCTTGCTGCGGGCTTCAACGAAACTCGTGGTAAGCTGGGCAATTACTTCTTTATTCCGATGGCTCAAGAGGTGATGATCCGCAATGTTGATTCTCTCGAAGCCCTGATAGTTGTACAAAATACGGAGACCGCTAATCGAGCACTTCAGCTATCGGTGGATCAGGCTATCATGCGCTCTAAGCCTGTCATGTGGATGATCGACAAGTATGATATCTCTATTGACTCGATCGGAGTTAATGGTCAGTTTCCGGCATCACCTCGACAGCTACCAGTAGAAGATCAATTATTCAAGTACGGCGTCCGCATGGAGCCTGATTTGATTCAAGATTTACAATGCAGCTCTATTCCTCAGGTGGTTGGAACAGAGGGAGGGCAACCAAAGCAGGTTGCTATCAACTATCCACATCACCCTGTCTTATTACCAGTACAAAGTGATGAGATCAGATTAAGACAAGAGGGTGTAGCCAGCTTCTTCGCTACCACCGTGTCAGCCATTGATGGCAAACCTGGACTTACAGCCACGTCTCTGTTGAATAGCTCGGCACAAAGTAGATACACTCAAGACTTGAGCATATTAAGTTTTGATCAATTGAGGATAGAGCCTGATTTAGCACAATTCTCTGGGCCACCTCGCAGTGTAGCAACCATGATTACAGGGGCTCAGTCTTCATATTTTGCAAATAGGTTAACAGCAGAGGATCGACAATATCTAAATCTGCATCTGACGAATTTTTTAGATCACGGAGAGTCATCGACTCAGATTGTGATTGGCGATGTACAGTTTGCTATTCCAGGCATTTCGCCAGATGGATCTCTTTATCCACTGGGCTATAACAAGTGGGATCACCAGAACTATACAGGGACGACCGCTTTCTTAGCAGCGTGTTTTGAGTTAATGATGCATGGTGATGACTTACTCGGCACACAGAAGAGTTTGAACTCCGCAAGGATCATCGATCCCCAAGCCTATGCAGATCATAAAATCGAGAATTTATTGCTTATGATCGGTATTCCAATAGGAGTCATGACCTTGTTATCTATCTTGTGGAATTGGTATCGTAAAAGAAGGTATGCGTAAGCTTATCATATTGCTGGGTTCTATAAGTCTGATGAGCGTATGCTCGTTTGATTCAATAGATAAAGTCGAGTGGGGCTTTTTTGGACATCGGTTGATTAATCGAACTGCAGTCTACACACTACCGCCACAGTTATACGGCTTTTATAAGCGGCATATCAAGTTTATAGAATACGAATCGATCGCTCCAGATAAGCGCCGTTATGCGGCTAAAGGCGAAGCGATTCGACATTACATTGATCTCGATCACTGGGATGACTATGATCGTTTAATCAATCGTCGTCATCGTAATGTTATTTTCGAATTCGCAGACATAAAGATTACCAGTAATAGTAACCGTGCTCGGACGATCAGGATAAGCCATGTAGATTCTATAGTGAGTGGCTCCATTGAGTCACGCATCTATGAGAAGTTTACTGAGCAATGGGTTGAGATATTAGGAGCAGGGTCTATCAACCTAATGCTGGATAGCGGCGAGGAGGTAGCGATAACGGATATGTTCTCCGAGCATGGGATTTTACCCTATAATCTGGGGTTTTATGCTCGCAGGCTGGAGCAGGCCTTTCTTAATCGGAATGTTCAGGACATCCTACGATACAGTGCCGAGATCGGCCATTATATCTCTGATGCACACGTGCCATTACACACGACTAAGAATTATAATGGGCAGCTTACGGGTCAAGACGGGATTCATGCCTTTTGGGAGTCTCGCATTCCTGAGCTTTTTGCATTAGAGCAGTATGACTTGTTCGTGGATAAGGCAGTGTACATCGAAGATTTTGAAGAGTATTTCTGGGCGGTAGTACTTGATACACATTCGCTTGTCGATGATGTGTTAGATATAGAAAAGCAGCTATCCGAGACTTGGCCTAAGGATCAGCAGTACTGTTATGACGAGCGAGGAGTGACCGTATCACGGCAGCCCTGTTCCGAATATGCCGCTGCCTATCAAGACGCTATGCAAGACATGGTTGAGACACAGATGCGTAAGTCAATCCATGCCTTAGGCAGTATATGGTTTACGGCATGGGTCAATGGTGGGCAACCAACTCTTGACGAATATCAATTCAATACACTCATCAATGTGCTAAATGAAGGAGTCGAAGAGCATGGACTGCGTAAATCCAATAAGTAAGACATGAAGGACAAGATAGCATTAGCCAGCAAAGGAGCTTTCATGGGTATAGCAGAGGCTATACCTGGAGTGTCTGGAGGCACGATAGCCTTTATCACGGGGATCTATCAAGAGTTGATAGAGACGATTAAGTCTATCAATCCTACTAATCTCAAGTTGGTGTTCTCTGATCCGAGGCAGTTTTGGCAGGCTATCAATGGTAAGTTTCTGCTGACGCTGTTGAGTGGGATGGCAGCTGGGCTCATATTTGGTGTATTGGTGATATCACATTTATTAGAGACTCAGAAAGAAATACTCTGGGGCTTCTTCTTTGGACTTGTGCTGGCGTCAGCGCTATTGCTATCTCGTGATATCAAGTGGAGTGCTAAGGCAATGCTATTTGCAGTAGCTGGAGCATTGTTGTCTTACTTCATCACGGGGATTGCACCCGCTGATGGCTCGGATAACTTGCTCTATATATTTTTTGCAGGCTCTATCGCAGTGTCCGCTTTAATGCTACCGGGTGTGTCAGGCAGCTTTATCCTATTGCTCTTCGGACTGTACCATACGGTTATAGGATCACTCAAGAGTGTGCTTAAGATGGATTTTAGCACAGATCAATTGCTCATAGTTGTGACGATGACGGCTGGCGTCTTAGTTGGGTTGTTTTCATTCGCCAGAGTATTGTCATATTTATTTAAAAACTACGAACAGCCGACCATGGCTTGCCTCATCGGAGTACTACTCGGCTCACTGAATAAGATATGGCCGTGGAAGCTCATCGAGACAGCCTATGACAAGGCAGCACAGCGAATCGTCGATATTAATAGCATCGTTTTGCCAGACCCTGAGGAGTTCAAAATTGTAAGTGAAATCAATCTGATCCCCTCTCAATATCAGGTATACGGTGATCCTAAAACTATACTGGTTGTCATAGCAGCCATAGTCGGTTTTTCTCTGATCAGTCTATTAGGCTATTTTGATCGCTCTGCTTAATCATATAACAGATAGACATTAGTTTATATATTCGAATATTATTTAATATATTTGCTCGAAGGTCGTTTGTGTATAGACGACCTATTAGGTGATTACGTAATTGATAATTAAATATTCGGATATGTTCATTCGATCATTATTTCTCCTTCTCGCGATAGCTTTGGCATCCTCAGTATCAGCACAATCAGGTGTTGCCAAGGCGGATAAGCTACTTAGATTAAAAGCTTTTGACCTTGCAGTTAAAGGATATGAGTCTGTTATAGCAGTGGATCCAGAAAATGCATATGCCTATGCACAACTGGCAGAAGCCTATAGGATGATGAATAACCCTCTTGACGCACTCAAGGCATATGAGAAAGCATTTCAGTATGACGAGAATCTTGATGCGGACTATCAACTCAACTATGCACATACGCTAAAGAAGGTTGGGCTATACGGTCAAGCATCATCATGGTATGCTCAGTATAGTGAGGTCAATGGTCCACAAGCAGATTACTGGATAGAAAGTAATGAACAGGCCAAGGAACTCTTACAAACTAAATCAAAGTATGATGTGATTGCCTACGAAGGCAATTCTAAAGAGTCTGATATCGGGCCTACATTCTTCAACGACAATGTGGTCTTCGCATCATTCAGAGAAGATTTAAAAAGAGAGAACGACAAGAAAAATGAGAGCTACATCACCAGACGTGGCAATCAATTATACATAGCAGCTAAAGAAAAAATAACATCAGCACGTGATATCTCATTCTTGCGTCCTGATAACAAGGAGTTATTCAATCTTGGACCATTGAGCTACTCTCGTGATGGGAGAATGGTGGCATTCACTCGTAATAACTTTACCAAGTCATCTAACTATGTATTCTCTGATGAGTCTGACATGAGCATTTATTTTGCGTTTACAGATCCGACGGGAGACTTTGGTGAGATTAAGCCATTCCCTTACAATGAAGTAGAGTATAGTTATGCATTTCCTTCATTAGGGTTTAGTGGTAGTGCCTTGTATTTTGCTTCTAATAGACCTGGAGGTCATGGAGGATTCGATATATACGTATCATATCTCAGAGATGGAAAATGGTCTCAGCCCGAAAATCTTGGGCCGGCGATCAACTCTCCTGGTAATGAGATTACGCCATACTTTGACGGAGAACAATTATACTTCGCATCGGACTATAAGCAAGGATTAGGGGGTTACGACCTCTTTACTTCAGAAGCTTTCAATGGCTCATGGACTCAGGCGGATAATATGGGCAAAGGAGTGAACTCTCCATCTGATGATTACTACTTAGTAGTAGATCAGAGCAGTGGCGCATACTACTTCAGCTCTAATAGATTAGGAGGTAGAGGTAAGGATGACATCTATATTGCCTATCCGATTAGTGAGCAGCCGCAAGAGTTAGCATTACAGATTCCGCCAGCAGTAGACTTAGAAGAGTTAGCAGCACAGAATCAACCAGTCAATACAGATGCGGTACCAACAAACACAACAGGAGGATCTCCTGCAGTAGTTACTGTAAGTAGTGGAGAGACTGTGACATTCGTAGATAACAACTTCTCTCTTGAAGGCGCTAAACTGACGGGAATCATTAATCTAACGAATGAAGTGGCTAATGAAAATGTATTCTTCATTCAATTAGCATCATTTAATCGTTCAGAGGGATCATTGTCTAACTACGGCAATCTGTCACAGTACGGTAGCTTATATAGATTCTTCAAGGCTAATGCTGTAAAGATCAGACTGGGCTACTTCCATGATCGTTCGGAAGCAGAAAGCATCTTATCAGAAGTTAAACGAGCGGGCTACAGCGATGCTTTTGTAACGGCAGACAACCTCAGCGTGTCTAATTTTGAACTGCTTAATGACAACAGTGGATCAAGCTACAATCCTAATAACTATAATAGTACTACTCCAGCAGAGAGCCAGTATAAAGTAAAACTGGGTACTTATGATGATCCTTTGAAGTTCAATATTGATGCTATACAAGGTGTCGGAAGGATAGAACAATGGACTAAAGGAGAGTGGACGATATTCGTCATAGGTGGCTTCCCAACTATAGAGGATGCCAAGAGCGCTCAGATAAAAGCAAGAAACAGAGGTTGGACAGATGCAGAATTAGTAGTTGATGAGGGAGGCATACTCCGACGAGTAACAACAAGATAATTATCTGCTTAAACTAATATTGAAGTAGGGTTATACAGCGATGTGTAACCCTTTTTTTATGCTTGGATTTTTTTAAGTGATTTTTAGAAATCAACTATTGCAATAGTGTACTGAAAGCGTTGTATAGTTAATAGCGTTAATGTATCGTCGTCCCGTCAGGGCTCATAGACCTGATCAGTTCTGCTTCGTAGGCCAAGTATTCTGCCCACCGAGCATTAGTAGTTTCCTCTCCGCAGTAATGCTTAGCAAGCTTCAGAAACATCTTGTAGTGTCCTGCTTCTGATACCATAAACCCATGATAGAACTCTCTGAGCTTAGGGTCCTTAAGATGTAGAGATAACAGTCTGAATCTCTCACAACTGCGTGCCTCGATAAGCGCACAAGTCAGCAGCTTTTCGAGTAATCGATCATCATAGGTGCCGCCTTTCTTCTGAAAGTTGAGGAGCTCCTTTACATATAGGTCTTTACGCTGTCTACCTAACTTTAGATTGCGCTTACGTAGCTCTGCGATCACCAGTCTGAAATGTCCCCACTCTTCAGTAACTACTGGCATCACCTCATCGACAAGCATATCCAGTTCTGGATACATGGATACTAAGCTGATGCAACTGGTGGCGGCCTTTTGCTCGCAGTAGGCGTGATCTGTGAGGATGTCTTCCAGAGACTGCTCTGTCATATCTACCCATCGAGGATCGGTAGGTAGTTCTAAGCCTAATGTTGTCTTGGATTTTAGTTGTTTAGACATCCGAGTTGATTTTTAAGGAAATCAACCTCATAGATTGTATAATCCTCAAACCCTGATGTCCACTCTATACCAACCTTATCAATCTCCTCTGAGCTGAGTCTTTTGATGCTTGACCTGTCGAGATCATAACTTACGACATAGATGTTGATTTCTGGATCATTAGTCAATAGAGGTACGCTCTTAGCTCTACTAAGTAGCTCGATCTCACGACCGTAGATCGTTGTAATAACCATCTTAGACTGTGCTTCGATAGAGCCGTACATCTTAGTAGCTTGAGCGCTGTACATATGGATGTTGAGATTCAAGTATTGATTGGACTCAATCTTACTCACTTGAGCATCCACATTCATGAGATTGTGCGTTTTGAGTTCATTCTTGAGCTCTGGTGGAGAATAGGAAAAGAAGTACTCTGGAGCCAACTCTTTTCTATAAAGCTTTGTCTTGACGTCTATACCATCATATAGTGTTGTACAGTTATAAGTCTCCGCTGAAGGGGAAGTATATGATAAAAGAACACTAAAGATGATTTGAATGAGCATAGACCTGGTTATATTACTTACGACTATAAATATACAAGTATTATAAAATTCTATATATGTATAAGCATCTTCTCCTCTTTATCGGAGTTATTTTTGTCGTGATCAGTTGTAAAGAGAACCCAATGACGGACAATAACGAACAAAGTTTGGACTATCCAGAAGTATTCAGAGATTCAGCAGTAGTGGATGATTATCACGGCACTGAGATTGCCGATCCTTATAGATGGTTAGAGGATGATAACAGTACAGAAACTAAGGAATGGGTTACCGCACAGAACGAAGTTACACAGGATTATTTAGCGCAGATTCCTTTCAGATCTAAGGTGAGAGATCGACTCAAAGAGCTATTAGATTATGAGCGATATGGCAGCCCATTTAAAGAAGCGGGTAACTATTACTATTTTAAAAATGACGGGCTACAGAACCAGAGTGTATTGTATCAACTGAATGATGATGGAGAAGATGATGTCATTATCAACCCTAATGAGTTTTCTGAAGATGGGACATCTTCCTTAGCGGGCTTATCATTCAGTAAGGATGGTAGATATATCGCTTATCTCGTATCAGAGGGAGGATCAGACTGGAGAACTGCTAAAGTATTGGACTTGAGTACTAAGACGCTGCTCTCTGATGAGTTGGAGTGGATTAAGTTTTCTGGGATAACGTGGGTAGGAGGTGGGTTCTACTACAGCAGATACCCTGTCTCCAATGAAGGTGATGAACTCTCTGGTTTAAATGAATATCACTCACTCTACTATCATAAGCTCGGCGAGGATCAGTCTGCGGATGAACTGATTTATAAAAATCCTGATCACCCTAAACGGAATGTTGGCGCAGGAGTTACGGACGATGAGTCTATATTGGTGGTTGTAGAGTCGGAATCTACCAAAGGCAATTCAGTAAAGATTAAAGACCTCAAGTCAAATGGTTCAATGCAATCTGTTTTCGATGGATTTGATGCGGACTATAATCTGATTGATCGTTATGGTGATCAGCTTTACTTCTTGACAGATGCCAATGCTCCTAAGAAGCGCTTGATAAGTGTAGATATTAATAACTTATCTAATATCCAAGACGTAATTCCAGAGAGTGCAGATGTGATCCAGAGTTTATCCATCGCTGGAGGAAAAATATTTGCAGAATATATCCATAATGCCTCAAGTCAGGTTAAGGTCTTTGATCTCGATGGCAATCACCTATCAGATCTCGAACTGCCTGGTATTGGCAACGTCAGTGGCATCAGCGGCAAGAAAGAAGAAACAGAAGCCTTCTTCTCCTTTTCATCCTATACATTTCCTACGAGCATCTACTCACTCAATACGGAAGATCTGAGCTATCAGTTATTCAAAGCTCCAGAGATAGATATGGACCTGTCTAACTATGTGACTGAGCAAATATGGTTTAAGAGTTACGATGGAGCAGATGTACCGATGTTTGTCACGCACAAGAAGGGCTTAAAGAAAGATGGCTCTAATCCTACCATGCTCTATGGGTATGGTGGATTTAATATATCTCTATTACCTGGTTTCAGCACGACCATGCTTCCGATACTCGAGAATGGTGGAATCTATGCCGTAGTGAATCTCCGGGGTGGAGGTGAGTTTGGTTCGGAGTGGCATAAATCAGGTACGAAAGAGCGAAAGCAAAATGTCTTTGATGATTTTCAATCGGCTGCTGAGCATCTGATTGATCAGGGATATACGAGCTCAGAGAAGTTAGCAATCAGAGGAGGCAGTAATGGCGGACTTCTTGTAGGGGCGTGCATGACACAGCGCCCAGATCTATATGCAGTAGCTTTCCCTGCAGTTGGGGTATTGGATATGCTCCGCTATCATGAGTTTACCATAGGATGGGCTTGGGCAGAAGATTATGGACGGAGTGATGATCCAGAGGCTTTTAAGTACCTCATCGAGTATTCTCCACTCCATAACCTAACCGAGCAAGAGTATCCAGCGACTATGATTACAACTGCAGATCATGATGATCGAGTAGTACCTGCTCATTCATTTAAGTTCGCATCGGAGTTGCAGCACAATCATCAAGGGAGTAATCCTGTGGTAATAAGAGTCGAGACGAGTGCTGGTCATGGTGCCGGCAAGCCAACTGACAAAGTGATAGATGAGATGGCAGATCTACTGTCATTTATGTATTACAATATGGACGAGGAGATGTCATTTAAGGTGAAAGGGTGATAACTACGTCGTGATCAAGAAGATACTCTATACATCGGTAGTACTGCTTATAATCCTTGGTGGAGCTTTGGTGTACTATATCCATGGGAGACTAGAGCCAACACCACGGATCAGTTCTTCTCCTACATCGATTATTGGTTTTAACCATATCGGTATCTCGGTGAAGAATCTCGATAAGATGGTACAGTTCTATCAAGAGGCGACTGGTTATGAGATCATAGATCGTTATGGTCTAAGCAATGATATTCGAGCTAATAAACTGTATGGACAAGATAGCCTCGTGCTTAATAAGGTGATCTTAAAAGGGCCTAATATGCTATTAGAGCTCATCTCATTTGATCACAAGCAGACAGCGTCTATCGAAAAGATGAAACCAGAGGGGCCAGGCATGACACATACCTGCTATCAGTCGCATCCAGATCGACCCACTTATGATAGTTTCTCTGAGGCCGGTATAGATATGTTGACACGAGGATCCGAGCCCGTTGAAGGCTTAGGAGTATCTTATGCCTATGGTTATGATCCCGAGGGGAATATGGTAGAACTCGAAGAGATGTCATGGAAGCTTATCCCATTATTGACAGGAAGCCATTCTTGCCAGAGCTACTCTTCTTGACTAATAAGAAGCGGGTGTTCGATAAAGTAGAGGACATCTGGACAGCCGAGCAAATCTCGTGCTACTCATCCTTGTTTTCCGAACCAGGCGCACTGACAGCAGCCTTAAATTGGTACAGAGCCATAGATATTGAAGGTAATATCGAAGATGCTCTATTCTATGATACCCTTTATACACCGACCCTCTTCATTTATGGCGACTCTGATCCAGTAGTGGTGCCAGATCTTATTCCTTCACAACGACCTTGGATCAATACCTCGTACGAGGCTGTGCAGTTAAACTCTGGGCACTCCATGATGCAAGAGCAAGAGGAACAAGTTATTTCAGCTATTCTCAAGCATATCTCTGATCGATAGAAGCAGACTATTTCCATTAGAATGAATTCCGCTGATAGTCAAGAATAACTTTTGCTCCTTATATTACAGTTAGATTATGAAGGCTAAGACTTACCTGAAAGCTATCGGACCGGGGTTGATTTTTGCAAGTAGTTCTATAGGGACATCGCACTTGGTGCTATCCACCAGAGCGGGAGCGGAACACGGTATGGTATACTTTTGGATTATCCTGCTGGCACTACTCTTTAAATATCCATTTTTTGAATTTGGGCCGCGCTATGCGGCAGCAACTGGATATAATCTCCTCAAGGGATATAAAGACCAAGGTGTCTGGGCGATCTATATATTCCTCTTACTGATCGTCATTAGCATGTTTGCAGTGACGGGGGCCATAGGTGCGGTGAGTGCCGGACTCTTATCCACGTTTTTTGATTTTGGCTTGAGCGATGGCTTGTTAACAGGCGTGATCATTCTGATTACCTTGGTTGCCCTTTTGACTGGAGGGTATAAAGGTCTGGATAGGATCATCAAACTGATTTCAGTTACCCTGTTGATCACTGCTATTGTAGCATTTGTTGCTGTGTTGACTAATGGGCCACAAGTGCCTGCCCCTGATTTTGAGCCACGACCACTACTTGAGGGAGCGGGCTTAACACTGTTTATAGGTTTGATCGGATGGATGCCGACAGGTATCGAAGCATCGGTGATGAATAGCATTTGGATCTTGAAGAATAATGAAACCTCGGATATAAAGCCTACTAAACGACAGGTCTTATTTGACTTTAATCTGGGGTATTGGTTTACTGTAGTGACGGCAATCATATTTCTGGTGATCGGCGCCTATACGATTTATGGTTCTGGTAATCAATTGGGTGAGGGCACCACTGAGTTTTCAAAAAACCTATTGCATGCCATTTCGGACAATTTGGGCCCTTGGTCTTTTCCTATTATTGCTGTTGCCGCCTTTGGTACGATCTATGGCACTTTGATCACAGTTTTGGATGCGTTCTCACGCTGTGTTACTCAAGGGTTGCGAGCCCTGTACTTTGAAGATATGAGGGATGATGCCGAGCAGACCGCATTCACTAAGAAGATCTTTCCTATGATACTTGTAGTACAGGGTATCGGAGGATTTGCTCTGTTTTATTTTAGCACGTCCAGTATGATTACCATGTTGGAATGGGCTACAATTATATCTTTTCTGATTGCTCCTATATTAGGGGTGCTCAACCTCAGCGTTATGCTCAAGTTGCGCAAAGAAACAGGCTATGAGATCCCGAGTTACTTGCTATATCTCGCCTATGTAGGATTAGTGGCGATGGTTGGATTTACGATCTATTATCTGACCAATATCTCGAGCACAGGACATTAATTATTTGGTCAATCATTTAGGACATTTAGCGTAGTACGAATGATTACTTTTACTGTCATACTGCATCTCTAATACCACGTAACTATGCACAAGAAGATCGAGGATAGATTCAAATTATACTTTGCTGAAGACAACAGCTATCGAGGAGGTAAGTCGGGAGATCCCACTCAATTTGACAAGATCCATAAGATGTCCTCCAATGAAAATCCCTTAGGATGTTCACCGCATGTGCATCAGGCAATAGCGGATCATCATCAATCAGTCAGTCAGTATCCCGATGCAACGGATCTAAACTTGAGGCAGGTGCTGGCCAAGCACTATGACGGTAAGCTCCAAGTTGATCAGATCATCTGTGGCAATGGAGGATCTGAGATCATTGATTGGCTCATTAAGGGCTTTGTCAATGTAGGTGATCAGGTGATCATATCCTCACCGTTTTTTGTACCGTATCGCTCGTTTAGTAGATGGGCGGGAGCAACAGCGGTAGATGTTCCACTATTGATAGATGATAACTATGCTGTCGATGTTGACGGGATCATCGCTGCGATCGATGATAAGACACGGATCGTGTTTTTGACCAGTCCTAATAACCCTTCAGGGAGTTATATCAATAGGGCGCAATTTGAAGCCTTGTTAGAGCGCATCCCAGATGATGTCATCGTGGCTTATGATGAGGTCTATCATCACTTTATAGATCAGGCAGATTACCCTCGAGCTTATGAGTATATCGATCGACACCCTAATCTGGTTGGGATCAATAGCTTCTCCAAGGCCTATGGTATCGCTGGCATGAGGATTGGCTATGGATACTTCTCTCCACAGGTGGCCTCTTATCTCAGGCTGATTGTTAGGCCATTTATCATTCCTAAGTTGACGCTGGCTGCAGCGATAGCCGCTGTTGAGGATCAATCATGGGTAGAACAGACGGCAGCACAAAATCTACGTGGTCGTCAATACCTCTATGATCAATTGTCTCAGATGAATATTAAGGTATATGAGTCTCACGGCAACTTTCTTATGTTTAAAGTGCCAGATCATCTCGCTGTCTTTCAGGCGTTAGCTGATCAAGGCATCTTCATACGACCACTGGATAACTACGATGCTCCAGGGATGCTCAGAGTGTCTGTAGGCACGCAAGACAACAACGAAGCCTTCGTCCATGCGATCCGAAAGATTATAGAATAGATATAGACACTCCGAGACAAATAATTTTAGCAGTTTTCTATATTTTTAAAGAATGAAGCACACATCCCTATTTATCGTTGTTACTGTATGGTCATTATTATTAATCGTTGCCTGTGGTAGTGAGGAAACACCTGGCTCTACTCCTGGTAATATGAATCCACCAGATCCAGACCCGGACCCGGTTGCTGCTGAGCCCAATCCTAATGCAGGTATTGGAGATGTCAGGGATATTACATCATTTCAGTTAGTAGCAGAGATAGGACCAGGGTGGAATCTGGGTAATTCGTTTGATGTTATCGATAGAGATAAGACAGCGTGGGGTAACCCGCTACCAACAAGGACAGCCATCGATGTAGCGGCACAGCTGGGATTTCGAACCTTGCGTGTTCCTATTACGTGGAATTTTCATCAGCGTGAGCTCGCACCATTTGAGATTGAGTCGCAATACCTGGACAATATCGAAGAGGTTGTTAAATATGGCTTTCAGAATGGCATGCACGTCATCATCAATGTTCATCATGATAATAATTGGGTAGTACCGAGTGCGGAGTATGCCGAAAATACGAATGCTCGATTAGCAAGTCTATGGACGCAGGTAGGGACGCATTTTATGGCTTACAATGATTCATTGATCTTTGAGACGCTCAATGAGCCAAGGATAGAAGGCATCCCAGAAGAGTGGAACGGTGGTACCGAAGATGGACGCAGCTTCGTCAACCAGTATAATAAAACCGCAGTGGATGCTATCCGTGCTACGGGAGGTAATAATGCACTACGACATATCATGGTGCCTACATGGGCAGCGAGCACGGTTTCACAGACAATGGATGACCTCGAGATCCCTAATGATGATCCTAAGGTCATTGTTTCACTACACAGTTACTTCGACTGGGACTTCGCAGGACTTGCCCAAGATACATGGGGTACGGATGAAGATCGAGTAGCACTACAAGGCGAGCTACAACGCATCCATCAAAAATGGATCGTAGAAGAAAATCGACCAGTAATCTTAGGTGAGTGGGGTACAATCGGTGAAAATGAAATCAGCCAACGCTTAGAGTATGCAGAGCTCTACGCTCGTACCGCCGCCGAACTTGGCATGCCGACGATCGTCTGGGATGATGGCGGGATGTTCCAACTATTGGATCGTAGATCAGGATTTTGGGTACATAGGAATATAGCGGAGACGATTGTTGCTGCTTCGGAGTAGGTATTCCTTTGTACTACATTTTTTACCGTTTCTAAATATCTTCGGTCTCGTTACTTTTAAATCTTAAATGTGAGCTCAACATTAAAATCTACTCTCTTAGTATTAATTACTATTGCCGCTGTTCTAATCGTACAAAGCTGCAAGGAAACAACTCGAGATTCAAGTGTCACAGAAACAGAGACAGATATATCGGAAGTTATATTGCCAAGTCAGATAACTCCGTACTTCCATGACTGGAAATTGATTTTGGGAGATGGTACAAATGCTGGGGATGCTACTGAGTTATTCGACGAAAACTACTTTTATACCACTAAAGAAAGTGGCACAGATTGGGTGGTTTATAAAACACCTAATGGTGGCAATACGCACGGGTCGTCAAGTAATACTCGAACAGAATTAGCTCAATCAAAAAAGTGGAAAGCAACGACGCCAGCAAAATTGTCTGCTACGCTCAAAGTAATGAATGTATCTGCAACTGGAGATGCACGAGTAGCGGCATCTTATTCTGTTGTAGTTGGACAAATACATAGTGCAGATGGTCATGAGAATGAACCATTCAAACTATTTTACAAGAAGTTTCCTGGGCATGAAAAAGGCTCTTTATTCTGGAATTATGAAATCAATACCCTCGGCGATGATAACTCAGGACGATGGGATTATTCATACCCAATATGGGGATATAGTTTCGCAGATGTTGGAGAGACCAAAGATGATTTCCCCCCAGAACCAGCTGATGGCATAGCTCTTGGAGAAGAGTTTAGCTATGTCGTCGAATCCAAAGGTGATGGTATGATGCATGTGAGTTTTTCAAGAGAAGGATACGAGACCAAAACTTTTGCTAAGAACTTGTTGGTTTCGGAGTATCCAACAAAGGCAGATATACCACAACAGGTGCAAGATTTGTTCTTCCCAATCGGCCAAGATGGCGTCGAGGTTCCTACAGCTTATGAAGGTCAAGGTTTATTTTTTAAGCAGGGATGCTATAGTCAGACGAATGGAAAGCCATATGAAACCAATCCGGTATGGTGTGCAGGTGCAGAAACCTACGATGGAGATCTGCAAAAACAATATGAAACTGGTAACTATTCTGAAGTTTGGTTTAAAGAGGCATCAATCATGGTTCATGAAGATGCCTACTCAAATGATCAGTACTTTGCCAACAATGATGATTACCAAAAGCCGAGACCGTTCGATACTCAAGACGAGAAAAAATAAAAGGTGGTAGTCGAGTATGAGCTTTACATTATAAAGGTCAATAGTCACTAAAGCTTTAGTGCCGTAGATATAGGTATATCCGAGGTTCTCTAATTCTTCTATTGCATAGAGTTCTATGTCGTTTTCTGTAACTTTTGTCATATGTGTACAGGATTAAGTATCATTTATTAGTCTGCAGTTTTATAGGCTTGGTGTGGGTGGTTTATCATATCTGGATATTTATATTCCAGTTTTCCTTTATCAAGAAGTGGCTTTATATACTTCCTGCTTATCCAGTTTTCATCTCTTTTGAGTATTGCTGATAATTCTGGAAGGTTATATTCTCTAAGAGAACAAATCTCTAATACTATAGATAGTATCTTGTCTTGATCCCTTTCTTTTTGCTTGATTGAGTTAAATTTTTCGATGAGCTGGACATCTATTTCTTTCAATAGAGCTTCTGTGTTTAAGGTCTGAGCTTCTGTGTTTAGCAACACAATTCACCTAAACCTCCAACACAACAACTGACTACTCTTATTCCCATGCTGCATATCGATGATGCGGATCTCGGATGTCTTAAGCTTCATGAGTAGTTGTTCCAGAGACTCTAAGAGTCGATGACTGCTGACGAGGGTCGTACACCATCCACACTGTGAGACATGATCCTTGGTCTCATGGATCATCGTCTTGATGAATTGTATCTCACCACCGGGACACCAGAGTTCATTGGATTGTCCACCAAAGTTCAGGGTGTTTTTACCTTTCTTATACTTTAGGTTTCTGCGTTTACGAGAGGCGACCTTATGTGCTTGTTCTGCTGAGGCATGAAACGGAGGATTACAGACCATGATATCAAAGTGATCATTAGGACTTAGGAGCCCTTTAAGGATGTGCTGTCTGTGCGGCTGATGGATCAGTTCACACTTCCCTTGGAGGATCTCATTTTGATCAATGATGCTTTGAGCATTGGATAGGGCTGCGGTATCTATATCACTGCCAACCACAGACCATCCATAAGCGCTGACGGCAACTATCGGATAGATGAGATTAGCTCCCGTGCCGATGTCCAGCATCCTCACTTGAGCAAGGTCGGAGACAAGCTCTGCGATGTGATGGATGTAGTCAGATCTACTGGGGATGGGCGGAACCAAGTATTCCTCAGGGATCTCCCAGTAGTCGATGTCATAATAACTCTTGAGGAGCGCCTGGTTCAGGATCTTCACGCTGGCAGCATTGGAAAAAACAATGGTCTGCTGTCCACGAGGATTGAGGACGATATGATCTGCGAGTGCGGGTGTCGACTGGACTAATGCCCCAAAGTCATAGCTGCCTTGATACTTGTTCTTTGGATGCATGGATTAAAATTTCATGGTTAATGAGATACGCTTACGATTGACATCGATGTCCACCACCTTCACTTCTATTTGCTGTGATAATCGCAGCACTTCACTTGGATCAGAGATAAATCGATCAGTGATCTGAGAGATATGGATGAGGCCCGACTCCTTGATGCCAATATCTACAAAGGCTCCAAACTTCGTCAAGTTGTTGACGACACCGGTAAGTACTATACCGACCTCTAAGTCTTCGATACTTCTGATCTTCGAGGAGAACTGCACGGTAGTGGCCTCACCACGTGGGTCAAGGCCTGGTTTGGCGAGTTCGCTGGCGATATCCTTGAGGGTAGGCATGCCGATGTCGTCGGAGACATATTTAGATAGGTCGATGGCTCCTTGTCCAAATTGCTCTTGGATATCCGCTAAGTCCTTGAGTTTATTGTCCTTGAGCATCTTCTTGACGATGCTGTATCGCTCTGGATGAATGGCGGTATTGTCCAGTAGTTCGTTGCCGTCCTTGATACGGAGGAATCCTGCAGCCTGCTCATAGGCCTTCTTACCCATACGAGGTACTTTGCTTAATTCTTTGCGACTGGTAAATCCACCGATTTCACTTCTATAGCTGACGATGTTTTGGGCGAGGGTAGGGCCGATACCCGATACATATTGTAAGAGGTATTTGCTGGCTGTATTAAGGTTGATGCCGACGGCATTCACGGCAGAGACTACAGTATTGCCGAGGCTCTCATGCAGCATGGTTTGATTGACATCGTGTTGATATTGACCAACACCGATTGACTTCGCCTCAATCTTTACCAATTCTGCGAGTGGGTCCATCAGTCGCCGCCCGATGCTGACCGCTCCACGTACTGTTACATCTTGATCAGGAAGCTCTTCGCGAGCGACTTCTGAGGCAGAGTATATGGAGGCGCCGCTCTCATTGACCATATAGGCCTCGATGTCAAGACCTAAGTCTTGGACGAAGCTCATGGTCTCACGCCCAGCAGTACCATTGCCGACAGCGATATGTCTGATGCGGTATTGATGTATCAATGATTTGACTGTATGTGCTGCGGCATCCACCTTGTTCATAGGAGGATGTGGATAGATCGTCGTATTATGCAAGAGGCTGCCATGCTGATCTAATACCACGAGCTTACATCCCGTTCTAAAGCCTGGATCAAGTGCAAGTACAGCCACTTCTCCGAGTGGTGCCGCCAGGAGTAGTTGATTAAGGTTATTGCTAAATACCTTGATCGCTTCTTGGTCAGCTTTATCCTTGGATTTCTTCTTCCATTCGTTTTCGAGAGAGGGTAGTAATAAGCGCTTCAAGGCATCGGCGATTGCCATGTCAAGTTGATCGGCACAAGCGCCATTGGATCTGATATACGATCGGCTGATGCGGTCATGAGCTCGATCCATGTCTATGGTGATGCTCACCTTGAGTAAGCCTTCCTTCTCTCCCCGATACATGGCGAGGAGTCGATGTGAGGGGGTTTTGTTGAGCGCTCCAGAGTAGTCGTGATAGGCTTTATACTTATCAGCCTGATCTTTCTTCTTGGTCACCACCTTGGACTCGATAGAAGCATATCGCTCATAGGAGTTTCTCAAGTTCTGTCTCACACGGGTGCCTTCATTGATCCATTGTGCGATAATATCTCGAGCACCTGAGAGCGCCTCGTCTGTTGTTTTGACCTTGCCACGGCAGTATCTTTTAGCTTCACTTGTTAAGTTGCTGCTGCGCTGTGCGGAGATGATCTTAGCCAATGGCTCCAGGCCCTGCTCTCGGGCGATGTCGGCTCTGGTCTTTCTATTTTTCTTGTAGGGTAGATAGATGTCCTCGAGGACTGTTGAGTCCCAACAGTCTTGGATCTTATGGAGCAACTGATCGGTAATCTTACCTTGCTCCTTGATCGTTGCGATGATCGTCTCTTTTCGCTTAGCTAATTTTTTGTACTGCTCTTGCGCCTTGGATACATCCAAGATTTGTACTTCGTCTAAGCCACCTGTGCGCTCCTTACGGTATCTCGCTATGAAGGGCACCGTGGCACCTTCGTCAAGGAGGTTGAGGACTTGATCAACTGCTCGCAGGGGCAGATTTAGTTGTTTAGCTATGAGTTTATTCATCAGGGCGCTATAGAACGAAAAAAAAACCTTGTTGCTGTAGTTTTCGATCATCTTTTTTTCGAATCAGGAGAGATAAAATATATGGCTGAACCGCTGAGCTTAGAGGATTACAATTTATGATAGAACCAAGAGAATTTACTACTTTTCTCTCATGATTCGTTTGTATATATTTTTCGTTAGCGTTATCGCCTCTTATGGCTGTTTTAATCCAGTAAATAAATCTACTGAGCATGAACCACCGACAGTCACGGCACAATTAGATTTACTATCCGATAAGATGGTTTCCTATATCGGTGACATGACGCCAGACTCTACCCAGATACCTCGTGCACTTGAGCCTGATGGGACTATGATTGCAACGCCTTCACGATCATGGACGAGTGGCTTTCTGCCGGGGACGTTATGGCAACTTTATGGACATAGTAAGGATCCAGGGATCAAGTCAGCTGCCGAAACTTGGACTTCCTATGTAGAGAAAGAGAAGTGGGATGACCATACCCATGACTTGGGATTTAAGCTCTATTGTAGTTTTGGTAAAGGCTACGAAGTGAATGGCTCTAAAGAATATCAAGATGTAGTTATACAAGCTTCTCGCACCCTTATAGAACGCTATAATGAGACGGTTGGCTCGATCAGATCATGGGATTTCAATGCGGATATCTGGCAGTTTCCTGTGATCATAGATAATATGATGAATCTTGATATGCTATTCGAGGCGACTCGACTGACGGGGGATTCGATCTTTTATGATATCGCCTATCAGCATGCCTTGACGACACTGGACAATCACTTCAGAGATGATATGAGCTCTTATCACGTGGTGGTGTATGATACGATCACGGGGGGCGTCCTACAGAAGGTTACCCATCAAGGATATGGCAGTGAGTCTTCGTGGACTCGTGGACAGGTATGGGGACTTTATGGCTTTACGATGGCTTATCGATGGACGGGTGATGATCGGTTTTTGGATCGTGCCAAGGAGATCGCACAGTTCTTCTTTACTCATCCCCGCCTGCCGGAGGATATGATCCCTTATTGGGATTTTGATGCGCCTAATATTCCCGATGAGCCTCGTGATGTGTCTGCAGCTACTGTTGCGGCATCGGCACTGATTGAATTGGCACAGTTTGATTCCGATCATGCCGACGAGTATATAGGTTGGGTTGATCAGATCCATAAATCTCTGGCAACTGAACACTACCAGTCAGACGTGGCACCATTCTTATTGGACCATAGTACGGGGAGTGTGCCTGGAGAATTTGAAGTTGATGTGCCAATCGTATATGCCGACTACTATTATGTTGAGTCTCTGTTGAGGCGCCTCGCTTATTAAGGCTTAGTATCCTTCTTATTGGGGAAAACGATAAATATCCCTACGAATACAATTGCTAATCCAATCCACATGAGCCTATCATCGTCGTATGTGCCTAATTTGTCATTGACGCCTGCGTTATAGCCCATCAAGGCGATACCAGAAAGACTGATGAGTATTCCCGCTACTCTTTTTTTATTCATGTGAGGCATTTTTTCTAATATTACAAGGATCTCAAACTAATCTAAAGGCAACTAAAGCCTATCGGGTCTAAAAATAGAAATGCAGGTACAATCTATATTGCACCTGCATCTTCTGAGCGCGAAAATATTTGTGATCTACTCAGTAGTCAGCTCCAATGGCTGAGCAACTGGGAAGTCAACCGGCACTTTAGTAGTACCGTGTAAATAATTAGTTATCGTAATTTCTCCCACGAGGCTGATTGCATCGATTAGGTTTTCTTTTGTCCATCCTGCTGCAAAGAAGTTTTCAGCAACCTCTGGGCTTGTAGCTCCTCTGTTTTCAGTGATATTAGCAGCTAACTTTGCTAATGCATCCAACTTCGCATCAAATGGTGCTCTTCCTGCTCTTAAGTCAAGGATTTGTTCTGCAGAAAATCCGTTCATACCTGCAATAGCAGTGTGTGCTGATAGGCAATACTGACACTGATTAATTTCACTTACAGCGAGGTTGATAACTTCTTTTTCTTTAGTCTTTAGAGATGATTTAGCATTGGCAAAATCAAGGAAGTTCTTTAGTGCATTTTCACTGTGCGCAAAAGTCGCATAGATGTTTGGTACGAATCCGACTCCTTTCTCTAAGTTGTCAAAGATTCCTTGATTAGTAGCATTTACCTCGTTACGTGTTGGTACATTGAAAGTCATGTGATATTTGTTTTATTATGAATTATTATCGAGAACTTCTCTCGTATTGACAATGCAAAGATGTACCCACTATTGACCTAAATAAATGTCTACTGTTCCTAAGAACAGGTCAATATTGCCCGAACATCGAGTTATATCGAGTTTCAAAGTTGAAAAGTTCAAAGTTGAAAGAACGGATTGGATAAGTACCTTGACGAAGGCTATCAGTAAATAGTAGAACTATCCGGTCAGCATGCTAATGAGAATCGTTTTTTCATATCGAGGAAGGCACGACTGAGATAACTAAATACTTGAGACTCAATTGTCGACGTCCAAGCCCGAACAACCATTTGATGGTATGAAATGCTTGTTACTCGCTATCAACTATTTAGAAATTTCCTTACAGTCGATCTGTAAAAAAAACACCCTTTTCATACCGACCGAAGTAGAGGTGTCTTCAGGTGGGTAACTCTGATAATCAGGAATCTTCCAAAATGATTGAGCATTAGTATCTTTTGAGTGATGAACATATTGGCCCTTTTATCCAGTAGGCTATGTTGGTGAAATGGACGAGTGTCAGGTCTACACTATGGTCCATATAGTGGATGTAGCGAGTGGAGTGACTATAACCTGAGGATGACTGCCTGATCTCTAAGAGTAAAGTCCGACAGTACTGGAAAGAACGGAACGACTGAGTCAATGGGTAGCAGAAAGCGGTATTATAGCTTTGATTTTTTTAAAGAACACATAATACATTGCAGAAAACCATTCTCGTGCAAACCAAGCAGAGGATCTCTCCACAAGGTCGAGATGAAAATGGGGATGAGTCATGAATCAACATATGTTGATTTATACTGTCAACTTGCTACTCGCCACTCAATAACTCGTTACTAATTCTCTACTCGCTAACTCTAAATACCGATCTATTCGTCATCGCTTGCTCGATATCTGCTCTATTTATCAACTTTCTGCGATACTCGCCAGCAACGTACATATCAGCTTGGTCTTTATAGTGAGCACTTTTGACTCGGCCTGACTGACCGGTTGGCAGAATACTCCAGCTATTGCCAGATACATCAGCGAAGTCAACGATACGTCGACATGATGGGCCGCCGTGCACTTCGTAGGTGCCATCCTCATCTAAGTGAAAGAGGAGGTTGTTAATCACTTCATTGGAGCTGGTAACCTCGTATGGGCCTACATTAAAGTAAGGTCGGAGCATCTCATTCGCCCCTAAGGTATGGACATGCTCAAGTGTGTGGAGACTCGACCACCTCCATAAACTCAGGTCAGCTCCGAGCTGCGTCTTTAGTTCAGAGAGACTGCGCTCATATGCTCTCGTGATGATATCTTGTTGTGATTCTTTTGCTGCGGTTGTGGTGTCATCCCACCATGGATGTGTTGCATCAGTGAATAGTTTATGATAACACCTCTTAGCAAGATGGGTTTTCTTAAAGTTAGTGAACATGTCTTCGCCAAGTTCATCTATCATGATGTCCTTAAGTAAGTTGAGCTGCATCTTGACATAGATGATTGGTGAGATGCTTTTATCATCATAACTTCCATCCCATGAGGCAAGGCTTTGCTGACCCTCATCCGAGATACCTGCTGCCTTAAGTACTGTTGCAATATGTTGTGCTATATCGGCACTATTGTTATTAGTCTGGTCTAAGAGCATCATCTTAACTTTGTAAACATCCCATTGATCTTCAGCCTTGATGAGTTGTACGATGCGCTGTGCACGATCTTCGGGGAGGAAATATCCGGGATAGTTCTCGGCGCCAGTGCGCACGGACTGATTGTTGGCACTGTAGACATAGCCCCAAGGTGGATTGATTGCCATAGGGTTCTCCTCAAAATCATAGTAGCCTAAGATGTCATCTTCGCCAGTACCATTGAGGATAAGCTTAGAGTTGACGTGATCAGGGCGGATCGGTCTGTGAGCGGCTGCCCACCAGGCTATATTGCCCGCTTTATCACCATACATCACATTAAGACCCGGTGCAGAGATGAGAGCAGCGCCCGCTTGGACGTCCTCCATTTTTTGGGCCGTATTTATCATATAGAGTGACTTGAGTAGATCGATTTCCTTCTGCTGAAATGTCCACCACATAGTGACCACTTCTGAAGAGTCAAATCCCATAGTCTCATCAGAGACCACAGGGCCGTGTACAGTGCTGCGCAGGGTTAGATCTATATCTGTGCCTCCCTTTACTACGATCGTGCTCTCCGCCGTTTCTATGGGCTTCCACTGACGATTATGATAATAGGTGTTTCTGTTCTGAGTATCTACCCGCTCTCGGTAGAAGTCTATATCGTCGTTCTCGTACATGGTCAATCCTACGGCCCAGTCAGCTGTATGCCCCATCACAGCGAATGGATATCCTGCTAAGTGATTACCATAGAACGAGAGCTCAGGCGTCTCGATATGTGCTTCATACCATACTGACGGCTGTGAGAAACCAATATGAGGATCATTCGCAAATATGACTTCGCCAGATGCTGTGAGATCGCCAGAGAGAACCCAGCTATTAGATCCTATCAATGCAGGGTGGGGTAGTCCGTACATGACATCATGTGCAGTAGTCGAGAGTTGGGCGGCCAGATCGCCTGATACATGAGACTTAATCATCGTAGTGCTCGTATCCACGTGGATGTCAAGCGCCTTGAGATAGGTAGAGCCGAGTCGCTCAGAAATGTGACTAACCACGGGCTCTGTCTTATGAGCCATAGCAAAGCTAAAAGCCATATATCCCATGATATTATGTATGTCATATATGTCAAAGGTGGTCTTGTCAATACCCAGTACTGTAAACTCTATCGGAGTCTCATCGCTATCTACATAGCTATTGATCCCATCGAGATAGGCATTGACGCAGGCGCGCAATTCGTCGGAGGTTGTCGCCTTATAGCGGGCGACGGCTGCATCAGTAGTCTTACTGATCTGCATATGACGAAAGAACTTATCGGTTTCAACCGTTGCTGGCCCTAATATCTCCGAGAGCCTGCCTGGTGCAATACGACGGAGCAGCTCCATCTGCCATAGGCGATCCTTGGCATGTACATATCCTAAGGTGCGATAAGCATCTACATTGCTCTCAGCATAAATGTGTGGTACACCATAAGTATCATAGAGCACCTCTGTCTCAGCGTTTAAGCCCGTAAGTGCTCTATTCTCACTATAGTCAGGAGTTATGCTGCCTATATAGAACCACCCGATTATCAAGCCAATGACGAGTAGTAAGAAGGTCGCTGTTAGGATGCGCTTGAGCCATGTCATATAGGTAGATAATTTTATGCGGTATAATTACGCAATTCCTCGAGGGGATGGGCTAAATGTGGATGATTTTATTTGCGATAGAGGAATGTGTATTTTGGT